>NZ_JBIWOX010000010.1:0-251402 GCF_044767975.1 Streptomyces sp. NPDC101181 | reverse complement strand
CCTCGAAGGAGGGCGGGCGGCCGAACACGGCCAGTGCGTCGCCGCCGCCCGCCTGCAACCGGACCGCGGCGGCCCGGTCGTAGTGCAGGAGCCGGGCGCGGGAGGCGGCGCGGAACGCCCCCCCCCCCCCGGCGGGGCCCCGGTCGGCCAGGGAGCGGACCACCCCGCCGCCCTGTGTACCGCCGCCGTACGACGGGGCCTCGGCCGCGGCGGGGCCCCGGTGCAGGGGGCGACGGGCGGGCGCCGGGGCGGGTGCGGCGTGCGCGCCGACCGGAGCCGGGGCGAGCTCGGGGATGCGGACGCCGTTCAGGTCGACGGAGCCGGAGTCGCGGCCGCCGGACTCGTGGGTGCCGTGCGGCTCGGCGGGGGCCGGGGCCGCCTCGCCCCGCGCGGGGGCCTCCGGCCGCGCCGCGTACTGCTGCTGGGCCTGGAACGGCTGCGCGGACTGTCCGGGCTGCTCGGGCGGCGGGGCCTGTGCGGGGGCCGGGGCGGGCGGCTGCTGGGTGGCCACCGCGGCTGGGACGGCGGACTGTTCCGGGGCGGGGGCCGGGGAGGTCTGCGGTGCGTCGCTCCAGGCGCCCTGGGCGGCCGGCATCAGGAGGAGGTCGTCGTCCTCGGGGGTGTGCGCGGAGGGGTCGAGGAAGGTGTAGGCGTCCGGGGCGGGGGCGCCCGGCTGCTCCACCATGCCTGCGTTCTCCGGCAGTCCCTCGCCCGGGATCTGGCCGGTGTCAGTCATGCGTACCCCTCGCCCATCGTCAGTGCTTCTTCGGCCCTTCGCCCGGGACGCCGAACCACGGCACGCCGGTGCTCGTCAACAAGAACGAGCGGGCTCGCCGCGCGGCACGAAACGCCCGCGGAGCTTCCCATTCTCGCGGCCGATCGCCGCCGCGGCAGGTGGTTCCGCCACGGCTCACTGTGGACTGCGCCACGTTGCGCGTCCCCCGGGTCGTGCCGTACCACGAAGCGGACCAAAACAGTCCACTTTTCCGGACATTGACGAACGAAACGTCGAACGGCCGGGCGCGGTACAACAATCGGCCAGCCTACCTCGCGTACCGGGCGGAACGGGTCAGGGGGCGGGGTCCGAACGCCCCGCCGAGAGGAGGAACACGACGGACCTCTCCCGCTCGGTCCACAGTTCGGTGTCCAGGTCGACGGACTGGAGGAGCGCGCACTCGACGGTGTAGCCGTTGCCGGTGAGCGCCGCCCCGAGCGCCTCGGCCTCGTCGCGGGTGGAGGCGTGCGTGACGATGCGTTCCGGCCGCCGGTCGAGGACGGCTCGGGCGACCGGGACTCCCCCGCCCCCGATGCGTACGACGTCCGGTTCGGGCAGCCGCTCCAGGATGTGCGGGGCGCGGCCGCGGACCACCTGGACGGGGACGCCGACGGCGCGGGCGGCCGCCTCGGTACGGGCGCAGGCGGCCGGTTCGGCGTCCACGGCGAGGACGGCCGCACCGAAGCGGGCCGCGTCGACGGCGAACGCGCCGCTGCCGGAGCCGATGTCCCAGACGAGGTCGCCGGTGCGGGGGCCGAGGCGGGCGAGCTGGGCGGCGCGGAGCCCCGGGAACTCGCCCTCGCCGGAGTCCGGCATCCGGTCCACCCCGGCTTCGCGGTAGGCGGCCGTGGGCAGGGCCCAGCCCCGTACGCCCTGGGGGTAGGCGGGCGGGCGGCCCGCGATCCAGGCGCTCGCGGCGGTCGTCTCGGGGCCGGTGCCGCCGACGACGATGACCACGTTGGGGTCGCGCCAGGTGTGGTCGGCGGCCTTGTCCGAGGTGAGGACGGTGACGCGTTCGCGGTCGGTGCCGAGCTCCTCGCAGATGACGAAGGTGCGGTGAACGCCGTCGAGGAGGAGGGCCAGTTCGGCGGGGCCCGCGCCGGGCGAGGTGAGGACGGCGACCTTGTGGTGGGCGCGGCAGACGTTGACCGCGCGGCGCAGGGCGCGGGGGTGGGCCACGACGATCTGGGCGTCGTCCCAGGGCATGCCCGCGCGGGCGAAGGCGGTGGCGACGGAGGAGACGGCGGGGACGACCTCGACTTCGAGGCCGTGTTCGCGGGCGCGCAGGGTGCGGACGACGCCGAAGAAGCCGGGGTCGCCGTCGGCGAGGACCACGGCGCTGCCGCGGTGTCCGGCTATCCGGCGGGCGGCCAGGTCGACACTGCCGAGGCGGATGCGTTCGGCGTCGGGAGGCACTTCCGGCAGGGCGAGGTGGTGGGCGGCGCCCGCGACGAGCGTGGCGGCCGTGAGGGCGGCCGTGGCCGCTCTGGTCAGTGGCGTGCCGTCCCAGCCGATCACCGTGACCCGGTCGGCCATCGTCGTCTGTCTCCTGGGGTGTCGGAGGGGTGGGGCGCGTCCGTCCGTGCGTGCCGGGCGGGGTGGCCCGCGCGTGCCGGGCAGGGGTGAGAGTACCCGGTCGGTCTCCGGGCCCCGCGGGGGGCCTCGGGTGCTACTTCCAGTCGTTGTACGTGCCGTAGCCGCCCGCGTCGGCCAGTTCGTCGGCGACGCCTTCGAGGTCCTCGGGGAGGAGCCCCCAGACGATCAGGTCGGTGCGGATGTCGGTCCAGCCGCCGTCGGTGCCGTTCTCGGTCCGCGTGCGGGCGATACGGGCGTTGCGCAAAACGCCCTCGCTGATGCAGCCGAGCTTCTGGGCGACCTGCTGGGAGGCGGTGTTGTCGGCGGGGGTGCGCAGCTCGATGCGTTCGAAGCCCTGGTCACGGAAGAGCCATTCGGCCACGGCCAGCACCGATTCGGTGGCGTACCCCTCACCGCGGGCCCAGGGGGCGGTGATGTAGCGGACCTCGGTGGAGCGGGTGCGCCAGTCGGTGTTGAGGAGGCGGACGCTGCCGACGAGCCGCTGGGTGAGGAACTCGGTGACGGCGAGGGCGATGCCGTGGCCGCCGGTGCGTTCCGCGGCGGCGATCCTGCGGACCCAGCGTTCGGCGTCGACCTGGGTGTACGGGTGGGGGCCGTCCATCCACGCGATGACCATCTCGTCGTTCATCATCTCGATGTGCGCGGGGATGTCGGCCATCTCGAAGGGGCGCATCACCAACCTGTCCGTGCTGATGGAGACGGACGGAAAGGTGGTAGTCATGCGCAGCTCCATGCCGAGGACCGGGTAAAGGCACAGCATGCAGCATCGGGTCGGCGTTGTGCATGGGCGGGTCCGCGCGACGGAGCCCCGCGCCTCCCGGGCGGGAGGGGCGGGGCTCCGTCGGCGGGCGCGGGGCGGGTGTCAGGACGTGGCGGGGGTGCCGAAGGCCGGGACGATCGAGCCCTGGTAGGTGTCCTCGATGAACTTCTTGACCTCGTCGGAGTTGAGGAGCTTGGCGAGCTTCTCGACGCGCGGGTCCTTCTCGTTGCCCTTCTTCACCGCGAGGAAGTTGGCGTACGGGTTGCCCTCGGCCTTCTCCAGGGCGAGGGAGTCCTTGGCCGGGGCCAGTTCGGCCTCGAGGGCGTAGTTGCCGTTGATGACGGCGGCGTCCACGTCGTTGAGGGCGCGGGGCACGGTGGCGGCCTCCAGCTCCTTGAACTCCAGGCCCTTCTTGTCGGTGATGTCGCTCAGCTTGGCGCTGGTGCCGACGCCGTCCTTGAGGGCGATCAGGCCGTTGTCGGCGAGCAGTTGGAGCGCGCGGCCCTCGTTGGTGGTGTCGTTGGGGACGGCGATGGTCTGGCCGGGCTTGATGCCCTTGAGGTCCTTGACCGTCTTGGAGTAGAGGCCCAGCGGCTCCAGGTGCACGTTGACCACGGGCACGATGGTGGTCTTCTGCTTGGCGTTGAAGTCGTCCAGGTAGGGCTTGTGCTGGAAGAAGTTGGCGTCGACCTGGCCGTTCTGGGTGGCGGTGTTCGGCAGGACGTAGTCCGTGAACTCCTTGACCTCCAGCTTGAGGCCCTCCTTCTCCGCCAGGTTCTTCTTGACGAACTCCAGGATGCCGGCGTGCGGCGTCGGGGACGCGGCGACGACGAGGGCCTTGGAGGTGTCGGCCCCGGCGCCGGTCTCGCCCTTGGAGGCGGGGTCGGAGTCCGTGCCGCAGGCGCTCAGGCCGAGGGCGAGCGCGGCGGCGGAAGCGGCGGCTGCGGTGATCTTGATGTTCCTGCGCACGAAAAGTGCCTCTTTCCTACGGGTGGTGGTGCGCCCGGACAAGGAGTTCGGGCTTGGTGGGGCGGAAGGTTCGTGGGCCTCAGGAGGCTGGTTCGTGTGCCTCTCTGGAGGCGGTTTCGTGGGCCTCAGGAGGCGGTGCGGCCGCGGCGGGCCAGCAGCCGCACGGCGAGGTCGCCGATGAGCTGGATCAGGGTGACGATGACGATCAGCAGCGCGACGGTGATCAGCATGAACTGGTTGTCGAAGCGCTGGAATCCGTAGGTGACGGCCTTGGATCCGAGCCCTTCGCCGCCGACCGCCCCGGCCATCGCGGAGTAGCCGATGAGCACGATGAGGGTGGTGGTGACGCCCGAGACCAGCGAGGGCAGGGCCTGCGGCAGGAGCACCTTGCGGACGATGGTGGGGATCGATCCGCCCATCGACTGGACCGCCTCGACGAGCCCGTGGTCTACCTCCCGGATCGCCGTCTCGACCAGCCGGGCGAAGAACGGGATGGCGCCGACGGCGAGCGGCACGATCATCGCGGTGGGGCCGATGAAGGTGCCGACGACCCAGGTGGTGAAGGGGATCAGGGCGATCAGCAGGATGATGAACGGCAGCGAACGGCCGATGTTCACGACCACGCCGACGACCTTGTTGACCACCGCGTTCTGGAGGAGTCCGCCCTTGTCGGTGAGGACCAGCAGGACGCCGAGCGGCAGTCCGCCGACGACGGTGACGAGCGCCGACCAGAGCACCATGTAGAGGGTGTCGACGGTGCCCTGGGTGAGCAACGGCTGCATTTCGGACCAGGTCACTTGACGACCTCCTTGGTGAGCGGGGCGGGCGTCTGCTCCGGCACGTCGTCGGCGGCGGCTCCGCCGGGGGCGGGGTCGCCGTCGACGACCTCGGCCTGGAGGCCCTGCTCGCGCAGGAAGCCGATGGGGACGACGTTCTCCTCGAAGCGGCCGGGCAGCTCGATGCGCATCCGCCCGATCTGCCTGCCGCCGACGGTGTCCATCGCGGCGCCGAGGATCGAGATGTCGATGTTGTACGTACGGGAGAGCTGGGAGATGACCGGCTGGGAGGCGGCCTCTCCGTGGAAGGTGACGTCGATGACCGTGCGGTCGGGGCCGGTGGCGGCGCCGCCGACCGGGAACAGCTCGTGGGCCAGTTCGGAGCCGGGGGTGGCGAGGAGTCCGGTGACGGTCCCGGACTCGACGATCCGCCCGCGCCGCATGAGCGCGGCGGAGTCGCAGACGGTCTTGACGACGTCCATCTCGTGGGTGATGAGCAGGACGGTGAGGCCGAGCTGCTGGTTGAGGTCGCGCAGCAGCTGGAGGATGGAGCGGGTGGTCTCAGGGTCGAGCGCGGAGGTCGCCTCGTCCGAGAGCAGCACCTTGGGGTCGCCCGCGAGGGCGCGGGCGATGCCGACGCGCTGCTTCTGCCCGCCGGAGAGCTGGCCGGGGTAGGACTTCGCCTTGTCGGCGAGGCCGACCAGGTCAAGCAGTTCCTTCGCCTTGCGGGTGCGGGCCTGGCCGGAGACGCCGAGGATCTCCAGCGGCAGCTCCACGTTGTCCAGCACGGTGCGGGAGTCCAGCAGGTTGAAGTGCTGGAAGACCATGCCGATGCGGGTACGCGCCCGGCGCAGCTCGGCGCTCGCCCTCCGGCCGCGGCCGGCGAGGGCGGTGAGGTCCTGCCCGGCCACGGTCACGGTGCCGGAGGTGGGACGTTCCAGGAGGTTGACGCAGCGGATCAGGGAGGACTTCCCGGCGCCGCTCTGTCCGATGACGCCGTACACCTCGCCTTCGCGGACGTGCAGGTCGACGCCGTCGAGTGCGGTGACCTCACGGTCGCGCGACTGGTAGACCTTCGTGAGGCCCGTAGTGGTGATCACAGGGGGTTTTCCGTCACTGTCGAGTGCGCGGCGCGGAGTCCGCCGGGCACGGGGCAATCGTCTGAAGAGACTGTTCGGGCTGGTCGGCCGGGTTACGTCTCGGCATGGCTTCCGGCGGCGGTCGGCCGGGGGCAGCGCATGCGCGGGCGGGCTCGTTCTCCTGGCGGCGAACGGCACAGGCTCGGTCTCGCTTCGGGGCGCGAGGCTCAGGCGGGGACCCTCAGAAGGCGCGCATTCGACACATACAACGAGCACCGGGCGTGCTGATCGCCTCGGTCGCAAGGGTGCGGCTGCTCGTCGTGGTCATGGGCCCAGTAAAACAGACGTGCGGTCAGCGCGATCCACGTTGTCCGGATAGCGGACAGCGCTGGACGGCCGGTGCGACCGGTTCCGGATCACCCGGGCCGGCCCGGCGTCACGGTCTTGACCTGCGGCGATACCAGCTTTCCGGACCTTCGTCCGGTGCCGCGCGGGCGCTCGGGATGTGGAACGCCGACCACCGGTTGTGGCCAAGGCCACGATCGTGCCTCCGGACGCGTGAGACCTGCACGATCGGGACCGTCGGCCGTCATCCGTCCTCCTGCGCCCTCGCGCGCCGGGCCCGGGGCCGCAGACGGGCGGGCGATCCGTCCGTAATACCCTCACTACATGCTTGACGCCCTGACGGTCGCGGTCGCCGTGGCCGCGCTCGCCCTCGCCGCCTGGTGCGGACACGCCGCCTACCGGGACCAGCCGACGAAGGACTGGCATTTCATCGGGATGGCGGTCGTCTCGGTCCTGGCGCTGGCGCAGCTGGCGGTGGGCGTCGTACAGCTGGCGCGCGGGGAGCGGCCGGAGCAGGGGACGACGGTGTTCGTCGCCTATCTGATCGGGGCGTTCGCCGCCGTACCGGCGGCGGGGTTCCTGTCGCTGACGGAGCGGACCCGCTGGGGATCGGTGACGGTCGCGGCGGGGGCGTTCGTGCTCGCGGTGCTCGAAGTGCGGCTCTACGACATCTGGGGAAACTGACGTGAGCGAGACGGGCCGTCACGAGGCGGACACGGCGGCGAAGCCGTCCTTCGAGCTGGGCAGCGGTCCGGGCCGGGTCCTGGTCTGGTTCTACGGTGTGTTCACGGTGGCGGCGGCATCCCGTTCGATCGTCGAGATGGTCCGGGGGTTCGACCGTGCTCCGCTCGCCTACACGCTCTCGGCCGTCGCCGCCGTCGTGTACGGCTTCATCACGTACTCGCTGGTGCGCGGCGGGGAGAGGGCCCGGCGGGCGGCGCTGGTGTGCTGCGCGGCCGAGCTTCTGGGCGTGCTGGTCGTCGGCGCGTGGACGCTGGCCGAGCCGTCCGCCTTCCCCGAGTCGACGGTGTGGTCGGACTTCGGGATGGGCTACCTGTTCATCCCGGTGATCCTGCCGGTCACCGGGATGATCTGGCTGCGCCGGGCGAAGAGGGCCTGACCCGCTCGCCGGTCCGCGTCGGGGCGCCGCCCGCGCTCAGGCGCTGGCTACGTAGTCCCGCGCCGCGGCGTCCTTCTCCAGCAGGATCAGCCGGACGCCGTCCGCCCCGGTGACGTCTCCGACCTGGGCGTATCCGGCCCGCCGGTAGAGCCGGAGGTTGTTCTCGCTGCGGTGACCGGTGTGCAGCCGGTAGCGGGTCGCCGCCCGCTCGGCCGACAGCGCCGACTCGGCGGCGAGCAGCAGCCGGGCGCCGAGGCCGTGGCCCTGGAGGCGGGGGTGCACACAGAGCTTGCCGATCAGCCCGGTGCCTTCCGTATCGGTGAACCCCCGTACCGAGCCGACGACTTCGTCACCGAGCCGGGCCACGAACACCAGGTCGTCGGCGACCTCGGCGCGCAGGGAGTCGAGTGTCTGGACGAGCGGGTCGATCCGGTAGTTGTCGTACAGCTCCGCCTCGCGCTGGAAGCAGAGGTACTGGAGTCTGAAGATCTGCTCGACGTCCTGTGCCGTCGCCGCCGAGATGTTCACGCTCATGCCCATGTGTGCACGCCTCCCGCTCACCTGTCCGCCGGTTGCCTACCGCTCTCTATCCCCGCACGGATGGAGCGACAACCTCCGCCGCCAGCATTCTGCGCAGACATCCAAGGCAACGGGAACGGATCGGACCCAAACTGCCCTGTGACATACCCAACTGCCCTGCGATTTCCCGGTAGGTCAGATCGGCGGGGTCGAGCATCGCCGTCAGCAGCCGGGGACAGGGTCCGGGCAGCCGGGCCACCGCGGCGCGCAGCGCCCGGTGTTCGGCCGCGCCGAGGGCGGCGCGTTCGGGGCAGCCCGCCGGTCCGGCGGCCGGCTCCCCTCCGGCGTACGGGCCCTCCCGCCGGGCCGTGCGGCGTCCCCGGCGGGCCTCGGCGCGGACGGAGTCGCGCACCCAGCGGGCCGGGTCGGCGGGTGGCCCGGCGTGCCCGGGGCGCTCCAGCAGCCGCAGCCACACGCCCTGTTCGAGGTCGGCGGGGTCGAGCCCGGCGGCGGGAGCCTCCGCTCGCGCCTCCGCGCGTACCAGGGGCCCTAAGGCACGGACGACGAGCGCGGTGGCGGCCGCGGGGTCATGGTCGAGAAGCGTCATGCCCCCGCGGACGTACGGGGGACGGCGCCCGGTTGCCCCGGCGGGACGGCACCACCCGACCGGGGCACACCGGGGCGGCCGGCTGACGGCGGGACGCGGTCACCGGCGGCCCGCCGTCACCGGTTTCGTGTGCGTACGGGATCAGCGCGCGGCGTGGTCCGCCGCCGCGAGCAGCGCCGTGTCCGGGTGGTCGGCGAAGATCCCGTCGATACCGGTGGCGAAGTACGCGGCGTACGCCCCGAAGACGTCCCCGTAGGCGTTGGGGTCGGTGCCCCGCCGGAAGTCCGCGGGCAGGAAGCTGTTCTCGTTGCGCAGGGTGTACGGGTGCAGCAGCAGGCCCCGCGCGTGCGCGTCCCGCACCAGCGTCGTCGGAGTGGTGAGCCGCCCCGAGGCGTCCTTGGGGATGACCAGGTCCAGGGTGGGGCCGATGCCCTGGGCGAAGGAGGCCATCCACCGCAGACCGGCGGGCGTGACCAGGTCGGCCACCGTGCGCGGGTCGCCAGCCTCGACGAAGTCCCAGGGGCGCTCCTTCGGGCCGGACAGCAGCACGATGCGCGGGGTGTCGACCAGGCGGGCGAGGCGCTGGACGGAGCTGGGCTCGAAGGACTGGAGGATGAGCGGGGAGTTCCCGCGGTGGCGGCCGTGGCGGCGCAGCAGCCGGGCCAGCGGCTCTTCCAGGCCGAGGCCGAGCTTGCGGAAGTAGGTGGGGTGCTTGGTCTCGACGTACAGCCAGACGGGCTTTCCGCGCCTGCGTCCCTCCCTGTCGGCCCAGCGCAGGACCTCCTCGAAGGTGGGGACGTCCCAGCGGCCGTCGTAGAGCGTGTTGTCCGGGCGGCTGCCGGGGATGCGCTCCGTGGCCCGAAGGGTCTTCAGCTCGGCGAGGGTGAAGTCCTCGGTGAACCAGCCGGTGTAGGAGACGCCGTCGATGCGCTTGGTGGTCCTGCGTCCGGCGAACTCGGGGTGGTCGGCGACGTCCGTGGTGCCGGTGATGTCGTTCTCGTGGCGGCAGACGAGGTGGCCGTCCTTGGTGGGGACGAGGTCCTGCTCCACGATGTGGGCGCCCAGGTCGAGAGCCAGCTGGTAGGAGCCGAGGGTGTGCTCGGGGCGGTAGCCACTGGCCCCGCGGTGTCCGACGACCGTCGGGACGGGCAGTTCGCGCAGCGATCCGTGGCCGCCGCCGTGGCCCCGGCCCCGCTCGGCTGCCTGGGCGGCGGCGGGCAGGCCGAGGGCGGCCGTGCCGAGGGCCGCGGCGCCCAGCAGGGCCCGTCGGCCGGGGGTCGTCCGCGCACGCTCCGTCATGAGTGCTCCTCGCTCGGTGGTGTCCTGGTCCGTCCGGCGAGGCCCGATCGTAGGCTGGAAGGTGCAACGAAGGGCGGACCGGCGGCCAACATGGCGGGAACAGGCGTCAACACGGCGTATCCGCCACGTGAACCCGATGTGCGATCAGCGCATACCCGCGAGTATCGTCCTCACCTGCACCGACCATCATCCGTCGGCACCGGCCACCGCCCGTTCCACCCCATCCACCGCGGTCGGCCCGGCCACGACACCGGAGGAACCGTTGTCCCGTCTCACGGTCATCAAGGCAGTGCTCGGACCGATTCTGCGCCTGATGTTCCGCCCACAGGTGGAGGGCGCCGAGAACATTCCCGGGACCGGGCCGGTGATCCTCGCGGGCAACCACCTCACGTTCATCGACTCGATGATCATGCCGGTCTGCTGCGACCGGCCGGTGTTCTACATCGGCAAGGACGAGTACGTGACCGGCAAGGGGCTCAAGGGCCGGCTGATGGCCTGGTTCTTCACCGGCTGCGGCATGATCCCGGTGGACCGGGACGGCGGCCGGGGCGGGGTCGCGGCGCTGATGACCGGGCGCCGGGTGCTGGAGGAGGGGCAGGCCTTCGCGATCTACCCGGAGGGCACCCGCTCCCCCGACGGCCGCCTCTACCGGGGCCGTACCGGGATCGCGCGGCTGACGCTGATGACGGGCGCCCCGGTGGTCCCCTTCGCGATGATCGGGACGGACAAGCTCCAGCCGGGCGGTGCGGGGCTGCCCCGGCCCGGCAAGGTCACGGTGCGGTTCGGCGAGCCGATGGAGTTCTCCCGCTACGAGGGCATGGACCGCGACCGCTATGTGCTGCGGGCGGTGACCGACTCGGTGATGTCCGAGGTGATGCGGCTCTCCGGCCAGGAGTACGTGGACATGTACGCCACCAAGGCCAAGGCCGCCTGACCTCGCGGACCTGACGGCGCAGCGGGAAGGGCCCGCACCCCACGACCGGGGTGCGGGCCCTTCTCCGTACGCGCGGCTGCCGGGCGGTCCACGGCGTATCCCGCGGCTGCCGGACGCTTTACGCGGTACCGAGGCTGCCGGGCGGTCCACGCCGTGCCCGTGGTCACGGGTGCTCGACGCCGTCCTCCAGCTTCTGGCCGCGCAGCAGGAACCAGGCGGCGACGGCGGCCGCGAGCAGCACCGCCGCGCCGACGCCCGCTGCCGACCGCAGTCCGCCGACGAACGCCTCCTGGGCCGCGGAGACCAGCGGACCGGCCTGGGCCGCGGGCAGCGCGGCGGCCGCCTCGACGGCTCCGCCCAGTGACTCGTGGGCGGCCGACTCCACGCCGGCGGAGACTCCGGCGGGGGTCGGGAAGCCCCGGTAGACGCCGGTGACGATGGAGCCGAGCAGGGCGATGCCGAGGGCAGCGCCGAGTTCGTAGGCCGTCTCGGAGACCGCGGAGGCGGAACCGGCCTGCTCCTGGGGGACGCTGGAGAGGATGACGTCGGCGGTGACGGTGAAGGCGAACCCGGCGCCGACACCGACGACCAGCAGCATGGAGCCCAGCAGCGGATAGCCGGTGTGCTGGTCGAGCAGGGTCACCGTGCCCAGCGCCAGACCCACCGCGCCGAGTCCGCCCGCCACGACCGCGCGCACCGAGAACCGGCGGGCGGCGAATCCGGCCAGCAGACCGGCGGTCACCGCGCCCACGGCCGCGGGCAGTTCGGCGAGCCCGGCCTCCAGCGGCCCCCGGCCCTGCACCAGTTGCAGGTACTGGGAGAGGAAGAAGACCAGGCCCGACAGGCCGAGGATGGTCAGCAGGTCCGCGAGGACCGCGCCGGAGAAGCCCCGGTGGTGGAAGAGCCGCATGTCCAGCAGGGGCGCGGGCAGCCGCAGTTGCCTGCGGACGAACCAGGTGAGCGCGACGACGCCGAGAACGGCGGCCGCACCGGCGCCCCAGCTCGCCCCGTGCGAGGCCGTTTCCTTGATGGCGTAGACGACACCGATCATGCCGACCAGGGAGAGCCCGACGCTGGGCATGTCCCACGGGCCGGGCGAGGGGTTCTTCGACTCGGGGATCAGCTTGACGCCGACGACGACCAGCACGGCCATCACCGGCAGGTTGATCAGGAAGACCGAGCCCCACCAGAAGTGTTCGAGCAGGAATCCGCCGACGACCGGGCCGACCGCCGCGCCCGCCGAGGCCATCGCTCCCCAGATGCCGATGGCGAGGCTGCGCTCGCGCGGGTCGTGGAAGAGGTTGCGGATGAGGGCGAGGGTGGACGGCATCAGGGTGGCACCCGCGACACCGAGCAGGGCCCTGGCCACGATCATCATCTCGGGTGAGGTCGCGTACGCGTTGAGGACGGAGACCGCGCCGAACGCGACCGCGCCGACCAGCAGCAGCTTCTTGCGGCCGATGCGGTCGCCGAGGCTGCCCATCGAGACCAGCAGACCGGCGATGACGAAGGAGTAGACGTCGCCGATCCAGAGCAGCTGGTTGCCGGTGGGCGCGAGATCCTCGCTGAGGAACGGGGTGGCGAGGCCCAGGACGGTGGCGTCGACGGCCACCAGCAGCACGGCGAGGACGAGCACGGCGAGCGCGATCCACCGTCCGGGGCGGCGCTCCGCGTCGACGGTCTTCGGGTGCTGGTCGATGGTGCTCATTGCTCCACGCTCCGGCGTGCTCCGCCGAGCAGCAGCTCGACGATCATGTACGAGAAGTCCTGTGCGGCGACCCGTCCCGCCTGGACGGCCCAGGCGCCGGTACCGATGAGCCCGTAGAGGGCCTCGGTCAGCCAGGCGGGGGTGAGGTCGATACGGAATTCGCCGCGCTCCTGGCCGCGGCGGAAGAAGGCGGCGACCCGGGCGTCGGCCCGGTTCCAGCCCTCGTTGACCTCGTCGCCCTCGAAGAGCTGGTTCTCGCCCACGAGGAACGAGAGGAGTCCGGCGCTGGGCTCGACGGCGGCGATGAGGCGGCGCAAAGCCTCCTCGGAGGTGCCCTCGTCGAGCCGGGCGGCGTCCAGGGCCGCCTCGAACTCCTGGATGCCCAGGTCCTCCAGCGCCCTGACGAGGGCGTCGCGCCCGGCGAAGTGACGGTGCAGCGTGGCCCGGCCGATCCCGGCTGCTCTGGCGACCTCGTCCATGGTGGCGGTCGATTTGTGGGTCAGCAGGGCGGCGGCGCTGCGCAACACCTGCTCACGGTCGAGAGTCATGAGACAACCATAACTCACTTGAGACATTCTCGTCTCACTGGCGCTCATGGGAAGAGCCGGAGGGAGAGCGGGACGACCAGAAGCGGAGCTCGATCACCGGCGCATCACTCGCGCGGGGGCGGCTCGGCCACCGGAAGCGGAGGGGTCGGCGCACTCGCCGGAAACGGAGGGGGCGGCCGGAGGTGAACTCACTCCTTGCCACTCTCAAGGTATAGCGCATGGGGGGTCTTGCGGCAAGACCCCCCAAATGCCGCAGAATCATCGCCCATCCCCGTACGGACGAAGTCGTCGGCCGCCCCGCGCGGCCGAAACCACGAACGGAACTGACGACGTGAAACCCATGGCCACCAGCGCCTTCGCCCTCCCCGACCGGCTCGCCGCCAAGGCCGAACCGGCTTTGATCGCCGACGACGAGCGGCACTTCGCCGCCGTGGCCCGGTGTCTGGACGCGTCGGTCGCCGAACTGTCCGGGCGTCTCGAAGCCGAACGCCGGGCCCCGGGCGGCACCGGCCGGCAGGCGATGGACCGGGACGCGGAGATTCACCGGCTGACCGCCCGGCTGCGCACCCTGCGCCGCTTCGGCCTGGACCTGTGCCTCGGGTACATGGCCGGCGCGGACGGTTCCGAACCGGTGTACGTGGGACGGCTCGGGCTGACCGACAGCACGGGCCGCCGCCTCCTGGTCGACTGGCGCTCCCCCGCCGCCGAGCCCTTCTTCGGGGCCACCCACGCCAACCCGATGGGCCTGGCGAGCCGCCGCCGCTACCGGTGGACCGACGGCCGGGTCAGCGACTACTGGGACGAGGTGTTCGCCCCGGACGGCTTCGCCGGGCATGCGGCGCTGGACGACCAGTCGGCGTTCATCGCCAGTCTCGGCGACCACCGCTCGGCCCACATGCGCGATGTGCTCGGCACCATCCAGGCCGATCAGGACGCGATCATCCGGGCGGGCTCCCGGGGAGCCCTCGTGGTGGACGGCGGACCGGGCACCGGCAAGACCGTCGTCGCGCTGCACCGCTCGGCGTATCTCCTCCACTCCGACCCGCGCCTGGGCCACCGCCGGGGCGGCGTCCTGTTCGTCGGTCCGTCCCGGCCCTATCTGGGGTACGTGGCCGATGTGCTCCCGAGCCTCGGGGAGGAGGGCGTACGGACCTGCACCCTGCGCGACCTCGTCGACGAGGGGACGACGGCGGGCACCGAGGCCGACCCGGAGGTGGCGCGCCTGAAGGCCTCCGCGGAGATGGTGCGGGCCGTCGAGCCCGCCGTCGGGTTCTACGAGGAGCCGCCCACCGCGGCGCTGCGGGTCGAGACGCCCTGGTCCGCCGTCCGGCTGAGCGCCGCCGACTGGGCCGCGGCCTTCGAGGCGGCGGAGCCCGGTGTTCCGCACAACGAGGCGCGCGAGCAGGTGTGGGAGGAACTGGTCACGATCCTGGTGGACCGGCACGACGGCGGCACCGACGCCTCCGAGGCGCAGCTGCGTGCGGCCCTGCGGGGGAACACCGAGCTGAAGGCGGTCTTCGACCGGGCGTGGCCGTTGATCGAGGCGGCCGACCTCGTCGCGGACCTGTGGTCGGTACCCGCGTATCTGCGCAGGTGCGCGCCCTGGCTGAGCGCCGACCAGGTGCGCTCCCTCCAGCGCGCGGACGCGCGGGCGTGGACGGTGTCCGACCTGCCGGTGCTGGACGCGGCGCGGCAGCGGCTCGGCGACCCGGAGGCGGCGCGGCGCAGACGGCGTCAGGAGGCCGCCGCCGCGGTCGAGCGTGAGCGGATGGACCAGGTCATCGACACCCTGCTGGCCGACGAGACCCTGGCCGAGGCCGACGCGGACGAGGAGGGGGCGCTGATGATGCTGCGGGGCCAGGATCTGCGGAACTCCCTGGCCGATCCGGAGGGGCTGGGCGCGGTGGCCCCCGACCTGCTCGCCGGGCCGTTCGCGCACGTCGTGGTCGACGAGGCGCAGGAGCTGACGGACGCGGAATGGCACATGCTGCTGGCGCGGTGTCCGTCGAGGAGCTTCACGATCGTCGGGGACCGCGCGCAGGCCCGGCACGGGTTCACCGAGTCGTGGCGCGAGCGGCTGGAGCGGGTCGGGCTCGACCGGATCACCCTGGCCTCCCTGAGCATCAACTACCGCACACCGCAGGAGATCATGGCGGAGGCCGAGCCGGTGATCCGGGCCGTCCTCCCGGACGCCAACGTGCCGACGTCCGTCCGCGACGGCGGCCACCCCGTCGCCCACGGGACGGCCCGGGAGCTGGACGCGGTGCTCGGCGCCTGGCTGGCCGAGCACGCCGAGGGCACGGCCTGTGTGATCGGCGCCCCCGCGTTCCGGGGCACCTCCCGGGTACGGTCGCTGAGCCCGGAGCTGGCCAAGGGCCTCGAATTCGACCTGGTCGTGCTCGTGGACCCGGAGGCGTTCGGGGCGGGTGTCGAAGGGGCGGTGGACCGCTATGTGGCGATGACCCGGGCGACGCGGCGGCTGGTGATCCTCACGAGCCCCTGACCCGGGGCGCGCGGCGCGGGGCGACGCCCGCCGGACCGCCGTCCCCGGGTCCGCGCGCCGCTCAGTGCCAGGGCAGGGCCGCGCGGTGCCGCCAGTAGGCCTCCGGCTCCTCGACGAGCGCGTCGAGCCCGGACCGCTGCTCCTCGTCGAGGCCGACGACGGCGGCGTGCAGGTTCCCCGCGAGCTGGGTGACGGTGGCCGCTCCGGAGAGGACGACCCCGGCCCAGGGCTGGTGGAGGACGAGGGCCAGGGCGACGGCGTCGCCGCCCACCCCCGCGCGGGCGGCGATCTCCCGGAAGACCGCAGGGGCCTCGTCCCCGGCGAGCCGCCCGTTGGCCAGGCCCTCCTTGACGATCACGGTGAGCCCGGCGTCGTGGGCCTCGGCGAGCGCCGGGGCGGCCGAGGTCTCCAGGGCGTTGTAGGTGGCCTGGACCGTACGGAAGAGGGGTTCGCCGCCGACCGTGACGGCGAGCGCGGACCGGATGGCGTCGGCCTGGGCGGGGCCGCTGGTGGAGAAGCCGACGGCAACCCCGTCGGCGGCGAGGGCGGCCAGCCGCTCGTGGAGTTCCTTGTCGGCGAGGGCCGGGCTGTCGGGGGTGAGCGAGTGGACCTGGTAGAGGTCGAGCCGGTCGCCGAGGAGTTCGCGGGTCTCGGCGCGCTGGCGCTCGAAGGCGGCGAGGCTGTGCTCCTTCACCTCGTGGACCTCGGCGTCGGTGCGCCAGTCGGCGGTGTAGGTGTAGCCCCACTTGGAGCCGACGACGAGGTCGGTGAAGGAGGGCCGGGCGGCCAGCCACTCCCCCAGGAACTCCTCGGCCCGGCCGTAGGAGCGGGCCGCGTCGACGTACCGGACGCCCTGGGCGTACGCCGCGTCCAGCAGTTCGTGCGTACGGGTGCGCAGGGTGTCGACGTCCCGGTCGGCGGGGAGGTCCCGGTCGCGGTGGAGGGTGAGGTATCCGGGCCTGCCGACGGCTGCGAGGCCCAGTCCGATGTGGGCGGTCGGGGTGGTCGCGGCGGCCAGGGCGGCGAAGGGCATCGGGGCTCCTCGGGGTCGGTTGCGGATACTCCTACCCCGGTCAACGTAGCCCGCGACATCTCTCGTACACCTGCGACGACGCCGTGCGGGCGGCCGTGGCACCCCCTAGGAGCGGGCCGTGGCCCAGGCGTGCTGGGCGGCCAGATCGTCCTTCAGCTCGGCGAGCTGCACGGCGACGGCGGAGGGCGCCGTGCCGCCCCGGCCGCTGCGGGAGGCGAGGGCGCCGCGCACGTTGAGGACCGTGCGCACCTCGGGGGTGAGGTGCTCGGAGATGGCGGCGAACTGCTCGTCGGTGAGCTGGTCCAGCTCGATGCCGTGGCGCTCGCACTCCTTGACGCAGGCGCCCGCCACCTCGTGCGCGACCCGGAACGGCACCCCCTGCTTGACCAGCCATTCCGCGATGTCGGTGGCGAGGGAGAAGCCGGCCGGGGCCAGCTCCTCCATGCGCTCGCGGTTGACGGTGAGGGTGGCCATCATCCCGGTGAAGGCGGGCAGCAGGACCTCCAGCTGGTCGCAGGAGTCGAAGACGGGCTCCTTGTCCTCCTGGAGGTCCCGGTTGTACGCGAGGGGCAGGGCCTTGAGGGTGGCGAGCAGGCCGGTGAGGTTGCCGATGAGGCGGCCGGACTTGCCCCGGGCCAGCTCCGCGATGTCCGGGTTCTTCTTCTGCGGCATGATCGAGGAGCCGGTGGAGAAGGCGTCGTGGAGGGTGACGAAGGAGAACTCCTTCGTGTTCCAGATGATGACCTCCTCGGCGATCCGGGACAGGTTCACGCCGATCATCGCGGTGATGAAGGCGAACTCCGCGACGAAGTCCCGCGAGGCGGTCCCGTCGATGGAGTTGGCGACCGAACCGTGCTCGAAGCCCAGGTCGGCGGCGACCGCCCGCGGGTCGAGCCCGAGCGAGGAACCGGCGAGCGCGCCGGAGCCGTACGGCGAGACGGCGGTGCGCTCGTCCCACTGGCGCAGCCGCTCGGCGTCCCGGGAGAGGGACTGCACATGGGCGAGCACATGGTGGGCGAAGAGCACGGGCTGGGCGTGCTGGAGGTGCGTACGGCCGGGCATCGCGACGTCCTGGTGGGCCTCGGCGAGGCCGACGAGCGCGCTCTGGAGGTCGGCGATCAGGCCGCCGATGGTCCGGGCGTGGTCGCGCAGGTACATCCGGAAGAGCGTGGCGATCTGGTCGTTGCGGGACCGGCCGGCCCGCAGTTTGCCGCCGAGGTCGGGGCCGAGGCGCTCCAGCAGGCCGCGCTCCAGGGCGGTGTGGACGTCCTCGTCGGCGATGGTGCCGGTGAACGAGCCGTCGGCGACGTCGGCTTCGAGCTGGTCGAGCCCGGCGAGCATCCGGGTCAGCTCGTCCTCGGTGAGGAGACCCGCCTGGCTGAGGGCGCGCGCGTGGGCGCGGGAACCGGCGATGTCGTACGGCGCGAGCCGCCAGTCGAAATGGACGGAGGCCGAGAGCCTGGCCAGCGCCTCGGCCGGTCCGTCGGCGAACCGCGCGCCCCAGAGCCGGACGTCACCGTTGTTGCTGCTCACTGCGTGCTCCTCAAGACCGGGGCGTAGGTGCGGGCCGCCTGCCCGCCGGGGGACGGGGCTGAGCGGGACCGTGCGGCATAAGTATGCGACCTTATGCATGCCTAGTCAATTCGGCGGGGCGGCGGGCGTTCCCGGCCGCTCGGAGGAGGACCGTACCCCGGCGCCCGCGGTGCCGACGGAACGTCCGACGCCCGCCGGTCGGGCGCTGGGCCGTACGGAGCAGGTGCGGTGGGGCGCCGGCGGAAGCCGCCGTACGGTCCGGGACATGCGCAGATCACTGGCGACCGCCGTCGCCCTCCTCGCCCTGGCCGCCGGCTCCACCGGGGCCGGACCCGCCGACGCCCCGCCGCCCCTCCCCCACCGGCTGGCGGACACCGGGGGCGGCTCGCAGCTCATCACCGCCGAGGCTCCCGACGACGCCGCCACGACGGGGACGGTGACCTGGTGGGAGCGTCGGGCGGGGCGGTGGACGGCGGCCGGGTCGGCGCCCGCGCGGTTCGGGGCGAACGGGCTCACCGAGGGGACGACCCGGGAACAGGGCACCAGCACCACCCCGACCGGGCTGTACGACCTGCCGTACGCCTTCGGCATCGAGGACGCCCCGGCCGGCACGACGTATCCCTACCGGAAGGTGAACGAGGACTCCTGGTGGTGCCAGGACAACGCCTCGCGCGCGTACAACCGGTGGGTGGAGCCGCGCCCGGAGCACTGCCGGGCGGACGAGGCCGAGCACCTGGTGGGTTACGGCACGCAGTACGCCCGCGCCCTGGTGACCGGCTTCAACTACGACCGTCCGGTACGCGGCCGGGGCGCCGGGATCTTCCTGCATGTCAACGGACGCGGGGCGACGGCCGGGTGCGTCTCGGTCCCCGCGGACGCCATGGCCGAGATCCTGGCCTGGGCGAGGCCGGAGCGGCGTCCGCACATCGCGGTCGGGACCTCCTCGGGCCCGACCGCGATCACGCGGTACTGAACGCGGCGGCTCAGCGGTCGTTCTGAGCGAGCCTCAGCAGATGGTCGGCGAGCGCCTGGCCGCCGCCCGGGTCGCGGCTGATGAGCATCAGGGTGTCGTCGCCCGCGATCGTGCCGAGGATGTCGTGCAGTTCGGCCTGGTCGATCGCCGAGGCGAGGAACTGGGCGGCGCCCGGCGGCGTACGCAGCACCACCAGGTTGGCCGAGGCCTCGGCCGAGATGAGCAGTTCGGCCGAGAGCCTGCGCATCCGCTCCTCCTTGGCCGAACCGCCCAGCGGGGCCTGCGGGGTGCGGAAGCCGCCCTCGCTGGGCACCGCGTAGATCAGCTCGCCGCCGGTGTTGCGGATCTTGACCGCGCCCAGTTCGTCGAGGTCGCGGGAGAGCGTCGCCTGGGTGACGCTCAGCCCGTCGTCGGCGAGGAGTCGGGCCAGCTGGCTCTGCGAGCGGACCGGCTGCCGGTTCAGGATGTCCACGATCCGGCGGTGGCGGGCGGTGCGGGTCTGCGGCACGGCGGGTCCGCCGTGCTCGGTCTCCTGCGCCTCGGTCATCGTCGTCGCCTCATTCTCCGGATGGTCATGCTCCGGATCGTCCGTCCCCGTGTGCCGCGTCGAGAGCCCCCGGCAGGATCTCCAGGAACGCGTCCACCTCCGCGTCACCGATGATCAGCGGCGGCATGAGCCGTACGACATCGGGGGCGGGTGCGTTCACCAGGAGGCCGGCTCCCTGGGCCGCCTGCTGCACCTGCGGTGCGAGGGGTCCGGTGAGCACGATACCCAGCAGCAGCCCGCTGCCGCGGACGTGGGAGACCAGCGGGTGTCCCAGCGCCTCGACGCCGTCGCGGATCCGCTCGCCGAGCCGTTTGACCTGGTCGAGCGCCCCGTCGGCCGCGAGGGTGTCCAGGACGGCGAGTCCGGCGGCGCAGGCGACCGGGTTGCCGCCGAACGTGGTGCCGTGATGACCCGGCTTCAGCAGGCCGGCGGCCGGGCCGAACGCGATGGCCGCACCGATCGGCAGCCCGCCGCCGAGCCCCTTGGCGAGCGTGACGACGTCCGGCTCGACGTCCTGGTGTGCCTGGTGCTCGAACCAGTGGCCGCACCGGCCGACACCGGTCTGGACCTCGTCCAGGACGAGCAGGGTCCCGGTGGCGCGGGTGATCTCCCGGGCCGCCTCCAGATAGCCCTTGGGCGGGACGACGACGCCGTTCTCGCCCTGGATCGGCTCGATGACCACGAGGGCGGTCTCCGTGGTGACGGCCGCGCGGAGCGCGTCCACGTCTCCGTACGGGACGTGGGTGACGTCGCCGGGCAGGGGGCGGAACGGGTCCTGCTTGCCGGGCTGGCCGGTGAGGGCGAGCGCGCCCATCGTCCGGCCGTGGAAGCCGCCGTCGGTGGCGACCATGTGGGAGCGGCCGGTGAGCCGTCCGATCTTGAAGGCGGCCTCGTTGGCCTCCGCGCCGGAGTTGGCGAAGAAGACCCGGCCCTCGCGGCCGGACAGCTGGAGCAGCCGCTCGGCGAGCGCGACGGGCGGCTCGGCGATGAACAGGTTCGACACATGGCCGAGCGAGGCGATCTGGGTGGAGACGGCCTCGACGACGGCGGGGTGCGCGTGGCCGAGGGCGTTGACCGCGATGCCGCCGACGAAGTCGAGGTAGCGGGTGCCGTCCTCGCCCCAGACGTGGGCGCCCTGCCCGCGGACGAGGGAGAGGCGGGGGGTGCCGTAGTTGTCCATCAGCGTGTCGCGCCACCGCGAGGTGAGCCCCGCGGTCTGTGTGCCGGTCATGATTCCCCCTGTTCGGGCCCGGTGTGGACGTCGATGGGGGCGTCCGGCACGACCATCGTGCCGATGCCCTCGTCGGTGAAGATCTCCAGCAGGATCGAGTGCTGGACCCGGCCGTCGATGACCCGGGCGGTCTCGACGCCGTTGCGCACGGCGTGCAGGCACCCCTGCATCTTGGGGACCATGCCGCTGGACAGCTCGGGCAGCAGCTTCTCCAGCTGGCCGGCGGTGAGGCGGCTGATCACGTCGTCGCTGTTGGGCCAGTCCTCGTACAGCCCCTCGACGTCGGTGAGGACCATCAGCGTCTCGGCGTCCAGAGCGGCGGCGAGCGCGGCGGCCGCGGTGTCGGCGTTGACGTTGTAGACGTGGTGGTCGTCGGCGGAGCGCGCGATGGAGGAGACGACGGGGATGCGGCCGTCGTCCAGGAGCGCCCGGATGGCCCCGGTGTCGATGGCGGTGATCTCGCCGACCCGGCCGATGTCGACGGATTCACCGTCGATGGTGGGGCGGTGCCGGGTGGCGGTGATGGTGTGGGCGTCCTCGCCGGTGATGCCGACGGCGAGGGGGCCGTGCTGGTTGAGGAGGCCGACCAGTTCGCGCTGGACCTGTCCGGCGAGGACCATCCGTACGACGTCCATCGCCTCGGGGGTGGTGACCCGCAGCCCGGCCTTGAACTCGCTGACCAGGCCCTGCTTGTCGAGCTGGGCGCTGATCTGGGGGCCGCCGCCGTGCACGACGACGGGCTTGAGACCGGCGTGCCGCAGGAAGACGACGTCCTGGGCGAAGGCGGCCTTCAGGTCGTCGTCGATCATGGCGTTGCCGCCGAACTTGATGACGACGGTCCTGCCGTGGTGCCGGGTCAGCCAGGGCAGCGCCTCGATGAGGGTCTGCGCCTTCGGCAGTGCGGTGTGCTTCCGCGCGGCGCTCATGAGCTGTACGCGCTGTTCTCGTGGACGTAGTCCGCGGTGAGGTCGTTGGCCCAGATGACGGCGGACTCGGCGCCCGCGGCGAGGTCGGCGGTGATCCTGACCTCCCGGTAGCGCATGTCGACGAGGTCGCGGTCCTCGCCCACCTGGCCGTTCTTGCAGACCCAGACGTCGTTGATCGCGACGTTGAGCTGGTCCGGTTCGAAGGCGGCCCCGGTCGTGCCGATGGCGGAGAGGACCCGGCCCCAGTTGGGGTCCTCGCCGTGGACGGCGCACTTGAGGAGGTTGTTGCGGGCGATGGACCGGCCGACCTCGACGGCGTCGTCCTCGGTGGCCGCGTTGACCACCTCGATCCGGATGTCCTTGGACGCGCCCTCGGCGTCCCCGATGAGCTGCCGGGCGAGGTCCGCGCAGACGGCCCGGACGGCCTCGGCGAACGCACCCTGTTCCGGGGCGATGCCGCTCGCCCCGGAGGCGAGGAGCAGCACGGTGTCGTTGGTGGACATGCAGCCGTCGGAGTCGACCCGGTCGAAGGTGGTCCGGGTGGCCTCGCGGAGGGCGGCGTCCAGCGCGGGGGCTGCCACGTCCGCGTCGGTGGTGAGGACGACGAGCATGGTGGCGAGGCCCGGGGCGAGCATGCCCGCGCCCTTGGCCATGCCGCCCACGGTCCAGCCCTCGCCGCCCGCGACGGCCGTCTTGTGGACGGTGTCGGTGGTCTTGATGGCGATGGCGGCCTTCTCCCCGCCGTGCTCGCTCAGGGCGGCGGCGGCCCGCTCGATGCCGGGGAGCAGCTTGTCCATCGGGAGCGGGATGCCGATGAGCCCGGTGGAGGCGACGGCGACCTCGCCCGCGCTGTGGCCCTGAAGCACCTCGGCGGTCTTCTCGGCGGTGGCGTGGGTGTCCTGGAAGCCCTTGGGGCCCGTACAGGCGTTGGCGCCACCGGAGTTGAGGACGACGGCGGTGACCTGACCGCCCTTGAGGACCTGCTCCGACCAGAGGACGGGGGCGGCCTTGACGCGGTTGGAGGTGAAGACGCCCGCGGCGGCGCGACGGGGCCCGTGGTTGACCACGAGGGCCAGGTCCGGGTTGCCGCTCTGCTTGATCCCCGCGGCGATGCCCGCCGCCGAGAACCCCTGTGCTGCCGTGACGCTCACTGCATCTCCTTGTTCGCTTCTTTGACCGCGCGGCGCGGCGGCGCGGCTTTCGTGGCCTTCCGCAGCCCGGCGGCTGCGCACTCGTCGCTCACGGTGCCACTCCGATCGTCGGAAGTCCGGTGTCCTCGGGGAGTCCGAGGGCGATGTTCATGCTCTGCAGGGCGCCGCCCGCGGTGCCCTTGGCGAGGTTGTCGATGGCGCAGACGACCACGATCCGTCCGGCGGCCGGGTCGTGGGCGACCTGGACCTGTACGGCGTTGGAGCCGTACACCGCGGCGGTGGCGGGCCACCGCCCCTCGGGCAGGAGGTCGACGAACGGCTCGTCGGCGAAGGCCTTCTCGTAGACGGCGCGCAGGCTCTCCGCTCCGACGCCGGGCCTCGCCTTCGCGCTGCACGTGGCGAGGATGCCCCGGGGCATGGGCGCGAGGGTGGGCGTGAAGGAGACGGTGACCGGCTCACCGGCGGCGGCGCTGAGGTTCTGGATCATCTCGGGCGTGTGGCGGTGCCCGCCGCCGACGCCGTACGGGGTCATGCTGCCCATCACCTCGGAGCCGAGCAGGTGCGGCTTGGCCGCCTTGCCCGCCCCGGATGTGCCGGACGCGGCGACGATCACGGCCTCCGGCTCGGCGATCCCCGCCGCGTACGCCGGGAAGAGGGCGAGGGACACGGCGGTCGGGTAGCACCCCGGCACCGCGATCCGCCGCGCCCCGGCGAGCGCGGCCCGCCCGCCCGGCAGCTCGGGCAGCCCGTAGGGCCAGGTCCCGGCGTGCGGCGATCCGTAGAACGTCTCCCAGTCCCCCGCGTCCTTGAGCCGGAAGTCGGCGCCCATGTCGACGACGAGGACGTCGTCCCCGAGCTGTTCGGCGACGGCGGCGGACTGCCCGTGCGGCAGCGCCAGGAAGACGACGTCGTGCCCGGCGAGCACCTCGGCGGTGGTGGGCTCCAGCACCCGGTCGGCCAGCGGCCGCAGGTGCGGCTGGAGCGAGCCGAGGGTCTGTCCGGCGTTGGAGTGGCCGGTGAGCGCGCCGATCTCGGTCCCGGGGTGGGCGAGCAGCAGACGGAGCAGCTCACCACCGGCGTATCCGCTCGCCCCGGCGACTGCTGCACGTACGACCATCGGTGACCCTCCTCGTAGAGGGCATGACTATACGCAGTGCCGCACTTTTATGCAACGAGTGCCTGTTTCTCCCCGCCGGGCCGGGCGATACTGGTGGTGACGGCCGCCCCACCGGCCGGGCCCGGCCGGTGGGGCCCGGCCTCGACGGACGCTTTGAGGGGAGCCGTTCATGACCACGGCGAAAGACCTGTTCATCATCGCGATGGACCCGGGGCCGGAGCACCCGGTGGGGCAGGGTGACCTGTCGCTCGCGCTGGCGGGCGCCGAGCTGCTCGACCTGGCCGGGACGGGAGCCGTCACCCTGGACGGCGAACACGTCGTGCCGGGCGGGACGGCCGCGCCGGAGGACCGGCTGCTCGGCGAGGCCGCCGCGCTGATCACCCGGCAACCGCCCTACGAGCGGATCGAGGACTGGCTGTGGCGCCGCGGCGAGGGTCTCGCGGCCGTCTACCAGGACGCCCTGGAGGCGGACGGGGAGCTCAGGCAGCAGAGGAGCGGCCGCTTGCCTTTCGGCCCCAAGCGGGTGGAGCTGGTGGAGACGCCCGGCCGACGCCGTGCCGTCGGCCGCCGTCAGGAGGGAGAGCCCGTCCTGGCCGCCCTCGCCTCGGTCGTGGGCCTCGACGGCGAGCCCTCCGACGACGCGCTCCAGCTCGACGACGAGACGGCGACCACCGTCGTCGCCGCCGTGCACGACGCGGTGATGGAGCTGGAAGCCGTCCGGCAGAGGCGGACCATCGAGAACACCGCCTTCGCCAACATCTGGCGCGGCCCCTGAACCCTCGCTCCCAGGGCTCGTCCTAGCCGGACGACGACAGCGGCGAGGCGGGCGGCTTCGCCGAGGTGACGAGGTCGTCGCCCGCCGGGGGCGCCTCGCCGGGCGGGCGCCGGGGCGGCCGGTCCACGAGCAGCGGAATCGTGAGGACGGGCAGCAGCCAGAGGAAGACGATGAGGCGGTGGCCGAGCAGCTGGTCGAGGTTGGGGTGACCCGCCTGGTTGAGGAGACCGGCCGCCCCGGCGGCCAGGGCCATCGGGAGGATCACGGAGCGCCGCGTCCACAGCGCCCAGCCCGTGAGGGCGAGCAGCACCGGCAGCACGGGATACGTCGCCTGGCGGTGCAGCCAGGCCGTCCAGAAGACCCGCTCCTGGGCGAAGAACGCGGGCCAGGGGTCGGGCAGGTCGGGTCGCTGGTAGTGGTGGGTCAGCAGGTCCTGGGCGCTGTCCTGACCGGTCGGCCAGGACAGCAGGTGGGCACCCGCGTAGACCGCCGCCGCCAGCACCCCGCACAGCACGGCCGCCCGGCCGGCGCGGGCCTGAGGCCGTCCCCGGTACCGGTGCCACGCCCACCGCAACGCGAATCCCGCGGTCAGGGCGGCGGCCAGCAGCAGGGCCTGCGAGTAGCGCACCGGGAACATCAGCGCCAGGCCGCCCACGACGAGCGCCGCGCCCCTTCGCTCCCGGCCCCGCAACAGCAGGACGCAGCCGAGGACGACCGCCGTCCCCAGCGCAAGGGCGAGCCCGTCGCTGAGCGGGTGCATCGCCACGGTGCCGGTCGGCAGCGCGAGGTACAGCGCCTGACCGGCCAGCCCCGCACGCCAGGAGGCGCCGGCGGAACGCAGGGCGAGCAGCACACAGACGCTCCCCGCCAGCGCGACGACCAGCCCGGCCAGCCAGAGGCCCCACACCGTGCCGAAGAGGGTCACGAAGGGAATGAGGAGAAGCGGATAGCCGGGGCGCGACTCGAAGATGGCCATGAACCGGTGGTTGGCGAACGGCGCGGTCATCCCGGACGTGTTGCCGTTACGGGACCAGTACGCGACCGAGTCGGTCAGCCGTCGCACACACGCGGCCTCCGTCTCCCCCGCCGCCTTCCTGCTGGTCCAGGGAATCGTGGGGATCGGCGCGTGCTGCGCGCTGTCGCAGGAGTACGCGATGGCGCGGCGGCCCGCCTCCTGGCGGCTCTCGCCGCTGAGGCTGAGGGCGTAGGAGAGGTAGTTCTTGGTGTCCGGCGAGGCGCGGCCCGTGACGGCGGTCAGCTGGAGCCCGGCGAAGGCCACGGCGATCAGCAGCATCCCGAGGAGACCGAGGTGCTGGGTGGTGCGGATGTTCGGCATCGTACGGGTGCTCCCGGAGGTACGGCGGATACCTCGTCAACGAGAGCGCGGCCGTGGGGTGGCGACCTGAACGGCCGGGAGCTCGGCGCCGGGCGCCCCTGTGCCATGCGTCATGTGCCCTGTGCCCTTCGCCCTCCGTACGGCAGCGACGTCCGGACGTCCTCGCGCAGGGGCGTCCGCACGAGCCTCCGCGCTGGCCTCCGTAGATCAGCCCTTCCCCGTCCGGCGTCGGGGGCGGTCCCTCCGCCCGGCGTCCGGTGACGGTCCCTCCCGCGGCGTCCGCATAGCTGTCCATACCGGGCGGGAGGGCCCGCACGCCTGTCCGTGCCGTCCGGCGCAGCGACGGCTGTCCGTCCAGGTGGCCTGCGCGCGCCCTCAGCGTCCGCCGCGCGGCTTGCCGCGCTTGCCGCCCTGGCCTCCGCCCCCGCGGCCACCGGCCCGGCCGCCCGCCGTCCGGCCGGTCGGCTTGCCCGGCTGCTTGCCCGTCCGGCCGCCCGCTCCACCGCTCTGACCGGTCCGCTTCGTCTTCGCCCCGGCCTTCGCCTTCGCCGCCTGCTGCGACGCGGCGGCCGCGCGGCCCCGGGTGCTGTTGACCGTGCGGCCCCGGACGATCCCGATGAACTCCTCCACCAGGTCGGGGGTGGTCTCCGCCTCGGGCCAGGAGAGGGCGATCCGCGACTCGGGGGCCTCCCGGACGGGCCGGTAGGTGAGGTCCTTGCGGTGGTGCAGCCGGGCCAGGGACTGGGGCACCAGCAGAACGCCCACGCCCGCCGCGACCAGCTCGACCGCGTCCGCCGTGGTGGCCGGGCGCTCGATCGCGGGGCGGCCCGGGAGGGTCTCCCAGCCCAGGACGTCGTCGAGGGGGTGCAGCACGGTCTCGTCGGCCAGCTCGTCGAGCGACAGCTCCTCCGCGGCGGTCGCGACGTGGTCCTTGGGGATCACGACGACGGTCGTCTCGGTGTAGAGGGGGATGGCGCTCAGGACGTCCCGGTCCACCGGGAGCCGGACGAGGCCCGCGTCCGCGCCGCCGTCCACCAGCAGCCCGGGGGCCAGGGCGGCCGTGGCCTGAAGGAGTTCCAGGGGGGTTCCCGGCAGCCGTTCGTGCCAGACCCTCACCCACTTGGTGGGCGTCACGCCGGGGACGTACGCGAGCCGGAAGGATGAGGGGATGTCCGAGCCTGTCACGGGTTCAGGCTACCGGTCCGTGGTCGGAGGTATGTCCCACGGTCGATACCCTGGACCCATGACGTCGCACAAGACCGCCCAGACCATGAAGCCCGCCACCGCGGCGAAGAAGCTGGGTGTGTACCTCCAGGCCACCCCCGCCGAGTTTCAGGAGGGTGCCGTCTCGCGCACCGAGCTCGACACCCTCCAGACCGACCCGCCGGCCTGGCTGGTGGAGCTGCGCCGCACCGGTCCGCACCCGCGCCCCGTGGTCGCCGCGAAGCTGGGCGTCTCCATCGCGGGACTCGCCCGCGGCGGTGTCACCGAACCGCTCACCACCGAGCAGATCGACGCGCTCAAGGACGAGATGCCCGAATGGCTCCGCAAGGAGCGCGCCACGCAGGCCGAGGTGCGCAAGGAGGCGGCGCGGATCAAGGAGCGCAACGCGGAGCGGGCCGCCCGGTCGGAGTGACCGCCCCCGGGGGAACAGCCGGAAGCCCGGCCGACGCACCGCGTCGGCCGGGCTTCCTGTCACTCCTGGGCCTCTCGCCACTGGACCTGTGGCCCCTGGGCCGGTAGCGGCTGGGCCCGCGTCGGGTCCGTGCCGGTCAGAGGACGCCGGACTCGGCGATGGTGACCTTGCCGCGGGTGCGGCCGCTGGAGGAGCCGAGCGCCTCGATCTTGCGGACCAGGGCCAGGCCGTCCTCGTCGGCGACCTCGCCGAAGACCACGTGCTTGCCGTCCAGCCACGGGGTGAGCACCGTGGTGATGAAGAACTGCGAACCGTTGGTGTTCGGCCCGGCGTTGGCCATCGAGAGCAGGCCGACGCGGTCGTGCTTGAGCTGGAAGTTCTCGTCGGCGAACTTCTCGCCGTAGATGCTCTTGCCGCCGGTGCCGTCACCGCGGGTGAAGTCCCCGCCCTGGAGCATGAAGTCCGTGATGACGCGGTGGAAGGACGAGCCGGCGTAGC
Organism: Streptomyces sp. NPDC101181; assembly: GCF_044767975.1. NCBI lineage: Bacteria > Bacillati > Actinomycetota > Actinomycetes > Kitasatosporales > Streptomycetaceae > Streptomyces > Streptomyces sp. NPDC101181. Next base: position 223,108 of record NZ_JBIWOX010000010.1, on the reverse strand, counting down.
CGAAGCCCTTCTCGCCGGTGGCGAGCGCGCGGAAGTTCTCCGCCGTCTTGGGGACGACGTCGTCGAACAGGTTGAACGTGATACGCCCAGCGGGCGCGTCGTCGATGGTGATGTCGAAGTAGACCTTGGTTGTCATGGAGCCATCCTCACATTCCCGGGCGACGCAGGGGAAACCCGGGTGGATTCCCGCCCCGTGCCGTCAGGGCACGGCCGCCTCCAGGCGGAGGCTCCAGCGGCCCGGCAGTCCCGCCAGCGTGACGGTGGAGAGCGGGCGGACGTCGACGTTCCAGTACGCGGTGGGCGGGGCGTTCAGCGCGTAGACGAGGGCGGCGCGGATCACGGCGGGTTCGGCCACGGCGACGATCAGGCCCTCGTCGGCGGGGCGGGTGTTGAGCCAGCCGCCCACCCGGCCGATGAAGCCGAATAAGGACTCGCCGCCGTGCGGGGCGCTGCGCGGATCGGCGAGCCAGGCGTTGACGGCGTCCGGTTCACGGGCGGTGACCTCGCCCAGGGTCAGCCCCCGCCAGTGCCCCATGTCGCAGTCGCGCAGCGCGGGTTGTGCCATCGGCGCCAGCCCCAGGGCGTCCCCGGTGGCGCGGCTGCGCGGCGTCGGGGAGCAGTAGCGCAGTTCGGCCGCGCCGAGCGGGATCAGCGTGTGCGCGACGAGCCCCACCTCGTACCAGCCCGCCCGGTCCAGCGGGCGGTCGTCGTCGAAGCGTTCGGACAGCTGGGAGGAACTGCGCGCCGCTGCGACCAGGGTGACCCGAAGCGTCATGGCGGGATCGTCGGGCCGAACGCCAGTCCGGTCAAGAGGGCCTGCCGCCGAGACTCCTCGCGTACCGTGCCGTCACTCCGCGGGAGCCCCGTCGCCCGCGGCCGGGGCCGCCGGTCCCGTCAACGACCCGTAGGCGGTACGGAGGCGGCGGACGCCCTCCGCGATCTCGGCCGCCCCGGAGACCGCGGCGAAGCTCAGGCGGACGTGTCCGGCCGGGGGCTCGGCGCAGAAGTAGGGGCGGCCGGGGGCGATGGCGACCGAGGCGCGCAGCGCGGCCGAGACGACGGCGGGTTCGTCGGCGCCCGCGCCCGCCCCGCCGTCCGGCAGCCGGAGCCAGAGGCTGCCGCCGCCCGCCGGGAGGTGCGGCAGGGTGAGCGCGGGCAGTTCGCTGCTGAGGGCGGCGGCCATGGCGGTACGGCGGTGGCCCAGCTCCCGGGAGACGGCGGCCAGGTGGCGGGCCCAGGACGGGGAGCCGACCAGTTCCAGCGCGGCCTCCTGGAGCGGCCGGGGCACGAAGAAGCTGTCGACGACCTGGATGGCGCGCAGCCGCTCCAGCACCGGGCCCCGGGCAGCCAGCGCGCCGACCCGCAGGCTGGGCGAGGTGACCTTGGTGAGCGAGCAGACGTGCACGACGACGCCGTCCGGGTCGTCGGCGGCCAGCGGCGCGGGCAGCGGCCCCGCGTCGTCGTGGACGAGCCGCCGGGCGAAGTCGTCCTCGACGACGAACGCCCCCGCCGCCCGCGCGATCGCCAGGACCTCCGGGCGCCGGGCGGCCGAGAGGATGGCGCCCGTGGGGTTCTGGAAGAGCGGCTGGGTGACGAGGACCCGGGCGCCGGTGGCCCGGAAGGCGTCGGCGAGCAGCTCCGGGCGGATCCCGTCGGCGTCCATCGGGACGGGTACGGGGCGCAGCCCGGTGGCGCGGGCGGCGGCGAGCATCCCGGGGTAGGTGGGCGACTCCACGAGGACCGGGGCGCCGGGCGGGGCGAGCGCGCGCAGGGCGGTGGCCAGGGCGCTCTGGCCGCCCGCGGTGATCAGGACGTCGCTGCCGGAGACGGCGGGGCCGATCTCGCGGGCGAACCAGGACCGCAGTTCGGGCAGTCCGTCCGTCGGGGGGCGGCCCCAGGCCCCCGGCCGGCGGCCCGCCCGCGCCAGGGCGGCCGACAGCGCCCGTTCCGGCTGGAGGCCGGGGTGGAGGTAGCCGCCGTTGAACTCGATGACACCGGGAGGCGGTGCGGCGAGGGTGACCAGGACCCCGGAGGCGTCGACCGTACGCGGCACCGCCTCGGGCCCGCCGTCGCCGCTCAGCGACACCTCCTGCCAGGACGTGTCGCCCGGGGCGGACAGTCCGGCCCGGGGCCGGGCCCGGAAGGCGCCGGAGCCGGGGCGGGTGACGACGAGCCCCTCGGCGGCGAGCTGGGCGATGGCGCGGGAGACGGTGACGGGGCTGACCCGGAACCGCTCGACGAGGACCCGGCTCGACGGCAGCTTTCCACCGGGAGAGTAGCGGTGGAGCTCGGCCCGTAGGAAAGTGACCAGTTCGGTGACGCTGCTACGCTCCTGCATGAGAGCAGAGAATAGCGCTACCCCCTCGTCCTCGATAGCGGTCACGTCCCCGGGAGCGGGGGCAACCGCAGGACCGGCCACCTCCGGTGCCGCCCCGGGTGCCGCCCGCGCCTCCGCGCCGCCGACCGGTCGGGGCGGCACGGTGCTCGCCGCGCTCGGCGTCGTCGCGTTCTCGCTCACCTTCCCGGGTACCGCGTGGGGGCTGGAGAGCTTCGGTCCGTGGTCCCTGGTCGCCCTGCGCAGCGTGCTCGCCGCCGTGATCGCGGGCGGTTTCCTGCTGGCGGGCCGCATCCCGCCGCCCGGGCGCCGACACTGGGCCGGGCTCGCGGTGGTGGCGGGCGGTGTGGTGGTGGGCTTCCCGCTGCTGACGACGCTGGCCCTGGAGACCTCCACCACCTCGCACGCGGCCGTCGTCGTGGGCCTGTTGCCGCTGACCACGGCCGTCCTGGGCTCCCTGCGCACCGGCGAACGGCCGTCGCGGACGTTCTGGGCGGCGGCCCTCGCCGGGGCCGCCGTGGTGATCGGCTTCACGGTGTGGCAGAGCGGCGGGACCCTGACCACGGGCGACCTGTATCTGTTCGGCGCGCTGCTGGTGTGCGCGGCCGGGTACACCGAGGGCGGACGGCTGGCACGGGTGATGCCGGGCTGGCAGGTGGTCGGCTGGGCGCTGGTGCTGTGTCTGCCGCTCGCGGTGGCGGGCAGCGTGATGGCCCTGTCCCTGGAGCCCGTCCGCCCGAGCGCCCACGGGGTTCTCGGCCTGGTCTGGGTGGCCGCGGGCTCCACCTTTCTGGGGCTGTACGTCTGGTACCGGGGCATGGCCGCCATCGGCGTCGCCCGCGCCAGCCAGCTCCAGCTCGCCCAGCCGCTGCTGACGCTTGTGTGGTCCTTCTTCCTGCTGGGCGAGGAGGTGTCGGCGGCGGCTCCGGTGGCGGCGGTGGCCGTTCTCCTCTGCATCGCCGCCACCCAACGGGCGGGCCGCGGCCGCGGCCGGTTTCAGCGACCCTCGCGGCCGTGTGCCGGATACAGCCGGACCCGGTCCGTGTAGTGGTCGCTCACCACGCGCCGCATCGCGCCGATCCGGTCGGCCCGCACGCTCTTGCCGGAGAAGAAGACGTGCCCGCCCACCTCCGCGTGGTCCTTGGCGAGAGTGAGGTGGCGGGAGAGCTCGGCCGGGTCCTGCCAGGCCTCGGCCTGGGCCGGGTCGCCCGCCTTGTACAGCGCCTCCCCGACGTACAGGTCGACGCCCGTCCCCCGCACGGTCCCGCTCCACCAGGCCAGCACCTCGGCGTAGTCGGCGGCGGTCTGGCCGATGTGCCAGTAGATCTGCGGGCAGATGTAGTCGATCCACCCCTCCTTGACCCACTTGCGGGTGTCGGCGTGCAGGTCGTCGTAGGTCTCCACACCCGCCCGGGTGTCCGAACCCAGCGGGTCGGTCTCCTTGTTGCGCCAGACCGCGAAGGGGCTGATGCCGAACCGGACGTCCGGCTTGACCGCCCGGATCCGTTCCCCCGTCTCGCGCACGAGCCGGTCGATGTTGTCGCGCCGCCAAGCCGCCCGGTCGGCGAAGTCTCCGCCGTACCGCTCGAAGGCCGCGTCGTCGTCGAAGCTCTGCCCGGCCACCGGATACGGGTAGAAGTAGTCGTCCCAGTGCACCGCGTCGATGTCGTAGCGGCGCACCGCGTCCAGCATCGCGTCCTGGACGAAGCGGCGGACCTCCGGGAGCCCGGGGTTGTAGTAGAGCTTCCCGCCGTACGGCACGACCCAGTCGGGGTGCTTGCGGGCCGGGTGGGAGGCGATCAGGCGGGACGGGTCGGTGTGGTTCGCCACGCGGTACGGGTTGAACCAGGCGTGCAGCTCCAGGCTCCGGTCGTGCGCCGCGCGCACCGCCGTGCCGAGCGGATCCCAGCCCGGGTCCTTGCCCTGGGTGCCGGTGAGGCAGTCGGCCCACGGCTCGTGCGGCGAGGGCCACAGGGCGTCGGCGGTCGGCCGGACCTGGAGCACCGCCGTGTTGAGCCGCAGCTCGACCGCCCGGTCCAGGTAGGCGAGCAGTTCGGCCTCCTGCTGCGCCGCGGTGAGACCGGGCTTCGACGGCCAGTCGATGTTGGCGACGGTGGCGATCCACATGCCCCGCACCTCCCCCGCCGCCTCCGGGAGCCCGCCGCCCCGCCGCCACCTCGCCGGGGAGGCGACCGCGTCACCGGCCGTGGTCATCGCCGCCAGCAGTCCGGCCGCGCTCAGCACGAAAGCCCTTCTCGCCAGTCCCGTACGCCGCATGGTGCTTCGCCTCTCTCCGCCGCTGTCTCCGCCGACCGCACCGCGCTTCGACAGCGGTGCGTAACGGCATCATGCCCATCCGTAGCCGCAATGACCCGCAAGCCGCCCGCGTCGGCGCGCGGAGTAACGTCGGGGAGTCGAGGCGGGCACCGGAATCACACGGGACCCTGCGATACGGAGAACGGCGAAAGGCACGAGGTGACGGACTCTATGGCCGACATTGCACGCGTCGGAGTGGTCGGCTGTGGCCAGATGGGCGCGGGTATCGCGGAGGTCTGCGCACGCAGCGGCCTGGAGGTGAAGGTCGCCGAGACCACCGGCGAGGCCCTAGAGATCGGTCGCACCCGTCTGCACAACTCGCTCTCGAAGGCCGCCGAGCGGGGCAAGATCACCGCGGAGGAGCGGGACGAGACCCTCGGCCGGCTGAGCTTCACCACCGACCTCGGTGAGTTCGCCGACCGCGACCTCGTCATCGAGGCCGTCGTGGAGAACGAGCAGGTCAAGACCGAGATCTTCCAGGTGCTCGACCAGGTGGTGGTCCGGCAGGACGCGATCCTGGCGTCCAACACCTCCTCGATCCCGCTGGTGAAGCTGGCCGTCGCCACCTCGCGCCCGGACCGGGTCATCGGCATCCACTTCTTCAACCCGGCCCCGGTGCAGAAGCTCGTCGAGCTGATCCCGGCGCTGACCACGTCGGACGAGACGATCCAGCGTGCCGAGTCCGTGGTGCGCGACGTGCTGGGCAAGCACGCGATCCGCGCGCAGGACCGGTCCGGGTTCGTGGTGAACGCCCTGCTGATCCCGTATCTCCTCTCGGCGATCCGGATGTTCGAGTCGGGCATCGCCAGCCGCGAGGACATCGACAACGGGATGGAGATGGGCTGCGCCCACCCGATGGGCCCGCTGAAGCTGGCGGACCTGATCGGCCTGGACACCGTGGCCTCGGTCGCGGACTCGATGTACATGGAGTACAAGGAGCCGTTGTACGCCGCTCCCCCGCTGCTCCAGCGCATGGTCGACGCGGGCCGCCTCGGCCGGAAGACGGGCTCGGGCTTCTACCCCTACTGACCGTCGCGCGAGCGGGCCCGGCATTCACCTCTCCGGGCCCGCCGGGGTCTCACCGCCCGCCGCCCGCACACCGGGACGACGGCCGGGAGCGGATTTCCCTCAAGAGGAATTCAGCATTCACCACGCCAGGTCGCTTTGGTGAAGACGACTCCGCCGAGGAAATCCGCCTTGTATTCGCCGGGACCCGGGTTGTAGTGGAAGCACTTCTCGTGGGTGCGGCCGCCGTAGGTCCAGGTGAGCTGGATGTGGTCCTCGTTGGGAAACGGAATCCCGTTGTTGAAGAATGATTTCCCGCTGACGCTGCCCGTCCAGTTGTTCGGGGTGCGTACCAGAACGGTGCCGGTCTGGCCTTCTCCCGCGTAGATGCAGAAATTCTCTTTCGGGCAGCCGGACGGATCGGGCTCCGCCGAAGCGGTCGGAGCCAGGGCCAGAGTGGTGGCGACGGACAGGGCGATGGCCAGCGGGGCCAGGGTGCGGATACGCATGGAGCCAACTCCTCGATGAGGGTGTGCGGAGAGTGGAAAGCCGACCGCGCGAACGGGACTGACAGGCCATCAGTAAGGTGCGGCGGGTACCCGGGCGTGGTTCGGAGAAACGCGGTTCGTCCAGCGGTGATCCCCCCGGAGTCCGGCGACGACAACATTTGTACCGGTTAACGAGAAAGGAGGCCCATATTCCGGGGATGTGATCCGGCCAATCCGACCGTCACCCCGGGTTCGCGTCGGGGCACGTCGGCCACGTGGCCGGATCCCGGAAGGCGGTGCGGCCCATGTGGCGCTTTGGCTCATTCGAGCCGACAACCTTTCGTGCTTCACGGAAAAGAGACGCTGTTCTCCCACTCGCTGTGCCACCTTGACGGCGGCAACAACGCAGCCTTGCGGCACCGCGGACGATCTCCCGGCCGCCGCGACAAGGGGGAACGCATGACCAGCACACTCGGCCTGTTCAGACCTCGGCGGCCACGCCGCCCCGGAGCCCGTGGAGCGGCGGCGGCCGCCCTGCTCGCACTCGCCCTCACCGCCGCACCGGCGCCCGCGCTGGCCGCGCCGTCGGCGCCGAGCGCACCGGACGCTCCCGCCGGCAGCCACTGGGGGGACAACGGCCGGGCGCGGCCCCCGGCGGTCGTCACCGGTTCCAACCGGCCACCGCAGAGCGTCTCCTCCCGCCCGCCCTCCGCCGGTCAGCGCGCCTGGCAGCAGCGGGAGGACCAGCGGCTCCGGCGGGGCGAGCGGGCGCCGCTGGACCGCGCGGCGGCCGCTGCCGCGCCTGCCGGTCAGGGCGACGTGCCCTGGCACCGGATCACCGACTTCCGTATCACCGACGCGCTGGTCGGCCGGATCGACCACTCGACCGGCAACCTGATGCTGGCCGCGACCGACGCCGAGATCGCCGGAGCGGGACAGTCGCTGACCCTGACCCGCACCTACAACTCGCTCGACGCGCCCTCCGGGCAGGTCAGCCGCCCGTGGTGGCTGGGGTACGAGCGGTCGCTCGATCTGAGCGCGGCCGACGCGGTGACCCACTTCGACGACACCGGGGCCGGGCTCCGCTTCGTCCGTGCCGCGGACGGCGCCCTCACCACCCCGACCGGCTACTCCGTCGACCTCCGCAAGAGCGCCGACGGCACCCACACCCTCACCGACCGGGCGAGCGGCACCAGCGACACCTACGACGCCCAGGGCCGGCTGACCCAGGTCACCGACCGCAACGGCGGGGTGATCACGGTGTCCGGACACCGCAGCGGCAGCGGCGCGCCGGAGGGCTTCAAGCTGACCGAGACCCGCTCGGGCCGGTGGATCGACCTGACCCGTTCCAGCGCGACCCGGTGGCAGGCGACCGACAACGGCGGCCGCACCACGGGGTACGAACTCGACGGCCAGGGCAACCTCGTCCGCACCACCGACACCTCCGGCGCCACGACCGGGTTCGCGTACGACACGGACGGCCGGGTCACCCGCGTCACCTCACCCGGGGGCCGCTCCACCGCGTTCACCTATGACGCGGCCGACCGGATCACCTCGCTCCGCCGCTACGGCGCCGGGGACCCCGCGACCGGTCCCACCCACACCTACGCCTACAGCGCTCCCGGCGCCCTGGACGCGGGCAGCACCAAGGTGACCGACCCGCTCGGGCACACCACCACCTACGAGCACAACGCCGAGGGCGAAGTGACCCGGGTCACCGACGGCCTGGGGCACCAGCGGTCCACCGCCTACCAGGGCCACCTGGTGCAGACCGCGACCGACGCCATGGGCACCGGTGGCGGGGGCGGCGGCGGGAACGTCACCGTCTACGGCTGGGACGCCCGCAACAACCCGGTGTCGACGAAGCTGCCGACCGGGGCGACCGCTGGCGGCTCCTGGCAGACCGTCGCGGGCACCGAAGTGCCCAGCACCTCCACCGGAGCGGACGGGCAGAAGACCGACTACGCCTACGACACCGCGGGCAACACCCTCTCGGTCACCACGACGGGCACCGGCGGCGGCAAGCGCACCTTCACCTACAACCCGGCCACCGCCGACTGCGGCGGGTTCCGGGGCCAGCGCTGCTCGGCCACCGACGCCAACGGGCAGCGTACGAACTTCCGCTACGACAGCGCCGGGAACCTGGAACGCGCCACCCCGCCGGCCCCGCTGGGAGCGACCGGCTACACCTATGACGCGCTCGGCCGCGTGGCCAGCGTCACCGACGGCCGCGGTGTGAAGGTCGTCTACGGCTACGACCGGCGCGACCGCGTCGTCTCCGTCACCTCCTCCAACACCCCGACGGTCACCTACGACTACGACGGGGACGGCAACCTGACCGCCCGTACCGACGCCACCGGCTCCCAGTCCTACCGGTTCGACGCCCTGAACCGGGAGACCGTCCGCAGGCTCCAGGACGGGTCGGAGACCGTGCTGGCGTACACCGCGGACGGCAACGTCAGCACCTACACCGATCCCGGCGGGACGACCCGCTACGCCTGGGACGCGGCCGACCGGCTGACATCGCTGACCGGCCCCGACGGCAAGCGGACCACCTACGACTACGACAACAACGACCGGCGCACCAGGACCACCTATCCCGGTGGGACGGTCCAGCTCCAGGAACTCGACGCCTCGGGACGGCCCACCCGGGTCCGAGCCGCGGCGCCCTCCGGCATCGTCATCAGCAGCCTCACCTACACCTACGGCTACACCGCGGGCGGCCAGAACAAGGACGGCGTCAAGATCCGCTCCCGCAACGACGACCTGACCAGGACGAGGACCGACTACAGCTACGACGGCACGGGCCGCCTCACCCTGGCCGAGGAGAGCCACCCCTCGGGAACCAAGAAGTCCTGGCAGAGCTGCTTCGACCCGGCGGGCAACCTCACCTCGCGCGGCACCTCGCCCGGCTGCCCCGGCTCCACCCTCTACGGCTACGACGCGGCGTCGCAGCTCGTCGCCACCAACGGCGTCACCACGGGCTGGTCCTACGACAAGGCGGGCAACGAGACGGCGGGCGCCCCCGCCGGCACCCCCGCCCGGTCGGCCGAGCGGTACACCGCGCACGGGCAGCTCTCGTCCCTGCGGGTCGAGAACACCGTGCACGACGCCCAGTACGCCAGTACCGACAACAGCGAACGCACCCGGCTGGGAGCCATCGCCTTCCACAACGGCCCGCTGGGCCTCTCCGGCCAGACGCAGGGGGGCAAGGACACCGAGTTCGTCCGGGAGCCGGGCGGCACCCTGAACTCCGTCACCACGGGCGGCAAGAGCCACTATTACCTGAGTGACGCCATCGGCTCGGTCATCGGCCTCGTGGACGAGACCGGCAACATGGTCAACACCTACGCCTACACCCCCCAGGGCGAGTCCAGGGAGGGCACGGCCGAACGCGTCGGCCAGCCCTACCGGTTCGCCGCGGGCTACCTCGACCCGACCGGGCTGTACCACCTGGAGGCCCGCTACTACGACCCCGCCACCGGGCGCTTCACCCAGCCCGACCCCTCGGGACAGGAGGTCAACCCCTACCTCTACGCGGAGGGCGACCCGCTCAACCGCATCGACCCGGGCGGACTGAGCGTGCTGGGAGCCGTGGTCGGTGCCGCGGCCGGCACCATCGCGAGTGCCGCTCTGGACGGAGTCGTCGGCCCAGTCCTCGGAGGCGCAGCCGCTGGCTGCGTCTCCGGGGTGATCACAGCAGCCATCGACAACTCCTCGAAGGGCCAGGCATGCGCCGAAGGCGCGGCAGGAGGAGCGGTCAGCGCCGGCCTCGGCGGTGTGATCAAAGCAGCGAAGGCCGTCAAGTCCTCCTGACCCGCTCCTCAGGCCTGAAAGTCCGAGAGCGATGCCAGACACAGCGGGGTGGTCCGGAGGCTCGCGCGCTCCGTACCTCCCCGCTGTGCGGCCGACTCCGAAGGGAGAGCAGATGAAACGGAAGGGCCGTGGCCGACTGGCCGTCCTTCTCCTCGCCATCCTCGCTCTGGGGGTCGTCTGCCTGCCTGCCGTGATGTGGGCTCAGAGCTCCCTTCCCCCTGCAGGTCGCGTGGCCGTCTCCGCCGTGCTGTTTTCCCTTCTGGCCGCGACGATCCTCGTCGGTGGAAAATGGGTGAACCATGGACGCGGGCGGCAGACTCGGCGCTGAGGCTGGATTCCCTCCGCCTGAGCGCCGTTCCGGCGGAAGGGCGGAGCAGACCGCCTCCCAGGGGTAAGGAGAGCGGGCCACGGCGTTCTCCCCGTCCACCTGAGCACCCCGTATCCGAAAGGAGCCGGTTCCGGATCTTCCGGGACCGGCTCCCGCGCGTTCAGAGCCGCAGGTGGTGGAGCATCAGCAGCGCGGCCGCCATGTTCGCGGCGGGCACCTCGCCGCGGGCGATCATGTCCGGGACCACCTTGAGCGGTACCCACTCGCGCCGGGAGGACTCGAAGGCGTCCGCGGGCGGCCCGGTCCAGTGCGCCTCGTCGGACCAGTAGAGGTGGTGCCGGGCGTCGGTGAGGCCGTTGGCGGGCTCGACGGTGAGCAGCGGGCGCAGCTCGCCGGGGCGCCAGCCGGTCTCCTCCTCCATCTCCCGGGCCGCGGCGGCGGCGATGTCCTCGCCGTCCTCGACGACCCCGGCGGCCAGCTCCCAGCCCCAGCTGTCGGTGATGAAGCGGTGGCGCCACAGCAGCAGCACCTCGTTCGCCTCATTGACGACGGTGGCCGCCGCGACGGGGCGCAGCCGGATGACGAAGTGGTCGAGGTGTCTGCCGTCGGGCAGCTCCACATCGGCCAGATTCACCCGGAACCAAGGATTCTGGTACACATTTTGTTCGCTTAAGTTCGTCCACTGCACGGTTCTGCCGCCTTTCGACATGTTGAGGTCAACATGCCAGCAGGGTCGGCGGTGGAGCGGAACGAACGGCGGGGCGGCCCCGGAGCTCACAGAGGCACGCGGAGCGCCCCGGCGATCAGACCGGCGGTCTCCACGGCGTCGGCGCAGCCGCTCTCCGCCAACTGGGCGCGGGCCTGCCGCAGCCGGTCGCGCAGCCGCTGGGACTCCATGCCCCGGGCCTTTATCGCCATTTCGGCGGCGGTACCGGCCGCCCGGTCCGGCTCGCCCTGGAGCAGTTCGATATGGCTGAGCATTGCCAGCCGGTGCACGCGCCCCCGGTCGTGCGCCGGGGCGCGCACCGCGGAGGCCGCGTGCTCCCGCGCCCCCGGCAGGTCCCCGATGCTGAGCAGGGCCTCCGCCACCTGGACGTCCACCAGGCCGGGCTGCACATACCCCGTCTCGTCCGGTTCGCGCCCCGCGCGGATGCGGCCCGCCTGGGTCTGGGCCCGGCCGATGCAGGCCCGCGCGCTCGCCGCGTCGCCGAGCCTGCCGTACGCCTTGGCCTGCATGGCGTGCAGATCGGCGGCGAGGGCCGGGGTGATGTGCGCCCCGGCGGCCCGCAGCGCCGCCTCGGCGAAGGCGATGGAGCGCCGGTAGTCGCCGAGGAACAGGGACTGGGTGACCAGCAGCGCGATCACGTAGCCGCCCAGTCCCCGGTCGCCACTGGACTTGGCGAGCCGCAGCGCCTGGTGGAAGTAGCGCTGGGCGAGCCCGTGGGCGTCGGAGTCGTAGGCGCAGATGCCCGCCACCGCGACCAGACCCGCTGTCGCCCGGTGCAGCCCCCGCCCCAGGGTGTCGTCGTGGCCGCCGCGCAGCAGCGGCGCGGCCTCGGCGTTGAGGAAGCGGACGATCCGGGACCTGGTCGCCACGCCCCCGGTCTTGCGGTACATCTGCTCGTAGTGGTCGCGGGCCGCCTTGAGCATCGCTATGTCGGCCTCGCTGACCCGGCCGGGCCCCGGCCGCGAGACGTCGGTGTCCTCCGGGGGGTTCTCCCACTCCCAGACCGGCATCACCGCCGTGGTGCCGGTGACGGCGGGCACCTGGGCCAGATGCGGGCGCTGCTCGTCCGAGCGCCACAGCGCGGTGGCCCGGTCGACGAACCCGGAGAGGGATGTGCCCTCGACGCCGGTTTCCGCGGTCGAGGCGGCCGCGGCGCCCATGCCGATGTCGTCGAGACCGACCGGCCGCCCCAGCCGCCCGCCCAGCACCTCGCAGATCAGGTCCGGCACCTGGCCGCGCGGGCGCTGGCCCTTCAGCCAGCGGGAGACCGCGGTGTGTTCGTACCGCAGGCTCAGACCCCGGTTCCGGCCCGCCCGGTTGACGTGACCGGCCAGGCCCGCCCGGGAAACCGCGGCCTCCTCGATCAGGGATTCGAGCAGGACATTGGGCTCCATCGTCCCCCCAGGTGCGTGTCGCGATCAGCCTAGTGGAGCACGATTCACACGGGGTGTGAACGGAATGCCCGAACCCTCCTGCTGTGCGCTCTGCCGTGCCGTGCCCGGTCTCGGTTGAATGGGCTCCCTCGCAAGAGGCGGCCGGGTCGTCGGCTCCCCCTCGTAACGGTTGACGACCCGTCCCGCGCCGTCCGCACTGCTGTCCTGCCCGACACTCCGAGGCAGCGCGGACGGCGTCAGGACCGCACGGCCCACTGCCCCGACGACGAAGGAGGGTGGCTGCGGAACAGCGGCACGGAACCGCGCTTCCTCCCGGTTCCCGCCCAGGTCCGCGTGTGGTCCCCCGCCGCTCGGCGGGACAGGGAGAAGGGGCGTGTCCGGTGGCCGGACACGCCCCTTCTCAGCGCCGTCGCGCCCGGTCCCTACGCCCCGCGCAGCACCGCGCCCGTCCGCTCGGCGGCCAGGGCCACCGCGCTGTCCCGGGCGGCCGATGCCTCCTCGACGGTCAGCGTGCGGTCGGCGGCGCGGAAACGCAGCGCGTACGCCAGGGACTTGTTGCCCGTACCGATCTGCTCGCCGGTGAAGACATCGAACAGCCGCAGCGATTCGAGGAGTTCACCCGCGCCCTCGGAGAGCGCCCGCTCCACGTCGGCGGCCGGGACGTCCCCGGCGACGACGAGCGCGACGTCCTGGGTCGCCACCGGGAAGGTGGAGATCCTCGGCGCCCGCAGCGCTCCGTCGACGGCCCGCTCCAGCACGTCCAGGCCGACCTCGGCGGCGCAGGTCCGCTCGGGCAGGTGGAGCGCCTTGACGACCCGCGGGTGCAGTTCGCCCGCGTGTCCGAAGAGGGTCTCCTCGCCGTTCACGGTGACGTACAGCGCGGCGCAGCGGCCCGGGTGCCACGGGGCGTACCGGCCGGCCCGGACGGTGACCTCGACCCCGGCCTCGGCCGCGATGGTCCGGGCGGCCTCGACCGCGTCCGCCCAGGTCGCCGGGGTGCCCTTGCCCCACCAACCGGCCTGCTCGCGGGCGCCGGCGAGGACGACGGCGGCGTGGCGCGGCTGGTGCGGCAGGGCCGCGTCCAGTTTGGCGATCTCCTCGTCGGTGGGGCGGCGGTCGACGGGCAGCCGGGCGGCGGGCGTCTCCTGGCCGGTCGACGGGGCCTCCCCTGCTCGAACGGAGCCGGGAGCGTGGGGCAGGAAGACCAGACCCGTCTCGAAGAGGGCCAGGTCGTGGCTGCCGCGGCCGTCGTTGCGGCGCAGCGCGCCGAGGAGACCCGGCAGCAGCGTGGTGCGCAGCGAGGGCTCCTCGTCGGAGAGCGGGTTGACCAGCCTGACCGTGCGGCGGCGCTCGTCGTCCGCCTCCAGCCGGAGCTGGTCCAGGACCGCGTCGCCGGTGAACGGGTAGTTCAGCGCCTCGACGTAACCGGCCCCGGCCAGTGCCCGGCCGATGCGGCGGTGCAGCCGCTGGCGGTCGGTGAGACCGCGGCCGGAGGGGGGCGTGGGCAGGGTGGAGGGCAGGTTCTCGTAGCCCTCCAGCCGGATGACCTCCTCGGCGAGGTCGTTCGGCTCGGCGAGGTCGGGCCGCCAGGACGGGACGGTGACGATCAGCTCGTCCTGCCCGTAGACGTCGCAGCCGACCTCCTGGAGGCGGCGGACGACGGTCTCCCGCCCGTACGCCACACCCGCGACCCTGTCCGGGTGGTCGGCGGGCATCGCGACGGTGCGCGGGGCGGAGGGGGTGGTGATCTCGGTGACCCCGGCCTCGGCGGTGCCGCCCGCCAGCAGGACCAGCAGGTCGACCGTGCGCTGCGCGGCAGCGGCGGCGGCCTGCGGGTCGACGCCGCGCTCGAAGCGCTTGGACGCCTCGGAGGACAGCTTGTGGCGGCGCGCGGTGCGGGCGATGGAGATCGCGTCGAAGTGCGCGGCCTCGATGACGACCTCGGTGGTGAGCGCGTGCTCGCCGTCCGCGTCGGCGATCTCGGTGTTGGCGCCGCCCATGACGCCCGCGAGGCCGATGGGCCCGCGGTCGTCGGTGATGACCAGGTCCTCGGCGTCCAGCACGCGCACGGTGCCGTCCAGGGTGGTGAGCTTCTCGCCCTGGGTGGCGCGGCGCACGCCGATCGGCCCGTCGACCCGGTTGCGGTCGTAGGCGTGCAGCGGCTGGCCCAGCTCCAGCATCACGTAGTTGGTGATGTCGACGGCCAGCGAGATCGGCCGCATCCCGGCCTTCTGGAGGCGGCGCTGCATCCAGATCGGGGAGCGGGCGTCGGGCTGGAGCCCGGTGACGGTGCGCGCGGTGAAGCGGTCGCAGCGGAGCGGGTCGGCGATCTGGACCGGGTAGCCGTACGCGTTCGGCGCGGGCACGTCCAGCAGCGCCGGGTCGCGCAGCGGCAGCCCGTAGGCGGTCGCCGTCTCGCGGGCGACCCCGCGCATCGAGAGGCAGTAGCCCCGGTCCGGGGTGACGGCGATGTCCAGGACCTCGTCGACGAGCTGGAGCAGCTCGATCGCGTCGGTGCCGGCCTCGTGCTCGGGCGGCAGCACGATGATGCCGTGCGTTCCGTCGTCGCCCATGCCGAGCTCGTCGGTGGAGCAGATCATGCCGTGCGAGGTCTTGCCGTACGTCTTGCGGGCGGCGATCGCGAAGTCGCCGGGCAGGACCGCGCCCGGGAGGACCACGACGACCTTGTCGCCGACCGCGAAGTTGCGGGCGCCGCAGACGATCTCCTGCGGTTCGCCGGTGCCGTTGGCGGTGCCGACGTCGACGGTGCAGAAGCGGATGGGCTTCTTGAACCCCTCCAGCTCCTCGATGGTCAGGACCTGCCCGACGACCAGGGGGCCCTTGAGGCCCGCGCCGATCTGCTCGACGGTCTCGACCTCCAGGCCGACGGAGACGAGCTTGGCCTGGACGTCACGGCCGGTCTCCGTCTCCGGCAGGTCGACGTACTCCCGCAGCCAGGAAAGCGGGACGCGCATCAGATCTCCATCCCGAACGGCCGGGTGAACCGGACGTCACCCTCGACCATGTCTCGCATGTCTTCGACGTTGTGGCGGAACATCAGCATCCGTTCGATGCCGAACCCGAAGGCGAATCCGCTGTACTTGCGGGGGTCGACGCCGCAGGCGGTGAGCACCTTGGGGTTGACCATGCCGCAGCCGCCCAGCTCGATCCAGCCCTCGCTGCCGCAGGTGCGGCAGGGGCGGTCGGGGTTGCCGACGGACTCGCCCCGGCAGACGTAGCAGACCATGTCCATCTCGGCGGACGGCTCGGTGAACGGGAAGAAGTTCGGCCGCAGCCGGGTCTTCATGTCCGGTCCGAAGAGCGCCTGGACCATGTGGTCCAGGGTGCCCTTGAGGTCGGCCATGGTCAGGCCCTCGTCGACGGCGAGCAGCTCGATCTGGTGGAAGACCGGGGTGTGCGTGGCGTCGAGCTCGTCGGTGCGGTAGACCCGGCCGGGGCAGACGACGTAGAGGGGGGGCTCGCGCTCCAGCAGCGAGCGGGCCTGGACGGGCGAGGTGTGCGTGCGCAGGACGACACCGGACTCGTCGCCCTCGGTGACCTTGCCGTCGGGCGTGGTGCCCTGGACGAAGAAGGTGTCCTGCATCTGCCGGGCCGGGTGGTCGGGCACGAAGTTCAGGGCGTCGAAGTTGAACCACTCCGCCTCCGCCTCGGGGCCCTCGGCGATCTCGTAGCCCATGGCCACGAAGACGTCCGCGACGCGCTCCATGAACGTCGTCAGCGGGTGGCGGGCGCCGGCCGGGACGCGGTCGTAGGGCAGCGTGACGTCCACGGCCTCCTCGACGAGCACCCGGGCGTCGCGCTCGGCCTCCAGCTCGGCCTGGCGGGCGGCCAGCGCCTTGGAGACGGCGCCGCGGGCCTGACCCACGCGCTTGCCCGCCTCGGCCTTGGCCTGCGGGGGCAGGGCGCCGATCTCGCGGTTGGCGAGGGACAGCGGCGAGGTGCCTCCGGTGTGCGCGGTCTTCGCCTGGGCGAGCGCGTCGAGGTCACCGGCGGCGGCGAAGGCGGCGAACGCCTCGTCCCGCAGGCGCTCGATCTCTTCCGGTTTCAGTGCCTCGACCTCGACTGGGTCGTACGACTTGTTCGGTGCCGACATCTCTTCCCGTGCTTCCGATTGGCTGGTGGCGCGACCCGGCTCGATGCCGCTGGACGCGAAGGTGCCAAAGGCCGAGTCTACGGGCCGCGGGACGGTCGGGGCGCCCGTGGGCCGCTCACACCCCCTGCCGCCCCCCGCCACCCTGCCCGATCGCCGCGCGAGGCTCTACTTCATATGGGCGGGCAGGCTCACGGGCAGGACGAACCGGAACTCGGCGCCGCCGCCGGGGCCCCGGTCGACGGTGATGGTGCCGCTGTGGGCCTCGACGATGCCCTTGACGATGTAGAGGCCCAGCCCCGTGCCGCCGCGCTTGCTGCCGCGCCAGAAGCGGGTGAAGACGCGGCTCATGGACTCCTCGGGGATGCCGGGGCCCTCGTCGCTGACGGTGACGGCCGTTCCCGTCTCGTCGTCGGCGCCCGGCGCGGGTGCCGGGGCGATCTCGATGGTGACGGTCCCCTCGCCGTGGCGCACCGCGTTCTCCAGGAGGTTGCCGAGGACCTGGTCGACCTTGTCGGGGTCGGCCCACAGGCCGGGCAGCGGCCCCTTGGCGCGGACCCGGAAGCGGTCGGGCGGCTGGCCGCCCGTGATCAGGCCCTGGATGTGGCGGGCGACGGCGGCGGGGATGTCGACGGGCTGGCGGCGCAGCTCCAGGCGGCCGGAGTCGATCCGGGAGATGTCGAGCAGTTCCGCGATGAGCCGGGTGACCCGTCCCGCGTCCGCGTCGACCGTTTCCAGCATCAGCCGTTTCTGGTCGTCGGTGAACCGCTCCCACTTGGCGAGCAGCGTGGCGGTGAACCCTTTGACCGAGGTCAGCGGGGAGCGCAGCTCGTGGGCGACGGTCGCGATCAGCTCGGCATGGCTGCGTTCGGTACGCCGCCGGGCCTCGGTGCCGCGCAGCGAGACCACCACCCGGCGCACCGGCCCGGCGGGCGTCCGGCGTACGTAGCGGGCGGAGACCAGGATCTCGCGGCCGCCGGGGAGCAGCAGATTGCGCTCGGGCTGGCCGGTGCGGATGGCGAGACCGCCGTACGGGTCGGTCAGCGGCCACCAGCGCTTGCCCTTGAGGTCCTCCAGCGGGAGGGCGGCGTCCAGGGGGCGGCCGAGGGCGGCCTCGCGGGGGGTGTCGGTGATGCGGGCGGCGGCGGCGTTGAAGCAGATCACGTGCCCGGTCTCGTCGGCGACGACCAGACCGTCGGGAAGGTCGTCGGGGTCGATGCCGAGGTCGTCCAAGCCGGTTCCCCCCGTGGCCGGATCGCCGCCCGCGGCGCGCACAGTGGTGGTGTGCGCCGGTCGCGGCGAGCTCATGCCGACAGTCATGTTCCCGTATCCCCACCTCTCGAACCGGTGCAGTGGGCGCCCGAGTTCGTCACCCTACTAGCCGTGGGTGAACGGGCGACACCCTGCGGAAGAGCGGACGGGGGCGCACGGGCGGGCGGGGCGCGGGATTGGCCGGGATCGTGCGCTGACGTGCCGTCGGACGCCCCTACGCGTCGGGGGTGTGCCGGGGGCGCTGGGCACGGGCGGAGGCGTAGAGGCAGACCGCGGCGGCGGTGGCGAGGTTGAGGCTCTCCGCCTTCCCGTGGATGGGGACGCGCACGACGGCGTCGGCGAGCGCCCGGGTCTCCTCGGGGAGCCCCCAGGCCTCGTTGCCGAAGACCCAGGCGGTGGGGGTGCCCATGGTGCCCGCGTCCAGTTCGTCGTCCAGGTCCTCGTCCCCGGCCCCGTCGGCCGCGAGGATGCGCACCCCGGTTTCCCGCAGGCTCCGCACGGCCTGCTCGACCGGGACGCCGACGGCGACGGGCAGGTGGAAGAGGGAGCCGACCGAGGCCCGTACGGACTTGGGGTTGTAGAGGTCGACGGAGGCGTCGGTGAGGACCACGGCGTCCGCGCCCGCCGCGTCGGCGCAGCGCAGTACCGTACCGGCGTTCCCGGGGTCGCGGACGTTGGCCAGAATCGCCACCAGGGTGGGCCGCGCGTCCAGGATCTCCTGGAACGGGGAGTCCAGGAAGCGGCAGACGCCGATCAGGCCCTGCGGGGTGACGGTCTGTGAGACGTCGGCGAGGACGTCGTCCCCGGCGAGGTGAACCCTGGCCCCCGCCGCGTGGGCCGCCGCGACGATGTCGGCGTACCGGTCGGCCGCCTCGGGGGTGGCGAACAGCTCGACCAGGGTCGGCTCGCCGTCGCCGCCCCGGTGGGCCGCGGCCTCGCGCACGGCCTGGGGCCCCTCGGCGATGAACCTGCGCTCCTTGCCGCGGAAGTTGCGGCGGGCCAGCCGGCGGGCGGCGGCGACGCGCGGGGAGCGCGGGGAGATCAGTTCGGGGGTGCCCATGATCGGCGGCGGGCCTCTCTGCTCTGCGTACGGCGGTGGGGGCCGCCCGGTCACGGCGGCGGGGTGCGGCGGCAACGCACCGGACCCGCAGACGGCGTGCGCCTGCGGGTCCGGTTCACATACCTGGAAGGTGGGCCTGGGTCAGGCGGCCTTCGGGGCGTTGACGTCGCTCGGGAGGGCCTTCTGGGCGACCTCGACGAGGGCGGCGAACGCGCCGGCGTCGTTGACCGCGAGCTCGGCCAGGATCTTGCGGTCCACCTCGATGTTGGCGGCCTTCAGACCCTGGATGAGGCGGTTGTACGTCATGCCGTTCTGGCGGGCAGCGGCGTTGATGCGCTGGATCCACAGCTGACGGAAGTCGCCCTTGCGCTTCTTGCGGTCGTTGTAGTTGTAGACCAGGGAGTGGGTGACCTGCTCCTTGGCCTTGCGGTACAGGCGCGACCGCTGACCGCGGTAGCCGCTGGCCTGCTCCAGGATCGCCCGGCGCTTCTTGTGGGCGTTGACTGCCCGCTTGACGCGTGCCACTTGTTAACTCCTTGTAGCGGGGCCGTGGGTGTCCTCACACGGCCCGGAAACGAATTGGTCCCGGTGTGATCGAGGTCGTGCCCCCGGAGAAGGTCCGGGGGCCGGGCCTCACTTGCCGAGAAGCTTCTTGATCTTCTTGGCGTCGGCCGGAGCCACGACGACCGTGCCGGTCAGCGAGCGGGTCTTCTTGGACGACTTGTGCTCCAGCAGGTGGCGCTTGCCCGCCCTCTCGCGGAGCACCTTTCCGGAGCCGGTGACCTTGAAGCGCTTGCTGGCACCGCTGTGCGTCTTGTTCTTCGGCATCGCGCCGTTCTCTCCTCGTCAGTGGCGCCCCTCACGGTGCGGGCACCGGACAGCAGGGGCGTCAGATCTCTATGGGGTTCCGGGGGGACCCGGGGCCGCCTGGGTGGCAGCCCCTTGAGGTCACGCCTCGGAAGGTGTCTCGGCCGGAGCCTCGGCGGTGTCGTCCTCGGACGGCGCGTCGGAGGAACCCTGACGCCCCGCCTTGCGGGCGGCCTGGGCCTCACGGGCCTCGGCCATGGCTTCGGTCTTCTTCTTGTGCGGGCCCAGAACCATGATCATGTTCCGGCCGTCCTGCTTCGGGTTGGACTCGATGAAGCCGAGGTCCTCGACGTCCGAAGCGAGACGCTGGAGCAGTCGGAAGCCCAGCTCGGGGCGGGACTGCTCACGACCACGGAACATGATCGTGATCTTGACCTTGTCACCCTGCTTGAGGAACCGGACGACGTGACCCTTCTTGGTGTCGTAGTCGTGCGGGTCGATCTTCGGCCGGAGCTTCATCTCCTTGATGACCGTGTGCGCCTGGTTCTTGCGCGCCTCACGGGCCTTCATGGCCGACTCGTACTTGAACTTCCCGTAGTCCATGAGCTTGCACACGGGCGGACGGGCTGTCGCCGCCACCTCGACCAGGTCGAGGTCGTACTCCTGTGCGAGCTCCAGGGCCTTGGCAAGCGGAACAATCCCGACCTGCTCGCCGCTGGGACCGACAAGTCGGACCTCGGGAACGCGAATCCGGTCGTTGATGCGGGGCTCGGCGCTGATGGATCCTCCTCGGTAGCACCACGCGACCGCCTGGCGGACAGCCGCGTATACGTTTTCTCACGTCAGGACCAACCGAACGGGAAGCACAAAAATGCCCCGGACGGGACACAAGGCGAGGCTCCAGGAACTACCGGAACACCGCCGCGGTCAACCGCGGGGCTCTCGGGCGGGCCCATCGTCCGTACGGAACCATGGTCTCCGCCTGACCGGTGACCCGCCGTCCGTCACGGACAGCCAGGTGGGAGATCGGAGCCTCCACTTGTGGGCCGGGCACACAGGTGTCCGGCCGGTCGTGATACCAGCCTACCGCACGATCCGCGGGACCCGCACCAGCAGGCCGTCGCCCTCCCGCGCGCGGGAGGGCGACGGCCTGCCCTTATCGTGTGGGCATGAGTGACGCGACCCCCAGCGGCGGGAACCCCGGCTTCGACGACATGACCCGCGACATCGCGGAGGTGCCCGCGGTCGAGGTGATCGTGACGGTCGCCGTCAACCTGATGAGCGCGGCCGCCGTGAAGCTCGGCCTCACGGAGGAGGGCGACCAGCACAAGGACCTCGACGAGGCCCGCAAGCTGGTCCACGCCCTGGCCGGGCTGCTGGACGCGAGCGCCACCGAGATCAGCACCTTCCACGCCTCGCCGCTGCGCGACGGCCTCAAGTCCCTCCAGCTCGCCTTCCGCGAGGCCTCCCTGGTGCCCGACGAGCCCGGCCAGGGCCCCGGCGAGAAGTACACCGGCCCGGTCTACGGCTAGCCCCCCGCCCGGTCCGCAGGTACGCGAGAGCCCGCCGTCCCCATGGAGCGGCGGGCTCTCGTGCGTCGTGCGCCGGAGTGGCGCGGCCTCAGACGGCGTCCTCGGTCTCCGCGGGCAGCACGTTGGGGTACGGGTGGGTCAGCCGGTGGGCGTAGGCGGCGATCGCTCCGCCGACGAGGGGCGCCACGATGAACAGCCAGAGCTGGGAGAGGGCGCCGCCACCCGCGAAGAGCGCCGGGCCCAGGCTGCGCGCCGGGTTGACCGAGGTGCCGGTGAGCGGGATACCGACCAGGTGGATCGCGGCGAGCGCCAGACCGATGGGCAGTCCGTCGAAGCCGGTGACCGCGACCCTGTGGGTCACCGCGAGGACGACGTAGACGAGCAGGAACGTCAGGACCACCTCGGCGAGGAACGCTCCGCCGATGTTGATGCCGACCGCCGACCGGTCGTCGTAGCCGTTGGTGCCGAACTCGCCGCTGGTCTCCAGCCCCGGGATCTGCTTGGCCAGCAGGAACAGCAGGGCCGCGCCGACGATCGCGCCGAGGAACTGGGCCACCCAGCGCTCCACGGCGGCACGGACGTCGATCCGGCCGGCCATCAGCATCCCCAGCGTCACCGCCGGGTTCACATGGCACCCGGAGATCGGACCGAGCGCGTAGGCGAGGGCGAGAAGGGTGAAGCCGAAGGTGAGGGCGATGCCCACCGTGCCGAGGTACTCGACGGCGACCACCGCGGACCCCACGGCGAAGAACACCAGGAGCAGGGTGCCGAGGAACTCTGACGCCACGATCCGCGTCTTCATGCAACCACCTCGCGAGCTAGGTCGATACGTCCGGGTGTGAACCGAATTTTCTCGACAATTCTCACGGGAGACGGTGCGCGGCGCTCGCCGAGGACGGCGGCGGAGCTCTCAGCGAGCGAACAAGGGCTCACCCGGAGTGTCCGTCCCGGCGGGCAGCAGGGCGAGGTCCAGGCCGCTCACCAGACGGGTGCGCAGCACCTCGCTCGCCGCCAGGGCGGTGGCGATCCGGCGGGCCGCCTCGGCGGGGACCGCGTCCGGGGCGAGGACGAGCGCGAGGGTGCCGTCGGCGCTGCCGGGCCCGAGATGGGCGCGGACGACGGCGGGGTCAGCGGCCACGGTCTCGCGTACGGCGGCGAGGACCGCGGGGTCCTGGAGCGGGTCGGTGCTGGTGCGGTTCTCGGCCAGCGCCAGGAGGGCTTGCCCGGACAGCTCGAAGGCGACGGGCCCCGCGAGGTCCAGCACGACGGTGTCGGCCTTCTCGTGGGCGGCGGCCTGGAGCGCCTGGTGCAGGGGTACGGCGACGGGGCGCGCCTCGGGGTCCCAGAGCGCGAGCGACGCGGTGGAGGTGAAGGCGGGGAGCGCGCGCCGGTCGCCCGCGTGGAGGGTGGGGACGGCCATGTCGCTGGTCTTCTCGCGCCGCAGCCCCCTCTCGTCCTCCTCGGTCTCGCCGAGGAGGACGACGACGGGGACCAAGAGCCGGGCGTCCCTGAGGGCCGTCAGGACGGGGCCGACGGCGCTCCGGTCCTGCGACCAGGCGGCCAGGGCGCTGGTCAGGGCGGGGGACGCCGAGCCGTCGTCGTCGGAGAAACCGGGGTCCGGAATGTTCTTGAGCTCCACGGGACGAGCGTAGTGCCTGGCATCCGGCGTCCGGCCCGCAGGCCGTCGACGTGCGTGGTCCTCAGCGGCGGCGAGGGGCGTTCCGGCCGCGCCACAGGACGACGGCGGCGGCCAGCAGCGCCGCGCCGAGTCCGCCCGCGAGCGGAGCGGCCCGGTGGACGCTGTCCGTCCCGGCGCGGGGCGGTGTGGGTCCCGCGCCGAAGTAGCGGCCGGTGTGTCCGGCCGGGGCCGCCTTGGCGTCCAGTCCGGCCCCGGGCAGCCGGGAGCCCGCCTCGATGGCCTCCGCCGGGTCGACGATGCCGTAGCCGCGGGCGTCGTCGCGGCCCTCGGCGGGGGCGTCGCGGGCGGTGTCGGCGAGCAGCTTCTTGATCTGGGCCGGATCGAGGCCGGGGTGGGCGGCGCGGACCAGGGCGACCGCACCGGAGACGGCGGCCGCGGCGGCCGAGGTGCCCCACTCGATGTAGTAGTGCCCGTCGGGGTTGGCGACCACGATGTCGACGCCGGGGGCGCTGACGGTGGCGTACCAGCGGCGGGTCGAGAACGCGGCGTGCGTGCCGTACTTGTCGACGGCGGCGACCGCGATCACCCCGGGGTAGGCGGCCGGGTAGGAGATCCGGTCGCCCTTCTCGCCGCCGTTGCCCGCCGAGGCGACCACGGGCACGCCCTTGGACAGGGCGTACTGGACGGCGGAGTCCTCGCCCGGGTCGGGGTGGGCGGACTCGCTGTCGTCGCCGAGGGAGAGGTTGATGACGTCGGCGCCGTTGTCGGCGGCCCAGCGGATGCCGTCGGCGAGCGCGGTGCCGCGGGACGAGCGGGCCTTGGCGCGGGCCGGGTCCTTGGACTCCAGGATCACCCGGACGGGCAGGACACGGGCCTCGGGGGCGATGCCGAGGACGCCGTCGGTGCGCCCGGGGCCGTTGCCGCGTCCGGCGATGATCCCGGCCATCGCGGTGCCGTGGAGGGCCCAGGCGGCGTCGCCGCGCGCGGCTCCGAAGCCGATGAGGTCCTTGCCGGGGAGCACCTGTCCGGTCAGGTCGGGGTGGGCGTCGTCGACGCCGGTGTCCAGGACGGCCACGGTGACGCCCTGCCCCCGGGTGGTCTCCCAGGCGCGGTCGGCGTGCAGGGCCGCCAGGGCCCACTGCTGGTCGCGGATGGCGTCCGCGTGGGCGGGGGCGGCGGGGGTGAGCACGAGGACGGCGGCGGCGCAGAGGGCGGCGGGGACGCGGTGGGGGCGTCGGGTCATCCGGGCTGCTCCGTGAGGTCGGCGACGGCTCTGCGCAGGCCCCGCTCCACCCGGTCCGCGACGCCCTTGGCCTCGTGGCCGAGCCCGGCCTGGGCGATGTCCGTGGTGGCGTCCGGCGCCATGGCCTCGGCGGCGGGCTGCGGGGCGGCGACGGTGCGCCCGTCCGCGAAGCCGGAGACGGCGAAGACGACGACGGGGATCTCGGTGAGCGGGTTCACCGTCCAGCTGGCGCGCTGCCCGTCGCCGAAGGAGGCCGCGGCGGTGCCCTCGGGGGCGTACGTCCGGGGCAGGAGGTCCTTGCGGGCGGTGAGCCGCTGCTCGGCGAAGCGGGTGCGCAGGGCCGCCATCGCCGGGGCGTCGGCCTCGGTGAAGACGAGGCCCACGGTGGTGTAGCCGGAGCGGGTCGCGTCGGTGTACGTGGCGCGCACCAGCCGTTCGCAGCCCACCGACCGCAGGGTGGTCAGCAGCAGCGGGTCGAGCCCGTCGCGGCAGGAGCTGTCGGCGGCGACGGCGATCCGCTCCCATGTGCGGTGCGTGCCGCCCGGTCCCGCGCCCCTGCCGTCGAGCGTGCGCGGGAAGAGCGTGTCGACGGGGACGCTGTGCCAGGCGGTCCGGCCGGTGGTGTACGGGGTGCGGGTGGTCTCGGCCGAGGAGTCCCCGGTCAGCCAGGCGCCGGTGACCGCCCCGCCGATCAGCCCGAGCCCGAGCACGGCGCAGGCGGCCGCGGCAACGGTCCTGCCCCGCCCCCCGGCCGGGACGGGCCGCAGCCGGGTGGTGGTCTCGGCGGGTGTCTCCGGGGAGCCGTAGGGGTACGGAGTGCCGGGCGGCGGGGGGCCTCCCGGGGCGGTGCCGGGGCCGGCGGCGCCGGCGGCCCCGGCCCGGGGCGCGGCAGGCGGGGCCGAGGGGCGCGGCGGGGGCGGGGGCGTCGGACGGGGCGGGCCGGGTGGGGGCGGAGGGGCCGCCGGGCGGGGCGGCACGGGGGCGCGTCGCGCTTCGGTACTCATCCGGCCCCCTGCGTACACGTTCTCGTACCGACCACGGATCACCGCCGCCGACAGGCCCGTTGGTGCTCGCGTGCCCGTCACTCTACGGGCTGTGGACCGGCGGCGGGGAACGGGACGCCGCAGCGGGCGGTGATCTGTCCCGATCGTCCCCCTACCCAGTGCTCACGGCTCTCTGGCAAGCTGCGGCCATGACTGCCCGCGCCGCTGACCGGACCCGCTACAACCGGGCCACCGCCCATCTCGACGCCCCGATCGCGATCGTCGATCTGGAGGCGTTCGACGCCAACGCCGACGACCTGGTGCGGCGGGCGGGCGGCAAGCCCGTCCGGGTCGCGAGCAAGTCGGTGCGGTGCCGGACCCTGCTGGAGCGGGTGCTCGGGCGGCCGGGGTTCGCCGGGATCATGTCGTACACGCTGGCGGAGTCGCTGTGGCTGGCGCGGGCCGGGGCCGACGACGTCCTGCTCGCCTACCCGTCGGCGGACCGGGGTGGCTTCGCGGAGCTGGCCGCCGATCCGAAGCTGGCCGCCGCGGTCACCGTGCTGGTGGACGACCACTCCCAGCTGGAGCTGATCGACGCCTCCCGGGCCGGGGGTCAGGAGGAGATCCGGGTCTGCCTGGAGCTGGACACCTCGCTGCGGATGCTGGGTGGCCGGATCAGGATCGGGGCCCTGCGCTCGCCGTTGAGCTCCCCCGCCCAGCTCGCCGAGCTGGCCCGCTCGGTGGCGCGCAGGCCGGGCTTCCGGCTGGTGGGGCTGATGGCCTACGAGGGCCACATCGCCGGGGTCGGGGACGCGGTGGCCGGGCGGCCGCTGCGGTCCCGGGCGATCCGGCTGATGCAGGCCACCGCCCGCCGGGAGCTGGCGGCGCGCCGGGCCGAGGCGGTGCGGGCCGTGCGGGCGGTCGCGCCGGAGCTGGAGTTCGTCAACGGCGGCGGGACCGGCAGTGTGCAGCACACGGCGGCCGAGGACGCGGTCACGGAGATCGCCGCCGGGTCGGGGCTGTACGTGCCCCGGCTGTTCGACAACTACACCTCGTTCACCGGCCGTCCGGCGGCGCTGTTCGCGCAGCCCGTGGTGCGGCGGCCCGGGGTGGGCGTGGTGACGGTGCTCGGCGGCGGCTACCCGGCGTCGGGGGCGGCCGGGGCGGACCGCTCCCCGGTGCCGTACCTGCCGGAGGGGCTGCGGTACGACCCGCAGGAGGGCGCGGGCGAGGTGCAGACGCCGCTGCTCGGCTCGCCCGCCGACGACCTGCTGATCGGTGACAAGGTGTGGTTCCGGCACGCCAAGGCCGGGGAACTGTGCGAACGCTTCGACACGCTGCACCTGGTCGAGGGCGACCGGGTCATGGCGAGCGTTCCGACGTACCGGGGTGAGGGGCAGAACTTCCTCTGATCCGGCGGAGTCGGTGGGGGCGGTGGGAGACCGGTGCGTCTCAGGGGCCGACCGAAGCGCCCACTCCCCCGTTCGTCGCGCTGTCGCCCAGCGGGCGGATGCCCCGGGTGATCGTGTCCATGAGCGAGAGGGGCAGCCGCGCCACTCCCGCGTCGAACGCGAACCGGACGATCACCGGCGATTCGCTGCCCACCGTCGAGGGGAAGACGACGGACTGCACGACGCCCCCGTCTCCCTTGCCGGTGGTGACCCGCCAGCGCACGAGATAGCCGGTGCGTCCGGCGACGGTCACCTCCTGCGCCTTGAGCACCTGGTGGGACGTGATGCCGCCGTGGGTGCGCACGCCGACGGAGTCCTCCTCGTAGGCGTGGTCGGCGGCGGTGACGATGTCGGCCTCGGCCAGGGTCCTGGGGTCGCTCTCGCCCGCCCGTGCGGTCCGGGTGCTGACCGTGCCGTGGTAGCAGAGGGCGGACCCGCCGGGGCAGTCGTAGGAGTTCTTCGTCCGGACGGTGGGCGCGTCGTCGAGGGTGCTCGTGGGCTTCTCCCAGCCGTCGGGCACCGGCAGCGTGATCCCGTTGAGCTGGTCGACCAGGACGGCCGGATCCTTGTCCGGATCCGCCCCGGCGGAGGGGGCGGTGGTCGGGGTGGCGCCGGAGGACGGCGCGGACGCGGTCGCCGTCGGGGCCGTCCGCGTACCGCCGTCGTCGCCGCCGCTCAGCAGCACGGCCCCGGTGACCGCGGCGCCCGCGACGACCAGCACGCAGAGCGTGATCGCGACGGCCTTCGCACGGCCGCCACCGGGCCCGTCCCTCGGGTCGCGCTGATGCGGCACGGGCACCGTCGGCGGGCCGAATCCGGCGGCGGCGAGCGGGCGGGTGTGCGCGGTCCAGGCCGTGCCGTCCCACCAGCGTTCGGCCCCGGGGGCTCCCGCGTCCCGGTACCAGCCGGGCGGCGTCGCGTGACTCATGCCCCCACCCTAGGGAGTGGGGGTGACAGGGGGGTCAGGTGTCCCGGGCCGTCAGGGCCAGCAGGTCGCGGGCCGGGCCGGTGGGGCGGTGACCGGTGGGCCAGACGGCGCGGAGCTGGCGGCGCAGCCGTACGCCCGCGACGGGGATCCTGATCAGGCGGCGGGCGGACAGCTCCTCGCCGAGGGCCAGTTCGCTCAGGACGCAGGGGCCCGCGCCGCTCTCCGCCGCGCCCTTGACGGCGGTGGTGGAGGAGAGTTCCAGCAGGGGCTGGGCGAGGCCGCCGTGCACGGCGAGCGCGGCGTCCAGCACCTGACGGGTGCCGGAGCCGTGTTCGCGCAGGATCAGCGGGGTGGCGGCCAGTTCTCCGGGCAGCAGCGGGGTGCGGCGGCGCGCCCATGGGTGGCCGGGGGCGACCACGACGACGAGGCGGTCGTGGGCGATGACGGTGCCGTCCAGGCCCTCCGGTATCGACAGCCCCTCGACGAAGCCCAGGTCGGCCTCACCGGTGACCAGGCGGTGGGCGACAGCGGCGGAGTTGCCGGCGAGGAGCGAGACGGCGGTGTCCGGGCGCTCGGCCCGCAGCGCGATCAGCCAGCCGGGCAGGAGGTACTCGGCGATGGTCATGCTGGCGGCGACCCGCAGCCGGGAGTCACGGCGGTCGCGCAGCGCCTGCGCGCCCGCGTCGAACGCCTCGGCGGCCTCGACGATCCGGCGGGCCCAGTCGGTGACCAGCGCGCCCGCCCCGGTGAGCCGGGAGCCGCGTGGCGAGCGGTCCAGCAGCGCCACGCCGAGGCGGCGCTCCATGGAGCGGACGCGGCTGGAGGCGGCGGGCTGGGTGATGCCGAGGTCGCGGGCGGCCCGGCCCAGGCTGCCGTGCCGGGCGACGGCGAGCAGCAGTTCCAGGGCCCCGAGGTCGGGGACCCGGTGGGCGAGGGAGGTGGGGGGTGCCTGGGAAGCGTCACCGGTCATAAAGGCAGCTTATGACCTCATAGGAACATGATCCCTGGTGGGCGGTGCCCGGCCCGCGAAGAATCGTGGCATGGCCGTCCTTCCGCAGACCCGCGCATCCGTCCCGCCGCCCGCCGGGGCGCTCCCCCGACCGGCGGACGGGACGCGGCTGCCGTCCCTGCGGCACATCGGTCCGAACTGGTACGCGAGCGTCATGGGCACCGCGATCGTCGCGGGCGCCGGGGCCGCGCTGCCCGTCCAGGTGCCCGGTCTGCGCGCCGCGATCACCGTGGTGTGGGCGGCGTCGGCGCTGCTGCTGGCCGCCGTGCTCGCCGCCCGGACCGGGCACTGGATCCACCACCGCGACCAGGCCCGCGCCCACCTCCTGGACCCGGCGGTCGCTCCGTTCTACGGCTGTCTGTCCATGGCGCTGCTCGCGGTCGGCGGGGCGACGCTGACGGTCGGGCAGGACGTCGTGGGCGCGCGGGCGGCGCTCGCGGTGGACGTGGTGCTGTTCGTCGCGGGTACGGCGGTGGGTCTCGCCGCCGCGGTGGTGGTGCCGTATCTGATGGTCGTACGCCACCGCCCGGCCCCCGGGACCGCGTCGCCGGTCTGGTTGCTGCCCCTGGTCGCGCCGATGGTGTCGGCGTCGCAGGGTGCGCTGCTGGTGCCGCACGTCCCCGCCGGGCAGGGGCGCGAGGCGCTGCTGATGGCCTGCTACGCGCTGTTCGGTCTGTCGCTGCTGGCCACATTGGTGGTGCTGCCGCTGGTCTTCGCCCGGCTGGTCCACCACGGGCCGCTGCCGCTCGCGCTGACCCCGGCGCTGTTCCTGGTACTGGGTCCGCTCGGGCAGTCGACGACCGCGGTCAACCAGCTCGCCGATGTCGCCCCGGGCGCGGTCGCGGCCCCCTACGCCTCGGCGTTCAGCGCGTTCGCGGTGCTGTACGGGGTGCCGGTGACGGGCTTCGCGCTGCTGTGGCTGGCGCTGGCGGGCGCGCTGGTGGTGCGGGCCGCCCGGCAGGGCATGGGGTTCGCGATGACGTGGTGGGCGTTCACCTTCCCGGTCGGTACGTGTGTGACCGGGGCCTCGGGTCTGGCCCGGCACACCGGTCTCGACGCCTTCGCCTGGCTGGCCGTGGCGCTGTACGTGTTCCTGGTGGCGGCGGTGGCGGTGGCCGGGACGCGGACGGTGGGCGGGCTGGTCAGCGGAGCGCTGACGGCAGCTCCCGTGCCGCCCGCGCCAGCGACGGCCCGTACCAGGTGAGGAGCCGCCCGTCGACGAGGGCGGCGGGCAGGGCGGGGAACGCCTCGGGCCCGTCGTCGGCGGTGAACCGGTAGGGCTCGTCGGGCAGCACGACCAGCTCGGCACCGGAGGCGTTCAGCTCTCCGAGCGGGACGCGCGGGTAGCGCTCGGCGTGGTCCGCGTACACGTTGCGGACGCCGAGGCGGGCGAGCAGGTCCCCGGCGAAGGTGTCGCGGCCGAGCACCATCCAGGGCCTGCGCCAGACCGGTACGACGGCGGGCCGGGGGTGCTCCGGGGGCGCGGGCAGGGCGGCCCAGGCGGCCTCGGCCTCCTCCAGCCAGGCGGGGCGGGTGAGCCCCAGAGCGGTGGTGAGGACCCGGTCCAGCTCGGCGAGGGCCTGGTCCAGGGTGCGGATCTCGGTGACCAGGACCTCCAGCCCGGCCGCCCGCAGCGCCGCGAGGTCGGGGGCGCGGTTCTCCTCCTCGTTGGCGATGACGAGGTCGGGGGCGAGGGCGGCGACCGCGGCCGTGTCCGGGTTCTTCGTGCCGCCGATCCGGGCGGCGGTCAGGTCCGCGGGGTGCGTGCACCAGTCGGTGACCCCGACCAGCAGCCCGGGGGCGGTCACGGCGACGGCCTCGGTAAGCGAGGGGACCAGGGAGACGACGCGCACGGGCAGCCCGGCCGCTCAGCGCCGCGAGTCGTACGTGGCGTCGATGTGCTCGGCGACCGCGACGACCAGGAGTCTGGTGCCGGGCGCGGTGGCACGCCAGCGGTGGCGGACCCCGCCGGAGAGGAACAGGGTGTCGCCGCTCTCCAGCCGGTGCGCCTGGCCCTCCGCCTCGACGTCGACGGCTCCCGCGACGACGTACATCAGCTCGTCGTTGCGGTGCTGGAACTCGACGCCCAGGTCGGGTTCGCCGGTGAACTCCAGGGCGCTGAGCTGGTGGCGGCCGCGCACCAGACGGCGTACCCCCTCGCCCTCCTCGCCCCGGACGACGTCCACGGCGCGGGCGGAGTCGGCGGCGGCGTGCAGCTTCCCGGTGGTGGTCTCCAGCGCTTCGGCGACCCGGTCGAGGGAGCGGGCGCTGGGGCGGGCGCGCTCGTTCTCGATCTGGCTGAGGAAGGGCACGGACAGTCCGCTGCGCTCGGCGACCGCGGCCAGCGTGAGGCCGAGGGTTCTGCGCCGGCGCCGGACCGCGGCGCCCACCCGCGGTGTGTCCTTGTCGTCCATCTCCCAGCTCCCTCCCGCACCCGCCCATCCTCGCGGTTGCCAGCACCTTACGCACATGGTTGCGCAAGCTGTCCGGTAAACGGCCCCGGGCAGCCGGAAGGGGCGGCCCCGCCCGACGGCGGGGGCCACCCCTTACGACCTGCGCTTTCGTGCCTGTGCGGCCCCTACTGGGGTGCCATGGTGTCCGCCATGCCCGGGTTGTCGTCCATCCAGGCCTTCACGGCTTCCTCCTCGTGGCCCGCGCCGCGCTTCTGGATCTCGTTCTCCAGTCCGGCGAGCTGCTTCTCGCTGAGCTTGAAGTCCTTGAACCACTTGGTCAGCCGCGGGTACTGCTCCGGGAACTCCTTGGAGGCGATGGTGTGCAGCCGGTCGCCGTCACCGAACACCTTCTGGGGGTCCTTCAGCTTGGTGAGCTTGAACTCGTTGTACGACCAGTGCGGGGTCCACAGCAGGACGGCGATGGGCTCCTTCTTGGCGTACGCGCGCTTCAGCTCGGCCAGCATGCCGGGCGTGGAGGAGTCGACGACCTTGTACTCCCCGTCCAGGCCGTACTTCGGCAGGACGTTCTCCTTGAGGTTCTCCATGACGGCGGTGCCGGGCTCGATGCCGACGATCCGCCCCTTGAAGTCGGAGGCCTTGCCCTTCAGGTCCTCCAGCGTCCGGACGTCCTTGACGTACTCCGGGACCGCGACCTCGACGGAGGTCGGCCCGTACCAGGAGCCGATGTTCGTCAGCTTGTCGCCGTACTTGTCCCAGTAGTTCTTCTGGGTGTACGGCAGCCAGCCGTCGAACTGGACGTCGATCTGGCCGCGCGACATCGCCGCGTACATCGGCCCGATCTCGAACTGCTTCAGGTTGATCTTGTAGCCGCGCTCCTCCAGGACCGCCTTCCACAGGTAGGTGGCGGCGATGTCCTCCTCCCAGGGGAACCAGGCGATCTCGACCGGGCGCTTGCGCTCGTCGTCGCCGCCCGCGGCCTGGGCGTCCTTCGGGGCGGGGGCCCAGGTGTCCACGACGCCGGAGTTGCCCTTGAGCCAGGTGCGGACGGCCTCCTGCTCCTTGCCCGAGCCGGCCTTCTGGATCTCGGCCTCCAAGCTGGTGAGCTGCTTCTCGGTCATCTTGAAGCTCTTGAGCCACGTGGCGACCTCGGGATTCTCCTGCGAGAAGCCCTTGCGCGCCAGGGTGTGGATGCCGTCGCCCTCGCCCCACAGGCCCTTGGGGTCCTTGAGCTTGGTGAGGTCGAAGTCGTTGTAGGCCCAGTGCGGCGACCAGAGCGGAACGACGATCGGTTCCTTCTTGGCGTACGCGCGCTTCAGCTCGGCGAGCATGGACGGCGTGGAACCGTCGATGAGCTTGTACTCCTTGTCCAGGCCGTAGCCCGGCAGGAGCTTGTCCTTGAGCAGGCCCATCTCACCGGCGCTCGGCTCGATGCCCACGATGCGGCCCTTGAACTCGGAGGCCCTGCCCTTGAGGTCCTCCATGGACGCGATGTCCTTCATGTACGCCGGGACGGCCAGCTCCAGGGAGGTGGGGGCGAACCACGAGCCCATGTCCTCCAGGCGGTCCTGGTACTTCTTCCAGTAGCTGGCGTGGGTGACCGGCAGCCAGGAGTCGGTCTGGAAGTCGATCTGGCCGTTGGCCATGCCGGTGTAGAGCGCCCCGGCCTCGTACTGCTTGACGTCGACCTCGAAGCCGCGCTGCTCCAGCATCTCCTTCCAGAGGAAGGTGGAGGCGATGCCCTCGTCCCACGGGATGTAGCCGATGGAGATCTTCTTGCCGTCGCCGACCTTCGCGCTCCCGCCCGCGGTGTCGTCCTTGGCACCGCCGAGGACGCTCATGCCGCCCGCCACGAGGGCGAGGGCGACGATCGCGGCGACCGCGACGACGGGCTGCGGGCGGTAGGTCCAGATCTTCCAGCCCTCGGCCATGGCGCGGGCCTTGGCGACCGCGCGGCGGCCCAGCGGGGAGACGACGGTGCCGAGCGCGCCGGTCATCCGGTCCAGGTACATGGCGAGGATGACGATGGAGATGCCCGCCTCGAAACCGAGGCCGACATCGACGTTGCCGATGGCGCGGTAGACGGAGCCGCCGAGACCGCCGCCGCCGACCATGCCCGCGATGACGACCATGGACAGGCCGAGCATGATGACCTGATTGATACCGGCCATGATCGTGGGCAGGGCGAGCGGCAGCTGCACCCGCAGCAGGGTGTTGCGCGAGGTGGTGCCGAAGGCCTCGGCCGCCTCGACGAGCTCGCCGTCGACCTGGCGGATGCCCAGTTCGGTCATCCGGACGCCCGGGGGCAGCGCGAAGATGATCGTGGCGATGATGCCGGGGACCACGCCGACGCCGAAGAAGATGACGCCGGGGATCAGGTAGACCATGGCGGGCATGGTCTGCATGAAGTCAAGGACCGGCCGGACCACCGCGCTGACCGTCCTGGACCGGGAGGCCCAGATGCCCAGCGGTACGGCGATGACCAGGGTGACGAGGGTGGCGACGAGCACCAGGGTGAGGGTGTCCATCGCCTCGTCCCACAGTTCGACGGAGTCGATGAGGGCGAATCCGGCGAAGGTGAGCAGGGCCGCGGGCAGTCCGCGCAGCCACCAGGCGATGACGGCCACGATGCCCGCGAAGAGCAGCGGGGCCGGGGCCGACAGGACGGCGGCGATGCCGTCGAACATGCCGCTGACGATCGAGCTGATGGCGTCGAAGAGCCAGGCGAGGTGGGTCTGCAGCCACTCGACCGCGGAGTCGACCCACTCGCCGAGGGGGAGCCTAAACACCGGCCACCTTCTTCATGCTGTCCGCCGCCGGTTCGACGTCGCGGGGGGCCTCGGCCGGGGTCATCGGCTCGCCGAGCACGGCGAGCAGCCGGGAGCTGGGCACGACGCCGATGAGCCTGCCCCTGGCGTCGGTCACGGCGACCGGGTTCGCGCTCTGCGAGCAGGGGGTGAACAGGTCGATGATCGGGGTGTCGCCACCGACCGTGGCGGGCGCCGCGGCGAGCACGTCCTGCGGGGAGCGCAGTTCGGTGCCGTCCTCGGCGGTGGAGCCCATGACGGTGTGCGGCTCGGCCATGATCGCGGAGGCGGTCAGCACCCGGGAGCGGTCGACGTCCTGGGTGAAGGAGGCGACGTAGTCGTTGGCCGGGGTGACGAGGATGTCCTCGGCGGTGCCGAGCTGGACGATCCTGCCGTCGCGCATGACGGCGATCCGGTCGCCGAGGCGCATGGCCTCGTTGAGGTCGTGGGTGATGAAGACGATGGTCTTCTTCAGCCGCTTCTGGAGCTCCAGCAGCTGGTCCTGCATGTCACGGCGGATCAGCGGGTCGAGCGCGCTGAAGGACTCGTCCATGAGGAGCAGGTCGGCGTCGGTGGCCAGGGCGCGGGCGAGGCCCACGCGCTGCTGCATACCGCCGGACAGCTCGTCGGGCCAGGACTTCTCCCAGCCTTCGAGTCCGGTCAGGCGCAGCGCCTCGGCGGCCCGCGTCTCCCGCTCCTCACGCGCCACGCCCTGGACCTCGAGGCCGTAGGCGGCGTTCTCCAGGACGCTGCGGTGGGGGAAGAGCGCGAAGTGCTGGAAGACCATGCTGATCTTGGTGGAGCGGACGTCCCGCAGGTCGCGCGGGGCCAGGGCGGTCAGGTCCTGGCCGTCGAACAGCACCCGGCCCGCGGTGGGGTCGAGGAGACCGTTGAGCATCCGCAGCAGGGTGGACTTGCCCGAGCCGGACAGCCCCATGACGACGAAGATCTGTCCCGGCTCCACCGTGAACGAGGCGTCGATGACCGCTGCGGTCGTTCCGTCGGCGCGCAGCTCGTCGCGGTCGGCGCCGCCTTCGAGCTTCCGCACGGCTTCCTCGGGTCGTCTGCCGAACACCTTGTACAAGTGCTCGGCTTGCAGCCTTGACACATACACCTCACGCGTTGAACCGAAAAACGGTCTGCCACCCCCTCCGGCAGACCGTGGAGCGGCGCGGATTCGGCCCGCGCGCCACCCGCACCCAGTAGCAATGCGACGTGGTCCACTCCGCTGGCGCGCCTGCCCGCACTTATTCGCATCAAACACCTGTGTGATTCAGTTCACTAAGAGTAACGCAGAGGTCATAAGTGATCACCCAAGGTGACTTCGCGGCCGATCGGGCGGTCGTCGGCGCGGTACGGCGGCTGTCAGTGGCGTGGGGCATCATCGGGCCTGTGACGCGACGCCTGATGCTCCTCGACACCGCCTCCCTGTACTTCCGCGCCTACTTCGGGGTCCCCGACTCGGTCCGCGCCCCCGACGGGACGCCGGTGAACGCCGTGCGCGGCCTGCTGGACTTCATCGGCCGCCTGGTGCACGACCACCGCCCGGACGACCTGGTCGCCTGCTGGGACAACGACTGGCGTCCGCAGTGGCGCGTCGATCTGATCCCGACGTACAAGGCGCACCGGGTCGCCGAGGAGACGCCCGCCGGGCGGACCGACGAGGAGGAGATCCCGGACACGCTCTCCCCGCAGGTCCCGGTCATCGAGGACGTCCTGGCGGCCCTCGGCATCGCCCGCGTCGGCGTCACCCCCTACGAGGCGGACGACGTCATCGGCACGCTGACGGCGCGCGCGACGGGCCCGGTGGACATCGTCACCGGCGACCGCGACCTCTACCAGCTGGTCGACGACGCCCGGCAGGTGCGGGTGCTCTATCCCCTCAAGGGCGTCGGCACGCTCCAGGTGACCGACGAGGCGTGGCTGCGGGAGAAGTACGGGGTGGACGGCGCCGGCTACGTCGACCTGGCCCTGCTCCGCGGCGACCCGAGCGACGGACTCCCGGGCGTCCCCGGCATCGGCGAGAAGACGGCGGCGAAGCTGCTGGACGCCTACGGCGACCTCGACGGGATCATGGCGGCGGTGGACGACCCGAAGGCGAAGCTGACACCCTCGCAGCGCAAGCGGCTGGACGAGTCGCGGGATTACGTGGCCGTTGCCCCGAAGGTGGTCCGGGTGGCGAAGGACGTCCCGCTGCCCGACTTCGACCCGGCGCTTCCGCGCGAGCCGCGCGACCCGGCGGCGCTGGAGTCGCTGGCCGGGCGGTGGGGGCTGGGCGGCGCGGTGTCGCGCCTCCTGACCACTCTTCAGCACTGAGCCCCGAAGTGTTAGCTTAGGTATGCCTAAGTAATCGAACCAGGGAGTACCTCGTGGCAGAGCGGCCGGCCCGGCAGGGACCCAAGGCCCAGGGGGCGCAGGTCGTGCGCACCGAGCAGATCACCCCGCACATGGTGCGCGTGGTCCTCGGCGGCGAAGGTCTCGCGGACTTCACCCTCTCCGGCTTCACCGACCACTACATCAAGCTGTGCTTCGCGCCCGAGGGCGCGGACTACGCCCACCCGTTCGACCTGGCCGCCATCCGCGAGACCCGGCCGCGCGAGCTGTGGCCCACCACCCGCACCTACACGGTGCGCTCGTGGGACCCGGTCGCCCGGGAGATGGCCGTCGACTTCGTCGTCCACGGCGACGAGGGCCTCGCGGGCCCCTGGGCGCGGCGGGCCCGGGTGGGTGATCAAGTGACGTTCCTCGGCCCCGGCGGCGGCTACGGACCGCGCGCATCGGCCGACTGGCACCTGGTGGCGGGCGACGAGAGCGCGCTGCCCGCGATCGCCGCGTCGCTGGAGCAGATGCCGGCGGGCGCGCTGGTGCACGCCTTCGTCGAGGTGTCCGACGCCTCGGAGGAGCAGAAGATCGTGACGCCGGACGGGGTGGCCGTGACCTGGCTGCACCGCGGCGACCGTCCCGTCGGTGAGCTGCTGACCGCCGCCGTGCGGGGGCTGGAGTTCCCCGCGGGTGAGGTCCAGGCGTTCGTCCACGGCGAGGCGGGCTTCGTGAAGGAGATCCGGCGCCACCTGCGGGTGGAGCGGCAGATCCCGCTGGCCCAGCTGTCCATCTCGGGCTACTGGCGGCTCGGCCAGAACGACGACGCCTGGCGCGCCGTCAAGCGCGAGTGGAACGAGCAGGTGGAGCGCGAGCAGGAGGGCGGCGCGACGGCCGCCTAGCAGTCGCCCGCCCGTCCTCGTCCGGACCCCGTTCGCCGCACCCCGCGGCGGGCGGGGTCCTCTCGTCCGCCCTTCCCGGAGCGGCACATCCCGCGGGACGCGTACGAGGGGACGCGGACGAGGGAGCGCGGCGCTCGTCCGGGGCGCGCCCCGCGGGGTCCCCGCTCCGGACGGGAGGTTCTGGAAAGATCGCGGGCGTTCGACCAATCCGTCCGGCCGTCGGCTCCGAATCACTCCCGGAATCGTTGAAGCCCTGGGAGGAAACCGCGTGAAGGAAGCCGTCCACATCAGCGGGGTCCCCTCGCCCGGACCGGACCTCCAGGAACTCCTGGTGCAGGTCGCGCGGGGGGACCAAGAGGCGTTCGCCGCGGTGTACGACGCGGTGAGCGGACCCGTGCTCGGGCTCGTCCGCAGCGTGCTCCGCGACCCGGCGCAGTCGGAGGAGGTCGCCCAGGAGGTGCTGGTGGAGGTGTGGCGCACCGCGCCCCGGTTCCAGGCCTCCCGCGGCAGCGCGATGAACTGGGTGCTGACCCTGGCCCACCACCGGGCCGTGGACCGGGTCCGCTCCGCCGAGTCGGCCGCCGCCCGGGAGACCAAGGCGGCCCTGCTGGAGCGCACGCCCGCATTCGACGAGGTCTCCGAACAGGTGGAGACCCGGCTGGAGAGAGAGCAGGTGCGCCGCTGTCTGCGCACCCTGTCCGAGCTGCAACGGCAGTCAGTGACCCTGGCCTACTACCAGGGTCTGACCTACCGTGAGGTCTCCGAGCTCCTCTCCGTGCCGCTGGGCACCATCAAGACCCGACTCCGCGACGGCCTGATCCGGCTGCGGGACTGCCTGGGGGTGAGCGCATGACCACGGCCGAGCTGCACACACTGACCGGCGCCTATGCTCTGCACGCGCTGCCGGAGTCCGAACTCCGTGCGTTCGAGAGGCATCTGGAGGACTGCGAGGCCTGCACCCAGGAGGTGCGGGAGCTGTCCGCGACAGCCGCCAGGATGGGACTGGCCGTCGCCGAGACCCCGCCCCGGGAGATGCGGGAACGGGTGCTGCGGGAGATCACGACCGTCCGCCAGGAGCCTCCGGCGCACGGCAGACGCGAGCGGAGCGGCGGGAGTGGCCGGACCGGCCGCTGGTCGCGCTTCGCGCTCGCCGCCTGCCTCGCGGCGGCCGCCGCGTTCGGCGGGGTCGCGGCCTGGCAGAACCAGGTCGCCCAGGACGCCCGTCAGGAAGCGAACCAGGCACAGCGGCAGAACCAGCAGCTGGCCCAGGTGATCTCCGCACCGGACGCGAGGACCTCGTCGGGCGAACTGACCGGTGGGGCGCACGGCACGGTCGTCGTCTCCCGGAGCGAGAACCGCGCGGTCTTCCTGGCCTCCGGCATGGGACGGCCCCCGAACGGCAAGGTCTACCAGCTCTGGTTCAACGACCAGGGGACGATGCGTTCCGCCGGTCTGATGGACCCCTCGGCCACCGACGACGCGGTGCTCCTGAAGGGCTCCCTGGACCAGGCGTCCGGCATGGGCATCACCGTCGAGCCGTCCGGTGGATCGGCCGAACCGACCTCCGATCCGGTGGCGTTGATGGACTTCCCGACCGCCTGACCCCGCCACCCGCACCGACGGTGCTCATGGTTCCCTCCCGACCTGTCATCCCCGAACCCGGCAAGGAGCATCCGTTCGATGAGTGTCGCGGTGGTGCTGTTCACCTCCGATCTGCGTCTGCACGACAACCCGGTGCTGCGTTCCGCCCTGCGGGACGCGGACGAGGTCGTCCCGTTGTTCGTCCGGGACGCCGCCGTCCACCGGACCGGGTTCGACGCGCCCAACCGGCTGGCGTTCCTCGCGGACTGCCTGGCGGATCTGGACGCCGGGCTCCGGAAGCGGGGCGGCAGACTGATCGTCCGCCAGGGGGAGGTGGCCCGCGAGGTGAAGCGGGTCGTCGAGGAGACCGGGGCGGAGTCCGTACACATCGCCGCCGGGGTCAGCGGGTACGCGGCACAGCGCGAGGAGCGGTTGCGGGACGCCCTGGAGGGCACCGGCTGCGACCTGCGCATCCATGACGCGGTGGTCACCGCGCTCGCTCCGGGCCGGGTGGTCCCATCGGGCGGCAAGGACCACTTCGCGGTGTTCACCCCGTACTTCCGCCGTTGGGAGGCGGAGGGAGTACGGGGAACACTGGGCGCTCCGCGTACGGTACGGATGCCCGAGGGCCTCGCCTCGGACGCGCTGCCGGACCGGGACGCCGTCAAGAAGGTCTCCCCCGGCCTCGCCCGGGGCGGTGAGGGCGCGGGCCGCAAGCTGGTCACGTCCTGGCTGAACGGGCCGATGGCCGACTACGACGACACCCACGACGATCTGGCCGGGGACGCGACGTCCCGGCTCTCCCCGCATCTCCACTTCGGTACGGTCTCCGCGGCCGAGCTGGCCCACCGCGCCGAGGAGAAGGGCGGTCCCGGTGGCGAGGCGTTCGTCCGGCAGCTGGCCTGGCGCGACTTCCACCACCAGGTCCTCGCCGCCCGCCACGACGCCTCCTGGTCCGACTACCGGCCGCGCCAGGACCGCTGGCGGTCCGACGAGGACGAGATCACCGCGTGGAAGACCGGGCACACCGGATATCCGGTGGTGGACGCGGCGATGCGGCAGCTGGCGCACGAGGGGTGGATGCACAACCGGGGCAGGCTGCTGGCGGGGAGCTTCCTCACCAAGACGCTCTACGTCGACTGGCGGGTGGGCGCCCGGCACTTCCTGGAGCTGCTGGTCGACGGGGACATGGCGAACAACCAGCTCAACTGGCAGTGGGTGGCGGGCACCGGCACGGACACCCGCCCCAACCGGGTGCTGAACCCGGTGATCCAGGGCAAGCGCTTCGACCCGGACGGCTCCTACGTACGCCGGTGGGTGCCGGAGCTCGCCGGGGTGACGGGGTCCGCGATCCACGAGCCGTGGAAGCTGACGGGGAAGGACCGGGCGGACCTCGACTACCCCGACCCGGTGGTGGACCTGACCGAGGCCCGGTCCCGCTTCGAACGGGCCCGCGGTCTGGACTGACCCGGCCCGGTGAACCCCGAGGGGGCCCGTCCCGCGCGGCTGCGGGACGGGCCCCCTCGCGCACTCACGTCCGGCGCGGCGGCCGGGGGAAGAAGGCGCTGGTCCGGGCCTGGTACTCCGCGAAGCCGGGGCGGTCGGCCATGTGCCGCTCCAACAGTGCCGCGCCGCTGCCCTTGGTGAGCAGGAAGCTCATCACCAGCGGGGAGACGAGGGTCGCGGCCGCCGCGGCCGGCGCCTGGAGGACGAGGACGAAGAGCCCCCACCAGACGCAGAAGTCACCGAAGTAGTTGGGATGGCGGGTCCAGGACCAGAGCCCCCGGTCCATGACCTTCCCCTTGTTGGCGGGGTCCGCCTTGAACCGGGCGAGCTGGGCGTCCCCGACCGTCTCGAACGCCAGCCCGACCGCCCACAGCGCCACGCCCGCCCAGGCCCACCAGGCCAGCGGCCCGGTGAGGTAGTGCGCGGCCTGCACGGGCAGCGAGACCAGCCACACCAGCGCGCCCTGGAGCAGATACACCTTG
The DNA here is from genome assembly GCF_044767975.1 of Streptomyces sp. NPDC101181. NCBI lineage: Bacteria > Bacillati > Actinomycetota > Actinomycetes > Kitasatosporales > Streptomycetaceae > Streptomyces > Streptomyces sp. NPDC101181. The sequence goes on along the minus strand of NZ_JBIWOX010000010.1, from coordinate 182,656 downwards.
CGCAGGGCGTAGAGGTTCGGGTTGCCCGGCGCCTTGGCCAGCATCTTCTCGTAGCGGGGGTCCTCGCCGTGCCCCCGGCCGCGCCGCCCGATGTGGACCGCCAGGCGCAGCCCCCAGACGACGGTCAGCACGGTCACCAGGAGGCGGCGGCCGTCGTCCCCGTCGCCCGCCGACAGCCCGTAGGAGACGAGCGCGACGGCGGCGAACCCGATGCCCCAGGCGACGTCGACGATGCGGTGCACGCCCTTCCTGAGAGCGACGGCGAAGGTCACGAGCATGACGCCGAGGGCGGCGGCGGCCGCGCCCCCGAGACCGCCCGCGAACGCGCCCCACGCGAAACCGCTCACCGTGCCGCCTCCGGCTCGCCGGGCACGTACCACTCCCGCCGGGTCGGCGGCATCGCGGCGGAGCCGCCCGGGTCGGGGCGTACGCACAGGATCTGGTCGACGCCCATGCGCCGCTCCTCGAAGGCGAGGGCCCCGCCGACGAGGTAGAGCCGCCACACCCGCGCGGTCTCCTCGCCGACCAGCGCGACGAACTCGGCCCAGCGCTCCTCCAGGGTGTGCCGCCAGGCCTCCACGGTCCGTACGTAGTGCTCGCGCAGCGACTCCACGTCCCGCACCTCGAACCCGGCGCCCTCCAGCAGCCCCACGGTCTCCCCGACCGGCCGCATGTGCATGTCGGGGGCGATGTAGGACTCGATGAACGCGCCGCCGCCGGGGGCGTTGCGCCCGCGCGACATCTGCTGGACCAGGGCCCGGCCCTCGGGCCGCAGCGCGTCGTGCAGGATCGCGGTGAACGCCGGGTACTCCGCGTCCCCGACGTGCTCGCCCATCTCGATGGTGGACACCGCGTCGTAGGCGCCCCGGGTCTCCGGCCGCGCCGCGATGTCCCGGTAGTCGATGTTCAGCACCTCGACGAGGTCTTCGAGGCCGCGTTCGGCGACCTGCTCCCGCACATGGGCGGCCTGCTCGGCGGCGAGGGTGACGGCGGTGACCCGGACACCGTGACGCTCGGCCGCGTACAGCGTCAGTGAGCCCCAGCCGCAGCCGACGTCCAGCAGCCGGGCCCCGGGCCGCAGTCCCAGCTTGCGGCAGATCAGCTCCAGCTTGTCGCGCTGGGCGTCGGCCGGTCCGTAGTCCGGTGCGCCGCTGGTCCAGTAGCCGCAGGAGTACGCCATCGTCTCGTCGAGGAGCAGGGCGTAGAAGGCGTTGGACAGGTCGTAGTGGTGGCTGATGGCCGCCCGGTCCCGGGCCTTGCTGTGCAGCGCCCCGCTCAGTCCGGCACGGGCGGCCGGCACCGGCGGCCGGGGGCCGACCGCGCCCAGGAGCAGCGCGGTCCCGGCGGCCCGGACCCGGTCCCCGAGGGTGGGCGAGGGAGCGGTCAGGCCGCGTTCGCGCACCGCGCGGCGCACCGCCCGCAGCCCCTCCCCCAGGTCCGTGTCGAGGTCGATGTCGCCGGTGATGTAGGCCTCGGCGAGGCCGAGTTCGCCCGGCGCCCACAGCAGCCGCCGCAGGGCCCGGCGGGTCCGTACGTGGACGGTGGGGGCGTCGTGGGGGCCGGTCTCGCTGCCGTCCCACATCCGGATGCGCACCGGCAGTCCGCCGTCGAGGAAGCGCTCGATCAGCGGCTCCACCCGCTGGGCGGCCCCGTTCGTCCGGGGGCGCGGGGCGGTGGGCCGGGGGGCGGTGGTGGTCACGCGGTCTCCTCGCGGGTCAGGAGCAGTTGCTGCACATCGAGGTATCCGGAGCGGAATCCCGCTTCGGAGTAGGCGAGGTAGAAGGTCCACATGCGGCGGAACACGGCGTCGAAGCCGAGGGCGTCGACCTCCGCGGCCCGCTCGGTGAACCTCTCCCGCCACAGCCGGAGCGTTTCGGCGTAGTGCGCTCCGAAGGGGATGCGCTGGGTGATGTTCAGGTGGGTGTGTTCGGCGGTGACGCGTCGCACGGCCTCGGTGGAGGGCAGCAGGCCGCCGGGGAAGATGTACTTGTGGATCCAGGTGTACGTGGAGCGGCTGACGCGGAGCCGGTCGTCGGGCATCGTGATGGCCTGGAGGGCGACCCGGCCGCCGGGGGCGAGCAGCCGGTCCAGGGTCTGGAAGTAGACCGGCCAGAACTCCTCGCCGACCGCCTCGATCATCTCGACGCTGACGATGGCGTCGTAGGCCCCGGTGACCTGGCGGTAGTCGCTGAGCCGCACCTCGACGCGGTCCTCGAACCCCGCCTCGCGGATGCGGGTCAGGGCGAGTGAGCGCTGCTCGGCGGAGAGGGTGACGGTGACGACGCGGGCGCCGCGGGCGGCGGCCCGGATGGCCAGTTCGCCCCAGCCGGTGCCGATCTCCAGGAGGCGGGTGCCCTCGGTGACCCCGGCGGCGTCGAGCAGCCGGTCGATCTTGCGGTGCTGGGCGGCGGGCAGCAGGGCCTGCTCGGCGGGGAAGCCGCGGAAGAGGGCCGAGGAGTAGGAGAGCGTCTCGTCGAGGAAGAGGGCGAACAGCTCGTTGGACAGGTCGTAGTGGTGGCTGATGTTGTTCCGGGAGCCCTCGGGGGTGTTCAGCTGCCCGGTGGGCTTGCGCAACGCCCAGATCCCGCGCAGCCGTTGCAGCGAACGGGGCACGAGGTCGGCGGCGTTGTCGGCGAGCACGGTCAGGACGGCGACCAGGTCGGGCGCGTCCCACTCCCGGGCCATGTAGGACTCGCCGAAGCCGATGAGTCCGCTCGCGCCGATCCGGCGGAAGAAGGCGTCGGGGTCGCGGATGTCCATGAGGGGCCCGCCGAGGCCGATGTCCTCCCGGCCGGCGAGCCGGGCCCGCAGGGGGAGCCGGGACAGGGCGCGGCGGACGATGCGTTCGGCCACGGCGGTGCGGGCGCGGGACGCGGTGGGCAGGGCGACGACGTCGGGCCAGCGTTCCGGGTCGGTCCCGGGGGTGTGCTCGGCGGGCGGCGCGGAGGTGGGCGCGGTCACTGCATGCCTTCCTGGGTGCGGTGAGGGGGACGGGGCTGCACGGGGAGCCCGCGCAGGTAGAGCCGGATGCCGTGGAAGCGGATCGCGGCGGAGACGACGAGGGGTGAGAGGGGGTGGCGCAGCGCGAGCCGCAGGAGTGCGCCGGGGGTGGCCGTCCTGCGTTCGCCGCGTACGGTCGCGGTGAACGGGCGGGCTCCCGCCCGCTCCAGGTGGATGCTCAGGTCGAGACGGGACCCGGGCTCGGGCAGCCGCATCCGGTAGTCGCCGTCCACGGGGAAGAACGGCGACACGTAGAACTCCTTGCCGGTCACGGCCCGGTCGTCCTCGTCCGGGCGCAGCAGGTAGCCGTGCCGTCCGCCGTAGGTGTTGTGCACCTCGGCGACGACGCAGAGCGGGCTGCCGTCGGGGCGATGGCACCAGTAGACGGTGATCGGGTTGAAGACGTGGCCGAGGACCCGGGCCTGGGTGAGCATGGTGACGGTGCCCTCGCCCAGTTCCACGCCCCGTGCCCGCAGGAAGCGCTCCAGCCCGGCCCGGATGGTGGGGGCGGTGCCGCCGAAGTGGTCGCGGGCGTCGAAGCGGGCCAGCGGACGCAGGATCCGCGGCAGCCGGGGCGGCCGGTCGGGGTCGATCAGCCACAGGTAGGTCCGGTGGCGGAGCGCGTACTTCGTGGGCCGGTTCCGTACGTGCGTGACGGTGCACGGGTAGAGGGCGCTCACCAGACCACCCCCAGGGCGGCGGCGGCCTCGACCCCCGAGCGGCAGCCGTCCTCGTGGAACCCCCAGCCGTGGTAGGCCCCGGCGTAGGCGGTCACCGGCCCCGACAGGGCGGGCAGCCGGGCCTGGGCGGCGACGGACTCCGGGGTGTAGACGGGGTGCTCGTAGACCATGCGGGCGCGGACGGACGCGGGGTCGACCCGGTCGGAGCCGTTCAGCGTGACGACGTAGGTGTCGGGCGCGTCGAGCCGCTGGAGCCGGTTCATGTCGTAGCTGACCGTGACGTGATCGGCGTCGGCGGCGCAGGAGGGCATCAGATAGTTCCAGGAGGCACGGGCGCCCCGGGCGCGCGGCAGCAGCGTGGTGTCCGTGTGCAGCAGTGTCGGGTTGCGGGAGTACCGGAAGGCGCCGAGCGTGCTGCGTTCGGCGTCGGTCGGGTCCGCGAGCAGCCGGAGCGCCTGGTCGGGGTGGGTGGCGATGACCACGGAGTCGTACGGGGTGGTGGTGCCGTCCTCGGTGGTGACGTCGGCGCCGTCGGCGTGCCGGGTGACCGTGCGCACCGGGGTCGCGGTGTGCACGGCGGCCAGTTGCTTGACGACCCGGTCGACGTAGGTGCGCGAGCCGCCGGTGACGGTGCGCCAGACCGGGGAGTCGCCGATGGTGAGCATCCCGTGGTGGGCCAGGAACCGGAAGAGGTAGCGGGCCGGGTAGCGCAGGGCGGTGACCGGGTCGCAGGACCAGACGGCGGAGACCATGGGGGTGAGGAAGTGGGCGTGGAAGTACGGGGAGAACCGTCCGCGCCGGGCGAACTCGCCGAGCGTCATGCCGTCCGCGGCGCTCTCGGGCAGTTCCAGCAGGGCGCGGGCGGCGCGGTGGAAGCGCGGCACCTCGGTGAGCATCCGCAGATAGGGTCCGCGCACCGCCGAGCCGGGCCGGGCGAACAGTCCGGCCGGGCCCCGGGCCCCGGCGTATTCAAGGCCGCACCCCTCGCACCGTACGGACATGCTCATCTCGGATTCCTGGGTGGGGACGCCGAGTTCCCCGAAGAGCCGCAGCAGGTTCGGGTACGTGCGCCGGTTGTGCACGATGAACCCGGAGTCGACCCGGTGGACCCGGCCGTCGGACCCGCCCAGATCGTGGGTGTGGGCATGGCCTCCGACGCGGTCGTCCGCCTCGTACAGCGTCACCTCGTGCGCGTCCCGGAGCACATGCGCGGCGGTGAGCCCCGCCACTCCGGACCCGATCACGGCCGTCCGCCGCCGTCCCTCTGCCATCTGGGCTCCCTCCGGTTCCGTCTCACTGGTGGAAGCGCTGGTGAAACGCGCTCCTTTACTCCATTCGTGGCCGGTGGCCGGGTGGATTGGTCGAAGATCGGCTTTGCTCCGAACGGGTGAATGAGGATCCGGGACCAATCCGCGGCCCGCCCGGCGCCGAATCCCCGGTGTGAGAACAGATCGGAACGATGAGCGGAAGCACGGGGTGTCCCCGCCCCGGCGGTCCCGCTCGGCGCGTGCTGTGAGCGCCGCGCCCGGCGGCTCGGCCACCGGGTGCGGAACGCGCCGGTCGTTGCGGTCTGTGGGATGCGGTCGGGGCCGCGAGGCCGCTCGGAGGGCCGGGGAGCCCTCCGGGCGGTGCACCGCCTCGCCGTATCCGCGGCAGGACAGCAGACCGCGTTCCCCGGGTCCCCGGCGCGGTTGAGGCCCGCCGTCCCGCAACCCGCCTCACCCCCCAGTCCCCGCCCATCCCTTCCTCACCACACCATCGATCCTGGAGACACTCCATGAACTCCCGCCTCTTCCGCCGCGCCGCTCTCGCCGTCTCCGCCGCGGTCGTGCTGCCGCTGACGCTGACCGCGTGCTCCTCGGACGACTCGTCCAAGGACAACGACTCGGCCGCCGGATCGACGCCCAGCGCCTCCGCGTCGGCGAGCGCGTCGGCCGATGACTCCATGAACATGAACGAGCCCTTCGGCGCGGCCTGTTCGTCGGTGCCGAAGGAGGGCGCGGGCTCGTTCGACGGCATGGCCCAGGACCCGGTCGCCACGGCCGCGTCGAACAACCCGGAGCTGTCGACGCTGGTGACCGCCGTGAAGCAGGCCGGCCTGGTCGACACCCTCAACAACGCCGAGAACATCACGGTGTTCGCGCCCACCAACGAGGCCTTCGCGAAGGTCCCGAAGGCGGACCTGGACGCGCTGCTCGCGGACAAGGCGCAGCTGACCAAGGTGCTCACCTACCACGTGGTGGGCCAGAAGCTGACCCCGCAGCAGCTGGAGAAGGGCTCCTTCGACACGCTGGAGAAGAGCAAGGTGACGACGGCCGGTTCCGGTATGGAGTACACCGTGAACGACGCCTCGAAGGTCGTCTGCGGCAACGTCCCGACCGCCAACGCGACGGTGTACATCGTCGACTCGGTCCTGATGCCGCCCAAGTAACCCCCCACGGGTGAAGGGGCGGGGAGCCACGGTCCACCGTGGCTCCCCGCCCCTTTCCCGTCGGCGCTCCACCGCGAGGCCTGGCTTCGGACAGCGGGCATCGGGCGGCGTAGATTCCTCTCGATCCCTTTCGCCCGATCTCTACACATAAGCGGCGAATAAGCGCATGATGGGGGTACGGGTGCCTGCCGCGCCTTCCGCTCAGCGGCGGGGCCCGCGGGATCGAAGGAGACGACATCTCATGAGCAAAGTCTCACACGCGAGGAGCGACATATCGGGCCACCCCGATGCCTCCGAAATGCGCGCGCGGTACGACCGGGTGATGGGCGGCCGCGACGTGGCCCTGGTGGACGCACCGGTCTTCCTGGTCGGCCTCTACTGTGCGGTCTCCCCATGGGTGCTGCACTTCACGGCCAACCAGTCCGCCCTGGCCACGCACAACCTGGTGATGGGCATCGCCATCGCGGTCCTGGCCCTCGGCTTCACCGTGATGCCCGAGCGCATGTACGGCCTGAGCTGGGCGATGTGCGCCATGGGAGCCTGGGTCATCGTGTCGACCTGGGTGGTCGGGAGCAGCCCGGACACCGGGATCGTCCTCAACAACATCATCGTCGGCGGTCTGACCGTCCTGCTGGGCATGGCCTGCGCCGGGGCGGCGGCCAGGAGCCGCAGCACCTGACCCGACTCCCCAGGATCCGCACCCCGAGGACCCGGCCCCGGGGTGCGCGGCAGACCCGTCGGGCCTCAGCCGACGGAGCTGTACGCCACGACCCCCCGCAGGACCGCGTCGACCGCCTTGCGCGCGTTGCGCGCCACGGAACCGTCGCCCCCGGCACCGGTCTCCGATTTGGAACCGGCACCCGGCGCGGCCGCGGCCACCTGCCCCAGCACGTCGATCACCTGCTTGCACCACCGGACGAAGTCCCCCGCCGGCATCTCCGCCTCGCGCAGCACCTCGTCCAGCGAGCGGCCGGAGGCCCACATGTAGACCGCCCACGCGAAGCCGAGATCGGGCTCGCGCTGCCCGACCCCCTCCGCCTGATTGATCGCGAAGTCCTCCTCCAGGGCGTCCAGCCGCCCCCAGATCCGCACCATCTCGCCCATGGCCGTCTTCGCCGGACCGGACGGCAGCTTGGGCGCGACCGCGTCGTCGGCCTGACGCGCCTCGTACACCAGCGCCGAGACGCACGCGGCGAGTTCGGCCGGGTTGAGCCCTTCCCACACGCCCTCGCGCAAGCACTCGCTGGCGAGGAGGTCCAGCTCTCCGTAGAGCCGGGCCAGACGCCGCCCGTTGCCGGTGACCTCGTTGCCCCGGAGGTAGTCCAGCTCGGTCAGGAGCGCGACGATCCGGTCGAAGGTGCGGGCGATCGTGTTGGTCCGCCCCTCGATCCGCTTCTCCAGCTGCCGGGTGTCCCGCTGCAACCGGTGGTAGCGCTCGGCCCACCGCGCGTGGTCCTCCCGCTCGTCGCACCCGTGGCAGGGGTGGGCGCGCAGTTCGCCGCGCAGTCGGCTGATCTCCCGGTCGTCGGCGGCCGGCGCCCGCCCCTTGCGGTGCCGCTCGGGCACGATGTGCCCGGCCTTCGACCGCAGTGCGGAGGCGAGATCGCGCCGGGACTGCGGTGAGCGGGGGTTGAACGACTTCGGGACGCGCATCCGCTCCAGCGCCTCCACCGGCACCGGGAAGTCCATCGAGGCCAGCCGCTTGACCTGCCGCTCGGCGGTCAGCACCAGCGGCCGCGGCCCGTCGTGGTGGTCGAACCCGCGGTGCCCGTTGGCCCGCCCGGCGGGCAGCCCCGGGTCCAGCACCAGCGCCAGCCCGGCGAACTTGCCCGTGGGGACGTGGATGACATCGCCCGGCTTCAGCTTCTCCAGCGACGAGGCCGCCGCCGCGCGCCGCTGCGTGGCGCCCTGCTTGGCCAGCTCCGTCTCCCGGTCCTTGAGGTCGCGGCGGAGCCGGGCGTACTCCTCGAAGTCCCCGAGGTGGCAGGTCATGCCCTCCTTGTAGCCCTCCAGCCCCTCCTCGTTGCGCTGCACCTGCCGCGAGATGCCGACGACGGACCTGTCCGCCTGGAACTGGGCGAACGAGGTCTCCAGCAGTTCCCGCGAGCGGTGCCGCCCGAACTGCTGCACCAGGTTGACGGCCATGTTGTACGAGGGGCGGAAGCTGGAGCGCAGCGGATACGTACGCGTACCCGCCAGCCCCGCCAGGGCGGTCGGGTCCATGCCGCGCTGCCACAGGATGACCGCGTGTCCCTCGACGTCGATGCCCCGGCGTCCGGCGCGGCCAGTGAGCTGGGTGTACTCGCCCGGTGTGATGTCGGCGTGCTGCTCGCCGTTCCACTTGACGAGCTTCTCCAGCACCACGGTACGGGCGGGCATGTTGATGCCGAGCGCCAGCGTCTCGGTGGCGAAGACGGCCTTCACCAGCCCCCGGACGAACAGCTCCTCGACGACCTCCTTGAAGGTCGGCAGCATGCCCGCGTGGTGGGCGGCGATGCCCCGCTCCAGGCCTTCGAGCCACTCGTAGTAGCCCAGCACATGCAGGTCCTCGCCGGGGATGGACGCGGTGCGCTCCTCGACGATCTCCCGGACCAGACCGCGCTTGTCCTCGTCGTTCAGCCGGAGCCCGGCGTACAGGCACTGCTGCACGGCGGCCTCGCACCCCGCCCGGCTGAAGATGAAGGTGATGGCGGGCAGCAGTCCCTCGGAGTCCAGCCGCTCGATGACCTCGGGGCGGCCGGGGGTCCAGATCCGGCCGCGCTGACGCCGCTCGCGCTCGCGGTCGGCCTCACGGACCATCTTTCCCCGGCGGCGGTCCCGGGGGTTGTAGGTGTTCTGGTTCTCCTGGCGGGCGAGGCGGACCAGATCGGGGTTGACCTCGCGGCGTCCGGACCCGCGGCCCCCGTGGTCGGTCCCCTCCTCGAAGAGGTCGTACGTCCGGCGTCCGGCCATCACGTGCTGCCACAGCGGGACGGGCCGGTGCTCGGAGACGATCACCTCGGTGTCACCGCGCACGGTGTCCAGCCAGTCGCCGAACTCCTCCGCGTTGGACACGGTGGCCGACAGGGACACCAGGGTCACCGACTCCGGGAGGTGGATGATCACTTCCTCCCAGACCGCGCCCCGGAAGCGGTCGGAGAGGTAGTGCACCTCGTCCATGACCACGTAGCCGAGGCCGGAGAGCGACTGGGAGCCCGCGTACAGCATGTTCCGCAGGACCTCGGTGGTCATCACGACCACGGGAGCCTCGGAGTTGACGCTGTTGTCACCGGTCAGCAGACCGACCTTGTCCGCGCCGTAGCGCTTGGCGAGGTCGGCGTACTTCTGGTTGGAGAGCGCCTTGATCGGCGTGGTGTAGAAGCACTTGCGGCCCTGCTCCAGGGCCAGGTGCACGGCGAACTCGCCGACGATCGTCTTGCCCGACCCGGTGGGCGCCGCGACCAGCACCCCCTTGCCCGCCTCCAGGGCCTGGCAGGCCTCGGTCTGGAACGGGTCCAGTCCGAATGCGTACATCTCCCGGAAGGGCCCGAGGGCCGTCGCCATCTCGGCCGCACGGACCCGGGAAGCCTGGTATCGCTCAGCTGGTGAGAGGTCCTCTGTCATCTTGGCTACGAGCCTACCCGGCGCCTCCGACACTCAGCGCGATCTTTGACGGCCCCCGGCCGGTCACCCGGCGAGCACCCGCACGGCCCCCGGGACGCAGGTGGCGGTGAGCGGAAGCGGACCCACCGGTTCACCGTCCGCGTACGCGGTGACACCGGCCGCCGCCAGCCCGCCCGAGGAGACCCGGTGCACGGTGACGGCGGGGTGGCTCAGATGCGTGCCCCGGTAGACCCTCGGGAGCACCGTGAGCAGCGTGGTGCGGGAGCACTCCCCCACCACGGTCACATCCAGGAGCCCGTCGTCCAGGGCGGCTCCGGCGCAGATCCGCATGCCCCCGCCGTACGTCGTCCCGTTGCCCACCGCTATGAGCGTGGCCTCGATGTCGCGGGGCTCCCCGCCGTCGAGCCGGATCCGGAACGGGATCGGCTCGACGGCGGCCAGGTACGGACAAAGAATCCGGCGTCCCGCAACGCGGAAGCGGCCGGCTGCGCGGCCCGCGCGCCCCGGCCGCCTCCCGCGGTGGGATTGACGAAGAGGGTGATCTCGCTGGTCATCCGGCGGACCCTGCAAGGTCAGGTGATGTCGTCGTAACCGTTCAGCCGACGCGGTCCCCGGTCGTCCGCGTCGCCGGATGCCTGCCCCGGCAGCGCCCGGCGCGGGTCGGCCACGGGCTCGATAGCGCCGACCGGCTCGGGCCGCAGATCGAGCGGAGAGGCCTCGTCGTCGTCGAGTTCGGCGTCGGGGTTGTTGCGGTTGCGGCGCTTGTCGTTCAGCAGGGAGAAGCCGACGGCGAAGAAGTAGAGCACCGCGAGGGGACCGGCGAGCAGCAGCATCGAGATGGGCTCACCGCCGGGGGTGGCGATGGCCGCGAAGGCGGTCAGGCCGACGATCATGCCGCGCCACCAGCGCAGCATGCGGGAGCCGGAGAGGACTCCGGTCATGTTGAGGGCGATGAGCAGCAGCGGCAGCTCGAAGGCGAGACCGAAGACGACCACCATGCGGGTGATCAGGTCGAGGAAGTCGTCGAGCGGCAGCAGGTTCGTGACGTTGGCGGGGGTGAAGCCGAGCATGATCTCGGCCGTCTCCGGCAGGATCATGTAGGCGAGATAGGCGCCCGCGACGAACAGCGGGACGCCCGCGGCCACGAATCCCAGGGAGTACCGCTTCTCCTTCTGGTGCAGCCCGGGGGCGACGAAGGCCCAGAGCTGGTAGAGCCAGACGGGCGTGGCGATCAGCACGCCCGCCATGAGGGACACCTTCAGCGCGATGGTGAAGGGCGACAGCAGACCGTTGGTGGTCATCTCCGCACAGGGGCGGCCGTTGACCATGGTCTCGATGCCGTTCTTGCAGCCGACCGAGTCGAGGATCGGCTTCATCAGGAACTCGAAGATCTCCTTGTGGAAGAAGGCGGCCCCGATGACGGCGACGATGATCGCCAGCACGGCCTTCAGCAGCCGGTTACGCAGCTCACGCAGGTGATCGAGGAGCGGCATCCGCCCCTCGTCGTTCTTCTCCTGCTTGCGGGCAGACTTGAGCAACCCACTTCCCTCGTCTCGTGCGGCGGCTGGCGGCGGAGCGCGGCAGCGGTCAGGTCTGGGTGGTGGGCTTGGGCTCGTTGACCGGGCGGGAGCTGGTGACGTCTCCCGGCGCGGCCTGGATGGTGCGCGCGGTGGCGGACTGCGGCGGGACCGTGTCGTCGACGGTCTCCGTGGTGGGCGCCGCCGCGGCGTCGTCCTTCTTCATCGCCTTGGCCTCGCTCTTGAGGATGCGGGCCGACTTGCCGAGCGAGCGCGCCATGTCCGGGAGCTTCTTGGCACCGAAGAGCAACAGGATGACAGCGATGATCAGAACGATCTCTAGGGGCTTCAGATTGCCGATCATGTGCGACTTCCTTCTCACTGAGGCGGCTGGAGGGTGGGCTCGCTACCCGACCCCGTGCGACCGGGCATACGTCCGATCATTGCGCTTGGCAGCGATCGTAACCCGCAGGGGTAAACGTGAGGCAATGCCCGTGCGTACTCCCGCTTGCGGCCCGCACCTCCCGGCCTGGGCCGACTCGACGCAGCGTACCCCTCCGCGCCGCCGGGCAGCAGGCCCCGCTCCCTCATCCCGCCCGATCGGCAGGACACCCCCTAGCGCAGCCCCTCGCCGGTGGCCGCGAGGCGGGTCGCCGCCCGTTCGAGGTCCTCGGACGCCTGGTTGATCCGCTCCGTGGTGGCGGTGACCTGGCGGGCGAGGCGGCGGGCCTCGACGAAGACCTTGACGCCGAGCACACCGAGCACGGCGATGCCCAGGAATCCCAGGGCGATGGCGAGCATGGGCCAGAACATACGGCGGGCCTCTTTCCTGTACGGCTGTACGGCTGTGCCGCGCTGCGGCGGGCGCTACGGGGTGGTGTGCAGGCGCAGCGTGCGGACACCGCCGCCGGTGAGCAGTTCGATGATGCGCTCCCCGGCGGGCTTGCGGACCGAGGCGCCGCACGCGGGGCAGGTGAAGGTGTAGAAGGTGGTGCGGCTGCTGGCGCCGATCGCGAGGCGGAGCTCCCCGGCGCCGAGTTCGCAGCGCGCGCGGCAGTCGGGGCACCCGGCCCGGAACAGCTGGGCGGCGGTCCCGGGGAACGCGGTGGTGCCGTTCATCCTCGTCTCCGCTCCCGGGCCGCTCAGGCCGCTTCCTCGTAGGCGGCGAGTGCGTCGCGGGCCGCGTCGCGGGCGCTTCGCGCGAGCTCCGGCGGGGCGACGATGCGGCCCTCGCCGCCGAGGCGCAGGGCCAGACGGCGCAGCGAGGCCGGGTCGGGGGTGCGCAGGGTGATGCGCAGTCCGCCGTCGGGCAGTTCCTCGGCGGAGTCGTGCGGGTAGTACTCGGCGACCCAGCGGCCCCCCGTACCGACCTCGATCACGACTTCCGGATCCTCGGCCGCGGGCTGCACGAGCCCTGCGGACAGGTCCCGCAGCTCCAGCTCGGGCGGGGCGGCGGGGGCGTCCAGGAGCCGGATCTCGGCGACCCGGTCCAGGCGGAAGGTCCGACGCGCCTCGGAGAGGCGGCACCAGCCCTCCATGTAGGTGTGGCCGACGGCGAAGAGCCGGATCGGGTCGACCTCGCGCTCGGTCAGCTCGTCGCGGGCGGGCGAGTAGTAGCGCAGCCAGAGGCGGCGGCGCTCGGAGATGGCCCGGTCGACGTCGGCGAAGACGCCGCCCTCGGACTCGAAGGTCACCGAGAGCCGGGAGCTGGCCGCCCCGGACTCCCCGGCCGCCGTCTCCAGCTTCGCGGTGGCCCGGAGGAGGGCCTCGCGGTCGCTCTCGCGCAGCCCGGGGAGGGTGGCGACGGCCCGCGCGGCGACGAGCAGGGCGGTCGCCTCGTCGGCGGCGAGCCGGAGCGGCTCGGCGACATCGTCGGGGTTGTGCCACCAGATCCGGTCCCCGTCGGTGTCGATGTCGAGGAGGTCGCCGCCCCGGAAGCTGGTGCCGCACATGGGCAGCACGTCGAGGTCGGAGATCAGCTCGTCCTCGGTGATCCCGAAGGCCCGTGCCACGTCCTGGACATGGGCGCCGGGGCGCTCGCGCAGATACGTCACCAGGGACAGCATCCGGCGGGTCTGGTCGATCGCGTTCGTGGCCATCGCTACGGTCCCTCGTCCTAGTCCTTGGCCACGGCGCGCAGCCGGTCCACCACATCGGCCCGCAGATCGGCGGGTTCCTCCACGACGACGTCCGGCCCGAACTCCACGAGCCAGGCGTCCAGGCCGTGTCCGTAGGGGATCTCCAGCTCGTCCCAGCCGTCGCCGCGCTCCCGCAGGGTCATCGCCCGCGAGCGCAGCGGGTAACCGGCCCCGGCGCGGAGCCTGATCCGTGCGGTCCGGGTCGCGGTCTCGCCCGCCCAGCTCTCGACGGTCTCGCGGACGGTGACGACGTCGGGGACCTCGGCGGTGAAGGCTCCGGCGCGGGAGCGGACCTTGCCGGTGATGCGGGAGAGCCGGAAGACGCGTTCGGCGCCCCGCTCGCGGTCCCAGCCCGCCAGATACCAGTGGCCGCGCCAGCATTCGAGGGTCCAGGGCTCGACCTGGCGCTGCTCGGGGCGGGCGGAGTTGGACTTGCGGTAGTCGAAGGTGACCGGGCGGCGGTCGCGGCAGGCGAGCATCAGCGGCTCGAACGCGGCCTCGTGGACCGGGATACGGGGTTCGAGGGCGCTGTGCACCTCGTAGGCGTCCTCGGTCTCGGGCATCCCGGCGGCGCGCAGCTTCTGGAGGGCCCCGCTGGCGGCCCCGGCGAGGCGGGCCTGCTGCCAGACCTTGGCGGCGAGCCCGAGGGCGGCCGCCTCCTCGGCGTCCAGGGTAATGGGGGGCAGCCGGTTGCTGTCGCGGCGGGCGAGATAGCCGGTGTCACCGTCGAGGTTCTCGACGGTCTCGATGACCAGGCCGAGTTCGCGCAGATCGTCCTTGTCGCGCTCGAACATGCGGTTGAACGAGTCGTCGGTGCCCGCTTCGAGGTAGGCCTCGATGGACGTGCGGAGTTCACGCTTGCTGAGCGGGCGCCGGGTTCCCAGCAGGCACAGCGCGAGGTTCATCAACCGCTCGGCCTTGGCAATCGCCATCGACGCCCTTTCTCCGGTGCTCTACGACGGTCGACCGTACCGCTCCGGGGTGCGGTGGCCAAAGCCGGGCCGAGGGCGGGGAGGGGCGGCGAAAGACGGCGAGGGCCCCCGCCGGACGGCGGGGGCCCTCGTCCACGTCGACCGGAGCCGGTCAGACGGATACCAGGTCGCAGACGAAGATCAGCGTCTCGCCCGGGGCGATACGGCCGCCTCCGGCGCCGCGGTCACCGTAGGCGAGGTGCGCGGGGATGGTCAGCTGGCGGCGCCCGCCGACCTTCATGCCCTGCACGCCCTGGTCCCAGCCGGAGATGACCTGGCCGGCGCCGAGCTGGAACTGCAGCGGGGTGCCGCGGTTCCAGGAGGCGTCGAACTCCTCGCCGGTGGAGAAGGCCACGCCCACGTAGTGGACGGAGACGGTCTGGCCGGCCTGGGCCACCGGGCCGTCGCCCTCCCAGATGTCCTTGATCTCCAGGTCGGCCGGCGGCTCGCCACCCGGGAAGTCGATCTCGGGCTTGTCGATGCTCACTGAACTGCTCCTCCAAATGATGAACTGGACAACCGGGACAGTCTTACACCTTGGCGAGGATGTCCACGGCGAAGACCAGGGTGGAGTTCTTCGGGATGGCCTGCTGCTGCTGGTCCCCGAAGGCCTGGTCCGGCGGGATGACGAGGAGCACGCGGCTGCCGACCTTCTTGTCGACCAGACCGGTCTTGAGCCCCTTGAGGGTGACCTGGGAGAGCGGGAAGGTCTGGGTCTTGCCCGTGGAGTAGGTGTTGTCGAACTCCTTGGCGCCCTTCCAGATCATGCCGACGTAGTTCACGACGACGCTGTCGGACTCCTTGACGACCTCGCCGTCGGACTCCAGGACGTAGTTGGAGACCAGCTTCTTCGGCGGGTCGCTCTTGGGGATGGTGACCGTGGGGGCCTTGCCGTCGGCCTTCACGCCGACCTTCGGCAGGTCGACGTTGTCCTGGGCGACCTCGGTGCCCTTGGCGGCCTTCGGGATCTGGGTGGCCTTGAGGATGTCGACGACGAACACGAGCGTGGCGTTGGGCTTGATGTCGCCCTGGCCCTGCTCGCCGTAGCCGAGCTCCGGCGGGATGACCAGCTCGACGCGGCTGCCGACCTTCTGGCCGACCAGACCCTTGTCCCAGCCCTGGATGACCATGCCCGCGCCGAGCGTCAGGTCGAAGGGCTGCTTGCGGTCGAAGCTGTTGTCGAACGGCTTGTCGGAGTCCCAGGCCTGGCCGAGGTAGTTGACCTGGATCGCGTCGCCGTTCTTGAGCTTCGCGCCGTCGCCCTCGCTGATGACCTCGGTCTTCAGCTCCTTGGGCGGGGATCCCTCGCCCTTGGAGAGGGTGGGCTTCTCCCCGGCCTTGGCGCCCGCGGTGATGGCGGGCACGCCGTTCTTGGACGAGGCGGAGTCGGAGGCCTTGTCGTCGCTGCCGCACGCCACTGCGGACAGCAGCAGGAGGGGGGCGACGAGAAGGCCGGCAATTCGGCGCACTGGTTCCTCAGATCTCAGGGGGCACGGTCGGGTACGTCCGCCCCACTCTAGGGGGTGTCCGGCCGTCGGGACCTGACCCGCGCACGCCCCGGCCCCCGGGACCAGGTGCGGTCCCGGGGGCCGGGGGACGGTTCGTACGCATGTGCTCGCACGGCGGCTCACATACCGGCGATCAGCTTCTCCACCCGCTCGTCCACGGAGCGGAACGGGTCCTTGCAGAGCACCGTGCGCTGCGCCTGGTCGTTGAGCTTGAGGTGGACCCAGTCGACGGTGAAGTCGCGCCGCTGCTCCTGGGCCCGGCGGATGAAGTCGCCGCGCAGCCGCGCCCGGGTGGTCTGCGGGGGCACCGACTTGCCCTCGAAGATCTTCAGGTCGTTGCAGATCCGGGCGGTCTGGCCCTTCTTCTCCAGGAGGTAGAAGAGGCCGCGCCGACGGTGGATGTCGTGGTAGGCGAGGTCTATCTGGGCGACCCGCGGGTTCGACATGGTCATGTTGTGCTTGGCCCGGTAGCGCTCGATGAGCTTGTACTTCATGACCCAGTCGATCTCGGTGCCGATCCGGTCGAGGTCCTCGGCCTCGATCGCGTCCAGGGTGCGGCCCCACAGCTCCAGCACCTGGTCGACGGTGCCGGTGCGGATGCCCCGGCGATCGACGAAGTCCACGGCCTTCTCGTAGTACTCCCGCTGGACCTCTATGGCCGAGGCCTCCCGGCCGCTGGCCAGCCGGACCTTGCGCTGTCCGGTGAGGTCGTGGCTGACCTCACGGATCGCCCGGATCGGGTTCTCCAGGGTCAGGTCGCGCATGACCGTGCCCGCCTCGATCATGCGGAGCACCAGATCGGTGGCGCCGACCTTGAGCAGCATGGTCGTCTCGGACATGTTGGAGTCACCGACGATGACGTGGAGGCGGCGGTAGCGCTCGGCGTCGGCGTGGGGTTCGTCGCGGGTGTTGATGATCGGCCGGGAGCGGGTGGTGGCGGAGCTGACGCCCTCCCAGATGTGCTCGGCGCGCTGGCTGACGCAGTAGACCGCGCCGCGCGGGGTCTGGAGCACCTTGCCCGCGCCGCAGATCAGCTGACGGGTGACGAGGAAGGGGATGAGGATGTCCGCGAGCCGGGAGAATTCTCCGTGCCGGGCCACGAGGTAGTTCTCGTGGCACCCGTAGGAGTTTCCCGCCGAGTCGGTGTTGTTCTTGAAGAGATAGACGTCGCCCGCGATTCCCTCCTCGTGCAGGCGGCGTTCGGCGTCGACGAGCAGGCCTTCGAGAATGCGCTCGCCCGCCTTGTCGTGGGTGACCAGCTCGGTCACGTTGTCGCATTCCGGCGTTGCGTATTCCGGATGCGATCCCACGTCGAGGTAGAGGCGGGCGCCGTTGCGCAGGAAGACGTTGCTGCTGCGGCCCCATGACACGACACGGCGGAAGAGGTAGCGCGCCACTTCGTCAGGTGACAGTCGGCGCTGTCCCCTGAACGTGCACGTGACGCCGTACTCGTTCTCCAGCCCGAAAATGCGGCGGTCCATGACTGAACATTACGCCTTGGGGCCTGTGCTGAAACCGGGTTCGACGGCCCCGTTGCGATCATTTTCCGATCCGGTCACGACGGCGGGGGCGCGGACGGGGACCGAATCGGCCCCCAGGACCCGCCCGGTGGCCAGCAGAACCACCAGGGCGGCCACTCCCCCGGCCCCCGCGACGGCGAAGCTCCAGGAGGTGGAGCCGAACTCGACGGCCGGGCCCGCGGCGGCCGTTCCCGCCGCCGCTCCCACGCCGAAGGTGGTGACGAGCCAGGAGAAGGCCTCCGTCACCGTGCCGCGCGGCGCGTGCCGGTCGACCACGATGAACGAGCAGGCGATGGCCGGGGCGAGGAACACCCCGGCGAGGGCGGCGAGGAGGGCCATCACGGGCAGCGGCGGGGTGAGGGCCAGCGGCAGGTAGCCGAGCGCCAGCAGCCCGACGATGGCCCGCAGCCGCCGCTCCGGCGGGCCGGCCCACTGCCGAGCCCCGTAGGCCAGGCCGCCGGTCAGCGCGCCGAGGCCGAGCGCGGCCATCAGCCAGCCGTACACCGACTCCCGGCCCTGGTCGTCCGCGTACGCCACCGCGGCCACCGTGATGGAGCCGAGCGCGAGGCCGACGAAGAAGAACGCGCCCAGCAGGGCCAGGAGACCGGGCGAGCGCAGGGCGCCGAGCCAGTGCGCCTCGCGGGGGGCGGAGCGCCAGGCGCGGGAGGGCTCGGACAGCACGACGGAGAGCGCGCCGAGGACGCCGAGGGCGTTGATGACGAGGAGGGCGGCGGCCGGGGACCAGAGCGAGACGAGCAGGGTCACCAGGAGCGGTCCGACGGTGAACATGATCTCCTGTGCGACGGCGTCCAGGGCATACGCCCGGTGCACCTGGTCCTCGCGCTTGAGGACGCTGGGCCACAGGGCGCGCAGGCCGCCCTCCAGGGGCGGGGTGGCGACCCCGGCGAGGACGACGGCGGCGCAGGCCAGTGGCAGCGAGCCGAGTCCGGTGACCGCGAACAGGGCCATGCCGAGCGCGGAGAGGACGGCGGCGGGGAGCTGTACGCGCGGCTGCCCGTAGAGGTCGACGGCCCGGCCGAGGAGCGGCTGGCCGACGGCGGTGGCCAGGCCGTACGCGGCGGCCAGTGCGCCCGCCAGGGTGTAGCTGCCGCCCTCGGCGCGGGTGAACAGCACGATCGCGATGTGCCCGGTGCCGTTGGGCAGCCGCCCCACCAGGGTGCCCGTCAGCAGCCGGGCGGCGTGCCGCGCCCGGAGGATGTCACCGTATCCCGCGGCCATGTCCGCCCCTCCTCCCCCGGACCGGGCCGTCGCCCCGCCGAGGTGTTACGTATAACGTCGAGGCTCATACGTACCATGTCCGCAGTCCGCGGGTCTACCTCGCGGCGCTTTTCAGACACCCGCACGGAGGCCCGAGTGACCAGCGCGCAGCAGCCCGTACCCGCCCGGCCCACCAGCCGGGACGTGGCCCGCGCGGCGGGCGTCTCGCAGGCGACGGTCTCGCTGGTGCTGGGCGGGAAGTGGCCGGGGCGGGTCTCCGAGGCCACCGCCGCGCGGGTCCGGCAGAGCGCGGCGGAGCTGGGGTACCGGCCCAATCTGGCGGCCCGCAGTCTGCGGCTGGGCCGGACGCGGACGGCGCTGCTGGTGGTGCCCGCGCTCACCAACGAGTTCTTCGCCCGGGTCTACACCGGGGCGGCGGCGATCGCCGCCGAGCACGACTTCGGTGTGGTGCTCTACCCCTCCCCCGACGGCACGGGCCCCGCCCGTGATCCGTTCGCCTCGGCCCGTGCCGCACTGGACGGGGTGATCGCGTCCTCGATGGCCGCCGACGCCCTCGACGCGCTGCGCGGGGCGGACCTGCCGCTGGTGATGCTGGACAGCGATCCGGCCGACACCGGCCCGGCAGCCCAGGTGAACCTGGACATCGCCGACGGGATGCGGCAGGTGACGGACCATCTGGTGGCGCTCGGGCACCGGCGCTTCCTCCACCTCGCCTCCGCGGTGGACACCTGGACGTTCGCGGTCCGCGCCCAGGCACTGGCCGAGGCCCTGGCGACGGTGCCGGAGGCGGGCGTGCGTACGGTACGGGCCGCGCTGGACGTACGGGCCGGGCGCGAGGCGGTCGAACAGGCGCTGGCGGTCGCCGGGGAGCGGCCGACCGCGATCGTCTGCGACGACGACATCCTGGCCGCGGGGGCGTGCAAGGCGGCCCGTCGGCTCGGGCTGCGGGTGCCGGACGACCTGTCGGTCACCGGCTTCGACGATCTGGCACTGGCCACCGCCGTCGAGCCGGAGCTGACCACCGTGGCCCTCCCCGCCGAGCGGGTCGGGGAGCGGGGCATGGAGGCTCTGCTCGCCGTCCTGGAGGACCGTCCCGTCGAGCTGGACGGGCTGCCGGTGGAGCTGGTCGTCCGGGGGTCCACCGCGCCGCCGCCCGCGCCCCGGGCATGACGGTGCCCCCGGACCCGAGTCCGGGGGCACGAGGCCCGGGGCCTGTCGTCGGACTGCCGCCTACTCCTCGGTGGACTCCGGCGTGGAGCCGTCGTCCTCGGTGTCGGACGGGGCGTCCGTCGGTGTGCTGGCCGCGGCTTCCGTCTCCAGCAGCCGGGCCAGCTGACGGCCCACGATCCGCTTGAACTTGCGCTGCTGGGGGCGGGTGCGGTCCAGGACCGCGACCTCCAGGCGCTCGGCGGGGATCTCCCGCTCGCCACCGCCGGGCTCCCGGGAGAGCGCCTGGACGGCCAGCTTGAGCGCCTCGGCGAGCGTCATCCCGTCGCGGTGGCGCTGGTCGAGGAAGCCGCTGATCTGCTCGGCGTTGCCGCCGACCGCGACCGAGCCGTGCTCGTCCACGATCGAGCCGTCGTGCGGCAGCCGGTAGATCTGGTCGCCGTCCGGCTCGGTGCCGACCTCGGCGACCACCAGCTCCACCTCGTACGGCTTCTCGGCGGCGCTGGAGAAGATGGTGCCGAGGGTCTGGGCGTAGACGTTGGCCAGCCCACGGGCCGTCACATCGTCCCGGTCGTAGGTGTAGCCGCGCAGGTCGGCGTAGCGCACGCCGCCGATGCGGAGGTTCTCGTACTCGTTGTACTTGCCGGCGGCCGCGAAGCCGATCCGGTCATAGATCTCGCTGAACTTGTGCAGCGCGCGGGACGGGTTCTCGCCGACGAACACAATGCCGTCGGCGTATTGCAGCACGACGAGGCTGCGACCACGGGCGATGCCCTTGCGGGCGTACTCCGCCCGGTCGGCCATGGCCTGCTGGGGTGAGACATAGAACGGCGTCGACACCGGCTATCCGTCCCTTCCTGTCAGTGACGAGTGCATCGGAAAAAGGCTCGGAGTCCGGGTCAGAGCAGGGCGGCGCGCGGGCCGTCGGGCTGCTCCAGTCGGCGTTCCAGGACGGAGCGCGCGATCTCGGAGGACTCCTGGTCGCTCAGCTTCCGGAAGCCTTCGTCGGTGATGACGGTGACGATCGGGTAGATGCGGCGGGCCATGTCCGGGCCTCCGGTCGCCGAGTCGTCGTCGGCGGCGTCGTACAGCGCCTGCACGACCAGGGTGAGGGCCTGCTCCTCCGTCAGGTCCTCGCGGTAGAGCTTCTTCATGGCGTTGCGGGCGAAGATCGACCCGGAGCCGGTGGCGGCGTAGCCGGTCTCCTCGGAGCGGCCGCCGGTGACGTCGTAGGAGAAGATGCGGCCCTTGGCGCGGTCGACGTCGAAGCCCGCGAAGAGTGGCACCACGGCGAGCCCCTGCATGGCCATGGCCAGGTTGGAGCGGATCATGGTGGAGAGCCGGTTGGCCTTGCCCTCCAGGGAGAGCTGGGCCCCCTCGACCTTCTCGAAGTGCTCCAGCTCCAGCTGGAAGAGCTTGACCATCTCCACGGCCAGCCCGGCGGTGCCGGCGATGCCCACCGCCGAGTACTCGTCGGCCGGGAAGACCTTCTCGATGTCGCGCTGCGCGATCATGTTGCCCATGGTGGCGCGCCGGTCACCGGCCAGCACCACACCGCCGGGGAAGGACGCGGCCACGATCGTCGTGCCGTGCGGGGCCTCGACGGCCCCCTGGAGCGGCGGCAGACTCCGGTTGCCCGGGAGCATCTCGGGCGACTGGTCGGACAGGAAGTCCATGAACGAGGACGACCCCGGCGTCAGGAAGGCTGCTGGTAGACGCCCGGTGCTACGAGTGTTGGCTTCCACGCGTTTCCCTCCAGGTATGCGATGGCCCCGCGCAAGGGACGTCAGGATCATTCCCCAACTCGCCGACGGCCGGATTGCGGTTGAAGCAAGTGATGCCACGGACCCTACCCGCCGCGCGGGAGTGATCCACATGTCCGGCGGGGGAGATCCGCGCCGATCCGGCTGCCCGCCGGCCGGGGCCGGTCGGCCGACGGGGTGACGGCGCACGCCGTCACCCCGCTTCCCGCCGGACGTTCACACCGGGGACCTACTGCCCGCCCTTTTGCACGAAGGACCGGACGAAGTCCTCGGCGTTCTCCTCCAGGACGTCGTCGATCTCGTCCAGCACCGAGTCGACGTCGTCGCTCAGCTTCTCCTGTCGCTCCGCAAGGTCCTCGGACGCCTGCGCGTCCTGCGCCTGCTCCTCGGTCTCCTCGGTGGAACGCGTCGCCTTCTGCTGTCCGCCGCCGGTGTCCTTGGTCGCCATGTAGCTCACCCCGCTCGGTTCGAAGCAATCGAAGCTCTTGATCAGACCCTACCCACGAGGTCCGGCTTTTGGCCCGGTGATCGGGTCGACGTCCGGGCCCCAGGTGATTGATTCCCAGCCCGGAGCCCTTTCAGCCGCCGGACAACGTCCGGACCAGCTCGTCCGCCGTACGGCAGCGGTCCAGCAGATCCTTCACGTGCTCCTTGGTCCCGCGCAGCGGCTCCAGAGTGGGCACCCGTTGCAGCGAGTCACGGTCGGGCAGGTCGAAGATGACCGAGTCCCAGGAGGCGGCCGCCACGTCGTCGGCGTACTGCTCCAGGCAGCGGCCCCGGAAGTAGGCCCTGGTGTCCTCCGGAGGCTTCGTACGGGCCCGGGTGACCTCGTCCTCGTCCAGCAGCCGCTTCATCCGCCCACGGGCCGCCAGCCGGTTGTAGAGGCCCTTGTCGGGCCGCACGTCGGCGTACTGGAGGTCCACCAGGTGCAGCCGGGGGGCGTCCCAGTCCAGCGCGTCCCGGCGCCGGTAGCCCTCCATCAGCTCCCGCTTGGCGATCCAGTCCAGCTCGCCCGCCAGACTCATCGGGTCGGTCTCCAGCCGGTTGAGGGTGTCCTCCCAGCGGTTCAGGACGTCCTTCGTCTGCTCGTCGGCGTCGGCGCCGTACCGCTCGTCCACGTACTTGCGGGCCAGCTCGAAGTACTCCATCTGGAGCTGCACCGCGGTGAGTGTCCGGCCGCTGCGCAGCGTGATCAGCTGCCGCAGGTCCGGGTCGTGCGAGACCTGGTGCAGGGTGCGGACCGGCTGGTCGACGGCGAGGTCGACGTTGATGAAGGCGTCCTCGATCATGGATAGGACCAGGGACGTGGTGCCGAGCTTGAGGTAGGTCGAGATCTCCGAGAGGTTGGCGTCGCCGATGATCACGTGGAGCCTGCGGTACTTCTCGGCGTCGGAGTGGGGCTCGTCGCGGGTGTTGATGATGGGGCGCTTGAGCGTGGTCTCCAGGCCGACCTCGACCTCGAAGTAGTCGGCGCGCTGGCTGATCTGGAAGCCGTGCTCGTTGCCGTCCTGGCCGATGCCGACCCGGCCCGCGCCCGTGACGACCTGGCGCGAGACGAAGAACGGGGTCAGGTGGCGCACGATGTCCGAGAAGGGCGTCTCCCGCCGCATGAGGTAGTTCTCGTGCGTGCCGTAGGAGGCGCCTTTGTTGTCGGTGTTGTTCTTGTAGAGGTGGATCGGCTGGGCGCCGGGGATGGCCGCCGCCCGCTCGGCCGCCTCCGCCATGATCCGTTCACCGGCCTTGTCCCAGAGCACGGCGTCCCGCGGGTTGGTGATCTCCGGGGAGCTGTACTCGGGGTGCGCGTGGTCGACATACAGCCGGGCGCCGTTGGTGAGGATCACGTTGGCCAGGCCGATGTCCTCGTCGGTGAGCTGGCTGGAGTCGGCGGTCTCCCGGGCGAGGTCGAAGCCTCGCGCGTCACGCAGCGGGTTCTCCTCCTCGAAATCCCAGCGGGCGCGGCGCGCCCGGTGCATCGCCGCCGCGTAGGCGTTGACGATCTGGGACGAGGTGAGCATGGCGTTGGCGTTGGGGTGGCCGGGGACGGAGATCCCGTATTCGGTCTCGATGCCCATTACTCGACGTACGGTCATGCGGCCCTCCTTGCCCGGCGTCGGCCCCCTCTCGGGAGGGACGATCGCGTACCGCTGCTGTCTCCGGTGCGTGCGCGGTGCCCGTCACCGCACTGCGCGACTCGGCGGTACCGCAGAGCCTAGAGCGCCTCCGCGCCGGTGGGGAGCTCCCTTGCGACTTTGCTCCGGCGTGGCCGGAACGGTGGAATGCCACCGGCCGCGGACACCCCCTCCGGGCATCCGCAGCCGGTCCGCGTATTACAGGTACTGGCCGGTATTGGCGACCGTGTCGATCGACCGTCCGGTGTCCGCGCCCTGCTTTCCGGTGACGAGCGTGCGGATGAAGACGATCCGCTCGCCCTTCTTTCCGGAAATCCTGGCCCAGTCGTCCGGGTTGGTGGTGTTCGGCAGGTCCTCGTTCTCCTTGAACTCGTCCACGCAGGCCTGCAGGAGATGAGCCACCCGCAGCCCCTTCTGGTCCTGTTCCAGGAATGCCTTGATGGCCATTTTCTTCGCCCGGTCGACGATGTTCTGAATCATCGCGCCGGAGTTGAAGTCCTTGAAGTACAGCACTTCCTTATCGCCGTTGGCGTAGGTGACCTCGAGGAAGCGGTTCTCCTCGGACTCCGTGTACATCCGCTCCACGACCGACTGGATCATGGCGTGGGCGGCGGCCTCGCGCGAGCCGGTGTGCTCGGAGAGGTCGTCCGCGTGCAGCGGGAGCGAGGGGGTGAGGTACTTCGCGAAGATGTCCTTCGCCGCCTCGGCGTCCGGACGCTCGATCTTGATCTTCACATCGAGGCGGCCGGGGCGCAGGATGGCGGGGTCGATCATGTCCTCGCGGTTGGAGGCGCCGATGACGATGACGTTCTCCAGGCCCTCCACCCCGTCGATCTCGGCGAGCAGCTGCGGGACGATGGTGTTCTCCACGTCCGAGCTGACGCCGCTGCCGCGGGTGCGGAAGAGGGACTCCATCTCGTCGAAGAAGACGATGACGGGGGTGCCCTCGCTCGCCTTCTCCCGCGCACGCTGGAAGACCAGGCGGATGTGCCGCTCGGTCTCACCGACGTACTTGTTGAGCAGCTCGGGGCCCTTGATATTGAGGAAGTAGCTCTTCCCCGCGGGCTGCCCGGTGACCTCGGCGACCTTCTTGGCGAGCGAGTTGGCGACGGCCTTGGCGATGAGCGTCTTGCCGCAGCCGGGCGGCCCGTAGAGCAGGATGCCCTTCGGCGGCCGCAGCTCGTGCTCCTTGAAGAGGTCGGGGTGCAGATACGGAAGCTCGACCGCGTCGCGGATCAGCTCGATCTGGTCGCCCAGGCCGCCGATCTTGTCGTAGTCGATGTCCGGGACCTCTTCGAGGACCAGCTCCTCGACCTCGCTCTTGGGGACCACCTCGTAGACGTAACCGGACCGGGAGTCGAGCAGCAGGGCGTCGCCGGGGCGGATGGTGATGTCCAGCAGGGGCTCGGCGAGCCGCACCACCCGCTCCTCGTCGGTGTGCCCGACCACCAGGGCGCGCTCGCCGTCCTCAAGGATCTCCTTGAGGGTGACGATGTCCCCGGCCCGCTCGAACTCCATGGCCTCGACCACGTTGAGCGCTTCGTTGAGCATGACCTCCTGGCCGCGCCGAAGGTCCTCCAGC
Source organism: Streptomyces sp. NPDC101181 (assembly GCF_044767975.1). Lineage (NCBI taxonomy): Bacteria > Bacillati > Actinomycetota > Actinomycetes > Kitasatosporales > Streptomycetaceae > Streptomyces > Streptomyces sp. NPDC101181. The sequence goes on along the minus strand of NZ_JBIWOX010000010.1, from coordinate 157,408 downwards.
TCGACACTGGGAGAGACGTTCACCCGGAGCTTGCGGCCCCCGGTGAAGATGTCGCAGGTGCCGTCCTCGTTGGCCTGGAGGAAGACGCCGAAACCGGCCGGCGGCTGCGCGAGCCGGTCGACCTCCTCCTTGAGGGCCACGATCTGGTCACGCGCCTCACGGAGCGTGTTGGCGAGCCGCTCGTTCTGGGCGGACACACCCGCCAGGTTCGTCTGCAACTCGACGATCCGCTCTTCGAGAATCCTCGTATGACGCGGAGAGTCGGCGAGCTTACGTCGCAGGACGGCGATTTCCTGCTCTAGATAGGCAACCTGGCCGGCCGGGTCCTGTGACCCTCGCGCGGGCCGGATGCCGCGGTTGATGTCGTCGTCGTGGGCTGCCACGGTCCTCACCTCCTCCATGGGGAGCTGGACGCTTCCTGACCCTACCTGGGTGGGTGATGATTGAAACCCCTAGATCACAAAGACTCCCGGGTGTGTCCGATCTTCACCCTTGCGCTCTCCCCCACGTGAAGGGAATACCCACCCTTCGGCACCGGAAAGCCGCCGGTTGTATCGTCGAACAGGTCAACACCCGTCAGGGCTGGCCCCCATTGCTTCGGATACGCAGGAACGGCAGGACTCATGACCGTGCAGCAGGACTCGCCGGGCGACAGCGGCACCCAGGATCTGGAGGTCTGGATCGACCAGGATCTGTGCACGGGGGACGGCATCTGCGTGCAGTACGCCCCGGACGTCTTCGAGCTGGACATCGACGGTCTGGCGTACGTGAAGAGCGGCGACGACGAGCTGCTCCAGGACAAGGGCGCGACCACCCCGGTGCCGCTGCCGCTCCTCCAGGACGTCGTCGACTCGGCCAAGGAGTGTCCGGGCGACTGCATCCATGTGCGGCGCGTCAAGGACAGCGTCGAGGTGTACGGGCCGGACGCGGAGTAGGTCCCGCGCGGCTCAGACGCTGCGGGCGAGGTCGCCGGAGGTGCGGACGAACGCCTTGCCCTGCCATCGCCAGGACGCCCGTTCCTCCTGGTCGGGGCAGCAGCGGGGGACGTCGAGCGAGGAATAGCCGAGCAGGGTCGCCGTGACACGGCCCTCCCGTACGGCGAGGTCGCCGACCGTCTTCCTGTCCGCGGGGTCCACCAGCGTCGCCACGACCCTGGGTGCGGCCCCGCTCGCGCCGGTCACGACGTAGACGCCGCTCGGCGGGGTCCCGGAGCCCGCGGCGCAGTGCACCACGGCGACGGTTTCCGGCCGCCCGTCGCCGTCGAGGTCACCGGGGGCCTGCCGGGCCACGGTGGTCCCGGCGCCGCCGCACTCCACCGGGAAGTCCACGCCGGCCGGATCCGGTGCGGAGGCGGGCCGGCCGTGCTCGGCCGTCCTGCGCTGCTCGGGGGCCGTGGCGGTGGCGGTGGCCGTACGGGTCTGGAGCAGCCCGGCCAGGGCGACGACGCCGGCCATCGCGGCGGCCGTGGCGATCCAGTGCACCGGCCTGGCCGCGGTGTGCGCGAGATCCGGGAGCGCGGAGGGCTGCACGCGGGATGTCTCCTGATGGTTCCTGGGAGCCCCGGGAGGGGGTGCGGAACACCGCCTGGGGGTGCCCAGCATCGTGCCACACCTCACACTCCGGCGGAACGGCGGGGTGGGCACGGATTTCGCCGCCGGGCCGCCGCGGGGGACGACGGCGAGGGGCGGCAACGCGCGGGCGCCGCCGCGCCGTTGCCCGGTCGGTCGGGCAACGGCGCGGCGGCGCCGGTTCGCATGGCCGGTCGGCCGGGTCAGCCGCGGGCGGCGGAGCCGTTCTGGCCGCCGGGGCCGTCGTAGTCCTCGCCGTAGGCGCCCTTGGAGGGACGGCGGCGGCGCAGCGGCGGCTCGACGCCGTCCGCGAGGCGGCGGGCGGTGACCAGGAAGCCGGTGTGGCCGATCATGCGGTGGTCGGGGCGGACGGCGAGGCCCTCCACGTGCCAGTTGCGGATCATCGACTCCCAGGGCTGCGGTTCGGCGAAGCAGCCGATCTCGCGGATGGACTCGACGGTGCGCGAGAGCTGGGTGGTGGTGGCCACGTAGGCGCACAGGATGCCGCCGGGCACCAGGGCCTTGGAGACGGCCTCCAGGCACTCCCAGGGGGCGAGCATGTCCAGTACGACGCGGTCGACGTCGGCGTCGGAGAGGTTGTCCTGGAGGTCGCCGACGGTCAGCTGCCAGGCGGGGTGCGGCGAGCCGAAGTAGCGCTCGACGTTCTGCTGGGCGATCTCGGCGAAGTCCTCGCGGCGCTCGTAGGAATGCAGCATGCCCTGCTCTCCGATGGCGCGCAGCAGGAAGGTGGAGAGTGATCCGGAGCCGACCCCGGCCTCCACGACGCGGGCGCCGGGGAAGATGTCGGCGAAGGCCAGGATCTGCCCCGCGTCCTTGGGGTAGACCACGGCGGCGCCGCGGGGCATGGACAGGACGTAGTCGGGGAGCAGGGGGCGCAGCGCGAGGTAGGCGACGTTTCCCGTGGTGCGGACAACACTGCCCTCGGGAGCACCGATCAGCTCGTCGTGCTGGAAAGAACCCTTGTGGGTGTGGAAGCTCTTCCCGGCTTCGAGCGTGAAGGTGTAGTGGCGTCCCTTGGGGTCGGTGAGCTGGACCTGGTCCCCGACCTTGAAGGGCCCACGTCGGCGGGCGGCACCGGTCGGTTCAGACATGTGACCAGCGTACCGGTCGTTCCGGGGCCGCCGACCGCCGCTCCCCCGCCCCCGAGGGGGTCAGGAACCGGGGCGGGCCATGGCCTTGACGAAGGCGCGCTCCACGTCGGCGGTGGACAGGACCCCGTAGATCTCGCCGGTCTCCTCGACGACCAGGTACTCGGTGGCGGGGGTCGCCTTGAGGCGGTCCAGGAGGGCTTCGCCGGCCAGTTCGGCGGGGACCTTCATGCCGTCGGTGAGGTCCTGGGCGAGGCCGCTGACGGCGACCCAGGGGCGGCGGTGCTCGGGGACGCCGACGATGGCGGCCTCGCGGACGACGCCCTTGGGGTCGCCCTGTCCGTCGACGACGACCAGGGCGCGGGCGCCCGCCTCGTTGGCCCGGCGCAGCGCTTCGGAGAGCGGGGTGGCGGACTCGACGGGGACGGCGCGGCGGGTGAGGGTGCGGGCGCGGAGGTCGGGCAGGTGCTCGCGGAGGCGGGCCATGCGCAGGCTGTTGCCCGCGCCGGTCCAGATGATCCCGGCGAGGATCGCGGCGAGCAGGGCGTCCATGACGGTCTCGACGCCGCCGATGTCCTGGGGGGAGCCGCCGAGCGTTCCGGTGTGGGTGAGCAGCGGCAGTCCGATGAGGACGGTGATCGCCAGGCCGCGGCCGACCCAGGCGGCGGCGACGGTGCCGCTCATGGGCTTGCCGGTGATCTTCCAGACGACGGCGCGGAGCATCCGCCCGCCGTCGAGCGGCAGGCCGGGCAGCAGGTTGAAGGCGGCCACGATGAGGTTGGAGATCATCAGGCCCGCGAGCAGGACGCCGGGGACGGTGCCGGGCTCGACGAACTGCATCGCCCCGTAGAAGACCGCGCCGAGCACGAGGGACAGGAGCGGGCCGACGAAGGCGAGGACGAACTCGCGGCCGGGGGTCTCGGTCTCCTTCTCGATCTCCGAGACGCCGCCGAAGAACTGGAGCTGGATACGGCGGACGGGGAGCTTGTAGCGCAGGGCGGCGACCGTGTGGGCCAGTTCGTGGACGAGGACGGAGGCGTAGAAGGCGATCGCGAAGAACAGCGCGACGAGGTAGCGGGCTCCGCCCAGTTCGGGCAGCACCCGGTCCAGCTGCCCGCCGAAGACCCAGGTGATCAGCGCGGCGACGACGAACCAGCTGGGCGCGACGTAGACGGGCACCCCGAAGGGGCGGCCCATGAGCAGCCCGCCGCCCGGCTCCGCGGGCCGCTTGGGCTTGTCGTCGTCCGGGGCGGCGCCGGGGCCCGTGCCCCCTGCGCCGGGCTGCGGCCGCCCGCTGTCGCCGCTCTCGTCCACGGGATCCCTTCGGTTCGGTGAGTGGCCTTTGCCACGATCATGCAGTGTGCGAGGGTCTGCCGTCGATGGTATGCCGCTGACTGTCGGTGGCGGGCCGTAGGGTCTGGAGTCATGACTTTCGTGCCGCGGCAGCCCCAGCCGCCCTCGTCGCTGTCGCCGTCGCGGGCGAGCGATTTCATGCAGTGCCCTCTGCTCTACCGCTTCCGGGTCATCGACAAGCTGCCGGAGAAGCCCAGCGAGGCGGCGACCCGGGGCACGCTGGTCCACGCGGTGCTGGAGCGGCTCTTCGACGCCCCGGCGGCCGACCGTACGGCGCCGCGGGCGCGGGGGCTGGTGCCCGGCCAGTGGGACCGGTTGCTGGAGTCGCGGCCGGAGCTGGGCGAGCTGTTCGCCGAGGACGCCGGGGGTGAGCGGCTGACGCGCTGGCTGGGCGAGGCGGAGCAGCTGGTGGAGCGGTGGTTCTCGCTGGAGGACCCGACGCGGCTGGAGCCCGCGGAGCGCGAGCTGTTCGTGGAGACGGTGCTGGAGTCGGGGCTGCGGCTGCGCGGGGTGATCGACCGGGTGGACGTGGCACCGAGCGGCGAGGTCCGGATCGTCGACTACAAGACGGGCAAGGCCCCGCGGCCGGAGTACGCCGACGGTCCGCTGTTCCAGATGACGTTCTACGCCCTGGTGGTCTGGCGGCTGAAGGGTGTGGTGCCGCGCCGCCTCCAGCTGGTCTATCTGGGCAGCGGCGACGTCCTGACGTACGACCCGGTGGTGGCGGACCTGGAGCGGGTGGAGCGCAAGCTGCTGGCCCTGTGGGACGCGATCTCGCGGGCGACGGAGACCGGCGACTGGCGGCCGCGTCCGACGAAGCTGTGCGGCTGGTGCGACCACCGGGCGGTCTGTCCGGAGTTCGGCGGGACTCCCCCGGTCTACCCCCTGGCGGTGCGCCCGGCCGCGTCGGGTGAGGACGCTCAGGGCAGAATGGGAGCGGTCCGGGCCGAGGCCGGCCGAGCTGTGGCCCTTGAGGGCCCTTAAGGAGTTCCTGTGGCGATCCGCGTCCTTCTGGTCGACGACCAGCCTCTGCTGCGCACCGGTTTCCGGATGATTCTGGAGGCGGAGGGCGATCTGGCGGTGGTCGGTGAGGCCGGTGACGGTCTCCAGGCCATCGATCAGGTGCGGGCCCTGCAGCCCGATGTGGTGCTGATGGACATCCGGATGCCGCGGATGGACGGGGTGGAGGCGACCCGTCAGATCACCGGCCCCGGCAAGGACGGCCCGGCGAAGGTCCTGGTGCTGACCACCTTCGATCTCGACGAGTACGTGGTGGAGGCGCTGCGGGCGGGGGCGAGCGGGTTCCTGCTGAAGGACGCCCCGGCGGCCGAGCTGGTGCAGGCGATCCGGGTGGTCGCGGCGGGTGAGGCGATGCTCGCCCCGAGCATCACGCGCCGGCTGCTGGACAAGTACGCGGACCATCTGCCCTCCGGCGAGGAGCCGGTGCCCGACGCCCTGCACACGCTGACGGACCGTGAGGTCGAGGTGCTGAAGCTGGTGGCGCGCGGGCTGTCCAACGCGGAGATCGCCGCGGACCTGTTCGTCAGCGAGACGACGGTGAAGACCCATGTGGGCCATGTGCTCACGAAGTTGAGCCTGCGCGACCGGGTGCAGGCCGCGGTGTACGCGTACGAGAGCGGGCTGGTGCGCCCCGGCGCGCAGTAGGCCCGTCACGCGCGCAAAGCCGTCCGGCCCGCACCTCCTCGAAGCAGGAGGGTGCGGGCCGGACGGCTGAGCGGGCTAGGCGTTGGGCCGGTTCAGCTCCCACAGCTGGAGCTCGGAGGTGGAGCTGACGGAGCGCTCCACCCCGGCGATGCCGGCGCGGGAGGCCACGTACTGCTTGCCCTGCCAGACCGGGAGCAGGGGGACGTCGTTGGCGACGATGTCCTGGAGCTTCTCGTAGGTCTCCCCGGCGGCGGTGCGGTCGGCCTCACGGCGCGACTGCGGGATGAGGACGTCCTGCGCCTCGCGCGAGCGGTAGGGCGAGTTGAGGAAGTTGTTCTTGTCGAGGAACGGCGCGGTGTAGTTGTCCGGGTCCGGGAAGTCGGGGAACCAGCCCATGCCGTAGGCCGCGTAGTCGCCGCGCTTCTGCTCCGGGCGGTACTTCGACCACTCCGTGCCCCGGACGTCGACGTCGAAGAGGCCCGAGCGGTTCAGCTGCTGCTGGAGCGTCTTGAACTCCTTGGCGGTGGCCGGGCCGTAGTGGTCGTTGGTGTAGTGCAGGGTGAACTTCACGGGGGTCTTGGTCCCGGCGTCCCGCAGTGTCTCGGCGGCCTTGGCGGTGTTGGGCTCGCCGTACTTGTTGAAGAAGGAGTTCGTGTGCCCGGCGATGCTGGTGGGGATCATCGAGTAGAGCGGCTCGGCGGTGGTGCCGTACACCTCGCCCGCGATCTCGCCGCGGTCGATGATCTGAGCCATGGCCTGCCGGACGGCCTTGTTGACCACGGGGTCCTTGGTGTTGAACGCGAGGTACCTGATGGCCAGGCCGGGCATCTCGGTCAGCTCGACGCCCTCCTGCGGGTTGACCAGCAGGTCGCGGGCCTGCTCGGGGGACATGGCCCGGGTCATGACATGGATCTTCTTCTCGTCGAGCGCCTTGCCCATGGCCTCGGAGTCGGGGAAGAGGTCCATCTCGACCTTCTCGTTGAGCACCTTCAGCTCACCCTTGTACGAGGGGTTCTTGGAGAAGTTGATCTTGACGACGCGGCCGTCCTTCACCTCGGGCTTCATGGTGTACGGGCCGGAGCCGTCGACCTGGAAGCCGTCGCGGGGGGTCTTCGCCGCGTAGTGCTTCTTCGGGACGATGCCCGCGGCGGGGGTGGAGAGCTTGTACGGGAAGGTCGCGTCGGGCGTCTTCAGGTGGAAGATCACCTGCTGGTCGCCCTTGGTCTCGATGGTGTCGATGTTGTCGAGCAGACCGGTGGGACCGCTGTCGGCGCCGATGGCGACGACGCGCTGGACGGAGTGCTTCACGTCCTCGGCGGTGATGGGCGTCCCGTCGGCGAACGTGAGGCCCTCGCGCAGGGTGCAGCGGTAGCTCTCGCTCTCGGTGTCCGTGAAGCCGCAGCTGCGGGCGGCCTCGGGCACCGGCTCACCGCCCCCGCTGGGGACGACGGTGAGGGTCTGCACGGTCTGGCGCAGGACGTTCCAGACGCCCGCGTCGTAGCCGATGGCCGGGTCGAACGGGGCGGGGTTCTCCTCGGAGGCCACGAACTGGTCCGTGGTGCCGACGACGATGGCCCCATCGCCACCGGCGCCGCTGTCCGTGCTGCCACAGGCGGCGAGCACGGGGGCGAGCAGGCCGACGAGGGCCGGCAGCACCAGGGTCTTGCGGTTCATCTGAAGGTTCTCCCTCATCCCGGCAGGTGAGGAATCAAAGGTAGTAGCCGCCGCGCGGCGCTCCCACCCGCGCGACGGGACAATCATCGCGCCCGAGCCGCCGGGAGGGACGGCAGACGATCAGCATTCCGGACAACTCCGTCGATCCCGATGGCACCTGGGAGGCTCCCGGGTGAGGAAGCTCACCTCCGGGGCCGCTTCACCGCCCTGTCCGGTGACTGACGCGTGTTCACGCGATGTTGCGGGAACGCACACGGACACGGGAGAGAAATCCGCCGTTCGTTCACAGAGCCACGCTCGGTGTCCGGGTCACCCCCTCCCGGTGACGAGTCCCCGGAGGAAGGCGAGGTCGACCTCTTCGAGGGAGCCGACGACCACCCGGCCGTCGGCCGGGGCGATCGGGGACACCGACGGCACGGCGACCACCCGGCATCCGGCGGCCTCGGCGGCGGCCACCCCGGTCGCGGTGTCCTCGATCACCGCGCAGCGCCAGGGGTCGGCGCCGAAGCCCGCGGCGGCGGTGAGGTAGGGCTCGGGGTGGGGCTTGGTCCGGGTCACCTCGTCCCCGGCGACGGTGAGTGCGAAGTGGTGGCGGCCCACCGAGTCCAGCACCCGGTCGATGACCCTGCGGTGGGAGGCGGAGACGAGCGCGGTGGGCACCTCGTGCGCGGCCAGTTCGGCGAGCAGCCGGTCGGCGCCGGGCATCAGGTCGACCCCGCGCGCGATGCGCTTCTCGAAGCCGTCGTTGAGCAGCACGCTCAGCTCGTCCAGCCGGATGTCGGCGCCGGTGGCGTCGATGAGATACCCGGCGCTGCGGGTCATCGGACCGCCCACCACGACCTCCCGCCAGGACTCCTCCAGCCGGTGTCCGAGGCCCGCGAAGACCTCCTTCTCGACGTCCCACCAGAAGCCCTCGGTATCGACCAGGGTTCCGTCCATGTCGAGAAGGACCGCCTGCAGTGCGGCGCCTCCGGCCGTGCGGGTCAAGGACGCGGGAACCGTGCTGGTCATCCGGCACACCTTCCGTAAGGGACGAGAAGGCCGGTCGCCACTCCCACCCGGGGAGGACGACCGGCCTGCGCTGGACCGATAATTGTACGACGTGTCCGGCCATTGTGCGCTCAGCGCGTGAAGAGCGCGGCAGCCGCGTGTGAACGGCCGGCTACCGGGCGTTGAAGTACTTCGCCTCGGGGTGGTGGATCACGATGGCGTCCGTGGACTGCTCCGGGTGGAGCTGGAACTCCTCGGAGAGGTGGACGCCGATGCGCTCCGGCTGGAGCAGGTCCGCGATCTTCGCCCGGTCCTCCAGGTCGGGGCACGCCCCGTAGCCGAGCGAGAACCGCGCGCCGCGGTACTTCAGCGCGAACATGTCCTCGACGTCCGCCGGGTCCTCCCCGGCGAAACCCAGCTCACCGCGGACCCGGGCGTGCCAGTACTCGGCGAGGGCCTCGGCGAGCTGGACGGACAGGCCGTGCAGCTCCAGGTAGTCGCGGTAGGAGTTGGCGGCGAAGAGTTCGGCGGTGGCCTCGCCGATCTTCGAGCCGACGGTGACGACCTGGAGGCCGATGACGTCCCGCTCGCCGGACTCCTCCGGGCGGAAGAAGTCCGCCAGGCACAGACGGCGGCCCCGGCGCTGGCGCGGGAAGGTGAAGCGGGTGCGCTCCGAGCCGTCCTCGTGCAGCAGGATCAGGTCGTCACCCTTGGATACGCACGGGAAGTAGCCGTAGACGACGGCGGCCTCCAGCATGTTCTCGGTGTGCAGCTTGTCGAGCCAGCCGCGCAGATGGGGGCGGCCCTCGGTCTCCACCAGTTCCTCGTAGGAGGGTCCGTCGCCGGTACGGGCCTGCTTCAGGCCCCACTGGCCCTTGAAGAGCGCGCCCTCGTCGAGCCAGGAGGCGTACTCCTTGAGCTGGATGCCCTTGACGACCCGGGTTCCCCAGAACGGCGGCTCGGGGACGGGGTTGGTGGTGGAGACGTCCGAGCGGACGCCCTCCTCGGGCCGCTCCTCGACCTCGGTCACCGGGGCGTCCCGCTTCGGCACCCGGCGCTGCTTCAGCTCGGGGAGAGCCGCGCCGGGGACGCCGCGCTTGACGGCGATCAGGGCGTCCATCAGCCGCAGGCCCTCGAACGCGTCCCGGGCGTAGCGGACCTCGCCCTCGTAGATCTCGTGGAGGTCCTGCTCCACATAGGCCCGGGTGAGGGCCGCGCCGCCAAGGATGACGGGGTAGTCCGCGGCCATGTTGCGCTGGTTCAGCTCCTCCAGGTTCTCCTTCATGATCACCGTCGACTTCACGAGGAGGCCGGACATGCCGATCACGTCGGCGCGGTGCTCCTCGGCCGCTTCCAGGATCGCGGAGACGGGCTGCTTGATGCCGAGGTTGACGACGTTGTAGCCGTTGTTGGACAGGATGATGTCGACGAGGTTCTTGCCGATGTCGTGGACGTCGCCGCGGACGGTGGCCAGCACGATGGTGCCCTTGCCGTCGTCGTCGGTCTTCTCCATGTGCGGCTCCAGATAGGCCACCGCGCCCTTCATGACCTCGGCGGACTGGAGGACGAACGGCAGCTGCATCTGGCCCGAGCCGAACAGTTCACCGACGACCTTCATGCCCTCCAGAAGGGTGTTGTTGACGATGTCCAGGGCGGGGGTGTCCTGGAGCGCCTCGTCGAGATCGGCCTCCAGGCCGTTCTTCTCGCCGTCGATGATGCGGCGCTGGAGGCGCTCGTCGAGCGGGAGGGCCAGCAGCTCCTCGGCCTTGCCCGCCTTCATCGACTTCATGTTGACGCCCTCGAAGAGCTCCATGAGCTTCTGGAGGGGGTCGTAGCCCTCGGCGCGGCGGTCGTAGATCAGGTCGAGGGCGGTCTTGACCTGCTCCTCCTCCAGCCGGGCGATGGGCAGGATCTTCGAGGCGTGCACGATCGCCGAGTCCAGCCCCGCCTTGACGCACTCGTCCAGGAAGACGGAGTTCAGCACGACGCGGGCGGCCGGGTTGAGACCGAAGGAGATGTTGGAGAGGCCGAGGGTGGTCTGGACGTCGGGGTGGCGCTTCTTCAGCTCGCGGATCGCGCCGATGGTGGCGATGCCGTCGCCGCGCGACTCCTCCTGGCCGGTGCAGATGGTGAAGGTCAGGGTGTCGATGAGGATGTCGGACTCGCGGATGCCCCAGTTGGTGGTGAGGTCCTCGATCAGCCGCTCGGCGATGGCGACCTTCGTCCCGACCGTACGGGCCTGGCCCTCCTCGTCGATGGTCAGCGCGATCAGCGCCGCCCCGTGCTCCGAGGCCAGCGCGCTGACCTGGGCGAACCGGGACTCGGGGCCGTCGCCGTCCTCGTAGTTCACCGAGTTGAGCACGGCGCGCCCGCCGAGCTTCTCCAGCCCGGCCCGCAGCACGTCCAGCTCGGTGGAGTCCAGCACGATCGGGAGCGTGGAGGCGGTGGCGAACCGTCCGGCCAGCTCGGCCATGTCCGCGACGCCGTCCCGGCCGACGTAGTCGACGCAGAGGTCGAGCATGTGCGCGCCCTCGCGGATCTGGTCGCGGGCCATCTCGACGCAGTCGTCCCAGCGCGCCTCCAGCATGGCTTCGCGGAACTTCTTGGAGCCGTTGGCGTTGGTCCGCTCCCCGATCGCGAGGTAGGAGGTGTCCTGGCGGAAGGGCACGGTCTGGTAGAGCGAGGCGGCTCCGGGCTCCGGGCGCGGTTCGCGGGCGGCGGGCGCCAGCTCCCGGACCCGCTCGACGACCTGGCGCAGGTGCTCCGGCGTCGTACCGCAGCAGCCGCCGACCAGGGACAGCCCGTACTCGTGGACGAAGGTCTCCTGGGCGTCCGCCAGCTCGGCCGGGCCCAGCGGGTAGTGGGCGCCGTTCTTGCCGAGGACCGGCAGACCGGCGTTCGGCATGCAGGAGAGCGGGATGCGGGAGTGCCGGGCGAGGTAGCGCAGGTGCTCGCTCATCTCGGCGGGGCCGGTCGCGCAGTTCAGGCCGATCATGTCGATGCCGAGCGGCTCCAGGGCCGTCAGTGCCGCGCCGATCTCCGAGCCGAGGAGCATCGTGCCCGTCGTCTCGACCGTGACGGAGCAGATCAGCGGGAGCGTGAGGCCGGTGGCCTCCATGGCGCGCCGGGCTCCGACGATCGAGGCCTTCGTCTGGAGCAGGTCCTGGGTGGTCTCCACCAGGAGGGCGTCGGCACCGCCCGCGATCATGCCCTCGGCGTTCTGCTGGTAGGCGTCGCGCAGGGTGGTGTAGGGGGCGTGGCCCAGGGTCGGCAGCTTGGTGCCCGGACCCATGGAGCCCAGCACCCAGCGCTGCTGTCCGCTCGACACGGTGAACTCGTCGGCGACCTCGCGCGCGATCCGGGCGCCCGCCTCTGCCAGCTCGTACACCCGCTCGGGGATGTCGTACTCGGCGAGCGCCGCGTAGTTGGTGCCGAAGGTGTTGGTCTCGACGCAGTCGACGCCGACCGAGAAGTACTCCTCGTGGACCGAGCGCACGATGTCGGGGCGGGTGATGTTCAGGATCTCGTTGCAGCCTTCGAGGTTCTCGAAGTCCTCAAGGGTGGGGTCCTGTGCCTGGAGCATCGTTCCCATCGCTCCGTCGGCCACCACCACGCGGGTGGCGAGCGCCTCTCGGAGGGCGTCTGCTCGGGTCCGGCTGTCGGCGGCGGATGTCGGCAACGAGGCCATGGATGATCTCCCAGGGATGCGACGGCTGTCGGCTTTGCGTCCTTCTCGGGGAAGGCGCACCCGGCCAGCGTAGCGGGACGGCACCCCGGACGGTCAGGGCGTCCATGGGACGGACTCCATGCTGTACGGGGTGGGGTGCGCGGGGACGGGTGGCGGAGACTTTCTCCGGGCGCCGGGCGTAGGTCGGCATCGACCGATAGTGTTCAGCATTGTCGAACCGAGGTGGAGGAGTACGGCGCGATGGCGAAGAACATCCAGTCGCTGGAGCGGGCGGCCGCGATGCTGCGGCTGCTGGCGGGCGGCGAGCGCCGGCTCGGGCTCTCCGACATCGCCTCGTCGCTGGGGCTGGCCAAGGGCACCGCGCACGGCATCCTGCGCACCCTCCAGCTGGAGGGGTTCGTCGAGCAGGACGCGGCGTCGGGCCGCTACCAGCTCGGCGCGGAGCTGCTGCGGCTGGGCAACAGCTATCTGGACGTCCACGAGCTGCGGGCCCGCGCCCTGGTCTGGACGGACGACCTGGCCCGCTCCAGCGGCGAGAGCGTGCACCTGGGCGTCCTGCACCAGCACGGCGTCCTGATCGTCCACCACGTCTTCCGGCCGGACGACAGCCGCCAGGTGCTGGAGGTCGGGGCGATGCAGCCGCTGCACTCCACGGCGCTCGGCAAGGTGCTCTCGGCGTACGACCCGGTGGCCCACAGCGAGGTCGTGGAGGCGGAGCGGCGCTCCTTCACCGGGCGCACCGTGACCGCGGCCGACGAGTTCGAGGCGATGCTCGACCTGGTCCGGGCCCAGGGCTGGGCCGCCGACGCGGAGGAGACCTGGGAGGGCGTGGCCGCCGTGGCCGCGCCGGTGCACGACCGGCGCAGGATGCCGGTGGGCGCGGTCGCCGTGACGGGCGCGGTGGAGCGGGTGGCCCCGGGCGGGACGCTGCGGCCCGAGCTGATCGCGGCCGTACGCGACTGCGCCCGCGCGGTCTCCCGCGACCTGGGCGCCGGGCGCTTCTGAGCGGCGGGCTCTCCGGAAGCCGGGCGGACCGCGCCCCCGAGAGCCCGGCGGACCGCGCCCCTCCGAGAGCACGCTGGACCGCGCCCCGCGAAAGCCCGGCGGACCGCGCCCCGCGAAAGCCCGGCGCCCCCCTGAGAGCCGGGCGGCCGCCCCCGTGACCGGGCCTGTTTCCGCCGGGGCCGTGCGGCTTCTCCTGTGCGCCGGGTCCCGCCCCACTCGCGCCCGCGCGCGTCCGGGCGCATCGTGGGGTAACGATCGCGTCGCGCACCGGGTTCTGCGCCACAGAACCCTTGACGCATCTTTCACACAAGGAAACACTGCCGTTCAACGGTCGGCATTGTCGAACGACTAACGGCAATACGCGTTAGAGTGTGACAGTGCCAAGGGCCGGTCAAGCCCTTACAGGTGGTCTGCCCACGCTTCGTGGATACCCACCTGGGGCGTGGAACACCGGCGGGACCGGTGGTCCGCGCTCCCCTGGACGAAGGACAAAGGAGTCGCGGGTGTCCAGCTCCGACATTTTCATCGGCGAGACCATAGGGACCGCCGTACTCATCCTGCTCGGCGGCGGTGTCGTCGCCGCCGTCACCCTGAAGCGCTCGAAGGCCCGGAACGCGGGCTGGCTGGCCATCACCTTCGGGTGGGGCTTCGCCGTGCTGACCGGCGCCTACCTGGCCGGCGGCGTATCGGGCGCCCACCTCAACCCGGCGGTCACGCTCGGCCTGGCCATCCAGGGCGGTACCGAGTGGAGCGACGTGCCCCTCTACCTCGGCTCCCAGCTGCTCGGCGCGATGATCGGCGCCGTACTGGTCTGGGCGGTGTACTACGGGCAGTTCCACGCGCATCTGACGGACCCGGAGATCGTCGGGACCAAGGCCAGGGACGGGGACGAGGACGACGAGGGCCTCGTCGACCAGGCCGCCGCGCCCAAGGCGGGCCCCGTGCTCGGGATCTTCTCCACCGGCCCCGAGATCCGCAACGCCGTGCAGAACGTCGTCACCGAGGTCATCGCGACCGTCGTCCTGGTCCTGGCCATCCTGACCCAGGGCCTCAACGACGAGGGCAACGGCCTCGGCACGCTCGGCGCCCTGATCACCGCCCTGGTCGTGGTCGGTATCGGTCTGTCGCTCGGCGGGCCCACCGGATACGCCATCAACCCGGTCCGTGACCTCGGCCCGCGCATCGTCCACTCCCTGCTGCCGCTGCCGAACAAGGGCGGCTCGGACTGGGGCTACGCCTGGGTGCCCGTCGTGGCTCCCCTCATCGGCGGCGCGCTGGCCGGCGGGCTCTACAACCTGGCCTTCGCCTAGCCCGCGCGGGTATCAGCGCCGTAACCCCTCTCCATCCACAGACTTCCGGGAGCACACCGTGACCGACGAACACACCACCGGGACCCACGGCAGCGGGCCGTTCATCGCGGCCATCGACCAGGGCACCACCTCCAGCCGCTGCATCGTCTTCGACAAGGACGGCCGGATCGTCTCCGTCGACCAGAAGGAGCACGAGCAGATCTTCCCCAAGCCGGGCTGGGTCGAGCACGACGCGACCGAGATCTGGGAGAACGTGCAGGAGGTCGTCGCCGGGGCGATCGTCAAGGCGGGCATCACCTCCGCCGACGTCAAGGCGATCGGCATCACCAACCAGCGCGAGACCACCCTGCTGTGGGACAAGAACACCGGGGAGCCGGTGCACAACGCCCTCGTCTGGCAGGACACCCGCACCGACGCGCTCTGCCGGGAACTGGGCCGCAACGTGGGCCAGGACCGTTTCCGCCGCGAGACCGGGCTGCCGCTCGCCTCGTACTTCGCCGGGCCCAAGGTCCGCTGGCTGCTCGACAACGTCGAGGGGCTGCGCGAGCGCGCCGAGGCGGGCGAGATCCTCTTCGGCACGATGGACTCCTGGATCATCTGGAACCTCACCGGCGGCACCGACGGCGGTGTCCACGTCACCGACGTCACCAACGCCTCGCGCACCCTCCTGATGAACCTGCGCCGCATGGAGTGGGACGAGAAGATCCTCCACTCCATCGGCGTCCCAGCCGCGGTGCTCCCCGAGATCCGCTCCTCCGCCGAGGTCTACGGCCACGCCAAGGGCGGCATCCTCGACGGGGTGCCGGTCGCCTCCGCGCTGGGCGACCAGCAGGCGGCCCTGTTCGGCCAGACCTGTTTCGCCGAGGGCGAGGCCAAGTCCACGTACGGCACCGGCACCTTCATGCTGATGAACACCGGCGGAACCCCGGTGAACTCCTACAACGGGCTGCTCACCACGGTCGGCTACCGGATCGGCGACAAGCCCCCGGTGTACGCCCTGGAGGGCTCCATCGCGGTCACCGGCTCGCTGGTGCAGTGGATGCGCGACCAGATGGGCCTGATCAAGTCGGCCGCCGAGATCGAGACGCTGGCCTCCTCGGTCGAGGACAACGGCGGCGCGTACTTCGTGCCCGCCTTCTCCGGCCTGTTCGCCCCCTACTGGCGGCCCGACGCCCGGGGCGTCATCGCCGGTCTCACCCGCTACGTCACCAAGGCGCACATCGCCCGTGCCGTCCTGGAGGCCACCGCCTGGCAGACCCGCGAGATCAGCGACGCCATGACGAAGGACTCCGGCGTCGAACTGACCGCGCTCAAGGTCGACGGCGGCATGACGTCCAACAACCTGCTGATGCAGACGATCTCCGACTTCCTGGACGCGCCCGTGGTGCGTCCCATGGTCGCCGAGACCACCTGCCTCGGCGCTGCCTACGCCGCCGGTCTCGCCGTCGGCTTCTGGCCGGACACCGACGCCCTGCGCGCCAACTGGCGCCGGGCGGCCGAGTGGACCCCCCGCATGGACGCGGACACCCGTGACCGCGAGTACAAGAGCTGGCTCAAGGCCGTCGAACGGACCATGGGCTGGGTCGAGGACGAAGAAAGCTGACGAGGAGCATTCACCATGACCACCCTGCAGAGCGTTCCCGCCCTAGGGACGCACCCGGCCTCCGGCACCCTGCCGAGCCGCGCCGAGACCCGGGACCAGCTGTCCCGGGCCACGTACGACCTCCTGGTCATCGGCGGCGGCATCCTGGGCATCTCCACCGCCTGGCATGCCGCGCAGTCCGGGCTGCGGGTGGCTCTGGTGGACGCCGGTGACTTCGCCGGCGCCACCTCCTCCGCCTCCTCCAAGCTGCTCCACGGCGGTCTGCGCTACCTCCAGACCGGTGCGGTCAAGCTGGTCGCGGAGAACCACTTCGAGCGGCGCGCGGTCTCCCGCGAGGTGGCCCCGCACCTGGCCAACCCGCTCACCTTCTACCTGCCGGTCTACAAGGGCGGCCCGCACGGCGCGGCCAAGCTCGGTGCGGGCGTCTTCGCCTACTCCGCGCTCTCCGCGTTCGGCGACGGCGTCGGCCACGTCATCTCCCCGGCCAGGGCCCGGCGCGACGTGCCCGAGCTGCGGACGGACGACCTCAAGGCGGTCGCGGTCTACCGCGACGACCAGATGAACGACGCGCGCATGGCGCTGATGACGGTCCGCGCGGCCGTCGACGCGGGCGCCGTCGTCCTCAACCACGCGGCCGTCACCGGGCTGCGCTTCACCCGGGGCCGGGTCACCGGCGCCGAGCTGAAGGACAGCACCGACGGCACCGAGTTCGGCGTCGACGCCCGGCTCGTGCTCAACGCGACCGGCCCCTGGGTCGACCACCTGCGGAAGATGGAGGACCCCAACGCGGCCCCCTCCATACGGCTGTCCAAGGGCGCCCACCTGGTCCTCAAGCGGACCCGGCCGTGGGGGGCGGCGCTGGCCACCCCGATCGACAAGTACCGCATCACCTTCGCGCTGCCGTGGGAGGACATGCTGCTCCTCGGCACCACCGACGAGGAGTACGAGGGCGACCCGGCGGACGTCGCGGTGACCGAGGCCGACACCGCGCAGATCCTCGACGAGGCGGCGTTCTCGATCAGGGACCAGCAGCTGTCGCGCGATCTGATCACGTACTCCTTCGCGGGGCTGCGCGTGCTGCCGGGCGGCCCCGGTGACACCTCCAAGGCCAAGCGCGAGACGGTCGTGTCCGAGGGCCGCGGTGGGATGCTGTCGGTCGCGGGCGGCAAGTGGACGACGTTCCGCCACATCGGCCGCACCGTCATGAACAAGCTCGCCGCCCTCCCCGGCCACCCGCTGGCCGAGGACATGGAACCGATGGACCGGCTGCCGCGCAAGCTGCCGCTGCCCGGCATCGCCAACCCCGACGCGGTCGCGCACCGGCTGCTGATCGACGCCCCGGCGCCCGGCCCCCGGATGGCCCCGGACACCGCCCGGCACCTGGCCACGCACTACGGCTCGCTCGCCTTCGACATCGCCCGCCTGGCGAACGAGGACCCGGCGCTCGCCGAGCGCGTCCACCCCGACGCCCCGGAGATCTGGGCGCAGGTCGCCTACGCCCGCGACCACGAGTGGGCCGTGAGCGCCGACGACGTGCTGCGCCGCCGGACGACGCTGACCATCCGGGGCCTGGCCACGGACGAGGTCCGCGACGGGGTCGAGAAGCTGCTCGCCGACCGGGACTGATCCACCCCCCACGGGTACGGCACGGGGGCGGCCTCCGCGAGGAAGCCGCCCCCGTCTCCGTGTCCGCGCCCCCTCCCGCGCCCCGGTGCCCGCCCACGGGGCAACGCGCCACGCGGCCGCCGCGACGATGCAACGTGCCGTAAGGACAGCGCAGTTCGTCGCGTTCCCGGCCGGCCCGTGAGGGCGGGGCACGGGGTTCACCCGGCCGTGCGTGAGAGCGGCGGCGGAGGGCCTGAGACGCCGTAAGGTTGCCCCGTACGTATGGAGACATCGGAAGGAGGCCCGGGTGATCGAGCTTGAGTCGGTGCCCGAGCTGATCGATCCGGTCATGGTGGCCGCGTTCGAGGGCTGGAACGACGCCGGGGACGCCGCCTCGACAGCGGTCGGCCATCTGGACCGGGAGTGGAAGGGCGAGGTGTTCGCGGCGCTGGACGCCGAGGACTACTACGACTTCCAGGTCAACCGGCCCACGGTGTGGCTGGACGGCGGGGTGCGGAAGATCACCTGGCCGACGACCCGGCTCTCCGTGGTGCGGATCGGCGGGGAGAAGCCCCGGGACCTGGTCCTGGTGCGCGGGATCGAGCCGTCGATGCGCTGGCGCTCGTTCTGCAACGAGATCCTGGGGTTCGCCCACGAGCTGGGCGTCGAGATGGTCGTCATCCTGGGCGCGCTGCTGGGCGACACCCCGCACACCCGGCCGGTGCCGGTGAGCGGGGTCACCTCGGACGCCGATCTGGCGCGGACGATGGATCTGGAGGAGACCCGCTACGAGGGCCCGACGGGCATCGTCGGGGTCCTCCAGGAGGCCTGCACGCACGCCGGGGTGCCCGCGGTGAGTCTGTGGGCGGCGGTGCCGCACTACGTGTCGCAGCCGCCGAACCCGAAGGCGACGCTCGCTCTGCTGAACCGGCTGGAGGACCTGATCGGGCTGCGGATCCCGCTGGGCGAGCTGCCCGAGGACGCGCGGGCCTGGCAGGTGGGCGTGGACCAGCTGGCCTCGGAGGACAGCGAGGTCGCGGAGTACGTCCAGACGCTGGAGGAGGCGCGGGACACCGCGGAGCTGCCCGAGGCGTCCGGCGAGGCCATCGCCCGGGAGTTCGAGCGCTATCTGCGGCGGCGGGACGGCGGTCCCGGCCAGGGGCCGGGGAGCCACGCGACGGAGAGCGGGGACGGGTCGTATCTGCGGGACCCCTCCGGTGGCCGCACCCGCCCGCCGAGGCCGCCCCGCCCGGAGCCGGGTCGGGGCAGGAAGCCCGGCCACCCCGAGAACAAGGGCGGTGACGACGGCGAAACGGGCGACGACAAGGGCGGCCGGGGTCCCGACGCCCCGCCCGGAGAGACCTCAGGGGACACCCCCGGGGAGGACTGACCCCCGGGACGGGTACGGCCAGCTGGGCGCCGCACGGGGGACGGAGACGGCGACCGGCCCCGAACTTCCTGGAGAAGTCCGAGGCCGGGGCGGCGGGCGGGGCGCCGGAGCCCGCTACAGCGCGACCCCCAGCAGGGCGTCGGCGGTACGGGAGACGAGGCCGGGCGCGCCCTCTTCGCCGCCGCCCTCCGCGTCCTGGAGCGCGGCCCAGCGGTCCACCGCGGCCAGCGCGGCGGGGCTGTCCAGGTCGTCCGCGAGGGCCGCGCGGACCTCCTCGACCAGGGCGTCGGCGGACGGGCCGTCGGGGCGCGAGACCGCGGCCCGCCAGCGCGCGAGGCGCTCGACGGCGTCGGCCAGTACCTGCTCGGTCCACTCCCAGTCGGAGCGGTAGTGGCGGGAGAGCAGCGCGAGCCGGATGGCCGCCGGGTCCACGCCCTCGCGGCGCAGCGCCGAGACGAAGACCAGGTTGCCGCGCGACTTCGACATCTTCTCGCCGTCCAGGCCGACCATCCCGGCGTGGACGTACGCCCGGGCGAACGGGTGCTCGCCGGTCAGCGCCTGGGCGTGCGAGGCGCCCATCTCGTGGTGCGGGAAGGCGAGGTCGGAGCCGCCGCCCTGGATGTCGAAGCCCATGCCGAGGTGGTCGAGCGCGATGGCGACGCACTCGATGTGCCAGCCGGGGCGGCCCTGGCCGAGCGAGGCGCCCTCCCAGCTCGGCTCGCCCGGCCGGGCGGCCATCCAGAGCATCGGGTCGAGGGGGTTCTTCTTGCCGGGGCGCTCCGGGTCGCCGCCGCGTTCGGCGGAGAGCAGCCGCATCGCCTCGGCGTCGAGGCCGGAGACCTCGCCGAAGTGCGGGTCGGCGTCGACGGAGAAGTAGATGTCGCCGTCCAGTTCGTAGGCGGCGCCCGCGTCCCGGAGGCGTTCGACCAGGGGCACGATGCCCGGTATGGCCTCGACCGCTCCGATGTAGTGCCGCGGGGGCAGCATCCGCAGGGCGGTCATGTCCTCGCGGAAGAGCGCCGTCTCGCGCTCCGCCAGCTCGGTCCAGTCCTGGCCGTCGCGCACGGCCCGCTCCAGCAGCGGGTCGTCCACGTCGGTCACGTTCTGGACGTAGTGAACCTGCCGCTTGGTGTCGAGCCACACGCGTTGAACGAGGTCGAACGCGTTGTAGGTCGCCGCATGACCCATGTGGGTCGCGTCGTACGGCGTGATGCCGCAGACGTAGATGCGGGCGACGGGACCGGGGTCAAGGGTGATCCGTCCGCCGGTCGCGGTGTCGTGGATCCGAAGGTCGCGGCCCTTGCCGGGCAGGGCGGGGACCTCAGAAGCGGGCCAGGCATGCATGTCCTGAGCGTAACCGGACGATGCTTCCGGATACGAACCGGATCCGGAATCCTGTCCGAAGACGCCCCCTTGCGGGAAACCTCTGGCCAGCATCGTGAAAGCCCCCGCCGGATCGCCTCCGCTACACGGGGGGCCACGGGATCGGCGGCCACTGGCCGCTCGGCCGCGGATGCACGCCGTCCTTCACCAGTGCGGCGACCCGCCCGCGCAGCGCCTCCGCCTCGGCCGGTGTGACGAGTTCGGCCATCCGGGTGGCCAGGGCCGTCCCCGGGGCCAGGGCGGCGGTGAGCCGCTCCAGCACCGCCAGCGCCTCCGCGGTCAGCGGCTCGCCGGCCCAGCCCCACAACAGGGTCCGCAGCTTGTCGTCCGCGTTGAAGGTGACCCCGTGGTCGATGCCGTACAGCCGTCCGCCGGGGGCGGGCAGCAGGTGGCCGCCCTTGCGGTCACCGTTGTTGATCACCGCGTCCAGCACCGCGAGCCGCCGCAGCCGGGGGTCGTCGGCGTGGACCAGCAGCGCGGTCCGCCCCTCCCCCACGTCCGCGAAGCCCACGGCCTTCCAGCCCTCGCCCGGCTCCTCGCCCTCGACGAGCGCCAGCAGTTCGGGGACGTCCGCTTCGGACTCGGGGCCCTCGATCCACAGCTGGCACATACCCGGCCCGTAGGGCCCCTCCCGCAGCACGGTGGGCGGCACGAGGTCCCAGCCGGTCGCCCGGGAGATCTCGTACGCGGCGACCTCCCGCTGGGCGAGCGTCCCGTCGGGGAAGTCCCAGAGCGGCTGCTCGCCCGCGACCGGCTTGTACGCGCAGGTGCGCTCCTCGCCGTCGTACGCCACCGTGCAGTGGAGCACCGCGTTGGACGCCCCGCCGACCTGCCCGAGCACGGTGAGCGTGCCCTCGGTGAGCAGGGTGAGCGCGTCGGTGTCGGTCAGGCTCCGCGACGGTATCCGTTCTGGCGCGGGCATACGTGTCCTTCCGGATCGAGCGGGAGGCTGCACAGCGGGCACGGCGGGCGCCCGGCGTTGACGACGTCCAGGGCGCGCTTGGCGAAGGCGCGGGCCTGGGCGCCGCTGAGCCGGACGCGGAGCATCGGCGGGCCGTTCTCCTCGTCCTGGAGCAGCTTCTCCTCGGCCTCCGCGAGGTCGTCCTCGGAGTCGGCGTCCAGCTCGACGAGGGCCTGCGCCTCGACGATCATGCGCTGTTCGTCGCCGTCCCAGGCCAGGGCCATGGTGCCGACCCGGAACTCCTCCTCGACCGGGACGTCCAGAGGCGCGGTGTCGGTGACGTCGGTGGGCGCCATCGCGGGGACCGGGGAGTTGCCGCCGGTGCGGCGCACGACCTCGTCGAGCAGTTCGTCGATCCGCTCGGCGAGGGCGGCGACCTGGGTCTTCTCCAGGGCCACGCTGGTGACCCGGCCCTGGGAGGACGCTTGCAGGAAAAACGTACGACGGCCAGGCAATCCGACCGTACCGGCCACGAATCGGTCCGGTGGGTCGTAGAGGAACACCTGACGGGACACGTCCTGCTCCCTTGAGATTCGACGGTGGTTGGGGGCGCTACGGCGCGTCCACCCTACTGCCCGCGGAGATCACGGCGCGCCCGCGCCGCCCCCGACCGTGGCGTCCGCCGTGCTGTCGCCGGCGGGCGAGGCGGCGGCGTCCGCTCCGGCGGGCCGTTTGTGGGGCGCGAGCGGGGTGAGGTCGCCGGTGTCGCCCAGGCGCAGCAGGAAGGGGCGCAGCCGGGTGTAGCGGATCGCGGTGACCGAGCAGGGGTCGGCGTGGACGCGCTGGAAGAGGTCCAGGTGCATCCCCAGCGCGTCGGCGACGAGCGCCTTGATGATGTCGCCGTGCGAGCACATCACGTACGTGGCGTCCTCGCCGTGCTCCGCCTCGACCCGGGCGTTCCAGTCGCGTACGGCGTCCACCGCGCGGGCCTGCATGGCACGCATGGACTCACCGCCGGGGAAGGCGGCGGCGGAGGGGTGCTGCTGGACGACGGACATCAGGGGCTCGTCGGCGAGTTCGGCCAGTTTCCGCCCCGACCAGTCGCCGTAGTCGCACTCGCTGACCCGGTCCTCGATGTGCAGGGCCAGGCCGGGGCGGGCCGCCAGCAGCGGCTCCAGGGTCTCCCGGCAGCGCTCCAGCGGGCTGCTGACGGCGAGGACCGGGGCCAGGGCGGCCAGCCGGGCGGGCAGGGCCGCGGCCTGCTCGGCGCCGCGTTCGTCGAGGTGGACGCCGGGGGTGCGGCCCGCGAGCACTCCCGCGGTGTTGGCGGTGGAGCGTCCGTGGCGTACGAGGATCAGCGTGGGCATACCCGCCAGCGTAGAGGGGTGGCGAAGGTGCGTGGAGGCGGGTTCACGGGGAAGAATGCCCGCCGTGATCGTGGACTGTGCCATCTACCGGGACGGGCGCCGCACCGAGCGGCCCGAGGACTTCTCCGATGCCCTGGCGGAGGCGCGGGGCGCGCCGGACGCGTTCCTGTGGATCGGGCTGCACGAGCCGACGGAGACGGAGTTCGATCTCGTACGCCACGAGTTCGCGCTGCATCCGCTGGCCGTGGAGGACGCGCTGCGCGCGCACCAGCGGCCGAAGCTGGAGGTGTACGACGACTCGCTGTTCGTGGTCCTGAAGCCGGTCGTCTACGAGCCCGCGGGCGACACCGTCAGCGCCGACGAGCTGATGGTCTTCATAGGGGACTCGTTCGTGGTCACCGTCCGGCACGGCGAGGGCGCCCCGCTGGCGGCCGTGCGCCGGCGGCTGGAGGCCGAGCCCCAGGTCCTCAAGCACGGGCCGACGGCGGTGCTGTACGCGGTGAGCGACGCGATCGTGGACCACTACCTGGACGTGACCGGGGAGCTCCAGGTCGACCTGGAGGAGCTGGAGGCCGAGGTGTTCGCGCCGAGCGGCGGCGACTCGAAGAACACCGCGGCCCGGATCTACACCTTCAAGCGGCAGGTGCTGGAGTTCCGCCGGGCGGCCGGCCCGCTGACCGGTCCCATGGCCCGGCTCTCGGCCGCGGGCGTGCCGTTCGTGCACGAGCACGCGCAGCCGTTCTTCCGGGACGTGGCCGACCACCTCACGCGCGCCAACGAGCAGGTGGAGGGGCTTGACCGGCTGCTCTCGGACATCCTCTCCGCGCATCTGGCGCAGATGGGCGTCCGGCAGAACGACGACATGCGCAAGATCTCCGCCTGGGCGGCGATGGCCGCCGTCCCGACGATGGTGGCGGGCATCTACGGCATGAACTTCGACCACATGCCGGAGCTGCACTGGACGTGGACGTATCCGGCGGTGGTGGCGCTGATGGCCTTCGCGGTGTACGGGCTGTACCGGCTGTTCAAGCGGCGCGGCTGGCTCTGAGCAGCCCGGCCGGGCTTCCGGGGGCCCGGCCGGTTCCGGGCCGTGCGGTGGCGCCGGGCGGCGGCGGTGTGGGCCGCCGCCCGGGACTCAGGCGTACTCGTGCTCCGGCACGGCGGGGCTGCCGAGCGCGTCGCGCCGCTCGGGCATCTCCAGGGCCACCATGCGCCGCCAGCCGACGAGGCGTTCGTACGCGTACATCGCGTGGATGCCCGCGGCGAGCACGGCGGCCTTGGGGCGGGACCAGCCCAGGAGGCGGCCCATGTGGGCCATCACGGCGAGGCTGACGTCGCGGTAGACGCGGATCTCGGCCAGGGCGCACTCGCGCATGATCCGCTGGATGGTCCGGCCGTGGCCCTCGCGCGCGAGGGTGAGCAGTTCCTCGTGGCAGTAGGCGAGGTGGTTGTCCTCGTCGTGGGAGATCATCTTCACCGCGCGGCCGATGTCGGGGTGGTCGGCGAAGTACCGGCGCAGCAGCCGCATCTGCTCGGAGGCGCGCTGCTCGGTGATGCGGCTGTGGGCCAGATAGGTGATGATGTCGCGCTCGGTGAGCCGTTCCTCACCGCGCAGCCGGGAGTGGGCGAGCCCGATCCCCTGCCGCTCCAGGAGCATCGTGTAGTCGGTCTCCGGCGGGACCTCCACGGGCGGCAGGCCGCGCTTCTTCAGCAGGGCGTTGAAGATCCGGCCGTGCTTGTCCTCGTCGGCGCCGTGCCGGACGATCCGGGGGCCGAGGCCGCGGCGGTTCTCGGGGACGAGGGCGGCGATCCGGGCGTTCTCCCAGCCGCCCTGGGACTCCCCGCTGGCGGCGATGGAGCAGAAGAGCCGGTAGGCCTCGTCGTCGTCGAGGATCTCCTGGAACACGCTTTTCGCTGACAGCATGGCGGCCACCTCCGTACCGGATGCCCGCGGACCACGAGTCCGCGGAGCGACATTCCGCAGGGAGAGTCAAATGCGCCGCCGACGGGTCGGCAACCGGAACGGCGCCGGACGCCCGGCGCCGCCCCGCCGTAACTCCTGGGCGTGAGGGGCGTTGTTCCGGGTGACGGCCGTGGCGGGGAAGACCCCCGAGCCCCCACCACGGCCGTAGTGCTGTCCGGCTGCCGCGGGGGCCGTCAGCCCCGGGAGCCGTCAGGCGAGTCCGGAGCGCTCCAGGGCGTCCGTGCCGGCGCGCAGGGCGGTCAGCCGCTCCTCCAGGGTGAAGCCGGCCGGGGCGAGGTTGAGCGTGGTGACCCCGGCGGCGGCGTAGGCCTGCATCCGCTCGGCGATCCGGTCGACGGGGCCGAGCAGCGCGGTCTGGTCGATCAGCTGGTGCGGTACGGCGGCGGCGGCCCCGGCCTTGTCCCCGTCCAGGTACTTGTCCTGGATTTCGGCGGCCTCCTTCTCGTATCCCATGCGCTGGGCGAGCTGGTTGTAGAAGTTCTGCTTCCGGCTGCCCATGCCGCCGACGTACAGCGCGGTGTAGGGGCGGAACATGTCGGCGAGGCCCATCACGTCGTCGCCGACGGCGAGCGGCAGCGTCGGGCTGACGTCGAAGCCGTCCATGGTCTTGCCGGCCTTCTCGCGGCCCGCGCGCAGCGGCTGGATCGCGGTCTCCTCCAGGTGCTCGGCGGAGGGGAAGATCAGCAGGGCGCCGTCGGCGATCTCCCCGGTCTGCTCCAGGTTCCTGGGGCCGATCGCGGCGATGTAGAGCGGAATGTGCTCGCGCTCGGGGTGCACGGTGAGCTTGATCGGCTTGCCGGGACCGCCGGGCAGCGGCAGCGTCCAGTGCGCCCCCTCGAACGAGAGGCGCTCGCGGGTCATCGCCCTGCGGACGATCTCCACGTACTCCCGGGTGCGGGCCAGCGGCTTGTCGAACTTCACGCCGTACCAGCCCTCGGAGACCTGGGGACCGGAGACGCCGAGGCCGAGCCGGAAGCGGCCGCCGGACAGCGAGTCGAGGGTGGCGGCCGTCATCGCCGTCATGGTGGGCTGGCGGGCCGGGATCTGCATGATCGCCGAGCCGACGTCGATGGACTCGGTCTGGGCCGCGACCCAGGTCAGCACGGTCGGGGCGTCGGAGCCGTACGCCTCGGCCGCCCAGCAGACGTCGTAGCCGAGCCGGTCGGCCTCCTGCGCGACGGCGAGGTTGTCGCCGTCCATGCCCGCGCCCCAGTAACCGAGATTGATGCCGAGCCGCATGAACCGCTCCCTACTGATCAGTAACGTCTCTTTCCCCGGACTCTAGCGCGGGTGACGGCATTCCGGCAGGCCCGCACGACCTCCCGTTGTCCACAGGCTTCCACTCCGTGGGGCCATGGCCAGTAATCTCAGCGCCCATGGAGCAGAGGCATCTCGGCCGCACCGGCCTTCGCGTGTCCCGGATCGGGCTCGGTACGCTCACCTGGGGCCGGGACACGGACGAGCACGACGCCGCCGACCAGCTGAAGGCCTTCTGGGACGCGGGCGGCACTCTGGTGGACACGGCCGATGTCTACGGGGGCGGCGAGGCGGAGTACGTGCTCGGGCGCCTCGTCGGCAGCCTGGTGCCCCGCCAGGATCTGGTCATCGCCACGAAGGCGGGCAGCGTCCCGGACCCCTACCGCCGGGTCAACGGCTCACGCGGGCATCTGCTGGCCGCCCTGGACGCCTCGCTGGAGCGGCTCGGCACGGACTACGTGGATCTCTGGCAGGTCCACGCCTTCGACCCGTCGACCCCGCTGGAGGAGACCCTCCAGGCGGTGGACCTGGCCGTCAGCTCCGGCCGGGTCCGCTACGCGGGGGTGTCGAACTTCTGCGGCTGGCAGCTGGCCAAGGCCGCCACCTGGCAGCTCGCCGCCCCGGGGACGCGCACCCGGCTGGCCAGTACGCAGATGGAGTACTCCCTGCTCCAGCGGGGCGTCGAGCGCGAGGTGCTGCCCGCCGCGCTGGACCTGGGGATCGGGCTGCTGCCGTCCTCGCCGCTGGGCCGGGGCGTGCTCACCGGCAAGTACCGCCAGGGCACCCCGTCGGACTCCCGGGGCGCCTCCGAACTGCTCGCGCCGTTCGTCGAGCCGTATCTCGACGACGCGGCGGCCCGGGTCGTCGACGCGGTGGCGACGGCGGCGGACGGCCTGGCGACGAGCCCGCTCCAGGTGGCGCTGGCCTGGGTCCGGGATAGGCCCGGGGTGACCGCCCCGATCGTCGGCGCGCGCAACGCCGGGCAGCTCACGGAGGCATTGTCGGTGGAGGCGCTTAGTCTTCCCTACGAGATCTGCCAGGCGCTCGACGACGTGTCGGCGCCCGTGCACCGCTATCCCGATCAGGACTGGAGCACGCTGTGACTGCGCTTCCCGGGGAGACCCCCGGCACCGCCGGCCCGGACACCCCGGACGGGACCACGGCGAGCGGCCCGGCCGACGCGACGAGGGCCGGGACCCCCGAGGCCGCCGGGAGTCCGGCCGACGAGAGCCGGGCGACCGGTGACGGAGCCGCGGAGCCCGCCGGCACCGCCGAGACGCCTGACACCGCCGACGCGCCCGATGCCGCTGATGCCACCGGCGATGCCACCGCCGACAGCGCTGCCGCCGACGCTCCCGAGCTGTCGGAGGCGCAGGCCGAGCTGGCCGCCCAGCGGGAGCTGCGGGAGCGGATCGCGCAGCGCAAGGCGGAGAAGGACGGACCCATCGCCGCCGGTACGAAGCTGAGCGGTCCGGCCGCCGACCTGCTCGCGGCGGTCCGGGCCGTGGAGAGCGGCGAGAAGGCCGGGACCGCCTTCTTCGACTCCCCCGCCGCGCCCACGGCGCCCCGGCGCCCCGACCCGGCGGCCGCCGCGCAGCCCGCCAGGGCCCAGGCGCCCGCGGCCGCTCCGGCGGTGCGGGCCGCCCCGCCCGAGGCCACGGCGGCGGTGCGGGCGGTGCTCGCCGAGGGCGGGGCCCCCGAGACGCTGGCCGGTCCGGCCGTCGACGTGCTGGGCGATCAGGCGGCCGAGGCGCTGCGCGCCGACCCCTGGCAGTTGCTCGCGGTGCCCGGCGTCCGGCCGGAGCAGGCCGACGGCTTCGCGCGGGCCCTGCTCGGCGCCGCGTGCGGACCGGACGACGGGCGCAGGACCGGGGCCCTGGTCGGCTGGGCCCTGGAGCGCGCGGCCCTCCAGGGCCACACGGCCCTGGACATCGACGCCGTACGGGCGGCGCTCGCCGAGCGTGCGGTCGGCGACCCGGACGCGGCGGTGCGGGACGCCGTCGAGGAGGGCGTCGCGCTGGTCTTCCAGGAGGGGCAGGGGGAGGGCCTGGAGCCGGAGGCCGCCGAAGCGGCCGACGGAGGGGCGGAGGAAGCGGACGCCGACGCTCCACAGGAGCCGGTGCGGGTGCTGCTGGGCCTGGACCGGTACGCCCTGGCCGAGGAGAGCCTCGCGGACGGTCTGGCCCGGCTGGTCAACGCCTGCGAGAAGGGCGCCGACTGGACGGAGGCGGCCCGGTCGGCCCCCTCCCCGTCGGCCGCCGAGCTGATCCGTACGGTCGCCTCGGCCGGTCTGGTCGCGCACAGCGGCGGCGAGGCGGCTCGGGCCGAGCCCGCCGCGCTGATCGCGGCGGCGCGCGGGCTGGGCCTGCGGGCCCTGGGCGCCACCCACAGCGAGGACGGCCGCCGACGGCTGGCCGCGGCCACCGGCGCCCCGGACACGGCGGTCACCCTGGCGGGCCTGCTCTCCGGTGCGCAGGGTCCCGGCCGGGACGAGGACGGGGCGCTCGCCCTGGATCTGCTGGTCGTGCTGGACGCCCCGCAGCTGGACGTGGAGAGCGCAGCTGTCCTGGTCGAGGCGCTGGCCGACGGTGTCCGGCTGGTGCTGAGCGGTGATCCGGGCGTGCTGGGCTCGGCGGGCGCCGGGCGGGTCTTCGCGGATGTGCTGGCCGCCCGCGCCTGCCCGCAGACCGTCTCCCGCACCCCGGACCCCGGGCCGATCGGCGAGCTGGTCTCGGGCATCGGCATCGGCGAGCTCAACCAGGTGGAGGCGCCGGGCAAGGAGGTCGTGATCGTCCCCGTCCGCGACGCGGGCGAGGCGGTGCACCGCACCGTCCAGCTGGTCGCGGAGTCGGTGCCCCGGGCCTTCTCCATCCCCGCCGACGAGACCCAGGTGATCACGGTGGGCCACGGCGGGGCCGCCGGGACCAGGGCGCTGAACGACGCCCTGAAGCAGCGGCTCAACCCGGGGCCGGGACGGTTCGGCGGGTTCGACCCGGGCGACCGGGTGATCCATGTGCCCGCGCCCGGCCACGCGGTGCCGGGGGTGGTGCGCTCCGCGGACGCCGAGGGCCTGCACCTGGACTGCGGGGGGCTCACCGTCGTCGTACCGCAGGAGCGGGTGGAGTCGGCGGTGCGGCACGGCTGGGCGCTCAGCGCCCACCAGGCGGCCGGGATGCGCTGGCCCGCCGCGATCGTGGTGCTGCCGGGCGACGCGGCGCAGGGTCTGAGCAGGCCGTGGGTCTACACCGCGTTCGGCCGGGGAGAGCGGCATCTGTCCGTGGTGCACGGAGTGGACCAGGCGCTGCCGCAGGCGGTGGAGCGGATTCCGGCGCAGGAGCGCACGACCCGGCTGCGGCAGCTGCTGGAGGCGCTCCCCACCGCCGACGCGGCCTCCTGAGCGGCTGCCCCCGGCCCGGAACAGCGGTGGGCCCCGGCGCGCGTCGCGCCGGGGCCCACCGTCACGTCCAGTGCCAGAAGCGGGAGCCGGAGCCGGTCAGACGCCGCCCACCGTCGTTCCTGGGGCGTCCTCGTCGGACTCGTCCTCCTCGTCGAAGACGGCGCTGACGTCGAAGCGGCAGACCACCAGTTCGGGTTCGGCGTCCTCGAACGGCGCCGCGAGCCACTCCCCCGGTTCCGGAAGCGCGTGCCCGGCCGAGACCCAGAGGGTGGAGTCGCCCTCCTCCAGGCCGAACTCCTTGTGCCGGGAGGCGATCTCGTCCGGTTCGTACTCGCCGAAGAGCACGCCGAGCGCGGCGTGGACGCTGGTGCCGACCACCGGGGCCGTGTCCTCGTCGCCGGGGCCGGCGTCGAGGTCGGCGAGGCGCTGGGCCTGGGCGAGGAGGCGGGGCGGCTCCACGACCGCGTAGTCGCGCCGGATCAGGACGCTGAGCGCGCTGGGCTCCGCGGGGCCCGCGTAGGGCGGCAGCGAGTCGTCCGCACCGGGGATCTCGAAGGGGGTGACCTCGTCGTAACGGTCGTAGAGAAGCTCGTCGTAGACCTCGGCGGCAGCGGCCAGGGCGTTGAACGCGTCGTAGACGGCCGGGTCGTCGTCCCCGGTACGGCGTTCGACCGCGTCGAGGTGACGGTCGATCGCGGCTTTGACCGCTTCGGCGGCGGCACGTACCTCGGCAGCGGTGGGCTGCGCAGCATCAGACATAGTGCAGACGCTATCCGTACCGGGGCGCTGCCCGCACAATAGATGCGATGCCGGAATACGAATTCATCGACGTGTACGTTCCGCGCGGGGTGTCCCGCAAGGAAGCGGCCCGACTGCTGACCGACCATGCCGAGTACGGACACTGGGAGCTGGACCGTCTGACGCTGCGCCTGGACGGCAGCCGGAGGGTGCGGCTGCGCAGACGGATCATCCGTCAGCTGCGGGCCACGTGGTGAGGTGAAGACGGCCCGATGAGCAGAGAGCGGGCCCCGCCGTCGCGGGGCCCGCTCCTTCTGTTCGCCGCTCCTGTCGTGCCGTGCGCGCCCTGGGTCAGGCGGCGCTGCGGGAACGGCGGTAGAGCACCGATCCCATTCCGGCGAGCAGCAGTCCGGCACTGGCCGGGATGAGCATCTCGGCCCCGCCCGCGCCGGTCTGCGCGAGCTGCTCCCGGGGGACGTTCCGGGTCTCGGGGGCATTCGGCTCGGGCGGTTGGTCGACCGGCGGGTGGACCGGCTTCTCCGGCGTGACCGGGGGCTTCTCCGGCTGCTCGGGCGGCGGGGGCGGCACCTCGGAGTCGTTGGCGCAGCTGTTGCCGAAGACGGGGTTGAGCAGTCCGCCGATGGTGACGCTGTTCCCGCAGAGGTTCACGGGGATGTCGATCGGGGCCTGGATCAGGTTGCCGGAGAGGATGCCGGGCGAACCCTGGGCGGTTCCTTCCGCCGAGGCGCCGCCGCCCGGGGCCCGGTGACGGCCGGTGCCGGGTTCGGTGTGGCGGTCCGAGGCGGTGGTGTCGCCGGCCTGGGCGCTGTTGCCGGATCCGGCGGGCAGCGTGCGGTCCTGCGCGCCGCCGGACCGGTCGGCCCGGTCGGAGTGCGTGGACCGGTCGGATGCCGCTGATCCGTTTCCGCAGTCGTTTCCGCTCGTGGGATTGAGCAGTCCGCCGACGCTGACGGAGTTCCCGCACACGTTGACCGGGATGTCGATCGGGACCGAGACCGAGTTACCGGACAGCACGCCCGGCGAACCGGACGCCGTGGAGGCCGCTCCGGAGTCGGCGTGGGCGTAGCCACCACTGAGCGCGAGCACTCCGCCCGCCGCCGCCATGGTGATCAGGCCTTTACGAGTGACCTGTCGCATAGGTTCGTTTCCTGCCTTCTGGCTTCCGAAAAACCCCCGGACATGACCGTGCGGGAGCCGAATGCCGAACGGTCCCGGAGTGCATGGAGTGCACTCCGGGACCGGTCGAGCTCAAACCCTTGACGGGTTGACGTTCAACGTCAGGCGTTGACGCAGGTGTTGCCGAAGGCGGGGTTCAGCAGACCGATCACGGAGACCGTGTTGCCGCACACGTTGACCGGCACGTGGACCGGAACCTGGACGACGTTGCCGGACAGCACGCCGGGGCTGCCGATGGCTGCACCCTGGGCGCCCGCGTCGGCGGAAGCCATGCCCGCACCCGCGAGAACGAGGCCACCGGTGGCAGCCGCAACTGCGACGACCTTCTTGATCATGATTCCTCCTAGTTGGAAAATGCGGTCCCAGCCGCGGACCGCACACCTTGTAACGAGGAGGGGGGTGCGGGGCTACGTGCGAACGGCCCGTTTCACTCGTTCGGACATGTCCGAACAGGCGGCCGAATCTATGGCGAGTCGAGGGTGAAACGGACCGGCGGCGATCAGGAGTGGTCGATGAAGCGGTCGAGAACCCGTACGCCGAACTGGAGGCCGTCGACCGGCACCCGCTCGTCGACCCCGTGGAACATCCCCGCGAAGTCCAGCTCCGGCGGCAGCTTCAGCGGGGCGAAGCCGAAGCCCCGGATGCCGAGGTCGTCGAAGGACTTGGCGTCGGTGCCCGCGGAGAGCATGTACGGCACGGCGCGGGCGATCGGGTCCTCGGCCACCAGCGCGGTCTGCATGGCGTCCACCAGCGCCCCGTCGAAGGTGGTCTCCAGCGCCTTGTCCGCGTGGACGTCCTCGCGCCGGACGTTGGGGCCGAGGATGCGGTCCAGGTCGGCGAGGAACTCCTCCTCGTATCCCGGCAGGTACCGGCCGTCGACATGGGCGGTGGCCTGGCCCGGGATGACGTTGACCTTGTAGCCCGCGCCGAGCTGGGTGGGGTTGGCGGTGTTCTGGAGGGAGGCGCCGATCAGCTTGGCGATGCCGCCGAGCCTGGCGAGCGTCTCGTCCATGTTCTCCGGGTCCAGCTCGGTGCCGAGGGCGTCCGAGAGCTCGTCCAGGAAGTGCCGCAGCGTCTTGGTGACCCGCACCGGGAACTTGTGCCGCCCCAGCCGCCCGACCGCCTCGGACAGCTCCGTGATCGCGTTGTCCTTGTGGATCATCGACCCGTGCCCGGCGGTGCCGTCCACGGTGAGCTTCATCCAGTGCATGCCCTTCTGGGCGGTCTCCACCAGATAGAGCCGCAGCTTCTCGTTGACGGTGAAGGAGAACCCGCCGACCTCGCTGATCGCCTCGTTGACGCCCTCGAAGAGCTCCGGGTGGTGGTCGACCAGGTAGCGGGCCCCGTAGGTGCCGCCCGCCTCCTCGTCGGCGAGGAAGGCCAGCACGATGTCGCGCGGGGGCTTGCGGCCGGTGCGCATCCGCTCCCGTACGACCGCGAGGGTCATCGCGTCCATGTCCTTCATGTCGACCGCGCCCCGGCCCCAGACGCAGCCGTCCGCGATCTCGCCGGAGAACGGGTCGTGGGTCCAGTCCGCCGCGTTGGCGGGGACGACGTCGGTGTGCCCGTGGATCAGCAGCGCGGGCCGGGAGGGGTCCTCGCCCTCGATCCGGGCGACGGTGGAGGCCCGCCCCTTGTGCGACTCGAAGATCCGCGGCTCCAGACCGACCTCCGCGAGCTTCTCCGCGACGTACTCGGCCGCGCGCCGCTCGCCGGGGCCCGAGTGGTCGCCGTAGTTGCTGGTGTCGATCCTGATCAGGTCACGACAGAGGTCGACGACCTCCCTCTCCGCGTTCCCCCCGGTGACGGCCTGGCCCGTGCTGCTCTCGCTCACGCTGGTTCCTTCCACTGTCGCTGTGGTGCTCCCTCTCATCCTCCCGCGCCGGCGGCGTACGCCCAAGGCCGCCCACCGCCCGTCACGCGGCGTTCACGGCGACCGGACGTGATCGAGCACCCTCGAATGTTTGCTATGGTTTTCCACGTCGGAACGGGCCAGGGCCCGGGAGACAGACACCTTGTCCGGGTGGCGGAATGGCAGACGCGCTAGCTTGAGGTGCTAGTGCCCTTTATCGGGCGTGGGGGTTCAAGTCCCCCCTCGGACACCAGCGGGAGCCCCACTTCGGTGGGGCTCTTTTGCGTCACCGGGCGACTACGGAGAGGGGCGCCGATGAGAGGCCGCGGGAAGCCGCCCGGCGCACCGCTCCCCCAGCGGGAGGGCGTCGATCCGGTGCGGGTGCGGCTGCCGGAGGACCCCGAGGGGGTCTGGGGCAGCGTCGGGGAGCATCTGGTCGCCCGGTTCGGAGCGGCGATCGGGGCCGGGCGGGTGGCGGCGATGCTGGACGCGGGGCGGTTCGTGGGGGCGGACGGGCGCGCGGTGCGGGGCGAGGAGCCGTACACGGCCGGGCGCTGCCTCTGGTTCCACCGGGACTTCGCGGCGGAGGAGCCGGTGCCGTTCCCGGTCGGCGTGGTCCACCACGACGAGCGGATCGTGGTCGCGGACAAGCCGCACTTCCTGGCGACCACGCCCCGGGGGCGGCACATCACCGAGACCGCGGTGGCCCGGCTGCGGCGGGAGCTGGGGCTGCCGACGCTCCAGCCCGCGCACCGGCTGGACCGGCTGACGGCGGGGCTCGTGCTGTTCGTGGTGCGGCCCCGGGAGCGGGGCGCGTACCAGACGCTGTTCCGGGACCGGCTGGTGCGCAAGGAGTACGAGGCGGTGGCCCCGTACGACCCCGGCGTGGCCCTTCCGCGGACCGTGCGGAGCCGGATCGTGAAGGAGCGGGGGGTGCTCGCCGCCCGGGAGGAGCCGGGCGAGGCGAACAGCGAGAGCCGGGTGGAGCTGGTGGAGCGCCGGGGTGCGCTCGGGCGGTACCGGTTGCTGCCCGCCACCGGGCGGACCCATCAGCTGCGGGCGCACATGAACGCGCTGGGGGTGCCGATCGTGCACGATCCGCTGTATCCGGTGGTGGAGCCCGAGGGCGCCGCGGAGGACTTCACCCGGCCCTTGCAGCTGCTGGCGCGGGTGCTGGAGTTCACCGATCCGGTCGGCGGGGAGCCGCGCCGCTTCGAGAGCGGGCTGCGGCTCTCCGCCTGGCCGGAGGGGTGAGGCGCGCGGCCGTCAGTGGCCGCGCTTGATCCACTCGTCGAGCTGCGGGGCCTCCGCGCCGATGGTGGTGGGGTCGCCGTGGCCGGTGCGGACCTTGGTGTCGCCGGGCAGCGTGAGCAGCCGGTCCCGGATCGAGTCGATGATCGTGGGGAACGACGAGAAGGACCGGCCGGTGGCGCCGGGGCCGCCCTGGAAGAGGGTGTCGCCGGTGAAGACCGTGGCCAGCTCGGGGGCGTACAGGCAGACCGCGCCGGGGGCGTGGCCCGGGGTGTGCAGGACCCTGAGCGTGGTGCGGGCGACGACCAGTTCCTGGCCGTCGGTCAGGGGGCCGTCGGGGGTCCGGTCCGGGTGGGTCTGGAGCCAGAGCGGCAGGTCGTGCGGGTGGAGCAGGATCGGGGCGCCGGTGGCCTCGGCGAGGGCCGGGGCGGCGTCGATGTGGTCGTTGTGGGCGTGGGTGCAGACGATCGCGCGCAGGGTACGGCCGCCGAGCGCCGCCTCGATGGCGGCGGCGTCGTGCGCGGCGTCGATGACGATCGCCTCGTTGTCGTCGCCGACGATCCAGACGTTGTTGTCGACCTCCCATTCGCCGCCGTCGAGGGCGAAGGTGCCGGAGGTGACCAGGTGGTCGACGCGGGTGGTCACGGGAAGACCACCACCGAGCGCAGGACGTCGCCGTCGTGCATCCGGGCGAAGGCCTGCTCGACGTCGCCGATGCCGATGGTCTCGGTGACGAAGGCGGCGAGGTCGAGGCGGCCCTGCTGGTGCAGGTCGACGAGCATCGGGAAGTCGCGGGAGGGCAGGCAGTCGCCGTACCAGGAGGACTTGAGGGAGCCACCGCGGCCGAAGACGTCCAGGAGCGGGAGTTCCAGCTTCATGTCCGGGGTGGGGACGCCGACGAGGACGACCGTTCCGGCCAGGTCGCGGGCGTAGAAGGCCTGTTCGTAGGTCTCGGGGCGGCCGACGGCCTCGATGACGACGTCGGCGCCGTTGCCGTCGGTGAGGGCGCGGATGGCCTCGACGGCGTCGTTCGAGCGGGAGTTGACGGTGTGGGTGGCGCCCATCTTCTTCGCCGTCTCCAGCTTGCGGTCGTCGATGTCGACCGCGATGATCTTCGCCGCTCCGGCCAGCCGCGCTCCGGCGACGGCCGCGTCGCCGACCCCGCCGCAGCCGATGACGGCGACCGAGTCACCGCGGCCGACCTGGCCGGTGTTGATGGCGGCGCCGATGCCCGCCATCACGCCGCAGCCGAGGAGTCCGGCGACCTCGGGGGCGACCTCCGGGTCGACCTTGGTGCACTGGCCGGAGGCGACGAGGGTCTTCTCCGCGAAGGCGCCGATACCGAGGGCGGGCGACAGCTCCGTGCCGTCGAGCAGCGTCATCTTCTGCTTGGCGTTGTGGGTGTCGAAGCAGTACCAGGGGCGGCCGCGCAGACAGGCACGGCACTGGCCGCACACGGCACGCCAGTTGAGGACGACGAAGTCGCCGGGGGCGACGTCGGTGACGCCTTCGCCGACCGACTCCACGACGCCCGCGGCCTCGTGGCCGAGGAGGAAGGGGAACTCGTCGTTGATGCCGCCCTGCTTGTAGTGCAGGTCGGTGTGGCAGACGCCGCACGCCTGGATCTTCACGACGGCCTCGCCGGGACCGGGGTCCGGGACGACGATGGTCTCGACCCGTACCGGCTCGTCCTTGCCCGGTGCGACGACCGCTTGCACCTGCTGTGCCATAACCCTGCTCTCCCTGCTGCCGCGCTGCGTGAAGATCGATCGCGGACCACCGTACGCCCTGGGTGGCCCCTACGGAGCCAGCACGTCCAGTTCGTGCAGGGCGCCCACCGCGATCTCCTTGGTGATCCGTTCGGCGGCCTCCGGGTCGCCCTCGCGGACCGCTTCGGCGAGCCGGACGTGCAGGGTGACGGCGGCCGGATCGGGGTCCTCGAACATCACCTGGTGGTGGGTGCGGCCCGCGAGGACCTCGGCGACGACGTCCCCGAGGCGGGCGAACATCTCGTTGCCGGAGGCGTTGAGGACGATCCGGTGGAAGGCGATGTCGTGTTCGAGGTAGCCCTCCAGCTGCTGGCCTCGGGAGGTGGCGACCATGCCGAGGGCGCGCGCGGTCAGCTCGGCGCACTGCTCGGCGGTGGCGTGGCGGGCGGCGAGGCCCGCCGCCACCGGTTCGATCGCGGAGCGCAGCACGGTGAGGGAGCGCAGCTGGCGGGGGCGGTCGGCGCCGGCCAGGCGCCAGCGGATGACCTGGGGGTCGTAGACGTTCCAGGCCTCGGTGGGCCGGACGGTCACCCCGACCCGGCGGCGGGACTCGACCAGGTGCATGGATTCCAGGACCCGGACCACTTCGCGGATCACCGTACGGGAGACGTCGAAGCGCTGGGCCAGCTCGTCGGTGCGCAGCACGCTGCCGGGAGGGCTCTGGCCGGAGGAGATCTCCAGACCCAGGGTGTCCAGCACATGCGTATGCAGCCCCTGGCTCTGTGTGGTCATGGACCAAGCCTACGGCGCACCCCTTAGGAAGAAAAAGTACGACGTTTGTGTCACAGCCTCTTGAATAAGTCGTACCTAATGGGTTTCAGTAGCGCGACGGACCGATGTCGAAGAAGACAGCGAGACACTCCATGAACACCGCACCTCTCCCGAGCACCCCCCATGTGGTGGTGGTGATGGGCGTGGCAGGAACCGGCAAGACCACGATCGGTCCCCTGCTCGCCGCCGAACTCGGCGTCCCGTACGCCGAGGGCGACGACTTCCATCCCCCGGCGAACATCGCCAAGATGTCGGCCGGCACCCCCCTGGACGACGACGACCGCCGCCCCTGGCTGGACGCCATCGGCGCGTGGGCGCACGGGCGGGCGGGGCGGGGCGGGGTCGTCTCCAGCTCCGCGCTCAAGCGGGTCTACCGCGACCGGCTGCGGGCCGGGGCCCCGGACGCCGTCTTCCTGCATCTGACCGGCGACCGGGCGCTGATCGAGGAGCGCATGGCGGACCGCACGGGCCACTTCATGCCGACCGCGCTGCTCGACTCCCAGTTCGCGACGCTGCAACCGCTCCAGGCCGACGAGGCCGGGGTGAGCGTCGACGTGTCCGGCACCCCCGAGGAAATCACCCAGCGAGCCGTCGCCGCGCTGCGCCGGCTCGATACCTAAGGACCATCACCGTGACCAGTCTCAGCGTCGAGATGCTGGCAGCGGACGCCGCCGAACCGATCACCTCGGCAGGCAACGCGCAGTTGGGCATCGCCGTACTGGCGGGCATCGCCGTCATCGTTCTCCTGATCACCCAGCTCAAGATGCACGCGTTTCTCGCGCTGACCATCGGTTCGCTGGCGCTCGGCTCCTTCGCGGGGGCGGCCCCGGCCGACACGATCGCCAGCTTCACCACGGGGCTCGGCTCCACCGTCGCCAGCGTGGGCGTGCTCATCGCGCTCGGCGCGATCCTGGGCAAGCTGCTCGCCGACTCCGGCGGGGCGGACCAGATCGTCGACACCATCCTGGAGCGGGCGAGCCGGGGGGCCATGCCGTGGGCGATGGTCCTCATCGCCTCGATCATCGGGCTGCCGCTCTTCTTCGAGGTCGGGATCGTGCTGATGATCCCGGTGGTGCTGCTCGTCGCCAAGCGCGGCAACTTCTCCCTGATGCGGATCGGCATCCCGGCGCTGGCCGGACTCTCCGTGATGCACGGGCTCATCCCGCCGCACCCCGGCCCGCTGGTCGCGATCGACGCCCTGGACGCCAACCTCGGGGTGACCCTGGCGCTCGGTGTGCTGGTGGCCATCCCGACGGTGATCATCGCCGGTCCGGTCTTCTCCCGCTACGCCGCCCGCTGGGTGGACATCGAGCCGCCGGAGAAGATGATCCCGCAGCGCCCCTCCGAGGAGCTGGACCGCCGCCCGAGCTTCGCCGCGACCCTGGTGACGATCCTGCTGCCGGTCGTGCTGATGCTGCTCAAGGCGCTCGTGGAGATCGTCGTCGACGACCCCGAGAACGGCCTCCAGCGGGTCACCGACGTGATCGGCTCGCCGCTGATCGCCCTGCTCGCCGCCGTCCTGCTCGGCATGGTCACCCTCGGCCGCGCCGCCGGGTTCACCAAGGGCAGGCTCGCCGGGACCGTCGAGAAGTCGCTCGCCCCGATCGCCGGGATCCTGCTGATCGTCGGAGCCGGTGGCGGTTTCAAGCAGACGCTGATCGACGCCGGGGTGGGCCAGATGATCCTGGACTTCTCCGAGAACTGGTCGATCCCCGCCCTGCTGCTCGGCTGGCTGATCGCCGTCGCGATCCGCCTGGCCACCGGCTCGGCCACGGTCGCCACCATCTCCGCCGCCGGTCTGGTCGCTCCGCTCGCGGCCGACATGTCGACCTCGCACGCGGCGCTGCTGGTGCTGGCGATCGGTGCCGGTTCGCTCTTCTTCAGCCATGTGAACGACGCCGGGTTCTGGCTGGTGAAGGAGTACTTCGGGATGGACGTCGGGCAGACCGTGAAGACCTGGTCGGTGATGGAGACGATCATCTCCGTGGTGGCCATCGCCTTCATCCTGCCGCTGTCGCTGCTGCTGTAGCGGTCCCCCGTGCGGCGCGGCCGTCCCCTGACGAGGGGCCGCGCGGTCGCTCCCGTCGGATGCGCGAAGGCGCCCGCCCCGGTCCTCCACCGGGGCGGGCGCCTCCCGTACGTACGGGAGTTCAGCGGCGGGCGGTCCCGCTCCCGGCCGCCTCCTCCAGCCGGAACGCCTCGTTGCCCAGGCCGATACGGGCGTGCACCTCGGGCCTGGCCGAACGCAGGACGGCGCCGTACACGAGTCCGCCGACGAGCGCGAGGAGGATCACACCGGGCAGCAGCCGGCTGAGGACGGAGCCGGGTCCCGAGCCGACCAGGACGTCGAAGTCGCGGACCGTGAAGAAGGCGATCGTCAGCAGCGCCAGCCCGGCGAGACCGGAGGCGACCAGCCGCGGCGCCTGGGCCCGGCCCGCGCCGCGCTTGACGAAGAAGGCGATGACGGCGAAGGAGGCGGCGGCCATCAGCAGGATGACGCCGAGCGCCCCGACGTTCCCCATCCAGGTGAAGAGCCGCAGCACCGGGGCGGTGGGATCGCCGGACGGGCGGTCATCGGTCAGGGCGAAGGCCAGCACGATGGCCACGGAGATCGCGGACTGGAGCAGCGAACCGGTGCCGGGAGCACCGCTCGCCCGGTTGACGCGGCCGAAGCGGGCGGGCAGCAGGCCCTCGCGGCCCATGGCGAACGCGTAGCGGGCGACGACGTTGTGGAAGCTGAGGAGGGCGGCGAACATCCCGGTGACGAAGAGGATGTGCAGGACGTCGGTGAAGGTGGAGCCGAGCCGTTCCTCGGTGAGGCCGAACAGCAGGCCGGGGCCCTCCGTGCGGGAGGACCCGGCGATGGAGCCCGGTCCGGCGGCCACCGTCAGGGCCCAGGAGCTGACCGCCAGGAACAGCGCGGCGTACCCCACGGCGAGGAACATCACCCGGGACACCACGATCTGCGGGCGGCTGGTCTCCTCCGCGTACACCGGGGCCTGCTCGAAGCCGACGAACGCGGCGACGCAGAAGCAGAGCGCGGTGCCCAGGCCCGCACCGGCCAGGGTCTCGGGGTTGAAGGCGCTCAACGACAGCCCCTCGGGGCCCGGCTTGCTCACGGCGGCGACGTCGAAGATCACGACGAGCGCGCACTCGATGACCAGCAGGACACCGAGCACCTTGGCGTTGAGGTCGATCTTCAGCCAGCCGAGCACGCCGACGACCGCGGCCGAGACGAGGGCCGGTACCCACCACGCCACCTCGACGCCGAGGTACGTGGCGAAGATGACGGAGACCTCGAAGCCGAGGATGCCGTAGATGCCGACCTGCATCGCGCTGTACGCCACCAGCGCCACCAGCGAGGCGCCCGCCCCGGCGGTCGGGCCGAGGCCGCGCGCGATGTACGCGTAGAAGGCGCCCGCGTTGTGGACGTGGCGGCTCATCTCGGCGTAGCCGAGGCCGAACAGCATCAGGACCACGCCGAGGATGAGGTAGAGCAGGGGCTGGCCGACGACGCCCATCACGCCGAAGACCGTGGGCATCACCCCGGCGACGACCATCAGGGGGGCGCTCGCGGCGACCACGGACAGCAGCAGTCCGGGGGTGCCCAGCCGGTTCGCGCGCAGCGCGCGTTCCTCGCCCTTGTAGGTGTTGATCCCGCCGGTACCGGCCGTCGTCCTCGTGGTGCCGGCCTCGCTGGAGTACGAACTGCCCGTCGACATGGCGGGGATGGTCCCTTCCTCGGTGGTGGGGCGGTGGGTGCGACGTGCGTCGAAGGAGGTGCGTCAAAGGGTGCCGAGCGCGTAGGCCCGTGCGGCGGCGAACGCGTCGTGGGGATCGCGGCCGGAGTAGGACCAGGGGGCGGCGGTGGCGTACGGACCGATGCGGTGGAAGAGGGCGGCCGCCTCGGCGGGCCGCCGTTGGCAGACCTTGGCGTGGGCCAGGAAGTTGAGGTCGACCCGGTGGCGCGGGTGGTCCTCGCGCTCCCACTCGAGCCACCAGTCGAAGGCGGCCTTCATCACCTGCCGGGCCCGGCGCCCCGACCAGTGGCCGGAGGCCGCCGGATCCTCGGGCTCGGTGCCCGCGGCGACCAGGACGCGATAGCGCTCGGCGTGGGCGACGACCGGGAGCACGGCCAACGGAGAGTCGGCGGGGGCCAGTTCGGCGGCCCAGGCGGCGAAGTCGTACACCTCGTGGAGCGGGTCGGCACCACTCTCGGGGCGGCTCTCGGCGAGCAGGCCGGTCATCAGATGGTGGGCGTGGTGGTGGTCGGGGTGGCGCGAGCGCACCTCCTCGAAGAGCCTGCCGCACTCGTCGCCGCCACCCTCGCGCCCCCGGTCCAGCAGGAGCAGCGCCAGCCAGGGCGTGGGGTCCTCGGGGGTGGTGCGGGCCGCGGCCAGACAGGCCTCCCGGGCGCGGGCGGTGTCGGCGCCTTTGGCCTTGGGGCGGAGCGCGCGGATCACGGAGGCGCAGGCCAGCAGGGCGGAGGCGTCCGCGCTCCCGGGCTCCACGAGCAGCCAGTCGGCGGCCCAGGCGACGGCGGACGGGGTCTCGGCGAGGGCGAGCAGGCGGTGTCCGCGGCGGTCCCAGTCCGGCCCGGTGGCCACGAGGAGGGCGCGCGCGTCGGACCAGCGCCCCTGGACGAACCGGGCCCGGACGGCGATGAGTTCGGTGTCGTCCAGGGCCGGGTCGAAGGCGCGGTCCGGGCGGCTGCCCCGACGGCGGGAGCGGCCCAGGGGCGGCGGAGGCGGGGACATGCCGCAGACTTCTTTCGACGCGGTAGGCGGGCGGGCGACCGCGCACAGCCAAGCGGGAGGCGAGGCGTCACGTCAAGGGGATCCTGGCGCCAACTCCCGCTTCAGCCACCACAGTTGGCTCATTCTCGACGAGTGCTCCCGAGGATCGGCCCCGGGGCGCCGCCGGGGTGGGCGGGGCGGACGCGACGCCCTGCGCACCGGGGTTGTGCGGGTGCGACACTGGGCGCATGGCGCATCGCGAACCCCTGAAGCCCTTCCTCCTGGCCTTCCCCGGGCCGCTTCGCGACCGGCTGGTGGCGGCCGTCCTGTCCGGCGAGAAGGTGTCCACCACCGGGCTGCTCGCCGAGTACCAGCTGGAGCAGGAGGAGTTGCCGCCGGTCGGCGAACGCTCCGCGCTGATCGACTCGGACGGCCGCGAGGTGGCGGTGGTCGAGGTGACGGACGTACGGGTGCTGCCGCTGGGAGCGGTCGACCTGCGCCACGCCCTGGACGAGGGCGAGGGGTACACGTCGGTGGCCGAGTGGCGGGCGTCGCACGAGGCGTTCTGGCACGGGGCGGAGATGCGGGAGGCGATGGACGACCCGTCGTTCACGGTGAACGACGGGACGCTGATCGTGGCGGAGCGGTTCCGGGTGGTGGAACGGCTGGAGTGAGGGCGGGGCGGGGGCCCGGGGGCCGGACGTGGCTCCGGGGGCCGGTGTTCGCGGGGCCGCTGCGGGCGGGGACGGTGCCCCGGAGGACGGTGTTCGCGGGGCCGCTGCGGGCGCGGACGGTGCCTCCGTAGGGCGGGGCGCGCAGGGAGGACGGTGCGGGCAGGGCAGACCCCGAGGGCCGGTGGTCGCGGGGCCGGCGCGGGTGGGGCCGGTGTTCGCGGGGACGGTATCTCCGTAGGGCAGGGCGCTCCGGGCCTTCGGCCGGGTGCTCGCCGGGGCGCCGGACCCTCCCGGGGCCCGCGCCTTTGTCGGTGCCGGTCCCCTAGCCGTGGGAGCTACGCCGTCGCCTTCGCCGCCGCCCTGCCCGCCGCTCGGCCCGAGAAGATGCAGCCGCCCAGGAACGTGCCTTCCAGGGAGCGGTAGCCGTGGACCCCGCCGCCGCCGAAGCCCGCCGCCTCGCCCGCCGCGTACAGGCCCGGCAGCGGGGTGCCCTCGGCGGTCAGGACGCGGGAGGACAGGTCCGTCTCCAGGCCGCCCAGGGACTTGCGGGTGAGGATGTTGAGGCGTACCGCGATCAGCGGGCCCGCCGCCGGGTCCAGGAGGCGGTGGGGTTTCACCGTACGGATGAGGCGGTCGCCGAGGTAGGCGCGGGCCCCGTGGACCGCGGTGACCTGGAGGTCCTTGGTGAAGGGGTTGGCGATCTCGCGGTCGCGGGCGGTGATCTCGCGGCGCAGGGACGCCTCGTCGATCAGGTCGTCGCCGGTGACCGCGTTCATGCCCCGGACCAGGGACGCGAGGTTCTTCTCCACGACGAAGTCCTTGCCGTGGTCCATGAACGCCTTCACCGGCGCGGGCACGTCCGCGCGGGCCCGGCCGATCACGTCGCGGACCGACTTGCCGGTCAGGTCCGGGTTCTGTTCGGAGCCGGAGAGCGCGAACTCCTTGCCGATGATGCGCTGGTTGAGCACGAACCAGGTGTAGCCGTGCCCCGAGCCCATGATGTGGTCGAGGGTGCCCAGCGTGTCGAAGCCGGGGAAGAGCGGGACCGGCAGCCGCTTGCCCCGCGCGTCCAGCCAGAGGGACGAGGGGCCGGGCAGGATGCGGATGCCGTGCTTCGCCCAGATCGGGTTCCAGTTCTCGATGCCCTCGGTGTAGTGCCACATCCGGTCGCGGTTGATGTGGTGGGCGCCCGCCTTCTCCGCGATGCCGAGCATCAGCCCGTCGACGTGGGCCGGGACCCCGGAGAGCATCTTCTCGGGCGGGGTGCCGAGCCGCGCGGGCCACTGGGCGCGTACCAGGTCGTGGTTGCCGCCGATGCCGCCCGAGGTGAGGACGACCGCCTGGGCCCTCAGCTCGAAGGAGCCGGTGGCCTCCCGGCTGCTGGCGGTTCCGCGTTCGGCCCCGCTGGGCTCCAGGATCTCCCCGGTGACCGTGTCGAGCGCCCCGGCGGTGCGGGCGAGGCCGGTGACCCGGTGGCGGAACCTGAGCTGAACGAGCCCCTTGGCGACGCCCTCGCGGACCCGCCGTTCGAAGGGGGCGACGACGCCGGGGCCGGTGCCCCAGGTGATGTGGAAGCGGGGTACGGAGTTGCCGTGGCCCGTCGCGTCGTAGCCGCCGCGCTCCGCCCAGCCGACGACGGGGAAGATCCGCAGCCCCTGCTGGTGGAGCCAGGGCCGCTTCTCCCCGGCGGCGAAGTCGACGTACGCCTCGGCCCACCTGCGCGGCCAGCGGTCCTCGTCCTCGCGGTCGAAGCCCGCCGTGCCGAACCAGTCCTGGAGCGCCAGTTCCGCGCTGTCCTTGATCCGCAGCCGACGCTGCTCGGGCGAATCGACGAGGAAGAGACCGCCGAAGGACCAGTGCGCCTGGCCGCCGATGGACTGCTCGGGCTCCTGGTCGAGGAGGATCACCGACCGTCCGGCGTCGACCAGTTCGGCGGTGGCCACGAGCCCCGCGAGCCCTGCCCCGATCACGATCACATCAGCGTCGTACGC
This sequence comes from Streptomyces sp. NPDC101181, assembly GCF_044767975.1. Classification (NCBI taxonomy): domain Bacteria; kingdom Bacillati; phylum Actinomycetota; class Actinomycetes; order Kitasatosporales; family Streptomycetaceae; genus Streptomyces; species Streptomyces sp. NPDC101181. The sequence goes on along the minus strand of NZ_JBIWOX010000010.1, from coordinate 113,180 downwards.
CATGGGTTCCATCCTGTCGGGGGGGCCGGAAGCTCGGGGCTCGGGCGGGGGTGCGGAGGGGTTCGGTCAGGGGTCGCGGCGGGGCGCGGGCCGAGGGTGGGCGGGGCGGCAAGTTACTCGTGCGTCAGATCTTCGGCACCGGCCGGGGGCCGCGTCAACCGTCGGGGTGCGGTTGGATGGAGCGTATGACGCCCTCTGACGAGATCCTGGACATCGTCGACGAGAAGGACGAGGTCATCGGTCAGGCGCCGCGCGGCGAGGCGACGGCCCGGCGGCTGCGTCACCGCTGTGTCTTCATCGAGGCGCGCGACCCCGCTGGACGCGTCTTCGTCCACCGCCGCACGGCCGCCAAGCTCGTCTTCCCCTCCCACTACGACATGTTCGTCGGCGGGGTAGTGGGCGCGGGCGAGTCGTACGACGAGGCGGCGCTGCGGGAGGCGGAGGAGGAGTTGGGGGTGTCAGGGCTGCCGCGGCCCGAGCCGCTGTTCCGGTTCCTGTACTCCAGCGCCGAGCACACCTGGTGGTCCGCCGTCTACCAGGTGCGCTGCGCGCTCCCGGTGGCACCGCAGGCCGAGGAGGTCGCCTGGCACGCGTTCCTCGACGACGAGGAGGTACGGCGGCGGCTCGCCACGTGGGCCTGGGTGCCGGACGGGCTGGAGGCGTACCAGCGGCTCCTGGAGTTCCGAGGAGGCCCGGGGCGGGGCGGGTCCGGCGCCTGAGGTCCGGCCCTTAGGGTGCCCGTGTGAACAAGATCGCGCAGAGCGTACGGCTGTGGTTCGCGCCGCAGCGGGTCCGGGAGGAGGGGGACACCCCCGACTACCGGTTCTCGCTGGCCAACGAGCGGACGTTCCTCGCCTGGATCCGGACGGCGCTGGCCCTGATCGGCGGGGGCTTCGCCGTCGACCAGTTCCTGCCGGAGCTGGTGTGGGGCGTCCGGGCCGGGCTCGCCCTCGGCCTGCTGGTCGCGGGCGTGCTGTGCGCGCTGCGGGCGGTCAACCACTGGGTGCGGTGCGAGCGGGCGATGCGCCGGGGCGAGGATCTGCCGGTGTCCCGGTTCCCGGCGCTGCTGTCCCTCGCGGTGGCCGTCGTCGCCGTGGCGATGGTGGTGGTGGTCCTCTTCGGCTGGGAGGGCCGGTGACGGCGGCGGCGCGGGACGGCGAGGGGGAGCGGGATCCGGGACTTCAGCCCGAGCGGACCCGGCTGGCGTGGCGGCGCACCACGCTGTCGGCCACGGTCGTGGCGCTGCTCGCGGTACGGCAGGCGCTGCACAGCGGCGCGACCCCGGCCGCGCTGGTCGCGATGGCGCTGTGCGCGGTGGCGTGGCTGGGCTTTCTGGCGGTGGCGCACCGCAGGGTGCTGCGCCTGGGGGTGGCCCGGCCTCAACCGCTCGCGCCGGGCGGGGCACTGCTCACCGCGCTGTGCACGGTGTCGCTGGCGGTGTTCGCCGCGGCGATGCTGTTCTGAGCCGGGCACGCGTCTGAGCAGGGCGCGCGTTTGAGCCGGGCGCCCGCCTGAGCCGGGCCCGCACCGCTCCGGACGGAGCCGGGGTCGTGGGCGTGCGCCACTCCAGCCGGACTCGGGGTCGTTGCGGGCTCGGACCCAGCCGGGGGTGTGCCGGGTCCACCTTCCGTCCGGCCGGGACCGTCGCGAGCTCCGCCACGTCCGGCCGGCCGGAGTTGACGGCGTTCCGGCCCGGTCCGGCGGGTTCCTCAGCCGTCCCAGTCCACCGTCACCACGATCTTGCCCCGGGTCCGTCCCTCTTCGTTGAGCCGGTGCGCGTCGGCCGCCCGCTCCAGGGGGAAGACCCGGTCCACGTGGACGGTGACGATGCCCCGCTCGGCCAGCTCCGCGACCTGCGCCAGGTCGTGCGCGTCGGGGCGGACGAAGGCGTAGCGGCCGCCGTACGAGAAGACCTCGCCGTCCGCGATGGAGGCGAGCCGTCCGCCCGGGGCGAGGGTGTCGGCGGAGGCCCGCAGCGCGTCGCCGCCCACCGTGTCGAAGGAGGCGTCGAAGCCTCCGGGGACCAGCTCCCGCAGCCGCTCGGCCAGGCCCTCGCCGTACTCCACCGGCTCCGCGCCGAGGCTGCGGAGGTGGTCGTGGTTGCGGGGGCTCGCGGTGCCGACGACCCGGCAGCCGGTGTGCCGGGCGATCTGGACGGCGAGCGACCCCACGCCGCCGGCGGCCGCGTGGACCAGCACGGTGTCGCCCTCGCGGACCTTCAGGGTGCGGTGCAGGACCTGGTACGCGGTGAGCCCGGCCAGTGGCAGGCCCGCCGCCTCCTCGAAGCTCAGGCTCAGCGGCTTGCGGGCGAGGGTGCGCACGGGGGCCGCCACGTACTCGGCGAACGTGCCGCGCGAGAGGAAGTCCTCGCGGACGTAGCCGATGACCTCGTCGCCCACCGCGAACTCGTCGACGGCGATACCGGGCTGCACGACCACCCCGGAGACGTCCCAGCCGGGGATCACCGGGAAGACCGCTTCGAGGCCGCCCTGGAGGTGGCCCTCGCGGGCCTTCCAGTCGACCGGGTTGACGGCCGCCGCCCGTACCTTCACCAGGACCGTGTCGGGGCCGACCTTCGGGTCGGGCCGCTCGCCGTACTCCAGGACGTCGGCCGAGCCGTACGCGTCGTAGCTGATCGCCTTCATCCCTCGACCTTCCGCGCGGGCCGGGGATGCCGCAACTCAGGGGTACCGGCAGCTCCGGGGCCGTGGCAGGCGCCCTCGCGGGAGAAGCGGCGCGGCAGGCACTGGACGACATACCGACTGGTCGGCATCATGGTGGGCGATCGTTCCGTCGCCCCGGAGGTGCGCCCCATGAGTCCCGTCCCCCCGCCAGGCATCGACCCCGAACGGCTGCGCGCCCACCTCGACCGCGCGCTGCCGGGACTGGTGAGCGGGCCGCTGGAAGCGCGGCTGATCGAGGGCGGCCGCTCGAACCTGACGTATGTCGTCGGCGACGGCGCCGGGCAGTGGGTGGTGCGCAGACCGCCGCTCGGTCACGTCCTGGCGACCGCGCACGACATGGCGCGTGAGCACCGGGTGATCAGCGCCCTGCACCCCACCGCCGTCCCCGTGCCGGAGCCGCTGCTGCTCTGCGAGGACGACACGGTGACCGGGGCGCCGTTCTACGTGATGGAGTACGTGGCCGGGACGCCCTACCGCACCGCCGAGCAGCTCGCGCCGCTGGGCCCCGAGCGCACCCGGGCGGCGGTCCTCGGCCTGGTCGACACCCTGGTCGACCTGCACGCGGTGGACCCGCGGGAGGTCGGGCTGGGGGACTTCGGGCGGCCGGAGGGGTTCCTGGACCGGCAGCTGCGGCGCTGGGGCAAGCAGCTGGACGCCTCCCGCAACCGCGATCTGGCCGGCATCGACGAACTGCACGCCGCGCTCGGCCGGGAGCTGCCCTCCTCCCCCGCGCCCACCGTGGTGCACGGCGACTACCGGCTGGACAACGTGCTGCTCGGCTCCGACGACGACCGGATCAAGGCCGTCCTGGACTGGGAGATGTCCACGCTGGGCGATCCGCTGACCGACCTCGGGCTGCTCGTGATGTACAGCTCCGACCTGGGTCTGCCGGCGTCGCCCGTCTCCACCACCAGCGGGGCACCCGGCCACCCCTCCCCCGCCGAACTGGTCGAGCGCTACGCGGCCCGCTCGGGCCGCGACACCTCAGCGATCGCCTGGTACACCGCGTTCGCCTGGTTCAAGCTGGCCGTGATCCTGGAAGGCATCCACTACCGCTACACCCTCGGCCGGACCGTCGGCGCGGGCTTCGACCGGATCGGCGAGCTGGTCCCGGTCTTCATCGCGCACGGCCTCACCACTCTCCAGGAAGGCTGACCACAGATGGACTTCGCATTCGACGCCCGTACCGAGGAGCTGCGTTCCCGCCTGCTCGCGTTCATGGACGAGCACGTGTATCCGGCCGAGCAGGTCGCCGAGGAGCAGCGGGCGCGGCTCGCCTCGCCGTGGGAGACCCCGGCGGTCGTCGGGGAGCTCAAGGCCGAGGCGCGGCGGCAGGGGCTGTGGAACCTCTTCCTGCCGGACGCGGAGTACGGGGCGGGGCTGACGAACCTCCAGTACGCGCCGCTGGCGGAGATCACCGGCCGCTCCCCGCACCTCGCGCCGACCGCGCTGAACTGCGCGGCCCCGGACACCGGGAACATGGAGGTGCTGTTCCAGTTCGGCACCGGGGAGCAGAAGAAGCGGTGGCTGGAGCCGCTGCTGGCCGGGGAGATCCGCTCGGCGTTCGCGATGACGGAGCCGGAGGTGGCGTCGTCGGACGCGACGAACATCGAGACCCGGATGATCCGGGACGGCGATGACTATGTCGTCAACGGGCGCAAGTGGTACATCTCCGGGGCGATGAACCCGGACTGCGCGGTCTTCATCGTGATGGGCAAGACCGACCCGGACGGCGAGGATATCCGCCGCCAGCAGTCGATGATCCTGGTGCCCCGGGACACCCCGGGTGTCGAGGTGCGGCGGGCGATGCGGGTGTACGGGTACGAGGACCACTCCCACGGGGGCCACGCCGAGGTGGTCTTCCACGACGTGCGGGTGCCCGCCGCCAACCTGGTCGGTGAGGAGGGCGGCGGTTTCGCCATCGCGCAGGCGCGGCTGGGCCCGGGGCGCGTCCACCACTGCATGCGGCTGATCGGGATGGCGGAGCGGGCCGTCGAGCTGATGTGCCGACGGGCCGTGTCCCGTACGGCGTTCGGCAAGCCGCTGGCCGCGCAGGGCGTGGTGGGCAACTGGATCGCGGACGCCCGGGTCACGATCGAGCAGCTGCGGCTGCTGGTGCTGAAGACGGCCTGGCTGATGGACACCGTCGGCAACAAGGGCGCGCACACCGAGATCCAGGCCATCAAGATCGCCACCCCGCGCGCGGTCGTGGACATCCTGGACTCCGCGGTGCAGTTGCACGGGGCGGGCGGGGTCAGCCAGGACTTCCCGCTGGCGGAGCTGTGGGCGGCGGCGCGGACGCTGCGGCTGGCGGACGGCCCGGACGAGGTGCACCAGCGGTCGCTGGCCCGGCGGGAGATCAAGCGGTACGTGTGAGGCGTGGGGATACCTGTTTCCGGAGCCACCGCCCCAGCTCCCGCATCGGCGTCGGTCAGGACGCGCGGGTCAACTCGGCCCTCCACGCGGAAGGGCGGCACCAAGGACGGGGTCCACACTGGCTGACCCTCATTGGGCAGGGCCGACATGATCTGATCCCAGACGCCTTCGATGCGCCACCGCTTGTAGCGGCTGTGAATGCTCTTCCATAGACCGAACCGCTCGGGCAGGTCTTGCCAGCGGCATCCGGTCCGCGCCTTGTGGAACATGGCGTCGATCATTCGTCGGCTCGGGATGAGTCGGCGGTTCGGGTGCTCCGGCTCCCACGCCTTCACGGTCGGCTCGATCAGGACCCAGGTCGCATCGGTCAGCTCGTCCGGCACGAGCCGATCGGCGGCCTTGAACCACTCCGCCATCGAGCAGGACAGCCCGAGCTTGGGCTTGGGCACAGAGCCGGTGATCGTGACGCGCACGTCCAGCAGGCCCAGCACCTCGGCTTGATGCGCGGGGTCCATGTCGGCCAGCCGGGTGCGCGCCATCGTCGCCAGCGCTTCGAGGTCGCGGGCACGCTGGGCGGTGGCCTCGGTCTCCTCCAGCCACGAGGCGGCCTCGTCGCGCAGGTCGGTGAGCTGTCGGCGCTCCTCCACCAGGGCGGCCGTCACCTGGGCCACGGCCGACGCGGGCAGCCCTGCCTTGGCGTACTCCTTAATAGTGGTCGTGATCGCCGTGTCCAGGTTCGCAATCTGGCGGTCGAAGTCTTCGATCCGGTCGGCGTGCTGCACCTGGTCACCCTCAGCCATGCCAACCCACTCAGCCGCCATCGCTTTCAGTCGGTCGGGATTACCCAGCAGGTTGACGACCTGGCCCCAGACCGCTGACTCCATCGCGTCGGCGTCCACCATCTTGCAGGTGCAGACCGTGTCACCGGGGTAGTTCGGGGCGAGGCCGGAACAGCGATACCAGCGGCCATCGCGGCTCGTGCGCGCCATGCCGACGTGATGCGAGTTGCACCCGGTGTGCTCGTTGAAGAGACGCTTCGACAGGGGGTAGGGCTTCGGCTTCGGTCGGCCGACGCCCTTCATGGAGATCGTGGTGAAGTTGCGGCCGAGTACGGCGGCCAGCTCGACCTGGGTTACGCCACGGTCGCGCCGGATCTGGCGCAGGGCGTCAGGGCTGAATGTGCGTGCAGACATCGGGGTTCCCGTCTGAGGTGTGGCAAGGGAGTGCCGAACACGGCGGGATCTGCGGGGTTGCATCACCGAGGCAGACAGGTGAGCCCCTAACCGGGGGCTGTGCCGCCCGGCTGGTACCAGGAGAGCACGGGATTTCAGGCCCGTACAAGTGCTGTCGGGCTTGCGGTTGGCGCAAGTACCTGGAGGGTTGGCGACCCCCTGAGCGCCAGTGACGAGAAGTATTGAGATCATTCACGGGAAGTTAGGCTGGCGAGCCCCCAGGGGTCTCAACATGACGCCAGCCCTCCCCCGGCCAGCACGAGCCCCGAGCCTAGATAAATGCGCCTGCCTCGACTATACTTAGAGAACGAGAGCGTTGATCCAGCTATGGCTACGGCCGGTTCAAATCCGGCAATCACACTTGCGGTTGGTATGGCGCTTTGGCACTTCTACGAGTTCACCAAGGTCATTCGCACGCACCGTAAGGGCAAGACCTGGAGCATCCGCTCCATTTTCACAATTTCAAATCGTAAGGTGGAGGTTGGCATGAAGATTATTGAATTTATTATGTCAGCCGTAAGCGTCGTTGTTGGCGTGGGCCACGTGGTCGTAGCTGAGTGAACGATCTCTGATCGAAGGGGCACCCCGTCTGGGGTGCCCCTTCGCTGTTCCTGCGGCCTGTATGCCCCGCTCCGGGCTCCCGTGGGGTCTCCGGGGGCCTGGCCGGGTGTCTACAGCACTCAGGCCGTTCCCGCCAGCACGAGGCCCCGGAAGAGCGGTAGGCTACATCTCGCAAACCAACTTAGGCGGGGAGTGGGCAACCACCGAAAATCTCCTGAGAGGCAGAAACCTCCGACCGAAGCGAGCGGTCAAACTCGCGCCGAGACCGTTTGTTGGGCGGCCTCAGTAAGGCCAACACGTGCGAAGCGTGGTGGTCGGCTGAGGCTGACGTGCCAAGGTCCGATCACCGGAAAGGTACTCGGACCGTTGAATCTCCCTCTTGGCGTCAAGGTACTGGTGGTCATCATCTGCGCTCTGACCTCCGTCATCGTCGGCATCGTGGCGGGTCTGCTCAAGCACACCCCGGCGTCTCCGAAGGCTCCGGCTGTCCTCTTCGGCGGAGGCGCATTCGGGGGTTCCCTGACCCTGTGCCTGATGTTGATGAGTTCGCTCGGCGTGTTCTAGCCCAGACACCCCACAACGTCATCAACGCGGGTTCAGCGCACGACGCGCCGCGTTGATGACGTTGTGAGCGTCGGACCCGTAGACGGCCGACTCGCTGAGGGTCTTCCAGACCTTCGAGTACAGGGCGATGTTGTCTGCGTCGTCCAACCACATCTCGGCGTGCCAGTCCTCCGCGACCACCAGCCGGTCATCAAGGACCCAGAAGCCGTTGGCGGGCACGATCTTGACGGAGGCTGCGAAGGGGACGACGCCCAACTCGACCGTGTCCATGCCGACCATTCCGGTGAGGCGGTCGAGCTGGGCAGCCAGCACGGAAGGCGGGCAGATCAGCGAGCGCAATGCGGCTTCCCACATCAGGACATGCAGCTTGCGACCAGGCCGGTACAGCCACTCTTGCCGCTGCACCCTGGAGCGCACGGCGGCGTCAACGTCACTGGCTCCGCCCAGCAGTTCGGCGTACCGCTGGATGACGTGGCGCGCGTACTCGGGGGTCTGCAACAGGCCGGGGATCACCGACTCTTCCCAGAGCCACATTTTCGAGGTGCGGTCGATCTCCGCAGTCAGGCCCTCGTGCAGCGGCTTGAAGCCGTTCGCCAGCGCGCGACGCCATGACCGGATGTGGGACTCGAACCCCGCCAGCCGGGCGGCAAGCTCGGGGTATGCGCCCGGCTGCTCGGTCGCGTCGGCCCACGCCCTCAGGTCCTCGGGGGTGGCCGTCTGCTTCGCGTTCTCCAGTTTGCTGACCTTGGAGCCCTGCCACCCCAGACGCTGGGCGAGCTGCTGACCGGTAAGCCGACCACCAGGGCAGGTGAACCGGAGTTCGCGCAGTCGCGCCCCCAAGGCCACCCTGGCTTGCTGGTAGTCAGTGCTCACCGGTCATGCGCTCTATTCGGTTGCGGCGAACTGATCGAACGGCACAGCGTGGTGCATGGCCGCGTCGCGGACCGTGGCGTACCGCACGACCTCGGCCGGTTCGGTGATCAGCTCGATGTCCGTGATGTTGTCGGCGTCGTCGAAGTGCAGCAGGGCGACGATCCTTGAGTCGAAGATCCAGAAGTCTTCGGCAGGCAGGTCGGCCGCGTCCTCGCGCCACAGGTACCGCATGTCCTCGCCAACCGCCGCGTTGTGCCGGGCGTAGTCGAGTAGGAACCGCTGCTCGACGGTCATGGGCTTATCAGCGACGCGCACACGGCCGACCGTCTTGCCTGCCTCGGTCTGGGCCTTGATGTTGACGAACCAGGGCTCGTTGGGGTCGCAGGGCGAGGAACCGGTGGCCATGAACGCTTGAAAGTCGGGGTCCTCACGGTCCGAGGCGTAGCCGCGTCGGGTCTCCAGCCGCCAAGCGGTGTGCTTGAAGGTCTCGAAGAGGCGGCGGAAGGTGGCCCGATCCACGAGGTCCGGCACCCGCTCCATCTCCTTCGGTCCCCAGTTCACAAGCAGTTCGCGCGGTACGGACACCGCTGCATCGCCCTGCCCGAAGTGCTTGAGCTGCGCCAGATCTGCCGGGTCGTTGACGGGCGCGCCTTGCACGATGATCTCGCCGGTGCCTTCGTCTGTGTGCAGGGCGGGGCAGCCATCGACCTTGCTATCTGTGCCGGTGAAGCGCAACTGACGAGCCATGACGCTCTCCCTTCCAGGGGTGTTGATCCAACAGCATGGCCGGGCCGTCGGCTCGGTTCTACGGGGTCAGGCACGGTCCCGGAGAAAACATCGGCAATCTTTCAGACCGGTCGAGCAAACATGAGAAAACAGCGTACCGCCGGGCAACTGCCCACTTCTAGCGTCCCGTTCATGGCAACCAAGGAACAGCAGGACTTCGACCCCTTCGCGGCGATGGAGTCCCTCAGGGCAGCACTGGCCGGGGCGGGGATCGTGCTTCCCTCGCTCGCGGTTGACGTCGCGTCCCCGCAACTGCGGCTCGTGGACCTCGGACGGGTGCGCGCCAACGTGGCCGTGCGGCTGGCCGACGCGCTCCGGAAAGGCGGTCGGGAGTGACCGGCAAAGTTGAGACGAGGCTGTGTGAGGGGCCGCTCCCCTACCCGGCCGGAACGCTGGTGATGGACAAGATCTCGGAGCGCAGTGGCTCCCTGATCTGGGTGCTGGAGGAGCGCACCAAGGAGAAGAACAGGCTCGTCAAGAGCCAGGCGTTCATGCGCCCGCCGGGCGGTGGCATCGAGTGGGACGTGCCTCTGGAACGCATCGTCAGGGTTGAGGAGCCCGAGCGGTGACGCCGACCAGGGTGGCCGCGCTCGTCGGCCCGGGTGACCGGATCGGCTACGAGGGGAAGTGGCGCACCGTGAAGGCCGTCAAAACCGACATCGGCGCGATCGGCGGCCTGTTCGTGGTCGTGGCCTGGGAGGAGGGCGGCACCGACCGCTTCCGCGCCGGGGATGAGCTGCTGCTGGAGCAGCCCGGGGCGGCATAGGCCCGTCGTGGGGTCTCCGTCGCTCTCCCCGGACATAGAGACGCCCCGCCGGGCGGCGAGTACCGGCGGGGCGTCTCTGTGCGCTCCCGTGGCCGTCCGTGGGCTCAGGCGGCGGTGGCCACCCGGAACCGGATCGGAGCCAGAGCGGCACCCCGGGGGATGGGTGTGGGCTGCCCGCGGGAGTAACGCGTGGGCAGCCCCCCGGAGAAGGGGGCGGCCCGGGAGCGGCGACGGTCAGAAGGTGAGCTTCCAGCTGTCGATGTAGCCGGTGTCCTGGCGGGCGACGTCCTGGACCCGGAGCTTCCACGTGCCGTTGGCGGCCTTGGCGGAGGCGTTGACCGTGTACGTCGTGATCACGTTGTCGGCCGAGTCGCCGCTGCTGGAGTTCTTCAGCCGGTAGGCGGTGTTGTCGGGGGCCAGCAGGTCGATGACCAGGTCGCCCCGGTAGGTGTGCTTGATGTCGACGCCGACCTGGAGTGCGGCCGGGGCGTTGCCCGTCCGGCCGGTGACCGCGACCGACGAGGTCACGGCCGCCCCGCCGTCCGGGATGGCCACGTCGGCGTCGTTGGAGAACACGGTGCCGGTGGGCGGTTCGCCGGTGGAGCCCGCGGACAGGGTCCAGACGGCGTGGGCGGCGGCGTCGCTGTTGCGGTCCAGGGCGGTGTCGTTGATGTTGCTCAGGCTGTCGCAGGAGGAGTGGTAGCAGCGGTCGAAGGCCTGACCCGCGGTACCGCCCCACTTCTGCGCCTGGGCCGCCGACTTGGTGTATCCGGCGCCGGTGAAGAGGCCGCCGACGGGGACGCCGATGTTCTTGAACGGAGCGTGGTCGGAGCGGCCGTCGCCCTCGGTCTCGATCTCGGTGGGGACGTTGAGGCCCGCGAAGTAGTCCTTGAACGTCTTCTCGATGACCGGGTCGTCGTCGTAGACGAAGTAACCGGCGTTGGGCGAGCCGATCATGTCGAAGTTGAGGTAGCCGGTGAGCTTGGCGCGCTCGGCGGACGGCAGGTTGTTGACGTAGTACCGGGAGCCGACCAGGCCCAGTTCCTCGGCGCCCCACCAGGCGAACCGCAGGTGCTTGTCGGGCTTCAACTGGGCGCGGGAGACGGCGAGGGCGGTCTCCAGCACGCCGGCCGAACCGGAGCCGTTGTCGTTGATCCCGGCTCCGGAGGAGACGGAGTCCAGGTGTGCCCCGGCCATCAGGACCTTGTTCGGGTCGCCACCGGGCCAGTCGGCCGTCAGGTTGTAGCCGGTGGCGCCGTTGGAGGTGAACTGCTGGAGCGCGGTGGTGTAGCCGGCGGCGTCCAGCTTGGCCTTCACGTAGTCGATGGACGCCTTGTAGCCGGGGCGGCCGTGGGCGCGGTTGCCGCCGTTGTTGGCGGCGATGGTGGAGAACTGCGAGAGGTGGGCCTTGACGTTGGCCAGCGGGATGTCGGGGGCGGCGGCCGCGGCTGCCTCCGGTGCGGCCGCCGGGGCCGCCTGCGCGCCGGGCGCGGCGGTCGCGAGGAGGGCCGCGAGGGCGAGGGCGGCGACGGCCGCCGGGGATCTGCGCAGGGTGAAGCGGTGCGGTCTCATTCACGGGCTCCGGATTCCGTTGGGGACTGACGGAACGTGCGGGGGGTACCCGGCGGCGCGGTGCCCGGCCGGGTCCTGGAGCTGGTGGTGCGCGATGCGTGACCGATGCTCAGGGAAATGACAGTACTCCGTCAAGAGCGGAAACCGGACACGTCTGTTCATTTAACGAACAGCCGTGGGCCCGCGCGTGCCGCCTCCCGGGGAGGCCGGGCCGATGCCGTACCTCCAGGCTCGCCCCCTCGCGCCGAACGGGCCAGCGGGACGTCTCACGATCCGGCCGTCCGGCCACGGCGGACGGACCGCACCCTCTGGGGGCGCGGCGCTAGGGGCGCAGCGCCCGCAGCAGCAGGTCCGCGAGGTGGTCGGCGACCTCCTGGCGGCTGAGCGGTCCGTCCGGTCGGTACCAGGTGGAGAGGTGGTGGACCGAGCCGAAGTGGTAGTCGACGACCAGGTCGGCGGGGGTGGCCGCGGAGAACACCCCGCTGCGCTGCCCCTCCTCGACCAGCGCCCGGAACCGCTCGTGGTAGCGGCGGCGCTCCACCCGTACCTGCTTGTTCTTCTCGGGGCTCAGATGGTGCATGGAGCGGAAGAAGATCGCCGCGTCGTCCAGGTTGTCGATGGTGGTGACGACCACGTCGGCCGCCGCGTCGCGCAGTCGCTCCTCGACCGGGGCGTCCGCGCCCGCGAAGGCGTCCAGGCGCTCCTGCTGGAGCCGCAGCACCCGGGCGTAGACCTCCTGGAGCAGATCCTCCTTGGAGCCGAAGTAGTGGTAGAGCGCCCCCTTGGTGACGCCGGCCGCCTCGACGATCTCCTGCACCGAGGTGCGGTCGTAGCCGCGTTCGGCGAAGAGCCGGGTGGCGGCGGCCAGCAGCCTCCGGGGTACGGGAGAGCCGTTCTGGTCCGTCACCCTGGCCATGAGCCGCAACCCTTCTCGTCCACCGTGCGTGGGCTGTCCCGACGCGGTCCTGGCAGGGAGAACACGACCCCCGCCCCAGGATCTTCCCATTCGCCGCCTTCGGCGGCCCGGCCAGGCTCCCCGGGGCCCCGGGGCGCGGCGCTCCGGCGGCCGCGTTGGGTGGGGCGGCGGTGCCCGTCGTCCCGCTCACGCTCCGCCCGCCTCCTCCCACGTCCGCTGGAGCCGGTTCATACCGCCCATCCAGCGGTCGGGGTCGGTGGCGCGTGCCTGGTAGTACCCGGCGACCTCGGGGTGCGGCAGGACCAGGAAGCGGTCGGCCTCCATCGCGTCGAACAGCGCGTCGGCGACGTCCTGCGGCTCGATCGCCCCCGGCGCGAGGACCAGCTCACCGGCCGAACCGGCGGCGGTGAGCATGTCGGTGCGCACGCCCTGCGGGCAGATCGCGTGGACCTTGACGCCCCGGTGCCGGTAGGTCAGCGAGAGCCACTCGGCGAAGGCGACCGCCCCGTGCTTGGTCACGCTGTACGGGGCCGCGCCGATCATCGTCAGCAGTCCGGCGGCCGAGGCGGTGGCGACGAAGCGGCCGCCGCCGCGCTCCAGCCAGTCGGGCAGGAGGGCCCTGGCCGCGCGGACATGGGCCATCACGTTGACGTCCCAGGCCGCCGCCCAGACCTCCTCGTCGGCGAACGCGTCGCCCGGCGAGGCCAGGCCCGCGTTGGCGCAGTAGACGTCGACGGCGCCTCCCAGCGCGTCCCGTGCCGTGTCCACGATCCCCGAGGCGTCCCCGGCGACGGCGACGCCGCCGATCTCCTCGGCGAGGGGCCCGATCCGCGCGAGGTCGAGGTCGTTGACCACCACCCGCGCCCCCTCGGCGGCGAACCTGCGGGCGAGTGCCGCTCCGATGCCGCCCGCGGCCCCGGTGACCACCACGCCCGCGCCCCGCACCGTGTCCATGCTCGTCCCGCCTCTCTCGCGTCCGCCCGGTCCTGCCCGGTCACAGCGGCAGACTAACCGGTCGGTATGTGACCGGGGAAGGGCCGGGCGCGGGGGGCGCGGACCGTACGGGCAGGGCGGGGGCGGCCGTACGGGCGGCTCGGGAACCGGCTCGGCGCGGGTCGTTCCGCGCCGCTCCGGCCCGCGCTAGCGTGCGTGGGCATGACATCCGGCTCGATCAGGAGCGGTGACGAAGGCATGATCATGGAGGTAGCCCGATGAGTCTGTCCCGACGGGGTCTGCTGGCCGCCGGAGGCGCGGTGAGCGCGCTCGCGGCGACGGGCGCCGCCCCCGCCTCCGCCTCACCCGGACACGGACACGGGCGGGGCCGGGTGCGCACCGGCTTCGACCGGCTGGCGGCCGACGGCTACCGGCTGCTGCGCGGCCGGAAGGTCGGCGTCGTCACCAATCCGACCGGGGTCACCGCCGACGTCCGGCACATCGTCGACGTGATGCACCCGGACTCCCGGGTGAACCTCACCGCCGTGTTCGGCCCCGAGCACGGCTTCCGCGGCACCGCCCAGGCGGGCGGTTCGGAAGGGCGCTACGACGACCCGGCGACCGGACTGCCCGTCTACGACACGTACCTCAAGAGCGGGCAGGAACTCGCGGACGTCTTCACCGCCTCTGGCGTGGACACCGTCCTCTTCGACATCCAGGACGCGGGCGCGCGCTTCTACACGTACATCTGGACGCTGTACGACTGCATGGAGGCGGCCGCGCTCGCCGGCAAGCGCCTCGTCGTGCTGGACCGGCCGAACCCGATGACCGGGCGGGCCGCGCTGGGACCGGTGCTGGACCCGGCGTTCGCCACGTTCGTCGGCCGCCGGGAGATCGCGCAGGCGCACGGGATGACGGTGGCGGAGCTGGCGCTGTTCTTCAACGCGGAGTTCCTGCACGAGAATCCGGTGCGGCTGGAGGTGGTGACGATGTCGGGGTGGCGGCGCTCGGACTTCTTCGACGCCACCGGGCTGCCGTGGGTGCCGCCCAGCCCGAACATGCCGACACCCGAGACGGCCCTCGTGTACTCCGGCACCTGCCTCTTCGAGGGCACCAACCTCTCCGAGGGCCGGGGCACCACGCGCCCCTTCGAACTGCTCGGCGCGGAGGGCGTCGACCACCGGTGGGCGGCCGCCGCGAACGCGCTGGACCTGCCCGGAGTCGCCTTCCGCGAGGCGTACTTCGCGCCGACGTTCTCCAAGTTCCAGGGGAAGACGGTGGGCGGGGTGCAGGTGCACGTGCGGGACCGGGAGGTCTTCGACCCGGTCCGTACCGGCATCGCCCTGCTGGTGACGGCGAAGGCCACCTGGAGCGGCTTCGCCTGGCGGCCCGACCACTGGATCGACAAGCTCACCGGCAACACCCGGGTGCGCACCATGATCGACGCGGGCGCGGACACCGACGCGGTGGCCGGTGCGTGGCAGGAGGACCTGGCGGCGTTCCGGGCGAAGCGCCGGCGGTATCTGCGCTACGGCGGCTGACGCCGCGCGGGGAGCGGCGCGGGGGCCTGGGCGGGGAGAGGGACCGGTGCTGCTCGGGCGCGACTTCCAGCCGACCCGCGGCCACCGCGTGGCCGGGGGCGGCCCCGCCCCCGCGCCGGGCGCCCCCTGTCGTACCGGTGTCCCGTCGCCCCCGCCCGGGTCGCCGTCCCGGCGTCGCGGAACCGCCGCGCGCCCCCCTGGCCACCCGCCCGCACGCCCTTTCACCACCGCCGGCGTCGCACGGCCGGCATGGGCAGTCTCGGCCAATGGACGGATTTCATCTTTCGATGGAGCCGAAACGGGCAGGCGTACGTCCATTCCTTGACGTCCAAGGACGAGCGACGGAGGTGGCAAGTGCCATGGCCGGTTTCCGGAGTCTGGCGAGACAGGTCCGCGATCCCCGGGGCGATCTGGCGCTGCGGAGGTATTCGCTGCGCAAGTGCCTGGAGAGATTCGCCCCCTACGGCCACCGGGCGACCTGGGATCATCTGTGCGCCCGGCACGGCATCGCTCCCGAGGACCGGGCACCCGATCCGGCGCGTCTGGTGCGCGCGCTGGACGAACTGGAGGAGGCGCGGGCGGTCTGGCTCGCGTACGAGGCGGGTTTCGCCGAGCGGCGGCGGCGCGAGAAGCACGCGGGGCTGCGGCGCCCCGGGTCCTTCGACGACTGGCACCGCCGCACCTGGGGCGGGCACGGGGTGGTCCGGTGCGCCGACCCCGGGGTCCATCCCACCGAACCACTGGCCGAGGTGTTGCGCCGCCTCATCGCCGCGCTCGGCTCCGGACCCGGCTCCGCCTGTCCGGTCTGCGAGGACACCGGCATCGAGTGGCGGCAGCAGCCGGGCGGCGGACCCGGGGCGGGACCGGCGTGCACGGGCTGCGGGATCGCGGTGCCCCAGCCCGCCCTGACGGACCGCACCCTGGCGCGGGCCCGGCTGCTGCGCCACCGGAGGCCCGCCGCGGCGGCCGCATGAGGCCCCGCGCTCCCCTGCCCGTGCGGGCGGGCCCCGGCGCCCGCGCCCCGGCCCGCGCGGCACGCCCACGCCGACCGCCCGGCCCTCCCGTGGAGCGGGAGGACCGGAAGGCCGCGAGGGTGCGGTGGCTCAGGGGCGCAGGACGGCTTTGACGCAGCGGCGGGCGTCCATGGCGTGGAACGCCTCCGGCGCGTCGGCCAGGGAGTACGCCGCGTCGAACACGGCGCCCGGTCGCAACGTGCCGTCCAGCACGTCGTCGAGGAGTTCCGGCATCGTGGCGCGGATGTTCGCGCCGCCACCGCCGAGGGTGAGGTTCTTGCCGAACAGTTCCCACAGCGGCAGCGTGATGCCCCAGGGCAGACCGACGTAGCCGATCCGGCCGCCGGGCCGGGCGCAGCCGATCGCCTGCCGCACCGCCTCCAGCGTCCCGACCGCCTCGATCACCCGGCCGCTGCCGCCGTCGAGCAGGTCGGTCACCTCCGCCGCGCCCTCCTCTCCCCGGGCGGCGACCAGGTCGGTGGCCCCGTGGGTCCGGGCCAGCCGGCGCCGCCACGGGTCGCGGGACATGACGACGATCCGTTCCGCTCCCAGCCGGCGGCAGGCCAGGACCGCGCACTGGCCGACGGCCCCGTCCCCGACGACCACGACCGTGTCCCCCGGGCTCACTCCGGCGTGCACGGCCGCCTCGTGTCCGGTGGACATCACATCGGTCAGGGTGAGCAGCGACTCCACCAGGTCGTCGGGGGGCGCCCCGGGAAGGGGCACCAGCGTCGTGCCGGCCAGCGGGACGCGGACGAACGCGGCCTGTCCGCCGTCGAGCGACGAGCCGTCGGGGCCGAACTCGCCGAACAGCGTGCCGTTCTCACAGGCGATCGTCACGCCGCGGCGGCAGTGCCCGCAGACGCCGTCCGAGGTGCTGAACGGCGCGAGGACGAAGTCCCCCCGGCGCAGGGCCGTCACCCCTGCGCCCACGTCCTCGACGACACCCACGAACTCGTGGCCGCTGCGGACCGGCCGGGGCAGGGGCGACAGCCCCCGCAGCACCGACAGGTCCGAGCCGCAGACTCCGGCCGCCACCACCCGCACCAGCGCGTCCCCGGGCTCCTCGATCCGGGGTTCTGGCACCTCCTCCACGCCTACGTCTCCCGGGGCGCGCATGACCACAGCGAGCACGGCGTGACCTCCTCTCAGACTCCGGCGAGCGCGGTGCTGCGCATGAGGAACTCGGACAGGTACCCGTCGTGCGGCATGTCCGGCGGCAGCCACCAGGTGGGCCGGTCCAGGCCGTAGACGTTGCGGACGGACGGCTCGTCGAGCAGCGCCTCCACCAGCCCGGCGTTCCCGTCCGGCACCGCGGCCACCAGCGACCCGCGCAGCGGCGCCACCCCGTGCTCGCGGGCCCAGGGGGCGACCCAGACGCAGGGGAACGGCATCTCCAGGCCGGTCTGCGCGGCCAGGGGGTTCTCCAGCAGGTGCACCGCGGGGCGCAGGGCGGCGCTGCCGTCACCGAGGTCGTGCACGAGGCTGCCGCCGAGAACGGGCTCGCAGCCCGCCGCCCCGCGGCGCAGGGCCTCCTCGACCCCGCGCGCCTCCGCCAGGGGCAGGCACGGAAGTTCGGCGTCCTCCTGCTCCGGCGGCCTCGCCCGCAGCGCCGCCAGCCGCTCCGCCAGCGCCTCGGCGAAGCCTCTGGCATCGTGTTCGACCAGGACGGCGGTGGTGTTGAGGCACGAGACACCGCCCAGTCCGCCGACCGAGTCGGCGATGGTGGCGAGATACGGCTCCCATCGCCCGGTGACGAGCACCTTGACCCGGCCGGGCCCCTGCGTCAGGACCGGTGTCCCCGACGCCCCGCCCGCGTACCGGCGTACGGTCTCGTCCCCGCCGAAGACCATGGCGAGGTCGCTGCCGCGGACCAGTTCCCCGGCGGTGCCGTGGTCGCACGGCAGGGTGACCGCCTCGTCGTCGGCGAATCCGGCGGACCGCAGGGCCCGCACCAGCCGGTCGGGGGTGAACGGGTCGCGGCGCGAGGGGCGCACCGCGACGCGGTAGCCGAGGGCCAGCGCCTGGAGCCACAGCGAGTGGACGGCCGGGTGGTTCCCGGACGCGTTGACGCCGAGCACCCTGCCGCGACGGCGCCAGACGACGGCGCCGGTGCCGGGGGCGGTGCCCGCCGCCGGGGGGAGCACGGCCCGGGGGCGGGCCCCCGCCACGGCGTCCACCGCCCCGGTCAGCATGTCCGCGATGACCGCCGAGGCGGCCCGGACCACCGGCAGTGGTACGCCGGTCGAGCGGGCCACGACGGTGTCGTGCTCCTTCGGTGTCAGCCCGCCCAGCCTGTCCGACGCGAAGGCCGCGCCCGCCGCCCGGAGCCGGTCGGGCAGCCCCTTCGCCGCGGGGGCCGGGCGGCGGCGCATCGCGTCCAGGGTCCGGGCGGCGAACAGGGCCGGTACGAGCGAGAGTTGCGCGAGCGGCTCCCCCGTCACCCCCCGGACCGTCTCGCGTCGGCCGGTGCGGTAGGCCCCGGTCGGGACGAGGGCGTCGACGAAGGGCAGGGCCCCGGCCCCGCTCCCCTTCGGCGCGGCGGCGGTCTCCTCCGGTGCGGCCCGCATCAGTACGCCCCCGTGATGACCGGAACGCCGGTGAAGGCTTCGAGGGGGCGCACGTCCGCCACGGAGTGGCCCACCGCGCCCGGTGGAGCGTTCACCCGCCGCGCCCGGTCACGCTCGCGGTTGTTGGGCAGCAGGGCCGACTTGCTGAGGTGGTGCATGACGACCTGGCCGCTCTCGCCGGGGGCGACCGGCTCGCCGCTGCCGGGATCCACCACCGTGTACGTGACGTTCGCCGAGGGCGAGTCGAACACGGAGTCGCCGTCCTCGGTGGTGGGGCGCTCGAACGCGGCGCCCAGTGCCATCGTGCTGCCGTACAGCCCGAACAGGGGTATCCCGGGGAAGATCTCGCCGCTCAGCAGGTCCCGGGTGTCCCGGTCCATGCTGGTCCCGCACCAGGTGATGACCTGGACCTGTTCCCGGACGAGGTCGGCCGTCCGCTCGTCGCGGGCGAGGCGCTCCAGCAGCGGCGGGGGCGCCTGGAGCGCGCCGGTCCGCTGGCTGCGGAGCACGTCGGCCGCCTGGGCGAGCACATGGTCGAGATACCTGTCGGCGTCCTCGTCGCGCCCCTCGCGCAGACAGCGGCGTACCCAGCGGGGGTCGAAGTCGACGGCGAAGCGCACACCGGCCCGGCGGCGCGCGTGCTGACCGGTGAGTTCGGCGTAGTCGTGCGGGCCGCTCGGACCGAGCGACAGCCAGTTCACCCCTCGCGGATAGCCCCGCTCGTCCATGGCGCGCATGGCGCACGCCATCTCGCGTTCCATCCAGTCGGCCAGGTACAGGACCCGTTTGGGGACACCGGTGGTGCCGCCGCTCTCGAACACGCCGATCACCTCCGCTGCCCCGCCGTAGCCCCGGGGCAGCAGGTCCTCCACCGGGGTGTACCGCAGGTCGTCGACGACCTGCGGGAACAGGTGCAGGTCCGCCGGGGTGCGCACGTCCGTCCGCGGGTCGAAGTCCAGGGCCTTCAGCCGCTCCAGCCAGAACGGGCTGCCGGTCTCCGGGTCGAAGTGCCAGCGCATGGCGGCCCGGACCAGGTCGTCGGGGTCCACGTCCGCGTCGACCGGAGCTTCCAGGACCGCCAGCGCGCTCGCCGTGTTCATCCCGCCTCCCCGGGTTGGGGTGTCCGTCGTGACGTGCCGGCGCCCGGCGGCGCCGTGTGGTCCCCGGTCACCGCAGCGTGATCCCGGCCGAGGTGACGGCGCGCAGGAAGTCGCCGCGCTCGACCGCACCGGCCACGGTCTCCAGCTCGTCCGACATGTACCGGTCGCGGTCGAGGGTCGGCGCCAGCGCGCGCACGGTGTCGTAGACGGCCCTGCCCGCCGTGCCGAGCTTGTCGTAGCAGTCGTTCAGGTCCACGGCCTGGGCCGCCGCCAGGAACTCCACCGCGAGGATGCGGGTGTTGTTGGTGAGCACCCGCCGCGCGTTGCGGGCGGAGATCAGGCCCATGCTGACGATGTCCTGGTTGTCGCCGTTGGAGGGGACGCTCTGGGTGCTGGCCGGGCCGATGGTCCGGTTCTCCGCGACCAGCGCGGTGGCCGGGTACTGGGCGCCCGCGAAGCCGCTGTTGAGACCGGCCTCCCCGGCGACGAGGAACTCCGGGAGTCCGTAGCTGAGGTGCCGGTTGAGCAGCCGGTTGGTCTGGCGCTCGGAGAGGACGCCGAGCTGGGTGAGGGCGATGGTGGTGAAGTCCATGGCGAACGCGACGGGCTGACCGTGGTAGTTGCCGCCGTGGAAGACCTCCTTGCCCGGGAAGAACAGCGGGTTGTCGGTCGCGGAGTTCAGCTCGGTGCCGAGCGTGCCCGCGGCGTGCCGCAGGGTGTCGCGCACCGCGCCGAGGACCTGGGGGATGGCCCGCAGCGTGTACGCCTTCTGGAGGTAGACGTCGGTACGGGTCACCTCCTCGCCCGCCCGCCTGCTCTCCACCTCGCCGCGGATCTCGGCGTGGGAGACGGCCAGCCGGCTGTCGGCGAGCAGCGTCCGCAGGTTGGCGGCCGAGTCGATCTGGCCCTGGTGCGGGCGGGCCAGTTCGTGGCCCTCGGCGAGGAACGGGCTCGTGGAGCACCGCAGCGCCTCCAGCAGGAGAGCGGAGACGATCTCGGCCTGGTGCAGCTGGTCGAGGGCGCGGCCGACGACGAGCGACCCCAGCCCGGTCATCCCGGAGGTGCCGTTGATCAGCGCCAGCCCCTCCTTGAAGCGCATCTCCAGGGGCTCGATGCCCCGCTCGCGCAGCACCTCGCCGGTCGGGACCCGTTTGCCGTCGCGGAGTACGTATCCCTCGCCGATCACGGTGATGGCGATGTGCGACAGGGTCGCGAGGTCGCCGCTGGCGCCGAGCGAGCCGATCTCGGGGATCGCGGGGATGATGCCCTCGTTGAGGTAGAGCGCCAGGCGCTCCAGCACCTCGGGGCGGACGGCGGAGTATCCGCGTGCCAGGGCGTTGAGCCGGGCGGCGAGGATGGCGCGGGCCTCGTCCTCGGCGAACAGCGGGCCGACTCCGGCGCTGTGGCTGCGGATCAGGTTGGTCTGGAGCTCCACCTCCTTGGAGGGCTCGACCTGCATGTAGATCATCTCGCCGTAGCCGGTGGTCACCCCGTAGACCGAGGCGCCCTGGCGGACGATGTCCTCGAACTGCTTCCGGCTGGCCGCGGCCTTGTCCAGGACCTCGGGGCTCACCGTGCAGTGGGTGTGCCGCTCCGCGACGGACCGGACGTCGTCGATGCCGAGGTTCTCCCCGTCGAAGGTGATGGTCGCCGACGCTGTGTCGATCGTGGTCATGGTGTGCGTCTCCTCGTGTGGGTCGGGCCCGGCGGCGCGAGGCGCCGCACCGGGTGCCGGGAAATTCACGGCTCCCGCTGATTCGACCACCGGGGTCTTCGCATTCGATACGCCCACAGGGACATCGGTAAATGGCCTTCCGGGCACACCGAAATGGAAGAACGGCTGACGGATGACGACTCCGGGGCGCAATCGCCTGCCCGGAAGGCGACCGGCTGCCCGGCGCACGATCGTCACCGAACTGCCCTGACCAGGGAGAAAAGGCCTCCGACCGGTCCTGGCCGACCGGGCCGGGCACGAGGCGTGGCGCTCGTGCGTTGTTGTCGCGGAATGCGAGCGGGGCCATTCTTTTCCCACCACACCCGGAAAGAGATCCGGCGAGGAGGAGAAGACCATGAAGCCCCCGTTGAACGACCGTTTCAGCAAGGACGCGAGTATCGACGAAATCATGCGGAGCATGGACGAGAACGGATACGCCGTTGTCGAGGATGTTCTTCCGCACGCGACGGTGGACGCCCTGCTGGAGGAGATGACGCCCTGGATCGACGCCACGCCGTTCGGGCCGGACGCGTTCGCCGGCCAGCGGACCAAGCGCACCGGCAGCCTCGTCGCCCGTTCGGCCACCGCGCGCGAACTGATCGTGCATCCCCTGATCAAGGGGATAGCGGGACAGGTCCTGGCGTCCTCGACGGAGTTCCAGTTGTCGCAGACCCAGCTGATCAGCGCCCACCCGGGCTCCGTGGCGCAGAAGCCCCACAAGGACGAACTCGTCTGGGACTTCTTCCCGTTCGCACCCGATCACCATGTGATGTGCCAGTTCTTCTGGGCGCTCACCGACTTCACCGAGGAGAACGGCGCCACCCGGGTGGCGCCCGGCAGCGACGGGACCGACCCGGCGGAGATCACGGAGAAGGACACCATCCCGGTCGAGATGCGCAAGGGGTCGGTCTTCGTCTTCAACGGGAAGGTCGTGCACGGCGGCGGGACCAACCACTCCGACCACGTGCGGCAGGGCCTGATCACCAGCTACTGCTCCGGCTGGGTCCGGCAGGAGGAGAACCAGTACCTCGTCGCCCCGCCGGACGTCGCCCGCACCTTCTCCGAGGACGTCCTGAGGATGATCGGCTACCAGCAGGGCTGCTTCGCCATGGGGTACGCCGGTGACATCGAGGAGCCGATGGACGTGCTCTTCGGGCGCACGTCGGCCACCCCGATCGTGCCCTCCCAGGCCACCCGCGGCGCCGCCAACGAGCGGGCGCGCCTGTGGAGCGAGGACGTCGTGCAGCGCACCGTCTGACTCCCCCGCCCCACCCCGCCCCGCCGACGGCCGACGGCCCCGCACGGGCGGACCTGTTTCCCGCGCCGAACCGAGAGGTGACGATGACGTCCACGGAAGAACAACCCGTATCGGTCATGCCGATCATGAACATGGTCTACGGCCTGTGGGTGTCCCAGACACTCGTGACCGCCCACGAACGCGATCTGTTCGGGCGCTTCGCCGAACGCCCCGGAATGACCCCGGCCCAGCTCGCGGACCTGCTGGAGCTGGCGGAACGTCCCGTCGAGCAACTGGTCACCGCGTGCGCCGCGCTCGGCCTGCTGGAGCGCGACGGCGAGGGGTATCGCAACACCCCCATGACCACGCGCTATCTGCTCCGCGGCGGCGAGGACTACGCGGGCGGCTGGGTGGAGATCGTCTCCCGGCACGACTACCCGGGATGGCTGCGGCTGGACGAGGCGCTGCGGACGAACCGGCCGACCGCCTGGGACAGCGAGCGGCGCGACTCGCTGTTCGACGACGAGAACCCCGTCGTCGTGGAGTCGTTCTGGGAGGGGATGAGCGCGATCTCCCGGCCCACCGCGCGGACCCTGGCCCGGACGGTCGACCTCTCGGGCGGTCTCTCGCTGCTGGACGTCGGGGGCGGCGGGGGCGCGTACGCGATCGAGCTGAGCCGGGCCTGTCCGTCCCTGCGCACCACCGTCTTCGACCTGCCCTTCGTCTGCGACCTGACGCAGAAGAAGGTCGAGCAGGCGGGCTTCGCCGACCGCATCTCCTTCGCCGGTGGCGACTTCTTCTCCGACCCGCTGCCCACCGGTCAGGACGCCGTGCTGCTCTCGATGATCCTGCACGACTGGGACGTGGAGCAGTGCAAGGCCATTCTGCGCAGCTGTTACGAGGCGCTGGTGCCCGGCGGGCGTCTGCTGATCAGTGAACTGCTGGTCGCCGACACCAAGGACGGGCCGCTGGACGCCACGTTGATGAGTCTGTCGATGCTGGTGGAGACCTTCGGGCGGAACTACACCGGTGCGGAGTACCGGGAGTGGCTGCTGGAGACGGGCTTCACCGACGTCGAGATACGCCCGTTCGAGGCGCCCGCCGCCAACGGCGTCGTCATCGCCCGCAAGCCCGGCTGAGTGCGCGGGCGGGTGCGGTGACCCCGCGGTCGGCGGGGACCGGCCCGCCCGTGTCCGCGTCGGCCCCGGTCCGCCTCGGCGGGCCGGGGCCGATGCCGGTTCCGGCCCGCTCCTCGTCCCGCCGCCCGGACCGGTGGGCCGGTCAGATGTAGCCCTCCCGCAGGGCGTAGGCCACGGCGTGGGCCCGGTTGCGCAGATTCAGACGGGTGGTCAGTTTGTACATGACGTCCTTGATCGTGCGTTCGGAGTAGCAGAGTTCGGCGGCGATCCTCGCGGTACCGAACCCCTCGGCGACCAGGCGCATGACCTCGACCTCGCGCGGGGTGAGTCCGTAGGTGGGGAAGCCGGGCGGCGCGGTGGCCGGGGAGCTTCCCGTACCCATCTGACGGATCAGCCGGCCCAGCAGGTCGGCCGGGAGGTCGCCGTCGCCGCGTGCGGCGGCCAGCACCGCCTGGATCAGGCGGTTCCTGGTGGCCTCGTGGCGCCAGACGACCGCGCTGACCCCGTAGCTGACGATCTCCTGGAACTCCTCGTCCTGCAAGG
Source organism: Streptomyces sp. NPDC101181 (assembly GCF_044767975.1). Lineage (NCBI taxonomy): Bacteria > Bacillati > Actinomycetota > Actinomycetes > Kitasatosporales > Streptomycetaceae > Streptomyces > Streptomyces sp. NPDC101181. The sequence continues at coordinate 89,060 of NZ_JBIWOX010000010.1, read as the reverse complement.
TGTCCAGCACCAGGACGGCCTTCGCCCCGTCTCCGCCGACGGCCCTGCGCATCTGGGTCAGCGTGCCCTGACTGAGCACGTGGTCGACCAGCAGAATCACACCGCCCGGACTTTTTCGCTCCCGTACTTCGATACGGGAATCGCGGTCCAGAGCGCTCAGCGCACCCTCCCGGGATATCGGGTCGCGGGCGTGCACCACCACGGGGACGCGCGGTTCGCATTGTTCCGGGTGGCGGTCCATGGAATGTGCTGTCTCCGCGGGGTTCGTGACATCGGATAAGGCCGGCAAACCTGACCTCCATATCTGCGCGCGCTGGTGGGTCCGTCGGGCGGGACGGAGGTTCGACGCGCTCAGTTCGCCTGCCGGGATTCCGCGCCGGTCAGATTCCCGACGATGTCGGCCGCGAGATGACGGCACGCGGTCGCGCTCAGGTCCAGCTGGGCGGCCGCCTCGTCGAGATGGCCGACGATGAGGAGGATCGCCTCGCCGTGGCGGGCGGCGCCCGCCGTCCCGTCGTGCGTCCGGTGGCCGCCCAAGGGCTCGCCTTCTCCCGGGTTGGCCTGCAACGCCAAGGCCAGGGCGTTGTTGACCAGGGAGGAGGTGACCAGCACCGAGGACAGTCGCTCCAGGCTGGAGCGGCGGCCGGTGACGGCGGCGAACGTGCTGCCGTACAGGGCGTTCAGCCGCACGAGTGCGGTGGCGGTCAGGTCCTGTGCGGCGAGCAGGAGCGGACCGATCCGGCGGAGGGCGTCGGCTCCCGGCGTGTAGGAGACATCGCGTACCCGGACATGGAGGCTCTCGAATTCAGTTGCGAGGCGATGAAGTTGCCGTTCATGATGGTGTAAATCGATTTCTGACATGACGGCACGGCTCCAGGAGATCGCAGCATCGAGAACGGCGTGACTCCGCCCGCCGGGAAAAGAAGTCACCGGCTGACAGGCCTCGCACGCTCAGCCTACTGACCCCCCTCCGGGACACTCCAGGAACGCGGCTAGAACGGCCAGAATGAATTCGATCAGATATCGGCCAATGGCCCGGCATTTTGCGCCACCTTTACCGAGCCCCGAAGAATGTCGATCCGCTCGCTGTTTGTTTGGCGCGGAGCCGCTTCCGATTTCCTCCCGTGCCGGGCGGAGCCACCCCGGCCGGAGCCCTTGCCCCCGAAGCCCGGCCGTACCGGCACCGCGCGCACCGGCGCCCGTATGGCCTTTCGGGCGGACCGCTTCTGCCCGTTTCACCGAACCAGTCGTACCGGTCGGTTTTCTCTTCCCCGTGGGCCTCTCCGGGCGGCCCGCGGGTGCCCTTCCGGCCGGAGACGCACCCCTGTCCGCCGCGCGGGTTCAGGAAGGCCGCTTGCGCTCCGGCATCAGGCGGGAGCCGGTGATCCGGGCGCCGGAGACGTCGTCGGGGTTGGACAGCACGCAGGTCTCCAGGGAGAGGCAGCCGCACCCGATGCAGTCGGTGAGGTGGTCGCGCAGCCGGTGCAACTGCTCGATCCGGTCGTCCAGTTCGCGACGCCAGGCCGCCGAGAGGTGGGCCCAGTCGGCGCGGTTGGGCGTGCGCTCCTCGGGCAGTTCGGTCAGCGCCTCGCGGATCGTGGCCAGGGGGATGCCGACGCGCTGCGCCGCCCGGACGAAGGCGACCCGGCGCAGCGCGTCACGGGGGTAGCGGCGCTGGTTGCCGCTGGTGCGGGTGGAGCTGATCAGGCCCTTGGACTCGTAGAAGTGCAGGGCCGAGACAGCGGCGCCGCTGCGCGCGGAGAGCTGGCCGACCGAGAGTTCCTGGAGTGACTGCGGGATCTGGGGCACTCCTCCAACCTACTGCCGGTCCTCCACGGGAACGCCGCTCCGTCGTTGACAGGGACGCGCACCGCCATGATGCTGAGCAAGCGCTTGGACATCGCGCCGGAGGGTGCGGTGAGCCGGAGGTCAGGGAGCGGGAAACATGACAGAGGCCAGGATCTTCACGTCCGCGCGGGAGCTGCGGGACGCCGTGGGCGAGCAGCTGGGACACAGCGACTGGCTGGAGGTGGACCAGGAGCGGATCGACCGGTTCGCCGAGGCGACCGGCGACCACCAGTGGATCCACGTGGACCCGGAGCGGGCGAAGGACGGCCCCTTCGGCACGACGATCGCCCACGGCTATCTCACGCTGTCGCTGCTGCCCGCGCTGGTGCCGCAGGTGATGCGGGTCGAGGGCATGAAGATGGGGATCAACTACGGGACCAACAAGGTCCGTTTCCCCTCGACGGTCCCGGTGGGCTCCCGGCTGCGGGCCACGGCGGTGCTCCGGGACGTCACGGAGGCGGGCGGCGGGGTGCAGGTCACCGCCGTCGTCACGGTCGAGCGCGAGGGCGGCGAGAAGCCGGCCTGTGTCGCCGAGTCGGTCTCCCGCTACTACTTCTGATCCCCGCCGCCCCTGTTCCGGTCACTCCCGGCCGGGGGCCGTACGGGCTCCGACCATCCGCAGGACGAGACCGGCGTACAGCTCGCCCACCTCGTCGGGCGTACGGCTGCCCTGGGCGTTGAACCAGCGGGCCACGTCGATACAGAGGGACAACACCGCGAGCGTGGTGCCCGGGACGTCGGGGACGTCGAACTCGCCGTCCCGCACCCCCTCGCCGATGATCCGGCGCACCACCGCGTCGCTCCGGCGGCGCAGCGCGACGATCCCGGTGCGGTGCTCCTCGCCGAGGGCGTCGAGTTCGTACTGCACGACCCGGGCGGTGGTGTGCCGCTCGGCGTGCCAGCGGACGAAGGAGCGGACGGCTCCGGCGAGCCGCTCGGCGGCGCTGCCGTCCCGTCCGGCCTCGGCCTCCAGGACGTTCAGCGCCCGCTCGTGGCCGATCGTGCTGATCCGGTGGAGCAGCTCTTCCTTGGTCTTGTAGTGGATGTAGAGCGCGGCCGGACTCATCCCGGCCCGCCCGGCGATGTCCCGGGTGGTGGTCGCGTGGTAGCCGCGCTCGGCGAAGGCGTCCACGGCGGCGACGAGGAGCCGCCGGGCCGCCTCGGGGGTGACCTCGGCCCAGGGGGCGTCCTCGCCGCTCGTCTCCTCCGCCGCACTCATCGTCCAGGGCCCCTCTCCGTCAACCGGACGAACACCATACCCCGAACCTGAGCAAGCGCTTAGGGGGTGTTCCGCCCGCTTCCGGCCAGGGGTCAGAGCTTCTGGAAGGGGTCGTGGTCGGCGAGGATCTTCTCCAGCCGGGCCTGGTCCACCCGGCTGACGATCTGCCCGGCCTCCTGGCGGTCCCGGATCACCTTGGCCAGCGTGAAGCAGGACGTGACGAGGTAGAGCACGCCGATGGCGAGGAAGCCGCGCACCCAGGGGTCGGCGTCGAGGTGGAAGATGCCGAAGGCCATCGCGCCCATCGCCACCGCGAAGGAGGCGAGGGCCTGGCCGTAGAAGGCGGCGGTGTTCTGCTGCTTGACCGGTGTCGTATCGCTCATGGACCGAGCATCCGCCGATGTGGTGCGCGCCATATCCGCGCCCGTACTCACCCCCGTACTCAGACACCCGCGCCCAGCCACCCGTACGGGCCGCCGGGCCGCCGGACGCGTCGGCCCGGCGGCGGTCAGAAGGCGGAGACGCCGGTCAGGGCGCGGCCGATGATGAGCTTCTGGATCTGGCTGGTGCCCTCGTAGAGGGTCATCACGCGGGCGTCCCGGAGGAGCTTGCCGACGGGGTACTCGTCGATGTAGCCGTAACCGCCGAAGACCTGGAGGGCGTTGTTGGCGCAGCGGACGGCGGCCTCGGAGGCGTACAGCTTGGCCTGGGAGGCGGCGGTGGCGAACTCCTGCCCCCGGTCGATCAGGTCGGCGACCCGCCAGGTCAGCAGCCGGGCGGCGTCGACGTCGACGGCGATGTCGCTGAGCAGTTCCTGGACGAGCTGGTGGCGGGCGATGGGCTTGCCGAACTGCTCGCGCTCTCCGGCGTAGCGGACGGCCGCGTCCAGGGCGGCCTGTCCGATGCCGACGCAGCCCGCCGCGACCGACATCCGCCCCTTGGCCAGCGCGGACATGGCGACGGTGAAGCCCTTGCCCTCCGGGCCGAGGAGGGCGGACGCCGGGATCCGGACGTCCTCCAGCACCAGTTCGGCGGTGGCCTGGCCGCGCAGGCCCAGCTTGCCGTGAAGGGTGCGGCGGGCGAGGCCGGGGGCGTCGGCGGGGACGAGGAAGGCGGAGACGCCGCGGTGGCCGGGGGTCTCGTTCGTACGGGCGAAGAGCAGCACCACGTCGGCCCACGTGCCGTTGGTGATGAACGTCTTGGTGCCGTTGAGGACGTAGTCGTCGCCGTCGCGGACGGCGCGGGTGGCGAGGTTCCCCGCGTCCGAGCCGGTGCCGGGCTCGGTGAGGCCGAAGCAGCCGAGCGCGTCGCCGGAGGTCAGCGGGGGCAGCCACCGCCGCTTCTGGTGCTCGCTCCCCCAGGACGCGACGGTCTTGGCGACCAGGCCGAGCGATACGGAGACGATCCCGCGCACCGAGGAGTCGCCGCGCCCCAGCTCCTCGGTGACCAGGCAGTACGCGAGGTGGTCGCCGCCGGAGCCGCCGTACTCCTCGGGGACGGTCAGGCCGAGGAAGCCGAGGTCGCCGAGCTTCTTCACGATCGACCTGTCGACATTCTCGGCACGGTCCCACGCGACGACATGCGGGGTGACCTCGCGGGCGACGAAGTCCGCGGCCAGCTTCCGGACGGCTTCCTGCTCCTCGCTGAGCGTCAGGTCCATCGCGCGGCACCCCACTTCTCGTCAGCGCGTTAATTAGCACTGCTAGTTTTTTGTTCGGGGGCCCTACTATGGGCCGCATGGCCCGTCCGCGCAAGCCCCTCCTCAGCAGAGACCGCATCGTCGAGGCGGCGAGCGCGCTCGTGGACGCCGAGGGGCTCGACGCCGTCTCCACCCGCCGTCTGGCGGCCGTCCTCGGGGTCAGCGGGCCCTCGCTGTACAACCACTTCCGCAACAAGGAGGAGATCCTCGACGCGGTCGCCGACGCCGTCTCCGTCCAGGTCGACCTGTCGATGTTCGAGGAGTCCGACCCGCGCGACTGGCGCGAGGCCCTGCACGACTGGGCGCTGTCCTACCGGGCCGCCCTCGCCGCGCACCCGCACATCGTGCCCGTGCTCGCCCGGGGACCCGGCCGCCGCCCGGCGGGACTGCGGGTCGCGGACGCGGTGTTCGGCGCGATGGTGGGCGCGGGCTGGCCCCCGGCACAGGCCACCCGCATCGGGGCGCTGATGCGCTATTTCATCACCGGGTCGGCGCTGGGATCGTTCGCCGGGGGCTTCGTCGACGACGAGAGCGCCTACGACCCCGCCGACTACCCGCACCTGGGCCAGGCCCACCTGCTGGCCGACCACCAACGGCAGGTGGACGAGGGGGCGTTCGAGACCGGGCTGCGGGCCCTGCTGGACGGGCTGGGGACGCGGTACGAGGAGTACCGCCGCGACCCGGGGGCCTGAGCGGCGGACCGGGGGGCTGCTGCGGCAGGACACCGGGTTCGCGCTGACCGACGCGGGCCCGGACCGGTTCGGCGCGCTCGGCGTCCCCCCGGACCGCTCCGTCCGGCGGCCGCCGGCGCGGGGCTGCCTGGACTGGACGGAGCGGCGGCCGCACCTCGCGGGGGCCGCGGGCGCGGCGCTGTGCGCCCATGTGCTGGAGCGGGTCTGGTGCGAGCGGTTCGGTACCGGGCGGGCGGTCCGGGCGGCCCCGGACGGGCTGCGGGCCCTCTCCGAGCTGCTGGGCATCGAACCCGCTTCGCCGGACGGCCCGGCCCCCGCCGGCTGACGGTCCCCGGCAATTCGGTGGGGGCCGAAGCGTTCCGGCTCTACGGTCGTGACCATGACGACGCCCCCGGCCTCCTCCGCTCCCCCGGCCGCCCCCGCTCCCGCCCTGCCCTGGCGGGCCACCGCCGCCGCCTGCGTCACCGTGCTGCTGTGGGCCTCCGCCTTCGTCTCGATCCGCAGCGCGGGTGAGGCCTACTCCCCCGGTGCGCTGGCCCTCGGGCGGCTCGCGTCGGGCGGGCTGGTGCTCGGGGTGATCCTGCTCGTGCGACGGGAGGGGCTGCCGGGGCGCGGCGCCTGGCGCGGGATCGTGACCTCCGGGGTGCTGTGGTTCGGGCTGTACATGGTGGCCCTGAACTGGGGCGAACAGGAGGTGGATGCCGGGACCGCGGCGATGCTGGTGAACATCGGGCCGATCCTGATGGCGCTGCTGGGCGCCCGGATGCTCGGGGAGGGGCTGCCGCGCCGCCTGCTGCTGGGAATGGGCATCTCGTTCTCGGGTGCGATCGTCGTCGGCCTCGCCATGTCCGGGCACGGCGGCTCATCCGTGCTGGGGGTGGCGCTCTGCCTGCTGGCGGCGGTGGCGTACGCGCTGGGCGTGGTGAGCCAGAAGCCCGCGCTGGCGTACGGCTCCTCGCTCCAGATCAACACCTTCGGCTGTCTGATCGGCGCCGTCGCCTGCCTGCCGTTCACCGGGGTGCTCGTCTCCGAGGCGGGCCGGGCCCCGCTCCCGGCCACGCTGAACATGGTCTACCTGGGCGTCTTCCCGACCGCGCTGGCCTTCACCACCTGGGGCTACGCGCTGGCCCGGACCACGGCGGGCCGGATGGGCGCGACCACGTACGCGGTTCCGGCGCTGGTGGTGCTCATGGCGTGGGTGCTGCTGGACGAGGTGCCGACCCCGCTCGGCGTCCTCGGCGGGGCGCTGTGCCTGGTCGGGGTGGCGGTCTCGCGCAGCCGCCGGCGGACCGGGCCGGGCGCCGCGACCCCGGCCCCGGCGCCCGGCACGGACAGACACCCGCTCGGACACCCCCTAGAACACGACCAGGGCCCGGCCGCCCCGGCCCGCGGTCATGTGGTCGAAGGCGGCGGGGATGCCGTCCAGACCGATGCGGTCGGTGACCATCATCGACAGGTCGAAGCGGCCCGCGCGGATGTGGTCGGCCAGCGCGGGCAGGTCGCGGGCCGGGTCGCTGTCGCCGTAGACGCACCCCGTCAGGGAGCGGCCCCAGTGGAAGATCTCCAGGGCGTTGAACGTGACCTCCTGGTCCTTGCCGCCGATCCCGACGACCGTGGTGCGGCCGCCGCGCCGGGTGGAGTCCCAGGCGGCCCGGATGGACACGGGCCGCCCGACGCACTCCACGGCGACGTCCGCGCCCTGGCCGCCGGTGAGTTTCCGGATCTCGCGCGGGGTGGTGGCGGAGGCGACGACGTAGTCGGTGGCCCCGGCGCCCCGGGCCAGCTCCTCCTTGGCCGGGGAGACGTCGACCGCGATGATCCGGGAGGCGCCCGCGATCCGGGCGGCCTGGAGGACGGCGAGGCCGATGCCGCCGATACCGAGGACGACGACGCTCTCGCCCGCGCGGACCCGGGCGCTGTGGTGGACCGCGCCGTAGCCGGTGAGGACCGCGCAGCCGAGGAGTGCGGCGTCGGTGAGGGGGATGCCCTCGGGGGCGGGGAGCACGCAGTTCGCGGCGACGACGGTCTCCTCCGCGAAGGCGGCCACGTTGAGGCCGGGGTGGAGATCGGTGCCGTCCGCCGTACGGGCGTGGAGATGTGCCGCCCCCTTCAGCGCGTCGGCGCAGAGCCACACCTCCCCGATGCCGCAGTGGAAGCAGGTCCCGCAGGAGGGCGCCCAGTTGAGGACCACCCCGTCGCCCGGCGCGACGTGCGTGACGCCCTCACCGACCGCCAGGACCCGCCCGGCGCCCTCGTGGCCGAGTACGGCGGGCACCGGGACCCGCAGGGTGCCGTTGGACAGGGACAGGTCTGAGTGGCAGACCCCGGCGGCGGCGAGCCCGACGCGCACCTGGCCGGGACCGGGCTCCGGCAGGACGATGTCGGTGAGCTCCAGCGGAGCTCCGACGGCGGGCAGTACGGCGGCGCGGACCACGGGCAGGCTCCTTGCGGGAGGGGTTTCCGCCCGCGGACAGGGGTGCCGTGAGCGGACGGACGGATGTCTCGTGCGGACGGGGCCGCGGGTTCAGAACTGGAGCGACTTGGTCTGGAGGTACTCCGCCAGGCCGTGCGGGCCCAGTTCGCGGCCGACCCCCGACTGCTTGTAGCCGCCGAACGGGGCCATCGGGTTGAACCGGCCGCCGTTGATGTCGACCTGTCCGGTGTCCATCCGGCGGGCGAAGGCCACCGCCTCCGCCTCGTTAGCGGCCCACACGGCGCCCGCGAGCCCGTACACGGTGCCGTTGGCGATGCGCAGCGCGTCCTCCACGTCCTCGTAGCGCAGGATCGCGACGACCGGACCGAAGATCTCCTCCTGGGCGATCGTCATGTCCGGGGTGACGTCCGCGAAGACGGTCGGGCTGATGTAGTAGCCGGTCTCCCGGGGGGCGTCGGGGCCGCCCGCGATCAGCCGGGCCCCCTCCTCGACGCCCTTCTCGATGTAACCGCGCACCCGGGCCCGCTGCTCGGCGTTGACGAGCGGGCCGACCCGCTCCCCGACGACGTACTCGGTGACGGCGTTCGCCGCCAGCTCCACGGCCTCGTCGTACCGCTCGGCGTCCACCAGCATCCGGGTCCAGGCGCTGCACGTCTGGCCCGAGTTGGTCATCACGTTGGCGATCCCGGCGCCGACGGCCCTGGCGAGGTCGGCGCCGGGGAGGATGACGTTGGCGGACTTGCCGCCCAGTTCGAGGGCGACGCGCTTGACGGCGGCCCCGGCGGTGGCTCCGATGAGACGGCCCACCGCGGTCGAGCCGGTGAACGAGACCAGGTCGACGTCCTCGTGGGCGGCGAGCGCCTTCCCGGCGACCGGGCCGAGGCCGGTGACCAGGTTGAAGACCCCGGGCGGCAGACCGGCGGCCTCGGTGGCCTCGGCGAAGAGCTGGGCGGTGAGCGGGGTGTCCTCGGCGGGCTTGAGGACGACCGTGCAGCCCGCGGCGAGGGCGGGGGCGACCTTGGCGACGATCTGGTGGAGCGGGTAGTTCCAGGGCGTGATCGCACCCACCACCCCGACCGGCTCCAGGAGCACGGTGGAGTTGCCGATCCGCTCCTCGAAGCTGTGGCGGGCGGCCAGTTCGGCGTACGAGGCGGCGACCAGGACGGGGACGCCCGCGTGGACCATCCGCGAGAGCGGCAGTGGCGCGCCCAGCTCGGCGGTGATCGTCGCGGCCAGCACGTCCTTGCGGGCGGACAGCGCGTCGGCCAGCGCGGTGAGCCGGGCGGCACGCTCGGCGGGCGGGGTCGCGGCCCACGCGGGGAAGGCGGCGCGGGCCGCCCGTACCGCCGCGTCGACGTCCTCGGCGGTCCCCGCCGGCACCCGGGCGATGACCTGCTCGTCCGCCGGGTTCACGACCGGGATCGTGTCCTGCCCGGCGGCGGGCCGCCACGCGCCGTCGATGTACATCTGGTCATGGGCCTGCATGGCTGTTTCCTCCCGGACGTGCGGTGCGGAGCGCCGAAGCCGTGCGGCGGGCGCGGGGCGACCGTCGCACCCGCCCAAACTAGCGCTGTTAGTTTTGGGATGCCAGAGAGCCCCACAGACTCCCGTCACGCCCCCGTATCACCCTTCCCCGCAGCGGACTTGCCGGAACAGCAAGTCTCCTCGCCCGGCGACGGCCCGCCCGGCAGACTGGGCCCATGCCCACCTCACCCCGCCCCGCGCGCCGCCGCGACACTCCCCCGCCCCGGACCGCCAACAGCGAGGCCGAAGTGCTGCGCGGGTTCCTCGACTACCTCCGTGAGTCCGTCGCCGCGAAGGTCGAGGGCGCGCCCGAACCACAGGTCCGTACCGCCCAGGTGGCCTCGGGCACCAATCTGCTGGGGCTCCTCAACCACCTCACCTCCGTCGAGCGGGCCACGTTCCTCGGGGACCGGGTCACCGACTGGCAGGCGACCCTCCACGCCGCGCCGGACGCCGGGGTGGACGAGGTCGTCGCCCGCTACCGGCAGGCGGTCGCCGAGGCGAACGCGGTCCTCGACGGATGCGCCGACCTCGGCGCCCCGGTGCCCCGGCCGGGCGGGTCCGCGCCGAGCGTGCGCTGGGCGCTCACCCACCTGATCGAGGAGACCGGCCGGCACGCCGGGCACGCGGACATCCTGCGCGAACTCATCGACGGTTCGACCGGGCGCTGACCTCCGGGGCGCCGTCGGCCCCGGGGCCGTCCGCGGCGGCGGTCTCGGGCGACGCACCGGTCCGGGCGGCGCCCGGCGGCGCGCCGCCCCCGCGCAGCCCGAGCCCGGCCGCGCCCAGCAGCAGCACCCCGAGCAGGACGAACGGAGCACCCACCCCCGCCGCACCGGCGATCAGCCCGGCCCCGGCGGGCGCGGCGACCTGGCCGAGCCGGTTGCCGGTGAGGCGCAGGGCGAGCGCGGTGGAACGGGCCCCCTCGGGGGCGGCGCGCACCACGGTGGTCATCGACAGCGGCTGGCCCACACCGAGACAGAACCCGAGCACGCCCAGCATCACGGCGAGGACCGGTACGGACACGGGCAGCGCGACGCCCGCGCAGAGCAGCGCGGCGAGCAGGCAGCTGACGGTCAGCAGGGCCCGGCGGCCGAGCAGCCGAAGCAGCGGGGTCATCACCAGGCGGCAGGCGATGGTGGCGGCGGCCCGCAGGCTGAGCAGCAGCCCGACGGTGGCCGGGGCGATGGAGCGGTGCTCGCCGACGACCGGCAGGTAGGCGGTGAGGATGTCGGTGGCGGAGAGCACGGCCAGGCTGATGAAGATGCCCGCCGGGACACCGCGCGTCCCCAGGATCGAGCGGACCGGGACCTTGCGGTCCGGCTTTCCGGCGGCGGAGCCGGTCGCCGTGCGGTGCTCGATGCGCCACAGCGAGGTGAGGGCGGCCGCGGCGACCCCCGCCGAGACGAGGAGCGCGAGGGCGCTCGTACGGTCCAGCGCCCCGCCCTCGGCGGAGATGAGGCCGCCCGCGGCGACCGGGCCGACGAGCTGCCCCAGGGACGCGCCGATGGTGAAGTGCCCGAAGTCGCGGTCCTGTTCCGCGGGGGCGGACTGCCGGGCCACGATCGACTGCGCGCCGATGACGAAGCAGAGGTGGCCGAGGCCCATCACCCCGCTCCAGGCGGCCATCGCGGGCAGCGAGGAGGCCGTCGCGCTCAGGGCGCAGCCGCCGCCGATCAGCAGCACGCCGAGCGGCAGCAGCGGCGCGCACCGGCCGTGGTCGGTGCGGCGGCCGAGCGGGACGGCGACGAACAGCGGGAGCAGGGCGTACACCCCGGCGATGACGCCGACGGCCGTCTCGTCCGCCCCGAGCGCGAGGGCCCGGTAGGAGACGGCGGGCCGCGCCATCGACACCGCCCCCTGCGCGAAGGCGAAGGCGATGACGAGGCGTAGCAGCCAGCCCCGGCCGGGCCGGGTTCGCGGTGCGGATGGCATCAGGGGTGTCCAGGGGTGCGGGGGCGTCAGATCGTGCCGAACAGGATGCCCGCCCCGAGCACCACGAGCGAGGTGAGGACGGCCCACTTGACGGTGAAGCGGGTGTGGTCGCCGAACTCGACCTTCGCCATGCCGACGAGGACGTACACCGCGGGTACCAGCGGCGAGGACATGTGCAGCGCCTGGCCCGCCAGGGAGGCGCGGGCGATCTCCAGCGGGGAGACGCCGTGGGCGGCGCCCGCCTCGGCGAGGACGGGGACGACGCCGAAGTAGAAGCCGTCGTTGGACATGAAGTACGTCAGCGGCAGGCTGAGCAGGCCGGTGACGATGGCCATGTGCGGGCCCATCGCGTCGGGGACGGTGGAGACGACCCAGTCGGCCATGTGCTCGACCATGCCGGTGCCGGTGAGGACACCGGTGAAGACGGCGGCGGCGAAGACCATGCCGGAGACGTTGAGAACGTTGTCGGCGTGGGCGGCGATCCGGGCCCGCTGGTCGGGCATGTGGGGGAAGTTGACGGTGAGGGCGAGGGCCGCGCCCAGCAGGAAGAGCACCGGAATGGGCAGCAGCTCCATGATCATCGCGGTGAGCAGCGCGACGGTGAGACCGGCGTTGAACCAGTAGAGCCTGGGGCGGAGCGTGGGCCGGTTCGGGTCGAGGCCCTTGAACTCCTCCTCGTCGTCCCCGGCATCCCCGGACGCCGTGTCCCTCCCGACGCCCGCACCCGGCGCGGCGGGGTTCTCGCGCAGCGGACCGCCACCGCCCGTGCCGCCCGCGGCGGCCGTACCGCCGCCGACCGTCACGGTCTCCAGCTCCGGCTCCGGCTGCCGGACGAGCGTCTCGTCCAGGCTGAGCACGCCCAGGCGCTTGCGCTCGCGGCGGCCCAGTACGTAGGCGAGCAGGAACACCGCGAGCAGTCCGACGGCCAGCGCCGGGATCATGGGGACGAAGATCTCGGAGGCGTCCAGCTTGAGGGCGGTCGCCGCGCGGGCGGTAGGGCCGCCCCAGGGCAGGGTGTTCATGACGCCGTTCGCGGTGGCCGCGACGCCGGTCATCACCACCAGGCTCATCTTCAGCCGTTTGTAGAGCGGATACATCGCCGAGACGGTGATCATGAAGGTGGTGGAGCCGTCCCCGTCCAGCGAGACGATCGCGGCGAGCACCGCCGTACCGACGACGACCCGCATCGGGTCGGCCTTGCAGAACCGCAGGATGCCCCGGACGATCGGATCGAACAGGCCGACGTCGATCATCACGCCGAAGTACACGATGGCGAACATCAGCATGGCGGCGGTCGGCGCCAGGTTGCCGACGCCGTCGATGACGTAGTCGCCGAGCTGCGCTCCCTGTCCGACGGCGACACAGAATAGCGCGGGGATCAGTACGAGCGCCGCGATCGGCGACATCTTCTTCGTCATGATCAGGACCAGGAAGGTCGCGATCATGGCGAAGCCGAGGATTGTCAGCATGGGGGATACCTAACGTTCATCCTTGAACTCCCACCGGTCTCGGCGGTCCGGACGACGTTAGGGTCCCTCCCGAAGAGTTAACAAGACGTTGACGCGTGAGCAATACGAGCAAAACCCCAGGTCAACGCGGTGGTGTTAGGGGGCGGGGGTCACCGAGACCGGGATGGCGTTCAGCACCGCCGTCCCCGAGAGCGGGTCCAGGAGGGTGCCGTCGAGCAGCTGGTTCACGTTGGCGCCGGGGTGGGCGGCGGCGACCGCCATCCGGGTTCCGGGGCGGCTGTGGCCCCACCCGTGCGGGAGGCTCACCACACCGCTGCGCACGGTGTCCGTGATCTCGGCCGGGGCCTCGATCGCACCGCCCGACGACGCGATCCGCACGGTGGCCCCGTCCACGACCCCGAGGCGGTCCGCGTCGTCGGGGTGGACCTGGAGGGTGCAGACGTTGCTGCCGCCGGTGAGCGAGCCGACGTTGTGCATCCAGCTGTTGTTGGACCGCAGATGGCGGCGGCCGACCAGGACGAGCGGGGCCGGGCGGCCGCCCAGCGCCCGGCGCAGGCGCGGCAGATCGGCGGCGATCGGGGCGGGCAGCAGTTCGACGCGGCCGGAGCGGGTGCGCAGGACCTCCGGGAGGCGGGGTCGCAGCGGGCCGAGGTCGATGCCGTGCGGGTGGGCCAGCAGCCGCTCCAGCGTCAGGCCGTACGGGCCGAGCCGCAGCATCAGGTCGAGGCGGCGTTCGGGGCCGCTGTCGCCGGTGAGCTCGCCGGCTAGCTCGGCGGGGGCGCCCGCCCGGGTGAGGGCGGTGGTGACGGCGAGGTCGTCGACGGCGGCGGGCGGGGTGCCGTGCGTCCCGCTCACGGCCAGGATCAGCCGGGCGTGGATCTCGCTCTCGTCCATCCGCCCCTCCTCCAGGGGGACGGGGGCGCGGGTGTAGCGGACCTGGTTGCGGACGGCGAAGGAGTTGAACGCGAAGTCGAAGTGGGCGCTCTGCGAGGGCGGCGGCGGGGGCAGCACGACGTCCGCGTGGCGGGAGGTCTCGTTGAGGTACGGGTCGACGCTGACCATGAAGTCCAGCCCGCCGGAGAGGGCCGCGTCGAGCCGGTCGCCGTCGGGTGCGGAGAGCACCGGGTTGGCGGCGAGGACGAGCAGGGCGCGGATGCGGTCGTCGCCGGGGGTGTCGATCTCCTCGGCCAGTGCGGCGATGGGCAGTTCGCCCTTCGCCTCGGGGTGGCCGGAGACCCGGGACGCCCAGCGGCCGAGCGCGAAGCCCTTGCCGGGGGCGGCGGGGCGGGGTGCGCGAGCTGTCGCGGAGAGCGGGAACAGCGCACCGCCGGGGCGGTCCAGGTTGCCGCTGAGGATGTTGAGGACGTCCACCAGCCAGCTGGCGAGGGTCCCGTGCTCCACGGTGCAGCTGCCGATGCGCCCGTAGACGGCGGCGGTGGGGGCGGCGGCCAGTTCGCGGGCGAGCACGGTGATGGTGCCCGCCTCCACGTCGCAGGCGGGAGCGACCGCTTCCGGGGTGAAGTCGTGCAGGGCCGCGGCCAGTTCGTCGAGCCCCTCCAGGTGTTCGGCGAGCGCTCCGGGGTCGGCGAGCTTCTCGGCGAGGAGGGTGTGCGCGATCGCCGCCAGGAGCAGGGCGTCCGCGCCGGGCCGGATCGGCACGTGCCGGTCGGCGAGGCGGGCGGTGCGGGTGCGGCGGGGGTCCACGACGGTGAGGGTGCCGCCGCGTCGGCGCAGGGCCCGGAGGCGGCCGGGGAAGTCGGGGGCGGTGCAGAGGCTGCCGTTGGACTCCAGCGGGTTGGCGCCGATCAGGAGGAGGTGTCCGGTGCGGTCGAGGTCCGGTACGGGGATGGCGTTCGGGTCGCCGAAGAGGAGGCCGCTGGAGACGTGCTTGGGCATCTGGTCCAGGGTGCTCGCGGTGAACACGTTGCGGGTGCGCAGGGCCCCCAGCAGCAGCGGCGGATAGAGGGAGCCCGCCATGGTGTGCACGTTGGGGTTGCCGAGGACCACGCCGACGGCCTGGGGGCCGTGCGCCTCCGTCAGGGCCGGTATCCGCGCGGCGACGAGGTCGAACGCCTCGTCCCAGGAGGCGTCCCGCAACTCGCCGTCCGCGCCGCGCACCAGGGGGGTGCGCAGCCGGTCGGGGTCGGCGTCGAGGCCGCCGAAGGACGCGCCCTTGGGGCAGACGAAGCCCCGGCTGAAGATGTCGTCGTGGTCGCCGCGCGCATTGGTGACGGTCGTCCCCTCGATGGTGAGGGTCAGGCCGCAGGTGGCCTCGCAGAGGGGGCAGATGCGCGGTGCGGTACGGGAGTCGTGCGACATGGGCCCTCCCCGGGGCGGCTGCGGCGACGGCACACGGACGGGGCCGGGCGGGGGTGGACGCCCGGCCCGCCCGAGCATACCGACCGGTACGCATGGCGGGGAGGCGTCGAGCGGTACGGATCGATGACCGTGCGGCCCCGGCGGGCGCAACGGCGGCACCGGCCGGGGGTTTCAGGCCGTCCTCGCCGACCGGTCCGGCCCCGGCGGGCGCACGGCGGCGGCATACGCGGGCGGCAGTCGGGGGGGCCAAGCGGCCCGGAGCACCCCCGGCACCCACGGGGCCGCATCGGGCGGCGGCGGGCGGGGACACCGGACGGCAGCGAGGGGAGGCGGACCCGTGCGGCGGGCGGCGCTCGTCAGTCCAGGGTCTGCGCGAGGTAGGACCTGACCAGGGTCCGGGTCTCGGCGACGATGGCCCCGTCCCCCGACGGGTGCGTACGGAAGGCGAGTTGCAGCAGGGCGTCGGCCGCTTCCACGCTGACCAGGATCGCCCGGGACAGGCTCTCGTCGGGGCTGCGCCCGAGGTGCCCGGCGAGCAGTCCGGCGAGCCGGTCCGCGAGGCGCCGGTTGGCGTCCTCCGCGGTGTCCCCGGGTTCGGCCGGGAACGGCGGCCCGAAGTCGACCAGGGCGAAGCCGGGGACGGTCCGCTTCATCGCCAGGTACTCGTCCAGCACCGCGTCGATGGCCGCACGCCAGTCGTCGGCGGGGAGGGCGGCCAGCCGGGCGGTGATGCGCTCGGCGTAACGGTCCAGGTTGCGCAGCGCGAGGGCGTCGACGAGTGCGCGCTTGTTGGAGAAGAACCGGTAGACGGAGCCGATCGGCACTTCGGCCCGCTCGGCGACGGCGCGGGTGGTGAGCTGCTCGTAGCCGGACTCGTCCAGGAGTGCGGCGCAGGCGTCGAGTATCCGGGCCAGGCGGTCCGCGCTGCGCTGCTGCACGGGGGCGCGGCGGAGGTTCGGGTTCACGGGAGGCACGGGCCCCATGATGCCGTGGGCCCCGCGCCCGGCAGACGGCGGAGGCCCCCCTTCCGGACCGGCCCGGACCGGCCCGGACGGGCCACGATCGGCCCGCCGCACGCCGTGTGCCGTTGACGTGCCGCGTTCCCATTCCTACGGTGGCCCATAGGATTCGTTGTCCGGCGGATCCGAGGCTTCTTGGGCACCGGGAGTGCGGGATGAGCGCGATCGAGCAGGCGAGGAAGACGGCCGAAGGGCTGGCGTACTCCTCCGGTTTCGGCAACGAGCACAGCACGGAGGCGGTCCCCGGGGCGCTGCCGCACGGCCGCAACTCCCCCCAGCGGGCCCCGCTCGGGCTGTACGCGGAGCAGCTGAGCGGTTCGGCGTTCACCGAGCCGCGCGCCCACAACCTCCGCTCGTGGCTCTACCGGATCCGCCCGTCCGCCGCGCACCCCGCCTTCACCCGGATCAGCAACGGCCGTCTGGACTCGGCGCCGTTCACCGGGTCGGCGCCCGACCCGAACCGGCTCCGCTGGAATCCGCTGCCCGACCCCGCGCCCGGCACGGACTTCCTGGACGGCCTGTGGACGCTCGGCGGCAACGGGGACGCCACCCAGCGCACCGGGATGGCGATCCACCTGTACCACGCCAACTCCCCCATGAACGACCGGGTGTTCAGCGACGCGGACGGCGAGCTGCTGATCGTCCCCGAGCGCGGCGGGCTGCTGCTGCGCACCGAGCTGGGCCTGCTGCGCGCCGAGCCGGGCCAGGTCGCGCTGATCCCGCGCGGGGTGCGCTTCCGGGTGGAGCCGCTGGCAGAGTCCGTGCGCGGATACGTCTGCGAGAACTACGGCCGCCCGTTCGTGCTGCCGGACCTCGGCCCGATCGGGGCGAACGGCCTGGCGAACGCCCGGGACTTCCTCGCCCCCGTCGCCGCCTACGAGGACGAGGACCGGCCGGTGGAGGTGGTGAACAAGTTCTGCGGCAACCTCTGGTCGGCGACGTACGACCACTCGCCCCTGGACGTCGTCGCCTGGCACGGCAACTACACCCCCTACGTCTACGACCTGCACCGGTTCAACGTGATGGGGAGCATCAGCTACGACCACCCCGACCCGTCGATCTTCACGGTCCTGACCTCGCCGTCCGACACTCCGGGGCTCGCCGGGGTGGACTTCGTGGTCTTCGCCCCGCGCTGGCTGGTCGGTGAGGACACCTTCCGGCCGCCGTACTTCCACCGGAACGTGATGAGCGAGTACATGGGGCTGATCCAGGGGGCGTACGACGCGAAGGCGGACGGCTTCGTCCCCGGCGGCGGCTCCCTGCACAACATGATGTCGGCGCACGGTCCGGACCGGGACACCTTCGAACGGGCCAGTGCGGCGGAGCTCACGCCGCAGAAGATCGACGACGGCCTGGCCTTCATGTTCGAGACCCGCTGGCCGGTCACCGCGACCGCCCAGGCGGCCTCCGCGGACCATCTGCAACGCGGCTACGACGACGTATGGCAGGGTCTGACCCGCGACTTCCGGCCATAGAATCCGGTCGGCGGCCGGTGGGCCCGCGGGGGCGGGACAGGACGGGGACGGACATGACCGAGAGCCATGAGCGGGCCGGGGCGGGCGACGGTACGGACCAGCCGCGCCGGCCGCCCGCCTTCGCCCCCGACTCCCTCGTCCTGAACCGGAAGCTGCCGCTCTGGTACCAGGTCTCCCAGTCGCTGCGGGCCTCGATACTGGGCCGCCCCCGGGACGCCCCCGCCCGGCTGCCCACCGAGGAACAGCTCGCCGCGCACTACGGCGTCAGCGTCCTCACGATGCGGCAGGCGCTGAAGGAACTGGAGACGGAGGGGCTGATCAGCCGGCACCGGCGGCGCGGCACGTTCATCGAGCCGCGCGCCCGCCGGGTCTCCCCGGTGCGGCTGCTGGGATCGGTCGACGCGATCGTCGCCCAGCAGTCCGGGGAGGCCACGACGGTTCTCGGCCACGGGATGGTCCCGGTGCCCGGCGATCTCGCGGAGTTCTTCCCGGACTGCGCCGAGGTGGTCAGCTACCGGCGGCTGCGCCGCGACGGCGACAGCGACGAGCCGACCAACTGGGCGGAGAACGCGGTGCGCCCCGAGGTCGCCGCCCGGATCGAGGTGACCGACCTCGAACGCTGGCCGATGACGAAGGTGCTGCGCGATGTGGCCGGGGTGCGGATCTCCCGGATCACCGACACGGTCGAGGCGCGGCTCGCCGACCCGGTCACCGCCGGTCTGCTCCGGGTCCCGCTGCTGAGCCCGATCCTGCACTACACCGGCGTGACGTACGACGAGGAGGGGCGCGTCGTCGACGTGGCCCGGATTCGCTACCGGGGCGACCGTTTCTCGTTCTCGGTGACGGTGGAGGCCCACTGACCGGCCCCCCGGAGGCCCCTGGGTCGCCGTTACGATGCGAAAGGGTCACGGCGGACAGGGGAGGGCATCTCGGTGGCAGCGCGCAGGACGGCGGCGGCCGGAGCGGACGGGGAGACGGGGACCGGGACCGACACGGACACGGGGACCGGGACGGCGACAGGAACGGCGGCCGGGACGGGCGCGGAGTCCGCGGCCCACGCGCCCCGGGACGCCTCCTCGCCGCTGGACGCGTTCGTGCCGCTGGACGAGCTCATGCCGTGGTCGGTGCGGCCACTGCGGACCGGCCGGGCCTGGGTGAGCGGGCCCGACCCGGCCGCGCTGCGGACCCGCTGGGAGCTGCTGGCCGCCGCCGGGGACGCCGAGCAGGACCGGCTGTTCGCCCCCACCCGGTCCCGTACGCCGCTCACCTCGGTCGCCGCGCTGCCCGGCCAGTCCACCGGGACGGGCCGGTTCCGCCGTGAACCGGGCGTCTGCCCCGACCCCGTGCGCATCCTGCACGGCCCGTTCGACGAGCAGTGGCTGCTCCCCGACCACCGGCTGATCGACGCGGCGCGCCCGGAGCTGTGGCGGGTCGCCGACGAGCGGCAGCTGTTCACGGTCGAGCACGGGCAGGTGCCCCGGGCCGCCGGGCCCGCGCTGTCGGTGAGCCGCCTCCTGACCGACGGACACTCCCCCGCCGGGCGGCCGGGCCGCATCCGGCCGCTGTACCGGCGGCCCGGCGCCACCGACCCCAACCTGGCCCCGGGACTGCTGGAGGTGGTCCGCGCGCGGCTGGGGGTGGACGTCACCGCCGAGTCCTTCCTGGCCTGGACCCTGGCCGCCGCCCGGCCCGGCGCGTCCGGCTGCCGGGTCCCGCTGCCCGCCGACGCCGGGGTGTGGGCGCGGGGGGTCGAACTGGGCGAGGAGCTGACCCGGGTCCAGCTGCGCGGAGCCGGGGGCGGGGAGCGGCCCCGGCTGCCGGGCGGGCGCAGGCCCTATGTGCGGGCGGCGCTCCCGGCCCGGCCGGCCGGGATCGGCTACGACGCGGAGAGCGAGGCCCTGGTCATCGGCGACGGCCGCGTCTCGCCGGTGGCGGCCGGGGCCTGGGAGTTCACGGTGGGCGGGGTCCGGGTGCTGGAGCTGTGGTTCGCCCGCCGGGCGGCAGCCACGGGCGCGGGTGCCGGCGAGGCGGAGGGGCTGGCGGCGGTCGGGGCGGGCGACTGGCCCCGGGAGTGGACCTCGGAGCTGCTGGAGCTGGTCACCGTGCTGACCCTGCTGGACGAACTGCGGCCCCGGCAGGAGGCGTTGGGGTCCCAGGTGGACCGTTCTCCTCTGATCACCCCCGGCGAGCTGCGGGCGATTGGGGTGCTTCCGGTCCCGGCCGCGGCGCGCCGCCCCGCGTCGGTGCTCGGCCATCAGGAGGAGGGCCCGGAGGGACAGTTCGCGCTGCTGTGAGGCGCCACGCACCAGGGCCCGTCCTGACCCTGCCGTCGTCACCCAGACGTCGCGCGGCAGACGTCGCGCGGCAGGCGGCAGTGGAACGACAGGCCCCAGGGGCCGGGGGTGGCGAAAGCCCCGGCCACCAGGGTAAGCACGGTCCATGAGCACTCTTCCTCTCCCCCTCGACGGGGTCACCGTGGTGGCCGTCGAGCAGGCGGTCGCCGCCCCCTTCGCCACCCGGCAGCTCGCGGACCTCGGGGCCAGGGTCATCAAGGTGGAGCGCCCGGACGGCGGCGACTTTGCGCGCGGCTACGACACGGCGGCGGGCGGTCTCGCCTCGCACTTCGTCTGGTGCAACCGGGGCAAGGAGTCCCTGGCGGTCGACCTGAAGGACCCGCGCGGGCTGGCCGTGGTGCGGGAACTGGTCGCCGGAGCCGACGTGTTCGTGCAGAACCTGGCGCAGGGGGCGGCGGCCCGGCTCGGCCTGGACGCCGCCGCGCTCTGTGCCGCGCACCCGCGTCTGGTGGCGGTCGACATCTCCGGTTACGGGGCGGGCGGGCCGTACGCCCACAAGCGGGCCTACGACATGCTCGTCCAGTGCGAGGCGGGTCTGGTCTCGGTGACCGGGACCGCCGAGCGGCCGGTGAAGGCGGGGATTCCGGCGGCGGACATCGCGGCGGCCATGTACGCGTTCTCCGGGGTCCTCGCGGCGCTGCTGCGGCGGGCGACGACCGGGCGGGGCGGGCCGGTGGAGGTGTCCATGCTGGACGCGCTGGCCGAGTGGATGGGCCACCCGTTGCACCAGGGGATGCACGGAGCGACGCCCCCACCGCGTACCGGCCTCGCGCACTCGGTGATCGCGCCGTACGACGCCTTCGCCACGGCCGACGGCGAGGAGGTGCTGCTGTCCGTGCAGAACGACCGGGAGTGGCGGCGGCTGGCGGAACGGGCGCTGGGGCGACCGGAGTTGGCCGACGACCCGGACTTCGCGACGAACGCGGCCCGGACGGCGAACCGGGGGCGGACCGACGAGGCGGTGGCCGGGGCCCTGGCGAAGCTGACGGTCCGGGAGGCGGTGGACGCTCTTGAGGCGGCGGGCATCGCCTGTGCCCGGCTGAACTCGGTGGACGACGTGGCCGCGCACCCTCAGCTGACGGCACGGGACCGGTGGCGGGAGGTGGGGTCACCGGTGGGACCGCTGCGGGCGCTGCTGCCGCCGGTCACGCTGCCCGGGAGCGCGGAGGCGCGGATGGGACCCGTACCGGCGCTGGGCGAGCACACCGATGCGCTGCTGCGAGCCCTGGGGATGACGGACGAACAGGCATCGGTGCTGCGCCGGGACGGGGTGATCGCCTGAGCCGACCCGAGCGACGGGCCGGTCCGGTGGACGATGACGTACGTCGGTCAGCGGCGGCTGCCGAAGAGCGAACGCCGCAGCCTCCGCAGCGGTGCGAAGAGCGAGACGCGCGCGCTCCTGCTCCGGCGGCTGTGCGCGACGTCACGCGAGGTCAGCTCCCGCATCAGCAGCGTCGCTTCCGCCGCCTCGCGCTGCGGGACGACGGGGCCGCCGAGCACCGCGAGATGACGGTCGAGGCGCGTACTGGTCGCGCCGCTCCCGCAGGTGATGGCAGGCACTCGCGCCCTGCTCCGCATCGTTATCTGTTCCATGTCACTCCCCACCCGTACGAGGGCACCCGGTCCGGGCAGGTTAACCCTATCGTTCCCCGGAGACACGCGTGTATCCCGGACCCAGAATTGCGCACAGACATACGGAGGTTGACGGACCGTTATCCAATTCGCGCGATTCCCGGGCGTCTTCGGACACATCGGGCGGTTCACCCCGAAGCAGCCCTCGGCCGCCACCCAGGAAGGGGGTGGCGGCCGAGAGGAAGCCGGTACGCGGAAGAAGCGGACGAACGGGGAAAGGGGTCAGGCGGCGGACCTGAAGACCGGCAGATAGCCGCCCGACTGCCCGGCGGCGGTGGGGTGGTAGGACTCGCCGATGTTGAGCCAGTTCACGCTGTGCAGCCAGGAGTCGCCCGAGCAGATCTCGTGCCCGGTGAAGGCCGTCCGGACGTCGCCGAAGGTGAAGCCGTGGTCCGCGGCGCGCTTGGCGGTGGCCGCGTTGAGGTGGTCGGACGCGCCGTTGATGGCCGTGCGTTCCCGCTCGCTGAGACCGGCGACGCAGGAGCCGCTGAGCTGGTAGAAGCGGGGGTAGCCGAGGACGACGACCTGGGCGGCGGGGGCCTTGGCGCGGATCGCCGCATAGACGGAGTCGAGCCGGCCGGGCAGGGTCGAGTCGACGTAGGCGCGGGCGGTGGCGATCCGGTTGAGGCAGGTGGCCTCGGACTGGAGGACACAGGTCGTCATCACGTCGGCGAAGCCGGCGTCGTTGCCGCCGACGGAGACCGAGACGAGGTCGGTCGAGGCGTTCAGCGGGCCGAGCTGACCGCCCGTGACATCGTCGGTGCGGGCGCCCGAGCAGGCGGTGAAGTGGAACGAGGCCGGGGAGTTGGCGGCGGCCCAGAGAGCGGGGTAGGCGCGGGAGCTGCGCTTGCAGCTGGAGCCGTCGTAGCTGCCTGCCCCCACTCCGGAGGAGTAGGAGTCGCCGAGGGCGACGTAGTCGACGGCCTTGACGGACGCGTCGGCGTTCGCCGTTCCCGCACCGGTGAGGGCGAGGACGGCACCGAGCAGGAGAGAGGACGAGAACGCCACGAGTCTGGACATTTTCATGGAACCTCCTTGAGCAGGGGGTATCTGCCTACTCCGTAGTAGCAGCGCCCCGGCCCCTCCGGAAGTGTTCATGCCAAAAATAGATCCGGAGTGCTTCCGTCCGCCCCCGCGCGTTCACCCGGCGCTCCCCGCACCCCCTCAACCGCCCCGGGCGGTCGGGCAGTCGGTGGCGGCGCGCGGTGGAGACGGCATGTCGCGGCGCGCGGCGCGGCGTGCCCCTGGCCGGGCGGGGCGCGCGGGACGGGGGATGGCGCGGGTCAGTCCCCGTACGCCGCTCGCACCGCGTCCCGGGCCAGGGACAGCGCCCGGTCCCGGGTGAGGCCGAGCCGTTCGGCGCTCTCCGCGTAGGTCCGCGCGGCGGCCGCGGCCCGCTGCTCGGCCGCTCCCCCGGCGGCCGCGACGAAGGTCCCGTTGCGCCCCCGCGTCTCGATCACCCCGTCGGCCTCCAGCGCGCGGTAGGCCTTGGCGACGGTGTTGGCGGCCAGGCCCAGCTCCTCGGCGAAGCCGCGTACGGTCGGCAGCCGGCGGCCGACGGGCAGGGCACCGGAGCGCGCCAGCTCGGAGAGGCGGGTGCGCAGTTGCTCGTACGGGGCGACGCCGGAGTCCGGGTCGAGGGCGATCTTGGCGGTCAGCGGCTTCTCGGTCACGGGCCGATTCTCCCCCACCGGCCCCGGCCCGCGGGAGCACCCGCCGCCGGGGGGCGGAGGGGGAAAAGAGGAGGCGGCCGGGGCCCGGCCAGGTCTACCGTCCCCGGCATGACTGTGATCGTGCGTGATTTCCAGCCGTCCGACGCGGAGGCGTGGACCCGGGTCCGCCGGACGTCGGTCCCCTGGATGGTGGCCACCCCCGAGCAGATCCTCCACGACCGGGCTCACGCCCATCCGGCCCAGCACTACCGGCTGCTGGTGGCCGAGGAGGACGGCGCGATCATCGGCACGGCACAGGCGGGCATCGCCCACGAGAGCCCGGAACCGGGGCAGGGCTTCGTCACCCCGCACACGCTCCCCGGGCGCACCGGGCGCGGCGCGGGGGCGCTGCTGCTGCGCACGGCGGAGGAGCACCTGTGCAGGGCCGGGGCGACGGTCGTCTACGCGTGGGCGCTGGACACCCCGGAGAGCCTGGGGTTCGCGCGGGCCCGGGGCTACCTGCCCAGGCGCTCCGCCCACTTCCAGCGCCTGGACCTGGCCCGGGGTCCGCTGCCGCTCCGTCAGGACGTCCCGGCTGGCGTCGAGCTGCGGCCCGGGTCCGATTTCGCGAGCGACCCCCGGCCGCTGTTCGAGGCGGACGCCGAGGTGACGGCGGACGAGCCGGGCGACATCACCACGGCGCTGGACGACTACGAGCACTGGCTGGCGAACACCTGGCGCCATCCGGCCTTCGACCAGCGGCTGACCTCGGTGGCGGTGGTGGATGGGGAAGTGGCGGCGTTCAGCGCGGCGAGTACCGACGGGGAGCGTACGTATCTGAGCGCCATGACCGGAACCCGGCGGGCCTTCCAGGGGCGGGGTCTGGCGAAGCTGACGAAGAACGACTCGCTGCACCGGGCGCGGGCGGCCGGGTACACGGACGCGTACACCTCCAACGACGCGGGCAACGGCCCGATGCTCGCGATCAACGAGTGGTTCGGTTACACGATCTGCGCCACGGAGGTCCGGCATGTCCGCACTCTCTGACCCCCGCGCGGGCCGCCCGGAGGAGCTGGTCGTCGTCCTGACCAAGGCGGGCCGCACCAAGATCCGCTACCCGGCGGAGCTGGTCCGGGACGACGGCGTCCGCGTCACCGTCCGGGCGCCGTGGGCCGCGCCCGGGGTACGGGACTTCGGCTTCGTCCGCTTCGAGCCGGGCGACGTGTTCACCGAGCACTATTGGCGGGACCGGTGGTTCGCGGTCAAGGAGGTCCGCACCGGCGACGGCGGGCTCAAGGGCTGGTACTGCGACATCACCCGGCCCGCCGTGCTCGCGGACGGGGTACTGGCGGTCGAGGACCTGGACCTGGATCTGTGGGTCTCGGCCGACGGCTCGTGCGTACTGCGGCTGGACGAGGACGAGTTCGAGGCGAGCGGCCTGGCCGGGCAGGACCCGGCGGCGGCCGGTGCGGCGGCCTCGGCGTTGGACGAACTGGAACGCCTGGCGAGGTCCGAGGGCCTGGCTCCTCT
Source organism: Streptomyces sp. NPDC101181 (assembly GCF_044767975.1). Classification (NCBI taxonomy): domain Bacteria; kingdom Bacillati; phylum Actinomycetota; class Actinomycetes; order Kitasatosporales; family Streptomycetaceae; genus Streptomyces; species Streptomyces sp. NPDC101181. The sequence continues at coordinate 64,259 of NZ_JBIWOX010000010.1, read as the reverse complement.
GCTGGCCTGATCCGACCGGCCCCGCCCCCGGGCCCGATGCACGGCTCCCGGCTCAGGGCCGGCGCGGTCGCTCCCCATACGGCATCCGGCTCAGCTCCGAGGCCGGGAGGCGGCGACCAGCTCCACCTCGTATCCCGCCGGGTCCTCCAGATAGGCGGCGTAGTGCCCGTCGCCGCCCGCGTACGGATGGCGGTCGGGGAACAGCAGGCGCCAGCCGTACGCCGGGGCCTCGGCCGTCAGGGCGTCCAGGGCAGTCCGGTCCGCGACGTGGAAGGCCAGGTGGTTGAGCCCGGGGCGGCGGCGGTCGTGATCATCCGCGACCAGATCCGGGGACTGCTCCAGCACGACATACGCGTCGCCGCGTCGCCAGCTGCGGCCGTGCTCCCAGCGCTGGTAGGGGGTGTGCCCGAGGCGGCTCAGCAGCCAGCCCCAGCCGCGCTCCGCCGCCGCCAGGTCGGGCACCCACAGCTCGATGTGGTGCACCCGCCCCGTGGGATCACCGGCGGCGGACAGCGGAACGGCACGGCGGGTGCCGCCCGGGTCGTAGGCGATCGGATCCCCGTCCCGATGCCAGTGGATCATGAAGCGCTCGCCCGCCCGGTAACCGTCCAGGCCCGCCCGGCCGTAGGCGACCATGTCGTCCGGCAGGGCGGTCAGCGGGGCCCAGACCAGCTCGGAGCACTTCTCCGGCTCGGCGTTGCGCGGCGGGCGGGCCGGGTCGTGCTCCGCGACGAAGAACCAGCCCATGCGGGCGCCGCCGCCGGGTCCCCGGTGCTGCATCACGAGGGCCACCCGCAGCTCGTCGGGGTCCAGCTCCAGGCCGATCTCCTCGGCGGCCTCCCGGATCATCGCCTCGCGGACGTCCTCGCCGTCCTCGGCGTGGCCGGAGGGCATGTGCAGCAGGCCGTCCGCGTACCCGGTGCCCGCGCGGCGGGCGAGCAGGACGTCCGGGCCCCGGCGCAGGATCAGGTGGACGTCGACGACCTCGGTGTGCCGGTACGGGGGCGTCGCGCGGGCCACCAGCGCGTACCGTTCGTCGTCGACCTTCCGGCCCCAGAGCCGGGCGTCGGCAGCCAGGTCCTCGTGGTGGATGCGCTCGGTGTGAGCGGAGAGCAGGCGGGTGAGGGTGGGCGCGGGCAGTCCCACCCCGCCCCACACCCCCTCGACCAGGACGAGCCGCCCGCCGGGCTTGAGCAGGCGGAACCAGTGCTCCAGGGCCGCCGCCGGGTCGGGCAGCAGCCAGACGACGTGCCGGGCCACGACGACGTCGAAGGCCTGCTCCCCCACCGGGGGCCGGGCGGCGTCCCCGACGAGGACCTCCGCCCCGGTCCCGGCGAGCTTGGTCCGGGCCAGCTCGGCCATGCGGGGCGAGCGGTCGACGGCCGTGACGCGGTGGCCCTGGCCCGCGGCGAGCAGCGAGAGGCTGCCCGTGCCGCACCCCAGGTCCAGCACGTCGCCCCGGACGGTCGGCAGCCAGCTCTCCAGCCGCCCGGCCCAGGCGTCGCACACCACGGGGTCGAGCAGCCCGTGGTCGGGCTCCTCGTCGAAGGAGCCGGCCGCCGCGTCCCAGTCGATCGTGGTCATGCTCCGATGCTCTCAGCCGCCACCGGCCGTACGGGAGTCCGCACCCCGGTCGGCGTCCGTACTCCGGTCGGTGCCCGTGCCCCGGTCGCCGCGCTTCCGCAGGACCAGCCGGTGGATCAGCGGCCAGGCCACGATCAGCACCACGATCACGTAGACGGTGACGGAGAACGGGGTGTTGACGAGCCCGGTCACACTGCCGTCGCTGATCTGGAGCGCGCGGCGCAGCTGCTGCTCGGCGGCCGGGCCGAGGATCACCCCGATGACGGCGGGCAGCACCGGCAGCCCGTAACGCCGCATCCCGAACCCGATCAGGCCGATGACCAGGAGGATCACCAGGTCCAGGGACTCGCCGCCGACCGCGTACGCGCCGACGGCGGCGAAGAAGAGGATGCCCGCGTAGAGGTAGGGGCGCGGGATGCGCAGGAGCTTCACCCAGACGGGGGCGAGCGGCAGGTTGAGGGCGAGCAGGAGCACCATGCCGACGAACAGGGAGGCGATGAGGCCCCAGACCAGCTCCGGTTCGCGCTCGAACAGCAGCGGCCCCGGCTGGATTCCGTACTGCTGGAAGGCGGCCAGCATCACGGCGGCGACGGCGGTGGTGGGCAGCCCGAGGGTGAGCATCGAGACGAGGGTGCCCGCGGCGGAGGCGGAGGCGGCGGCCTCCGGTCCGGCGACGCCTTCGATGGCCCCCTTGCCGAACTGCGCGCGGTTCTTGGAGAGTCGCTTCTCGGCGACGTAGCTGAGGAAGGTGGGTATCTCCGCGCCGCCCGCCGGGATCGCGCCGAACGGGAAGCCGATGAAGGGGCCGCGCAGCCAGGGTTTCCAGGTGCGCTTCAGGTCGGGGCGGCCGAGCCAGGGGCGGCCGACGGGGATCGGCTTCCCGGTGGAGCGGCGCAGATGGGCGGCGACCCAGAGGGCCTCGCCGATCGCGAAGAGCCCGACCGCGACGATCACCACGTCGACTCCGTCGGCCAGTTGCAGCGATCCGAAGGTCAGGCGCTGCTGTCCGGTCATCTGGTCCAGGCCGACCAGTCCGATGGTGAGGCCGATGAGCAGCGAGGCGAGCCCCCGGATACGGGAGGCGCCGAGGACGGAGGTGACCGCGATGAAGGCCAGCACCATGATGGCGAAGTAGTCGGGCGCGCCGATGTCGACGGCGAGGGACGCGACGGTCGGGGCGAGGACGACCAGCAGGATCGTGCCGATCATGCCGCCCGCGAAGTGGCCGATCGCGGCGGCGGCGAGCGCCTGGGCGCCGCGTCCGGCCTTCGCCATCGGGTTGCCCTCGATCGCGGCGACCACGGCGGCGCTCTCGCCGGGGGTGTTGAGGAGGATCGAGGTGGTGGAGCCGCCGAACATCGCCCCGTAGTAGATCCCGGCGAACATGATGAACGCGCCGGTCGGGTCGAGTCCGTACGTCACGGGGAGCAGCAGTGCCACGGCCATGGCCGGGCCGATGCCGGGGAGCACGCCGATCGCGGTGCCGAGCAGGACGCCGATCGCGGCCCACAGCAGGTTCATCGGAGTGAGCGCGGTACCGAAGCCGTCGAGGAGGGAGTTGAGGGAATCCATCGGTCAGAGCACCCCCATCAACGGGCCGCCCGGGAGGGGGACACCGAGCAGGTTGTCGAAGACGAAGTAGGTGAGGAGCGAGAGCCCGGCCGCGATGAGCGGGTCCCGGCCCAGATGGCGGCTGCCGAGCGCGTAGGCGGAGCCCCAGAAGAGCAGCGCCCCGGCGGCCGGGAAGCCGAGCGGGCCGATCAGGACGGCGGTCGCGAGGAAGACTCCGGTGAGGAGGAGGACGGTACGCCAGTCGGCGGGTTCGTCGAGGTCGACGTCCTCGCCCCCCTCGGCCTCGCCGCGTCCGCCGCGCAGGACGTCCACGGCGAGCAGCGCCCCGACCAGCAGGAGCCCGGCGCCGACGACGAAGGGGACGGTGCGGGGGCCGATGGGGCCGCGCTGGGCGATGTCGACGCTCATGGTGAAGGCGTCGGTGAGGACGAGCGCGCCGAGGGCGAACAGCAGGGCGCTGACGCCGAGTTCGGAGTGCTCACGCAGCCAGCCGGCGCGGGTGGCGCCGCGCTCCGCCCCGCCGGTCCCGGCGGAGGGGGCCGGTTCGGTGGCTGTGGACGGGCCCGCTCCGGTGGCCGTGGAGGAGGCCACTCCGGTGGCTGCGGACGAGCCGGGGACGCCGTCGGGTCCGGACGAGCCGGGGGATTTGTCCATTCCCGCAGGTCCGGGCGATCCGGCCGTTCCCTCGGGTCCGGGCGGCGGGTTGGTTCCCTCGGGGCCGGGCGAGCCGGTGGGTTCGGTGGTCACAGTCCCAGCTCCTTGAGGACGGTGGCGACGCGCCGGTCCTGTTCGTCGAGGAAGTCGCCGAAGGGTTCACCGACGAGGAAGGCGTCGTCCCAGCCGTTCTTCTCCATCGACTCCTTCCACTGCTCGGAGGCGTGGAGCTCGCGGATGAGACCGGTGAGCTTGTCGCGTTCGGCCCCGGAGATGCCGGGCGGGGCGACGATGCCGCGCCAGTTGGTGAACTCGGTGTCGATTCCGGACTCGCGCAGGGTGGGGGCGTCCAGGCCCGGCACCCGCTCGGGACCGGTGACGGCGAGCAGCCGCAGCTCACCCGCCTCGATCTGGTCGCGGTACTCGCCGAGGCCCGAGACCCCGAAGCCGACCTTGTTGCCGAGGATGGAGGCGAGGAGTTCCCCGCCGCCGTCGAACGGGACGTAGTTGACCGTCTTCGGGGCGATCCCGGCGGCCTTCGCCATGAGCATCGGGGCGAGGTGGTCGGGCCCGCCGGGCGAGGACCCGCCGCCGACGGGCACGGTGGCCGGGTTCTTCTTCCAGGCGGTGACCAGGTCGCCGATGGTCCGGTACGGGGAGTCCTTGGAGACGACGACGATGTCCGGCTCCTCGGTCATCCGGGCGATGGGGGTGGTGTCGGCCAGGGTGCTCGGGGACTTGTTGGTGTGGACGGCGCCGACGACGCCCAGCCCCATGGAGAGCGCCAGCTTGCCGTTGCCGTGTTCACCGACGAGCCGGGTCAGCCCGACCGTGCCGCCGGCACCCGGCAGGTTGAACACCTCGATGTTGTGGGTGAGCCCGGCGTCCTCGGCGTTCTTGGCCATCGTGCGGGCGGTGATGTCGTAACCGCCGCCGGGGGTGTTGGGGACCATGAAGCGGAGTCCGGGAATCTGGGTGCCGGTGTCGGAGCCGTCGCCGGTGGACAGCAGGGGTGGCCCCACCAGCACCAGCAGCGCGGCCCCGGCCAGGGCGAGGGGAGTGCGCAGTCGCACAGGTTCCGCCTTTCGCTGTGAAGTGGGCCACATGTTGCCCGCGCGTTAACAAGCTGTCTCTCTTCCGGAATCAACGGACGTTGTGGTCGTTGCGGTCGCGGCTTAGCGTGTCGGCGTGACGACGGTGCTGGTGGTGGACGACGACTTCATGGTCGCGAAACTGCACAGCCGCTACGTGTCCGCAATGGACGGCTTTACGGTCGTCGGGGTGGCCCACAACGGGGCGGACGCCCTACGGGCGGCCGAGCGGCTGCGCCCCGACCTCGTGCTGCTCGACATCTATCTGCCCGACATGAACGGCATCGACGTCCTGCGCACCCTGCGCGCGGCGGAGGAGCGGGACGCCTCGCACCCCAGCACGGACGCCCTGTTCATCACGGCGGCCAAGGACGCGACGGTGATCCGGGCGGCGCTGCGGGCGGGGGCCCTGCACTACCTCATCAAGCCGTTCAGCCGGACCGCCCTCCAGGACCAGCTCCGCCATGTCGCCTCGCTGCGCACCCGCCTGGACGAGCTGGGCGAGGCCCGCCAGGAGGACGTCGACCAGATCTTCGGCGTCCGCCCGCCCGGCTCCCGCGGCCTCCCGAAGGGCCTGGCCGCCCCCACGGCCGACCTGGTGGAACGCACCCTGCGCGACCACCCCGGGGGCCTGTCGGCCTCCGAGTGCGCCGACGTGGGCGTGCTGTCCCGGGTGAGCGCGCGCCGCTACCTGGAGCACTTCGTGTCCACGGGGCGCGCGGAGGTGACCCTGCGCTACGGGGGGACGGGGCGGCCGGAGCGCCGGTACCGCTGGCGGGGCTGAGGCCCCGGGCCGTCCGGCACCCCGGCCCGCTGTCCGGCACCCCCGTTCTCCGACACCACCACGGCCCGGCGGGCCTGCTCCGTCCGCTGTCCGGCACCCCCGCTGTCCGGCACCCCAACCGTCCGGCGGTCCGGCGGGCCTGCCCCGTCCGGCCGCCCCGGCGCCCGGTCCGGCGGGGTGGACTGGCCGACCCGGCGTCCGGTCCGGCGGGGCCTTTCTGAGCGCCCTCTTAGCCCCTCCTTAACCCCACCATAAAGATCGCCTCCCACCCGTCCCAGCAGGGGTTTTGGCCTGTCCGAGCGACTAGCTTGCTGATCGCCGGGACGGACGCAGCGCCCGGCGCCCCACCGTTGTGCCGCTCCGAAGGAGAACCCTCCATGACCGCTCGTCGCAAGGCCGCCGGGATCCTCGCCCTCGGTTTCGCCCCGCTCGCGCTGGCCGGGCTGACCGCCGCACCGGCCGTCGCGCACGGTTCGATGACCGATCCGGTGAGCCGGGTGTCCGCGTGCTTCGCGGAAGGGCCGGAGAGCCCGACGTCGGCGGCGTGCCAGGCCGCGGTGGCGGCGGGCGGGGTGCAGGCGCTGTACGACTGGAACGGGGTGAACATCGCCAACGCGGCGGGCAACCACCGCGACCTGATCCCGGACGGCAAGCTGTGCAGCGCGGGCAACGACAAGTTCAAGGGGCTCGACCTGGCGCGCGCCGACTGGCCCGCCTCCCCGGTGAAGGCGGGCCGGCACACCTTCACCTTCCGGGCCACGGCCCCGCACAAGGGGTCCTTCGAGCTGTACCTGACCAAGCCGGGCTACGACCCGGCGAAGCCACTGGCCTGGTCGGACCTGGAGGCCGAGCCCTTCGCGGAGGCCACCGACCCGGTGCTGGAGAACGGCTCGTACGTCTTCGACGGGACGATCCCCGAGCGTTCCGGGCGGCAGCTGATCTACACGGTGTGGCAGCGCTCCGACTCCCCCGAGGCGTTCTACGCCTGCTCCGACGTGACGTTCGGCGGCGGTTCGGCGGGCGGCGGCGCCCAGGACGCGGGGGCGGGGCAGGAGGAGGGGCAGCCGGACTCCGGCTCCGAGGCCCAGGCCCCGGCCGCCTCCGCCCCGTCCGCTCCCTCCGAGGACGCGATCACCGAGGGCGCCGAGAAGTCCTCCGTCGAGCACCACGGGCACGGTGACGACGACGCGAGCACCGGAGCGAAGGTGAACGCCGCCGTACCGGCCGCCCCGGAGAAGAAGGCCGAGGGCAACGCGCCCGGCGTCAACACCGCGAGCGGGGAGGAGGTGCTCGCCGAGACCGGTGGGACCGGCAGCAGCACCTACCTCGCCGTCGGGGGCGCCGGGGTGCTCGCCGCCGGTGCCGCCGTGCTGTTCGCCTCGCAGCGCCGCCGGGCCGCCGGGGCGACGGGCCGTCACGGCCGCTGACCACCGCGTCGCCTCCCCCACTCCTGCCGCGTCCCTCCGGGACGTCGGGCGCGGCAGGCCATGACGGGCCGGGGTCCACCGTCCACCCCACCGGACGGCGGGCCCCGGCCTGCTGTCATGACCGGCCCTCGGGGCGGCTCGGATCAGCCGACCACCGAGGAACAGGTGGTCGGGGTGGCACGGGCCGGGTCGAGAGCGTTGGCCACCTCGTGGAAGACGATCCGGGAGACGGTGGCGATCGCCACGTGCTCGGACAGGTCCAGCGGACACAGGTTCTGGAGCAGGACGTTGCGTACGTTCGGCCCGTCCAGGAACTGTGTGCGGTACGGGGTGACGACCTGGTCGTACTGGGTCGCGATGACGGTGTAGCGGACGCCGGGGACGGTGTCGCCGCCGGCGTTGAGCTTGGTGATGAAGGGGGAGCCCGCGACCTGGTCGGCGAGCGCGGGGGTCTTGTCGTCGATGAACTTCTCGACACCGGGGAAGTACGGCAGCAGCTTGGTGAGGCCCAGCAGCGTGGTGCCGTGGTTGCTCGGGGCGATGCCGACGAGGGCGTTGACCTTGGGGGCGCCGCCGAGGAACTTCAGGTAGTAGTTCGGCATCATGCCGCCCTGGGAGTGGCCCACCAGGTCGGCCTTCGGGGCCCCGGTGGCGGCGAGCACCTTGTCGACGAACGCGTCGAGCTGTCCGGCCGACTTGTCGACGGGGCCGAGGCCGTGGAAGAACGGCACGCCGGGGAGCTGGCCGTAGTCGAGGGAGAAGACGCAGTAGCCCCGGTTGACCAGGTAGGGGGCGAGGCCCAGCCAGTTGTCGACCGAGTTCCCGAAGGTTCCGTGGACCAGGACGACGGGGCGGGGATGGGCGGCGGAGGGCTTGCAGGAGTAGTCGTTCCAGCCACGGGAGGTGGCGGTCGCCGCGGCGGGGGACGCCGCGTTCGCGGTCGCGGCGGGGGCGACCAGGAGGGTGACGGCGAGGAGGAGGGCGGCGAAGACGCTGCGCGTGCGGGGAACGCGCGCAGCACGGAACCAGGGCAGCATCGGGTGGTCTCCTTGCGGCTCAAGGGAGGTGCGATGGCGGTGCGCCCTGTGGCCCGGACCACAAGCTTTGCGTGCTCACGCCAAATTACGCACGAGTAAGGTTCGGTGGGAAGTTACGCGTCGGTAAAAACTGGCGCGGCCTCAGCATCCTTCGAGCGGCGGCCCCACCCGCGCCGTCCGGGCCGTGCGACCTCGCAGGATTCACCGGCCCGGCCCCGGACCCGGCCCGCGGCCGGTACGCCCCCCTCGCTCCCGGCCCGTCCCCGCGCGGACGCCACGGTCCCTACAACCGCGCGGGCGCCCCGCGTCCGGTCCGCCCGTCCTCGCGCGGGCGCCACGGCCGGCCGGTCCGAGGGCGTCCGCCCCTCGCCTTCCGCCATTCAGCCCCGCCCCGCCTGCGCGAGGACCGGTCCGACCGGACCGTTGGGGCATGACTTTCGTCGACGAGGTGAAGAACGCCGTCACCCCCCGCGCCGCCCTGCTCGTCATCGGGGTGCTCGGGCTCCAGTTGCTGTTCATCGCGTCCTACGTAGGAGCCCTGCACAAGCCGAAGCCGACGGACGTCGCGTTCGGGGTGGTGGCCCCGCAGCAGATGTCACGGCAGCTCGTCGAGCAGCTGGACGGGCTTCCCGGCGGCCCGCTGGACGCCCGTGCGGTGAGCAGCGAGAGCGAGGCGCGCGCGCAGATCATGAACCGGGAGATCGACGGCGCCTTGGTCGTCGCCCCGCAGGGTCGTACGACCGACACCCTGCTGGTCGCCTCCGGCGGCGGAACCGCGCTGGTCACCGCCCTGGAGCGGATTCTCACCGAGGCGGAGGCCTCCCAGGGGCGGACCGTGAGCCCCGTGGACGTCGCCCCGGCCTCCGGGGAGGACTTCAACGGACTCTCGTCCTTCTACCTGGTCGTCGGCTGGTGCGTGGGCGGCTATCTCTGCGCCTCGATCCTGGCGATCAGCGCGGGCGCCAAGCCCGCCAACCGGCAGCGCGCGCTGATCCGGACCGGGACCATGGCGCTGTACTCGATCGCGGGCGGCATCGGCGGCGCGATCGTCATCGGACCGATCCTCGGCGCGCTGCCCGGCAGCTTCTGGGGGCTGGCCGGTCTGGGCGCCCTGGTGGTCTTCGCGGTCGGCATGATCACGCTCGCCCTCCAGGCCCTCACCGGTATCGTCGGCATCGGCCTGGCCGTCCTGATCATCGTCGTCGCGGGCAACCCGAGCGCGGGCGGCGCCTTCCCGCTGCCGATGCTCCCCGACTTCTGGCGCGCGATCGGCCCCGCCCTCCCGCCGGGCGCGGGCACCTGGGCCGCCCGCTCCATCGCCTACTTCCAGGGCAACGCCGTCACCGGACCCCTGCTGGTGCTCTCCGCTTGGGCGGTCGCCGGCACGGCCGTGACCCTGCTCCTCTCGATGCGGCGCCGACCGGAGCAGGTGCCGGAGGGAGGCGCCACCCTGGCCCGGTGACGTCCGCCCCGACTCCGCCCTCCCCGTCTCTCTGATCCACAGGTTTCCGTCAGCCCCCGGGGCCGCCGATGGCGGCCCCGTCCGACGTCCGCCCCAACACCTGGTGACGGGTTGACGCCACCCCTAGACATGACAGGTGCATGGCTACATCGTGGAGCCGCCTCGTGCGCCCGGCGAGGAACACGGCCGGGACAACTCCCCACCACCCCCACGGAGGTCGCTCATGCGCCGTCGGCTCACCGCCCCGCTCCTCGCGGTCGCCCTGTCGCTCCCGCTCACCCTGATCACCGCCGGTTCCGCCGCGGCAGCCCCGGCCGACAAGCCCCGGGTGCTCAGCTCCTGGACCCAGACGAGCGCGTCCAGCTTCAACGCCTGGAGCGCGGCCCGGAACAACCAGGGCGCCTGGGCCGCGTACGGCTTCGACTGGTCGACGGACTACTGCAGCAGCTCCCCCGACAACCCCTTCGGCTTCCCGTTCAAGAACTCCTGCGCACGGCACGACTTCGGCTACCGCAACTACAAGGCCGCCGGGGCGTTCCCCGCCAACAAGGACCGCGTCGACTCCGCCTTCTACGAGGACCTCAAGCGCGTGTGCGCCGCCTACTCCGGCGCCAAGCGGACCTCGTGCGACAGTACCGCCTGGACCTACTACCAGGCGGTACGCGCCTTCGGCGTCGCCCCGGCGCGCGCGGAGAAGGGCAACCTGCCGCAGGCCGCCTGAGCACGGGGAAGGGCCCCCGGCGCGTCGCGCCGGGGGCCCTTCCGTTCCGCGGTCGGGCGGCTGCCCGTGGGACAGGGTCAGCCGATCTCGGCGCCGTAGGCCTCCAGTGCCTCCGGTACCGGCTGGAAGAACGTCGTACCGCCCGAGGAGCAGTCGCCGCTGCCGCCCGAGGTCAGACCGAGCGCGGTGTCGCCCGCGAAGAGGGCGCCGCCGCTGTCGCCCGGCTCGGCGCAGACCGTCGTCTCGATGAGACCGTTGACGATGTCGCCGTTGCCGTAGTTGACCGTGGCGTCCAGCCCCGTGACCTCGCCGTCGTGCACCTGGGTGGTGGAGCCGCTGCGGGTGACCGCCTGGCCGACCGTCGCGTCACCGGCCTGGGCGATCGCCTGGGTGGAGCCGTCGTAGAGGTTCACCTCGCTCGGGTGCTCGGTGTCCGAGGTGTACTTGACCAGGCCGTAGTCGTTCTCCGGGAAGCTGGAGCCCTCGTTCGCCCCGATCTCCGAACCGCCCTGGGTGTCCGACCAGCTGGTCACCGACTCGGTGCAGTGCCCGGCGGTCAGGAAGTACGGTTCGCCGTCCTTGACCACGTTGAAGCCGAGCGAGCAGCGGGAGCCGGAGCCCCAGATCGCGTCGCCGCCCGCGATCAGCGGCTTGAACTCACCCTTGGCGCGGTTCAGTTCGGCCTTTCCGCCCAGCCCCTCGACCACGGTCGAGAGCTTCTTCCAGGCCGCGCCGTCGACCGTGCTGTCGGCCGTGACACGCACCTTGTTGGTCACCGGGTCGACCGCCCAGGAGGTGCCCGGGATGGTCGCCCTGTCGGTGAGGGTCTGCCGGGCCGACTTCAGCTCGGCGAGGGAGTTCTCCACGACCTTGGCCTTGCCGCCCGCCTGGCGGACCTGCTCGGCGGCGGCCTGGTCGGTGACGTTGACGACGAGGGCCTTCGCCTCCGCGTCGTAGTACGTTCCGGCCGCGTCCGCGCCGAGATCGCGGTCGAGGGTGTCGGCGAGCTTTCCGGCCGCCTCCGCGCTGAGCTTCTGGGCCTCGAACCGCGGTACGTCGTCACTGGCGTTCGCAGTCTGGAACGTCAGACCGGCTGCCACCAGAGCGGCGACGGCCGATCCCGCGACCATCGTGCGCTTCCTGGATACGCGTCGGTGCTTCAACTTCGGCCTCCTCCTGTGGGGCCGTGCACGGAACATGTGGGGTGTTCGTGCACGGAGGGGATGGGCGGCCCACTATTCCGACCCGTGGAAACGCACACAAGGTCGACTTCCGGACGTGCACACGACAGTGACGCTTCGCCCGCGAGGTGTTCACTTACCCCGGGTCACGCCACGTCGGTTCCGTTCGCGAACACGCGCGGCGGTCGACGGCGGCCCCCGGGGGTGTGGACCAGCCCTGTCCGGAAGACGACCCCTCCAGTCCGGATGGTGTGCCCACCTGTCCGGATGTCGCCGGAAATCGTCGGCGGGAGCCTCCCCGGACCTTCACGGTTCCCACCGCCGGACAGTGCCCGTAACGCCTCTGATGGGTCATCATCGAAACGGCGGCACACGCCGGGCACACCGTGTCCGGACCGGCCGGGGGACCGATCTGAGGAGGCGCGGGTGCGCGATCGGGTGCGCGCGGCGGACGGGCGGCATCTGATGGTGGAGCGGCTGGGCGATCCGCGGGGCCGGCCGGTCTTCCTGCTCCACGGGACCCCGGGCAGCAGGCTCGGGCCCGCTCCTCGCGGCATGGTCCTCTACCAGCGCCGCACCCAGCTGATCACCTACGACCGTCCGGGGTACGGCGATTCGGACCGGCACGAGGGCCGCCGGGTCAGCGATGTCGTCGAGGACGTCCGGGCGATCGCCGACTCGCTGGGCCTGGAGCGGTTCGCCGTCGTGGGCCGCTCCGGCGGGGCCCCGCACGCGCTGGCCTGCGCGGCGCTGATGCCCGAACGGGTCACCCGGACCGCCGCCCTGGTCCCGCTCGCCCCCTGGGACGCGGCGGGGCTCGACTGGTTCGACGGGATGGCCACCTCCAACGTCGACGCGTACTCCACGGCGGCCGCCGACCCGGAAGGGCTCGCGGAGTCCTTCATCGTCCGGTCGGCACAGATCCGGCGGGACCCGGCGAAGCTCCTGGACGACCTGCGCCGGGAGCTGACCGACTCCGACCGGGTGGTGGTCAACGACGCGGGCATCCGGTCGATGCTGCTGCGCAACTACAGCGAGGGGCTGCGCACGTCGGCGTACGGCTGGATCGACGACGCCATCGCCTTCTGCACCCCCTGGGGGTTCGAGCCGTCCCGGATCAGCGGGCGGGTGCTGCTCTGGCACGGGGAGAAGGACGTGTTCTCACCGGTCGGCCACTCCCGCTGGCTGGCCGGGCAGATCCCGGGCGCCACCGCCGTACTGGAACCGGCGGCCGCGCACTTCGACGCGTTCGCCGTACTCCCCCGGGTCCTCGACTGGCTGCTGCACGACCGGGCCGGACCGGACCGGCCGCTGCCCTCCGCCGTACCGCTCTGACGCACGGCCGGGAACGCCGCGGAAGCACCGCCCGGGGCCCCTCGCACACGCACCCGGCGCGGCCCGCTCGCGTACGGGCCCGGCGCGGCGGCCGGGCCCGTAGCCCCGGTCACACCGCCAGCGGCTCCAGTTCGCGCTGGAACCTCCGCTCGTCCCGCGCCGTCCGGGTCAGCGGATGGTCGTCGCCCAGCTGCCGGGCCAGCTCGGCGACCAGCTCCGCCCGCAGGTGCAGGGCCTCGTCCTCGCGCCCCATGGCGTCCAGCGTGACCGCGATGTTCGAGGTCATCGCCAGCGTCTCCGGGTGATGGGCGCCGAGGGCCTCCTTGAGCCGGCCCGAGACCGTGCGCTCGGTTTGCAGGACGATGTCGAGACCGCCCAGTTCGGCGGTGGTGTTGGCCAGGTTCATGACGCAGAACAGGGTGTGGGGGTGGTCGTGGCCGAAGATGCCCCGCATCGCGTCGACCACCCGGCGGTGCACCCGCTCCGCCTCCTCCGCCTCCCCCGCGCCGGAGAGGTAGATGCCCAGGTTGTTCCAGGCGGCCAGGGTGGAGGGGTGGTTCTCCCCCGGCACCTTCCGGTACTGCTCGACGACCTCCCGAGCGGTCTCCCGGGCCTGGGCCGGCTCGCCCGCCGCGAACAGGTCGGCGGCCAGGTTGAGGTCGCAGGCCAGCGAGTCGGGGTTGGCGGTGCTGTCCTTGGCCCGGTAGCGGGCGCGGGTGGCGACGGTCAGCCGGTGCGCGTCCTCCAGCCGCCCGGCCCGGCGCAGCGACACCGCCAGGCTCTTGGCGGCGCTCAGGGTGGTGGGGAAGCTGCGCCCCAGGGTCCGCTTGCAGCTGTCGTAGGCCCGGCTGAGCAGCCCCACGGAGTCCTCGTAGCGCCCGACCTCGCGCAGATCGCGGGCCAGGTTCATCGCGGAGGACAGGCTGTAGGGGTGCTCCGGGCCGAGCACCTGGGAGCGCAGGTCGTAGACGTCCTGGTCGATCTCGCGGGCGCGGGCGTACTGGCCGACGCTGCGCAGGTTCAGGGCCAGGTTGTTGGCGGCGGCCAGGGTGCGGGGGTGGGAGTCGTGGAAGATCTGGCCGAACCCCTCGTGGGCCTCGGTGGCCATCTCGATCGCCCGGGTGTACTCCCCGAGCAGCCCGAGGTCGATGGCGAGACTGCTGGTGGTCATGTAGGTGTGCGGGTGTTCCGGGCCCAGCACCTCGCGCTGCCGCTGGAGCGTGAACTCGTCCAGCTCCCTCGCCTCCACGTAACGCCCGCGGGTGCGCAGGATGTTGGAGAGGTGGAAGCAGAGGTAGAGGTATTGCAGGTCCCGCTCCCCCAGCGTCTCCTGCCAGATCTCGCGCAGCTCCTCGCCGAGGAGGCCCGCGGTCCGGATGTCGCCGCGCTTCCACAGGTAGCGGACCCGGTCGATCAGCAGCCGACGGGTCTCCGGCTCCTTGCAGTTACGGGCGTCGGAGGGGCCGAGGTGCGGCCAGATCGTCGCGAAGCGCGGCCAGGTCTCCGGGTTGTCGATCGGCTCGTCGTCGTCGGGCCGGGCCCCGGCCAGGATGCGGTGGACGACGTGCCGGGCCTCGCGCTGCTCCTCCTCGCCGAGCTGTGCCTTGATCACCGCCTGGACCAGCCGGTGCACCTGGATGGAGTTGGAGACCTGGTCGACCTTGGCGAGGGCGAACCGGCCGATCTCCCGGATGACCCGGCCCAGCACCAGCTTCTCCTGGAGCGAGGAGTCGTACGGCTTCAGCGCCTCGATCATCTCCTTGCTGTAGAGGAGGTTGGCGGAGATGGGCTCGGGGGCGAAGAAGGCGCAGAGCTGGAGCAGCCGCACGGCGGCGGGTGAGCGCTCGGCGAGCCGGGTGATGGAGATGTTCCAGGTGGCGGCGACCGGCTCCGGGTAGCCCGGGGGCTGGTTGAGCGCGAGGACCTGGGTGGCCTGCTGGGCGAGCTGTTCGAGGTAGGTGTCGATGGGGGTGGCGGTCTCCGCGATCCAGGCCGCCGCCTGTTCCACGGCGAGCGGCAGGTCGCCCACGGCCTCGGCGACCTGGTCGGCGTCCTCGTCGCTGAGCCCCGGGGCCCGGCGCCGCAGGTGCTCGACGGACTCCTCGCGGAGGAAGACGTCCACCGGCAGCGCGTCCCCGTGCTGGGACCAGCTCTGGTTGCGGGAGGTCACCAGGATGTGGCCGGAGCCGCTCTGCGGGAAGTAGCGGCGCAGCTGTTCGGGGTCGTCCGCGTTGTCGAAGACCAGCAGCCAGCGGTCCGAGGGCACCCCGCGCCGCAGCAGGTCGACGGCCTCCCGCGAGGCGGCCGCCATGTCCTCGCCGCCCTGGGCACCGAGCCGCACGGCGAGTTCGGCGAGGGAGGCGACGACGTCGTCGGGCTGCTCGGACGATATCCACCACACCAGGTCGTAGTCGGCCATGAAGCGGTGCACGTACTCCAGCGCCACCTGGGTCTTGCCGACGCCGCCGAGTCCGTACAGGGTCTGCGGCTGGGGCAGGACGACGGCCAGACCGCCGCCGAGCTGGTCGCGCATCCGCTCCAGGACGAGGGAGCGGCCGGTGAAGCCGGGGTTGCGGGGCGGCGCGTTCCAGATCCTCGGTACGGTGCCGGGGAACCGGGGCCCGGGGGCGACCCCGTCGGTCAGCTGCACCGGCCGGTCCAGGGCGCGCAGCAGGGCCGTGGTGGCGTGCACCTCGTCGAGGCGGAAGAGGTCGACCGGGTTGCGGTCGATGTAGGGGGCGCTCAGGCGTACGTCACCGACCCGCAGGGGCAGCAGTCGGCGGCGGCCGCCGCCCGGGTCGTCGGCGACCACCCGTTCCCACAGCTCCACGCCGTGCTGCGACGTGAGGTAGGCGGCGGAGAGCAGCACCAGCGTGCGGGCGGCGTTCTCACCGGCCGGGCCGGGGGCGTCCCCGGGCCTGCGGTCGGCGGAGACGTCGCGCGGGACGACCCGGAAGCCGGCCCGGGTCAGGACGGACTCGATCCAGTCGGCCCACATCCGGTTCTCGGCCACGTAGCTGAGGAAGAGGTCGGCGGGGAGGGCGGGCCTGCGCCGGGTGAAGGCGTCCCGGATGCGCAGGCGCACCTCCTCGCCGACCGGGGGCATCGAGGTGATCTCGCGGTCGGTGATGACCGCGGTGAGCCGTTCGAAGGCGGAGAGGAGGGAGTTGGTCAGCCCGGACTCGTCGCCGAAGGTGGCGAGCGTCTCCTCGTAGGCGTAGTAGGGGCGGTAGGGGATCTCCACGGCGCCCCAGTAGGCGGTGAGTTCGTCGGCGGACAGGTCGCGGGGCAGCCGGTCGAACCTGAGCCGGGCCAGGGCCCGTCCGGCGTCGGCCTTCTCCTTCTCGCCCTCGTCGATGCGCATGGGGACGGGGTAGATGGCGATGGGGCGGCCGGTGTAGCGCTCGGCGATCTGGCGGGCGACGGAGGCGGCGCCGTCGATGGACTGGTCGCTGAGGGTGAAGCAGTCGACGAGGACGTCCGGGAGGTGGACGGTGCAGATGTCGGCGATGTCGCTGAGGCCGGTGCGGCTGTCGATGAGGACGTAGTCGTAATTGGCCTTCATGTCCTCGCGCAGCGCGTCGAAGAAGCGGCCGCCGCCGAGGCGGTCGTAGAAGTTGTCCCAGTCGAAGGTGGAGACGGTCGCGGAGTACTCGCGGTTCTGCCGTCCGGCGGAGACGAAGTCGAGGGTGCCGCCCCGGGGGAACTCCCAGCCGAGGGTCTCCGGGGTCAGCGACACGGCGTGCGGCTGGATACGGGCGTAGTCGCGGTGCCAGTCGTCGGCGCGCTCGGCGGGGCTGATCGTCGCCCAGGCGTACTCGGTGATCAGGTCGATGACGCCGGTGGTGGCCCCGAGGGTGGCGGGGTCGAGGAACGGGTGGAAGAAGCGGTGGAGCCCGGGGGCTTCCAGGTCCCAGTCGACGGCCAGCACCCGCTTGCCGTTGGCGGCGAGGATCCAGGCGGTGTTGGCGAGGGCCATGGTGCGCCCGGTACCGCCCTTGTACGAGTAGAAGGTGACGATGCGTCCGTCACGGCCGGTACTCATATGTCCTCCGCTTCCGTCGCTGAGAGACCCCGTACGTCGTGCGGACCGGGTGTGCGGCCGGTGGCGCCCATGGGGCCGGTGAGCCGGGTCCGTTCGCCGGGTGTACCGCCGGTGCCCGGCGGGTAGGCCGTCGCGTGCTTCAGATACTGCTGGGCGGCCACCTCGACGACCTGGGGCAGGATCTGCCCGAAGGCCTCCATGCTGGGGACGCCCCGGGCGGCGGCCCGGCAGAAGGTCCGGCCGTGGCGCATCTTGGCGGGCATGGTCGCTTCGAGGCGCGCGGTCAGTTCGGCCTCCGCGGCCCGGCTCTGGTGGTCATCGCGGCTCCAGGGCACGACCACGGTCACCCAGGCGCGGTTCCCGGCGTCGAAGGCGGCGAGTCTGCGACGGCGGTCCTCGTCCTGGAGGGCCCAGCGGTCGACGATGAGGATCTCCGGGGTGCTGGGCGGCCCCTTGCCCTCGGGCCGGCCGGGCTCCTCGTCGAACGAGGTGATCCGTGCCTGGTAGTTGAGCGAGCGCACCAGCTCCTCGGCCACGTAGGCCAGCGGGCGGGCGGCGTCGGGGTGGTAGGGGTTCCAGTCCTGCGGGTGGTCGCCGTAGTAGTCGGCGTCGCGCCCCTCGGGCAGGTCGTGGCGGGTGGGGGCGGCGATGGTGATCCGCATCGGCCGGGGAGCGCCGACCCCGCTGCTGGGGGAGCCGAAGGCGCTGGGGGCGAGGCGGTAGTCGACGGGGCGGCCGCTGTCGATGCGGACCGCGTCGGCGACGCTGACGATGCGTTTGGCCAGTTCGTAGACGGCCCGTTCGTACTCCTGGGCGAAGAGTCTGAGCTTGATCAGCCCGTAGAGGCCGTCGCTGACGTAACGCTCCCCGAAATCCCGGTGGTTGAACTGTAACCGCTCGGCGGAGCCCGGGAGCTGGCTGGGCGGGACGGGCACCCAGAGGGCGGGGACGATGGCCTCGGCCGGCTGGTTGGAGCGGGCCCGGTGGTGGATGGCCCGCTGCTCGAAGGCGTACCACTCCTTGCCGCACATCTCGCTCGCGAAATAGCGCGGCGAGAACAGCGGGACGAAGACCCGGCAGGTGGCGAGGACGTCGCCGAGCCGTTCCGACCAGCCTTCGCCGGAGCGTATCTCCCGGTCCATGAATCCGGCGGGGGCGCCCGCGGGCAGGTCGGTCATGGCCAGCACATGGCCGCAGAGATCCTGGAAAAGCCGCTCGACCCACATATCGGGGTCCGTGCCGCCGCCGTATCCCGGCGTGTGGGCGTAACTCAGAAAGAAGTACGGCCGATGGTCCGCCGCTCGCTGCTGCGTCGATGCGTGCACACGACCCCCGTCCTGTGTGAGCACCCGCACCCAAGGCCGGTCACGAATGCGAGCGGATTCATCATTCCGGAATGGACCTTGTTCCACCCCCCTGGCGTTCAGTCATTCAACGCCGCTTTCCAGTCATTCATACCCAGGTTCCGTCAGAGACTTTCGTGATCGAAAGCAGCCCCGGGGTGCTTGCTCCCGCTTGTCCCCGTGTGTACCGCGCCGCTCCCCCGGTGGGCGCTCCCGCTGGTCTCCTTGCGCAGCAGGTCCAGCAGCCGCAGCCCGTCCACCGTCGGCTCGGCCGCCCCTTCGAGGAGGTCGAGCGCCTCGGGCACACCCTGGAGCCGGCGGGGGTCCAGGGCGGCGAGCCCCACGCGCTCATGGGTGTCGGCGAGCAGCCGGGAGAACGGCACCTCCCGCCCGGACCAGGGCGAGCGGTGCGTCCAGCTCCCGTCCGCCGCGTAGAGGTCGGTGACGTCGAGCAGGGCCCGCAGGACGGTACGCCGGTGGCCCCGCAGCACGGCGTACGCCAGCTCCCGCGCGTCCCGGGTCACCGGCAGGCCGAGCGCCCCGTAGCCGTACGGCCGCTCCGCGGCGCGCCCCGCTCCGCCGGGTGCCGGGGCGAGGAGGGGGGTCAGCGTGGTCAGCCCGGTGGCCGCGGCAGCGGCCTGCTCCGGGGCGGCCTCCGCCAGCAGCGTCCACGCCTCGGCCAGGGCCGCGGCCCAGCGGTCGGCGGCGGCGGGCGTCAGGCGGGGTGCGGCGGGGGCGGTGAAGCAGTCGCGGTACGGGTCGAGGTCGTCGAGCCGGAAGGCGGGCGCGCCGGAGGCCGCGAGGCGGCGGAGCGGGCGCCAGCCGGGGGCGTCCCGGCCGTCCAGCACGACCGCGCGGCGGCCGCCGTCCTCGCCCCGGACCTCGAACCCGTCGCCGGTGGCGCGCACCGAGACGCGGCCGCTCTCCCCCGGGCCGTCGACCCGCAGTTCACCGAGGGTGGGCAGGACGAGACGTCCGGCGCGGTACGGGACGGCGACGTCCGGGCCGAGGCCGGCCCGGACGGCGGCCGCGGCGAGGTGGGCGTTCAGCCGCAGCGCCCCTTCGGCGGCCCCAGGGCGCCCGGCGCGCAGCCCTTCGAGGACGTCCAGCAGCCAGGTGCGGGCGTAGGGGTGGGCCAGCACCTCGTCCAGGGCGGCGGCGCCCGCCTCACCGGCCTCGATCGCGGCGGCGAGCGCCCACGCCTCGTCCCACGCGCGGCCCGCGCGGCCGTCGAGGTCGGCGTGCAGCCGGGCGAGCAGCGTGCGGGTCAGATCCCGCTGGGCGGCGGCCAGTTCCGCCGGATCGCCGAGGGTCGGGGAGACGGTGGCCGACCCGGTGCGCTGCTGGACGCCCCGGACGAGCGCCTCCAGGTCGGCGCAGTAGACCGAGGGGTTGTCGAAGCCGTTGGCCGGGTGGTAGCGGTGGGTGTAGAGCCCGCCGCCGCACGAACGTACGACGGGGCATCGGCGGCAGGTGTCGCTGACCCCGGCGAGGCCCTGTTGGCGGGCCCGGACGCCGGGGTGGGCGGCGACCTCGTCGAAGGAGTGCGTGAAGACGTCGAAGCCGGTGGCGGCGGCCCCCTCGTAGGCGCTCTTGAGCGAGTCGGCCTGTTCCAGCTGGCCGTCCGTCTCGACGACGACGAGGTCGGTGGGGGCCAGGCCCAGGGACTCGGTGAGGCTGGGGCCGCCGCCGAGGGTGGAGAGCACCGAGGAGAAGAGGCGGACCGGGACCGGCCGTCCCTGCTCCTGCCAGCGGTCGAAGACCGCGAGGAGCCAGGTGGCGTACGCGGCGGGCGAGCCGTCCGGGCGGGGCGGCGGTTGGTCCCAGGTGGCGTGCGGGAGGAGGAAGTCGACCAGGGGCGGTTCCAGGTCGGTCAGGGCGTCCAGGACCGCGACCGGGTCGTTCCGGATGTCGATGGTGCACAGGAGGCCGAGGTTGAGATGGCGGTAGCGCTCCTGGCCGAGCAGGTGGACCGCACGCAGGACCTGGGGGTGGCTGCTGCGCCCGTCGGCGAAGCGGCGGTGGCGGTCGTTGGCGGCCTTGTCGCCGTCCAGCGAGATGCCGACGCGGAGGCCGAACTCGTCGAAGAGGTCCAGATAACGCGGGCTGAGCTGGAGGCCGTTGGTGTGGATGCGCAGATCCAGGTCGGCGACGCCCGCGAGCGCGGAGCCGAACTCCTCGCAGACGGTCCGCAGTCGCGCGGGACCGGCGAGCAGAGGCTCCCCTCCGTGCAGGATCACTGTCACGGAGGGCAGTGCGTGAGTCCTGGCGTGCTCAGCGAGACGCTGAGCGGTCCGCCGAACGACGTGGTCGGAGATGACCTTGGGCCTGGTTCGCCAGCTCTGATCCGCGTGTTCGTAGACATAGCAGTGGTCGCAGGCGAGATCGCACCTGCTGTGCACCTTCAGAACGATTTCACGGAACGGGACCACGGGTCCTGTCATTCCGTCAGTCTATCCAGCGGCTGACATCACGTCATACCGGCTGGTGCCCGGCTCAGAGCGCCGAGTTGAAGGTGGCGGTCCGCACGGAACGGCCGGCCGTCGATACGAACACCCGCCCGAGCTTCTGCGCTGCGGCGGCGTCCGAGGCCTCGATCTTCGCGAGGGGCACCCGACTCGTCTTCGCAACAGCGAAGGAGGGAGAGGATTCGTAGGTCTTCACGGCCGTCCTTGAGGGGTTCGTTCCGGACATGGAAGGGGGACCGGCAGCTGCGCCATTGCAGTGTCCGGCGGCACGACTTTACCCTCGTGGCCTCACTGCGCAACTCATAGCGCGCGGGCGCGACCCCCGGTGAACGCGGCACTGCTCCGAATGGATCGGAATTCTC
Organism: Streptomyces sp. NPDC101181; assembly: GCF_044767975.1. NCBI lineage: Bacteria > Bacillati > Actinomycetota > Actinomycetes > Kitasatosporales > Streptomycetaceae > Streptomyces > Streptomyces sp. NPDC101181. The sequence continues at coordinate 43,193 of NZ_JBIWOX010000010.1, read as the reverse complement.
CATTCCGGCATCAGGAAAAGGCCCGCGGTACACCCGCGGGCCCCTCTCGGGACAAAGGAGCGATCATGGCGGCGATTCCTGAACCCCTTCAGAGCATGGTCTTCAGGAACGCCGACCTGCCCGCCTTGTTCCACCACACGGACGCCGTCGCCATGTCCCGCCGACGGGAGGCGGTGAACACCACGCGCGGACAGCTGGCACTGCTCGCCCTCGGGGCGCTCCCCGCGGCCCTGCCGTGGCAGGTCCGGATCGGGGGCTCGGTCCAACTCCTGGACTGCGCAGCGGTGTTGGCGTACGCGGGTGTCCTGATCGCGACCTTCCTCGCTTCCCGCCGCAAAGCAAAGTCGCACTGGCAACTGAATCGCTCGGCGGCCGAGTTCATCAAGTCCAACTGCTGGCGTTACGCGGTCCACGGTTCGCCCTTCGACAGCTCGTCCGGACACCCCGAGGCACTGTTCGCCAATCGCCTGGAAGAAGGTCTCCAGGAACTGCGGAAAGTGGGCTGGCGGGATCCGCGCGAAGAGCTGACGGATTCCGGCGGCCTCATCACGGAATCCATGCGGGAGTTACGGAACAAGGCTTACACCGTCCGCAAGGAAACATACGTACGGGACCGGCTCATCGAACAGCGGCGCTGGTATCGAAGACGTCAGCAGGAATCGCGCCGCGGGGCGCTGCTGTGGTCGGGGGCCGTGGTCGCGCTGACGCTCCCGGCGCTGGCGCTCAGCGTGCTCCAGACCTTCGGGGCGGGGCGGTCCTTCGGGCTGACCGGGGTGCTGTCCGCGGCCGCCGCCGCCTGCCTCGCCTGGAACGAGACGCGCCGCCACCATCCGCTGGTCTCCGCGCACTCCCTGGTGGAGCAGGATCTGGAGTCGATGCAGGCGGCGATGGAGACCACCCTGACCGAGCGGCAGTGGCCCGCGGCGGTCTTCGAGACCGAGCGGATCGTCTCCCCCGAGCACACGGACTGGCTGGTCAGACACCGCGTCTGAGCCGGGAGCCCTGACGCGGGCTCAGCCGCGCAGCACTCCGTCGCGCCAGATGACGGTGACCGGGCGGCCCCGCGCGCGGGCGTAGGTGACGATGTCGCCGGTCCCGCCGAGGCCCCGGGCCGGGCGGCCGTCCCAGACGGCCAGCAGCAGGTCGCAGTGGTCGGCGATGTAGGCGCCCGCCGCGTAGTAGGCCTCGTCCGTGGAGTGCGCGAAGTCCAGCCGGACCTCCTGGGCGGCCTGCGCTCGGAGCTCCCGGTAGCGGGCCAGGTCGGCGGGGTTGTCGAAGCAGGCCTCGTAGTCGCCGCTGGGGATCACCGCCGTCAGCTCCGCGCCGCAGGCCAGGGCCAGGCGGGCGAAGAGCTGATCGGCCCCGGCCGCCAGGCTGGAGAGCACGTGTGTCGCGCCGTCCGGGCCGCACAGCTCGGCCCGCAGCCCGGCGAGGACATGGGCCTCGGCCGCGGCGGGGATGGCGCGGTGACCGGTGACTCCGATGCGGTTCACGGACCTGCTACCCCCTGCTGCCGCGGGACGCGCGCCAGGGATCCGTTCGCCCCCGTCACCCCGTCCGGACGGACCGTCGTGGCGTCATCCTCTCAAGAGCCGCCCGGCGAGCGGGAGCCCCCGTCCGGAGTTCCGGACGGGGGCTCGGGGGGTGCGGACACGGCTCCGGGCGTGGCCCGGCGCGCCCGTCAGTACACGCTCACGCCGTACGCGCTCAGCGCCTCGGTGACCGGCTGGAAGAAGGTCGTTCCGCCGGAGGAGCAGTTGCCGCTGCCGCCGGAGGTGAGACCGATCGCCCGGGTGCCGGAGTAGAGGGGGCCGCCGGAGTCGCCCGGCTCGGCGCACACGTTGGTGCGGATCATGCCGTAGACGACGTCGCCGCCCCCGTAGTTGACGGTGGCGTTGAGGCCGGTGACCGATCCGCTGCGGGTGCCGGTGGTGGAGCCGCGGCGGGTGACGGCCATCCCGACGGTGGCGTTGGCGGCGCTGGTGATGTCCTGGCCGCCGACCGTGCCGTCCTTGGGGATGCTGGTGTTCGAGTAGCGCACGATGCCGTAGTCGTTGTTCGGGAAGCTGGACCCGGAGGTCGACCCGAGCACGGTGGTGCGGGCGGAGTTGGCGTACCAGGTGCCCGTCCCGTTGGTGCAGTGACCGGCGGTCAGGAAGTAGTAGGTCGAGCCGCTGCGGACGTTGAAGCCGAGGGAGCAGCGTCCGGTGGCGGAGTAGATCGCGTCGCCGCCGGAGATCAGCTTGTTGAACTTCCCGGGGGTGCGCTCGATCGTGAGGGCGGAGGCGTTGGCTCCGGCCGCCTTCTTGATCCGGTCGATCTCGGCCTGGCCGACCGTGGAGTCCACGGTGACCAGGAGGCGCTTGGTCTGCGGGTCGATGTTCCAGGCGGTGCCCGCGATGTCGGCGCCGAGCACGGCGTCGCTCGCCGCGCTCAACTGGGTGGCACTGAACGTACGGGGGGCTTCGGCGTTCGCGGTGGGGATGGCCATGGCCGCGACGGCGGCGAGCCCCGCGAGGACGGCCATGGTACGGACGCGTCTCGCTCGGTTGGAGCGGTCGTTGGTGCGCTTGATCCTCACTTCGGGTTCCTCCGAGGGGAATCGGGGGCCCTCCTGTGGGGTGGCGGGCCCGTGAGGCGCAGTCGGGGGCCTGCCCGGATTCCGGAATTGCCGTGCCCCTGACAATCGCTGCCCGGAGTATCGAGGCGGCCGCGCGGCAGACGCAAGCATGCCTTTCGGCCACGCGGGCCCCCTGGGTATCCGGCCCCGGGAGCCGTGGGGCTGCCGGGGCCGGACGGGCGTCCTTCGGGGTCAGGTGTCGACGCGGTTGCGCTCCCCCGCCGCGACCGCGGCGGTGAGCGTGTTCCCCGGGGGCGGGAAGGGACAGATGAAGTGATCGGCGAAGGCGCACGGCGGCAGCAGCGCCCGGTTGAGGTCGACCTCGACGCGGCCCTCCCCGTCCGGCGCTCCGGGGCGCAGGAAACGGAAGCGGTAGCTGCCGTTCCCGCTGGTGGCGTCGGCGAAGACGGCCCACAGCGAACCGTCCGGTTCGACCGCCACCTGGAGCGTGTGCTGCTGCCCGTCCACGGTGAAGGCGAGCTCCCCGCCGAGCCCGAGTCCCCGCTCCACCCCGTCGGCGTTGGCCACCCGTACGGTCCGGTCGTCGCCGTACGGACGGAAGGTCCCGGGCACCCTCCAGCGGGGGTCGTACGGGGTGGCCTCGATGGTCGAGAAGGCGTGCCGGGCCGGTGCGTCCGGGTCGAAGTCCCGTACCGCCCAGAGCCCTTCGCGGCGCAGCACCACCAGCCGCCGCTTCCCCGCCGTCAGCCGGGAGTCGTCGATGGGGCCGCGGTCCGCGCCGAGCCGGACCTCGCCGGTCAGCGGCGTGCCGTCGACGGCGACGCCGTCCTGCGGGGCGGCCGTGAGGACCACCGCCTCGCCGTCCTCGCGCCAGTGGCCCGGGACGGCCGGAAGTCGCCCTTCCGGGTAGTCGGAGAGCCAGTGGGTTCCGGTCAGGGAGAGCGGGCCGTAGGGGGCGGCGACGGCGGCGACGCGCCCCTCGTGCCAGCGCCGCCACTCCTGGGCGGCGTCCGGTCCGCCGCCTCGCTCCTGCTGCTGTGCGTCCGTGCTCATGCGGTCAACCTTTCCATACCGGCTCGGGCAGGCCGAGGTGCGAGCGCAGCGTGGAGCCGGTGTATTCGGAGCGGAAGGCCCCGCTCTCCTGGAGGAGCGGGACGACCCGGTCGACGACGTCGTCCAGACCGCCCGGGGTGAGGTGGGGGACGAGGATGAAGCCGTCGGCCGCCCGTCCGTCGACGAACGAGGTCAGGTCGGCGGCGACAGTCCGGGGCGAGCCGATGAAGGACTGCCGGGTGGTGGTCTCGATGACGGTCTGCCGCAGCGAGAGCCCCTTGGCCGCGGAGACGGCCCGCCAGCGGGCGATCACCGCGACGGGGTCGGCGTGCCGGACCCGGCCCTGGACCAGACCGGAGTCGAGGACCGGGTCGATGCCCGGGAGCGGCCCGTCGGGGTCGTACGCGGAGAGGTCGGTGCCCCAGACCTGTTCGGCGGTGAGGATCGCGGTCTGCGGGGAGACCTGCTGGGAACGGATCTCGTGCGCCCGCTCCCGGGCCTCGGCGTCGGTGTCGCCGACGACCACGGTGACGCCGGGCATGATCTTGAGGCTGTCGGGTTCCCGGCCGTACGCGGCGAGCCGTCCCTTGACGTCGGCGTAGAAGTCCTGGCCCGCCTCCAGCGTGCCGTGCCGGGTGAAGACGACGTCGGCGGCCGAGGCGGCGAACTCCCGGCCCTCGGGCGAGTCCCCGGCCTGGATGACGACCGGGTGGCCCTGCGGGGAGCGCGGCACGGTGAACTCTCCGGAGACCGTGAACTGCGGCCCCTCGTGCGAGAACGGCCGCGGGATGCCGTCCGGCGTCCACGAGTCCCACAACTGCCGTGCGGTGGAGACGAATTCGGCGGCCCTTTCATAGCGGTCGGCCCGGTCCAGATAGCCGCCGCGGCGGAAGTTCTCGCCGGTGAAGGCGTCGGACGAGGTCACCACGTTCCAGGCCGCCCGGCCCGCGCTGAGGTGGTCGAGGGTGGCGAGGCGGCGGGCCAGTTCGTAGGGCTCGTTGAAGGTGGCGTTGACGGTGGCGGCCAGACCGAGCCGTTCGGTGACGGCGGCCAGCGCGTTCAGCACGGTCAGCGACTCGGGCCTGCCGACCACGTCGAGATCGTGGATGCGGCCGCCCTGCTCGCGCAGTCGCAGCCCCTCGGCGAGGAAGAAGAAGTCGAACTTCCCGCGCTCGGCCGTCCGGGCGAGCTCGTCGAAGGAGGAGAAGTCGATCTGGCTGCGCGAGCGGGGGTCGGCCCAGACGGTGGTGTTGTTGACGCCGGGGAAGTGGGCGGCGAGGTGCAGGGGGCGAGGCACGGTCAGGCCTCCTCGGCGGCCGTCTTGGCGGTGGCGTACCGGCTGGCCGGGCGGGCCAGGCCGAGGTGTTCGCGCAGGGTGCCGCCGGGATGGAAGGTGCGGAAGAGACTGCGGTGCTGGAGGAGGGCCACGGTGCCGTTGACGATCCTTTCGAGGTCGCGCTCGGGGGTGATGGGCGTGAGGTGGAAGCCGTCGGCCGCGCCCCCGTGGTGCCAGCGGGCGATGAGGTCGGCCAGGTCGACGGGGCCGCCCCGGAAGTAGGTGCCGCCCCCGGCGAGCCGGGGTCCGCGCACCGGTCCGCTTTCCGGGGCGCTCTCGGCGTCGCCCAGGTCGACGGTGAGGGCGATCAGGACCAGCGGCGCTCCGGGGGCGCGCCCGTGGGCGGCGGCGCGGTCGCGGATCTCCTCGCGGACGGCGGCCGCCGCCTCGGGGGTGGTGGCCCGGATGTGGACGACGTCGGCGTGCCGGGCGGCCGCTTCGCGGGCCGGCCCGGTGGTGGCGTCGATGACGGTGACGGGGCGGCCCTGCGGCGGGCGCGGCACGATCGCCGGGCCCCGGACGGTGAAGGCGGTGCCCTCGAAGTCGACGTAGTGCAGCTTGTCCCGGTCGATGAAGCGGCCGGTGGCGGCGTCCCGGATCTCGGCGTCGTCCTCCCAGCTGTCCCACAGCCGCGCGGACACGTCGGCCACCTCCCCGGCCTCCCGCCACAGTTCGGCGGGCGGGGCTGCCGGGCGTCTGCCGAAGAGCCGGGCCTCCGCCCCGGTGGTGGAGACGTCGGCCCGCCAGCCCGCGCGGCCCCGGCTCACCCAGTCCAGGGTGGCCACGGCCGAGGAGACGTGGAAGGGCTCGGTGTGGGTGGTGGTGACGGTCGGGACGAGACCGACGCGGTCGGTGGCCGGGGCGATCCGGGCGAGGACGGCGAGCGCGTCGAGCCCGGGGCGGGCGAAGGAGTCGTCGAGGGTGACGTAGTCGAGTGCGCCGTCCTCGGCGAGCCGGGCGAGGCGGAGGTAGTGCCCGGCGTCGTAGTGCGGAGTGCCACCGATCTCGGCGGCCAGGTGGAGGGGGGTACGGGCGGACATGGCGGGACCTCTCGGATCGGCGGTCGGGCGGGGGCCTCACGGAGGCGTCATGGCCGGGCCGGACGGAACGCGGCCACGACGGTGCTCCGAGCCCCGGGGGTCAGTTCTCGGTCCTGGGCAGACCGGGCGGGTTGATCTCCGACTTCTGCACGGCCTCGCTGCCCAGCCCCCAGCGCCGGAGCACCTCGGCGTACGAACCGTCCTGGATGATGTGGTCGATCGCGGCGGCGTACGCCTTCACCAGACCGCTGTCCTTCTTGGTGGTGGCGGCGATCTTGCCCTGAAGGCCGCCGCCCGCTCCGGAGAGCCGGCCGACGATCTCCGACCGGCCGGCCGTGGCGACGTGGTAGGCGGCGGTGGGGCTCGGGCCGAGGTGGGCGTCGATCCGGCCGGACTGGAGGGCCAGGTAGTAGTCGGTGTCCTTCTGGAAGTACGTGATGTCCACGGGCTCGCGTCCGGCCCGGACGTTCTCCTCGCTCCAGTCGAGGAGGATCCTCTCCTGGTTGGTGCCGGAGGAGACCGAGATCTTCTTCCCGGCGACGTCGGCGGGCTCCTTCACCTTCCAGCCGGAGCCCTTCCCGGCCTCGAAGGCGATGTTGTCGAGCCGGTAGGTGGCGAAGTCGTACTTCTCCTTGCGCTCCTCGGTCACCGTGACGTTGGACAGGACGGCGTCGAACTTGGAGCTGTCCAGACCGACGAAGAGGTTCTCCCAGGAGACCTCCTCGAACCGCGGCTTCAGCCCCAGGGTGTCGGCGACGAGGGTGGCGATGTCGATCTCGGAGCCGATGCGGGTCCGGTCGTCGGTGGCGTAGAAGCCGAGTGGCGGCGAGGCGTCGGCACTGGCCCCGATCCGCAGGGTGCCGCGCTCGCGGACCGCCTCGGGGAGGAGACCGGCGGCGGCCGGGTCCTTCTTCCCTCTGATGCGGTCCTGGTCGGGGCCGATGTTGACCCCCGTGTCCCGCTCGCCCCTGGGGGCCGCCAGGTCGGCGTCGGGGCCGGAGCCGCCGCAGGCGGAGAGCAGACCGGTGGCGGTGAGAGCGGCGAGGGCGAGGGGGATGGTGCGGCGGACGGACACGGACGGGCTCCTTGGAAGAGGGAGAGGACATGGCAGAGGGAGAGAGGGGGTGAGGGAAGCGGGGAAGGGAGAGGGTCACAGAACCTTGGAGAGGAACGCGCGGGTGCGTTCCTGGGCCGGGCGGTCGAGTACCTCGGCGGGCGGGCCCTGTTCGACGACACGGCCCTCGTCCATGAAGACGACGGTGTCGGCGACCTCGCGGGCGAAACCGATCTCGTGGGTGACGACGATCATCGTGGTGCCGCCCTGGGCGAGATCCTTGATGACGTCGAGGACCTCCCCGACGAGTTCGGGGTCGAGGGCGGAGGTCGGCTCGTCGAAGAGCAGCAGCCGGGGCTCCAGGGCCAGGGCGCGCGCGATCGCCACGCGCTGCTGCTGGCCGCCGGAGAGATGCCCGGGGTAGGCCGCCGCCTTGTCGGCGAGGCCGACCCGGTCGAGCAGCTTCCCGGCCGCCGCCACGGCCTCCTTGCGGGGGCGGCGCAGCGCCGAGACCGGGGCCTCGATGATGTTCTCCAGGACCGTGAGGTGCGGGAAGAGGTTGAAGTTCTGGAAGACGAACCCGATCCTGGTGCGCTGGCGGAGCACCTCGCGTTCGCGGAGTTCGTAGAGCTTGTCGCCGTCCCTGCGGTAGCCCACGAGGGCGCCGTCCACGCTGATCCAGCCCTGGTCGACCTTCTCCAGGTGGTTGATGGTGCGCAGCAGGGTGGACTTGCCGGATCCGGAGGGGCCGAGGATGACGGTGACCTCGCCGGGCCCGACGGACAGGTCGATCCCGCGCAGCACCTCCAGGGAGCCGAACGACTTGTGCACGGAGCGGATCTCGACCATGGCGTCGCTGGGTGCGCTCATCGCACGGCCCCCTTGGCGTAGTGACGTTCGACGTAGTGCTGGAGGACGGAGAGCACGGTGGTGAGGAGGATGTACCAGACGGTGGCGACCATCAGCAGCGGCACCACCCGGCCGTTGCGGCCGTAGACGACCTGTACCTGGTAGAAGAGTTCGCCGATCGCCATGACGGAGACGATCGAGGTGCCCTTGAAGAGCGAGATGATCTCGTTGGCGGCGTTGGGCAGGATCGAGCGCATGGCCTGGGGAAGGACGATCCGCCGCAGCTGCCGCAGCCGGGGGATGCCGAGGGCGGCGGCCGCCTCCAACTGGCCGCTGCCGACGGCCAGTACACCGCCTCGTACGATCTCCGCCGCGTACGCCGCCTGGTGCAGGGCGAGGCCGAGGACGGCGGCGCTCATCGCGCCCACCAGGTTCATCGTGCCGAAGGCGAAGAAGCCCGGCCCGAACGGGATGCCGAAGGTCAGGTCCTCGTACAGATAGGCCAGGTTGAACCAGAACAGCAGCTGCACGATGAGCGGGATCGAACGGAACGCCCAGATGTAGCCGTAGGCGACCGAGCGCAGGAACACGCTCGCGGAGAGCCGCATGAAGGCCAGGACGATCCCGAGGGCGAAGCCGATCGCCGTTCCGTAGAAGGTCAGTTGGAGGGTGATCCAGACGGCCTCCAGGATGGTGGGCGCGGTGAAGAACCGTGCGAAGACGTCCCATTCCCAGCCCGGGTTGGTGATCAGCCCGTTGACGAACTGGGCGAGCAGGACGGCCGTCGCCGCGACGGCGACCCAGCGCCAGGGGTGGCGCAGGGGGACGACGGTCAGCTCGCCGTGGTCCGTCCCGGGCGCGCCGCCCTTCGTCGCTTCGGGTGGACCGGGTGCGGGTCCGGCGGGTGGGCCGATGGGTGGATCACTGGTCAGCGACATGAGGCGAGGTCCTTGGGAGCGGGGATGGGGGTGGTACGGGAGGGGGGTGCGGGGTCCGGGCGCGGCGGGCTCAGGAGGCGAGGCGGCCGTCGTGACAGGAGAGGTCGCGCAGGAACGCGAGCGCGGCGCGCGCGGCGGCGTCGTTCTGCCGGAAGGCGGGTCCGCCGGTACGGGGCCGGGTGAACGCCCCGCTGCTGCGGGCGGTGGTGAAGGGACCGAGCGCGAAGCGGCGCGGGTGCGGGCGGCCTTCCCGGTCCAGGACGCGGCTGTCGGCCGGGTCCACGGCGAGCAGCCCGTCCTCGGTGACGGCCGCCCCGTGCTCGTACAGGGTGCGCAGCAGAGCGCTGGCGGTGTGCCGCAGCGAGGGGTCGGGCAGCCGGGCCTCGACGAGGGCGCGGGCCTCGGTGCGCACCCCGGGGAGGGTGGTGGTGGCGGCCCGGAAGACGCCGTGGTCCTCGTCGGCCTCCACGGTGAGGCCCGCCCCGAGGAAGCGGACGACCCCGGCACGGGAGAGCGCGAGGAGCTGTTCGAGCCGGGGGCCGGGCGGCCCCGAGGCGAGGTAGCTGAAGAAGCCGTGCCACCGGCCGCCGATGTCACCGAGCCGGATCAGCTGCCCGTAGACCGAGAGCAGCCCCAGGAACACCGCGAGGTCCTGGCTGTGTTCCGGGTCGTGACGGCGGGCCAGGTCGGCGCTGATGTAGGAGCGCAGGGCTTCCTGGAGGGATGCGGGCGATGCGTGGCGGACGCCGTCGAGCGGCCGGTCCAGCGCGTCGAGGTCGAGCCGGTCGGCGGGGTCGGGGACGGCCTCGGCGACGAGGGCGGCCAGTTCGGGGCTGTCCGGGTCCGCGGCGGCGTACCTCTCGGCGAAGACCTCGTGGGCGAGCGCGGTGCGCTCGGGGTGGGCGGTGAAGAGCCGGTGGTAGTGCGCGTGGCCCAGCTCCCTGGCTATCGCGGGCCACACGTCGCGCCGGAAGTCGAGCGGCCCGGCGGCCTCCAGCAGCCGGTCGGCCCAGGCCCGGTCCACGTGGCGGGGCAGCGGCGGACGCTCGCCGGTCCAGCCGTAGCCGATCTTCGCGTGGTACGGGACCCCGCGCCGTGATCCGACGTACAGCACGGGTTCGCGGCCCGAGGGGACGTAGACCCCGTTCTCGTGGCGTCCGCCGCGGCCCTCGGTGAGCAGGACCATCAGGTCGACGAAGGCGAGCCCGAAGCCCCGGACGATGACGGGCTCCCCCGGCCCCAGGGCGTCCAGGTCGCTGTCCGCGGTGAAGTCCGGGGGCAGGTGGACCAGCCCGTGCCGCCGTGCGAAGTCGCCCAACGCGCGCTGTTCGGGGCCCTGTTCGGAGTCGAGGTGGCCGACGGTCAGGACGACGAGGTCGGCGAGGAGGGGTGCGGCGCGGCCGTGGAGCCGGACGCGCTGGCGGCCGTCGCGCGGTCCGGTGACGCGGAGGGCGGTGGTGCGGTGCTCGTGCACGGTGACGCCGGGCGGCAGGGCGGCGACGGCCCGCTGGTGGGTCCAGCGCAGATAGGCGCTCTGGAGCCGTCGGCTGGGGAAGTCCTGGCCGCTCAGCCCGCGTATCTCGGCCAGCACGGCGGGGTCGGCGTCCGGGGTGACGCGGCCCGCCCGGACGTCGTCGGCCCAGACGTCCAGGGCCGGGCCGGGCGCCACGGGCCCGGCCATCTCGACCGTCTCGTCGGTGAACATGGTGACGTCCTGGGCCATGGAGTTCATCCACAGCAGCGGCGACTGGTCCGGCCGCCAGATCCGCCCGCCGCCCGCCGGATGGGGGTCGACCAGGTGGATCTCCAGGGGCTGGTTCCCGTACAGCTCGACGGCGTTGGCGGCGATGCGCTCGATGATCCCGGTGCCGCGCGGGCCGCCGCCGATCACCACGAGGGTGGCCGTGGCACTCATCGCGCACCCGCCGTGCCGCGCGCGTAGTACCGCTCCACGTGGCGCTGGCCGATGCTGAGCAGCGTGGTGACGAGCGCGTACCAGAGGGTGGCGACCAGGAGCAGCGGGATGACCTGGTAGGTGCGGTGGTAGACGAGCTGGACGGAGTACAGCAGGTCCTGCACGGCGATGACGCTGACGATGGAAGTGCCCTTGAGCGTGCCGATCAGCATGTTCCCGGCGGGCGGCACGATCGAGCGCATGGCCTGCGGCAGCACGATGCGCCGGAAGCGCCGCCAGGGGCCGAGTCCCAGCGACTGGGCGGCCTCCACCTGCCCGCGCTCGACGGAGAGGATGCCGCCGCGCACCACCTCGGCGGCGTAGGCGGCCTCGTGCAGGGTCAGCCCGATGACGGCGATGGTGACCGGGCCGAGCAGGCTGACGGTGTCGACTCCGAGGACACGCGGGTAGAGCGCGCCGATGTTGAACCAGAACAGCAGCTGGACCAGGATCGGCGTGGAGCGGAAGAGCCAGACGTAGCCCCAGCTCACCGCCTGGAGAACCGGGTTTCCGGAGAGGCGGAGCACGGCGAGGAGCGCGCCGAGCGCGAAGCCGAGCACCATGACCACCGCGGTGAGCCAGAGGGTGAGCCAGAGGCCGCGCAGCACGGAGGCGGTGGCGAAGTAGGAGACGACGACGTCCCACTGGAAGGCGTCGTTGCGCAGCACCGAGTTCAGCGCGAGGGCGAGCAGGACGAGGACGGCTACGGCCGCGCTCCAGCGGCCCGTCCTGCGGACCGGAACGATGCGCGGCACCGCGGCGTCGTCGACCGGCGGCGGAGAGGAGGGTGCGGAGGAAGGGGGCAGCGATACGGCCTGCGGGGGCATGCGGAAGCTCCGTGGATGCTCAGCTCGAACACGGGGCGTACCTTCACACCTGAAGCCACACACGGACCGGGCCCCTCAGCGCCGGTCCGCCCTCGAGACAACCCGTGGACACCGGGCGCTGTCAAGCCTGTCCACACTATGAGCCGTACGTCTCACCGTGGTTGACGCACAACCGGATGCCTGCTCCACTTGGCGCATGCGTCCACAGCAGTGGCTGGTCACCCGCTCCCACATCGACTTCGGTCGCGTGTGGTCCTCCTCCTGTTGAGCTGACCCCCTGCTGTCCGGTTCTTCCCGCTCACGCCGCTCTTCGAGGCGTTCGAGCCTCCCTCCCCGCGTGACTTCACCCGCGCCACACCGCGTCGCCCTCCCCTCGTACCGCTGAACCTCCCGTCGTACCGCCGCGCCTTTCCGCCGCCCCTTCGTGCCGCCGCGCCTCCACTCGGCCGCGGCCCGGGGCGGCCGGCCTTTCCTGACGACCCCCGGAGAGACTCCGCCATGCGCCGATTTAGGCATACCGCCCTGTTCGCTCTGATCACCGCCGCAGCGCTGACGCTGACCTCCTGCGCCGACCCGGCGGACGGGACGGGCGCCGGCCAGGGCGCGGCCCGGGGCGGGACCCCGACGACGGACGTGGTCTCCGGGGTGGCGAAGGACGAGGCCGCGGCGAAGCTGCTGCCCGCCCGGGTCCGTGCGTCGGGCACCCTGCGGATCGCCACCTCCGTCGGCTCCCCGCCCGGGGCGTTCTACGAGGAGGACGGCTCCACGGTGTCCGGCGCGGACATCGACTTCGCGGACGCCGCCGCACGGGTGCTGGGCCTGAGACTGAAGCGCGAGGTGGCGTCCTTCGAAGCGATCCTGCCCGCACTCGGCAGCGGCAAGTACGACCTCGGCACGGGGAACTTCGGCGTCACCGACGAACGCCGCGAAACCATCGACTTCGTGACCTACATCAACGACGGCCAGGGCTTCGCGGTCCGCGAGGACAGCGGCCTGAAGAAGATCACCGACCTCACCCAGCTGTGCGGCCTGACCATCGGCACCGGGGCCGGCACCACCTTCGAGGTGACGCTCCAGGAGAACCTGCCCCGGTGCGCCGAGGCGGGCGAGAAGCCCTACGAGATCGCGACCTACGCCGACCCGGCGGCGATCTGGCTCTCGCTGGAGCAGAACCGCAGCGACGTGGTGATGTCCACCATCAACGGGCTGCGTTACGCGGTGAGCCGGCAGAAGGGGCTGCGCTTCCTCAACGAGTTCCAGCGGCTCGACGTGGGCTTCGCCTTCACGAAGGGCACGCCGCTGGCCCCGGCCTTCCAGGCCGCCGTCAACCGGCTGAAGAAGGACGGGACCTACGACCGCATCCTGAAGAAGTGGGGCACCACCGCTTCCGCGATCGAGACCTCCCGGATCTCACCGCCCGAGCTGGGCTGACCCGACGTCAGCGCGGCGCGGGCGGGGCGGCGGACGGTTCTCAGCAGTCGCAGCCGCAGGAGTCCCCGCAACAGCAGCAGCCGTCACCGCACTGGCCGCAGCAGTCGCACGCCTCGCAGCAGTCGCCGCAGTCCTGGCACGGCGCGTCGCGCCGCTCCCGGCTCCAGGGGTCCTCGTAGCTCCCGCAGCACAGCTGGCAGGTGCAGGCGAGCCCGGCCCACACCAGGCACCCGGCGATCAGCCCGCGCCGGTCGCGGGGCGGCTGCGGCACAGGCGGCGGGGAGCCCGGACCGCCCGGTGCGTACGGGTTGCCGGGGGGCGGCCCGTAGGCGCCGTCCGGAGCCGGCGGCGCCTGCCCCGTCCGATGCGAGCAGGCCGGGGTGCCGAAGGCCCGGTCGACCGAGCGGCGCAGTTCGTGGGCGAGGAGGACGTGGACCAGCGCCTGGTCGGCGAAGTCCACCTCGCGCAGCGCGAGCCGTACGCCGTGCAGGGCGTCGTCGCAGAGGCGGCGCGCCTCGGCCGGCGGGGTGCCGGTGACCGTGAGCGGGTTCCAGGCGCCCGACGCGGCGTCAGCTTCCCGGTCCTCCACGGCGTCCAGCAGATGCGCGAGCCGCCCGAAGAGCCGTCCGGCCTCCGCGAGCGGCTCGGCGTTCCCCGGCTTCCCGGCGAGGTGGGCGGTGTGCGCGAAGGCGGCGGCGGTGGCCGTCTCGGTCGGTTCGGTGACCGTCAGCAGCGGGGTGCCGGGCCCGGCGAGCGACTCGATCCCGGTCTGCCGGTCGACCGCGTCGACCAGGAGGGCGGTGTCGAAGCCGAGGGTGGCCGCGGTGCGCGCGCCCGCCCGGTCCCATCCGGCGGCCACCCGGCGGGCGGCGGCGGCGACCGGGCGGCGGGCCAACAGCCCGTCCCGGTCGGCGACGTGGTCGCGGACCTTGGCCGAGGCGAGGACGAGCGAGACGGCGGCGGCGAGTCTGGCCCCCTCGCCCATGGCGACCGGTGCGGTGCGCAGGGCGCGCAGCGGGCAGGGCCCGGCGGTCCGGCGCCCGGCCGGGGTGGGACCGGTCTGAGCCTCCGTCAGGACCGAGACGATCAGGCCGTCATAGTTCGTCACCACGCGAGCGAATTGTCCGTGACCCGCCCTCAGGGCCAGGCAGAGACCGCAGAGATGGGCCATCCACTCGGTCCGGAGCCCTTCGGAGAGCCGGTGCGTACAGGGCCTGACGATTCCGAACACGACGATCCCCCGAGAGCCGTTGCGGCCGGCGCGCGCCGCTCGCGCACCGGAGCGTCGCATCGTACCGAGCGATCCGTTCACCCGTACGTCCCCTCCATCACCCGTACGGACGGAGGATCATATTTTATTTTTGCAACCCTCCTTATCTGGGTGGAAGCCTGACGAATCGCCACATCTTCTGCACCAGTACCGTCACGAATCACCTGCGCGGCGACTATCCACTTGGCGCGGTATCCGCATCATGGACGACCATAGGGATACGAAAGAGATGTGGAACACCACAGAACCGCGGTGAGAGGAGGCGTCCATGGGATCGGTGCGCAAGGCGAGTGCCTGGCTGGGCCTCGTGGAGGACAACGACGAGCGGTACTACGACGACGATTACGCCGAGGGCACGGAGACCGGCACCGGCCACCAGGCGGCCTGGACCACCGACCCCCGGGTGCAGGTGGCGGCGGAGGCGGCCGAGCAGCAGGACCGCCGCATCGCCACGGTGACCCCGGACAGCTTCCGGGACGCCCGCGCCATCGGTGAACTGTTCCGGGACGGCGTCCCGGTGATCGTCAACCTCACGGCCATGGACCCCGCCGACGCCAAGCGCGTGGTGGACTTCGCCGCCGGGCTGATCTTCGGTCTGCGCGGTTCGATCGACCGGGTCGCCACCCGCGTCTTCCTCCTGTCCCCCGCCGACACCCAGGTGGTGGCGGGGGAAGCCGCCGGCGCCAAGACCGACGGCTTCTTCAACCAGAGCTGAGCAGGGCGCTCGCCGGACCGTCCCGGTCAGCGCCTCCGGTCGGCGCGCGCGGCGGCGCGCCCCGCTCACCGGAAGGCGTCGAGACCGGTGAGCGCCTTGCCCAGCACCAGCTGGTGCATCTCCACGGTGCCCTCGTAGGTGAGCACCGACTCCAGATTCGTGGCGTGCCGCATCACCGGGTACTCCAGCGAGATCCCGTTGGCCCCGAGGATCGTCCGCGCGGTGCGGCAGATCTCGATCGCCTCCCGCACGTTGTTGAGCTTGCCGAAGCTGACCTGCTCCGGCCGGAGCCGTCCCGCGTCCATCCGGCCGCCCAGGTGGTGGGCGAGCAGGATGCCCTTGTGCAGTTCGAGGGCCATGTCCGCCAGCTTGGCCTGGGTGAGCTGGAAGCCGCCGATCGGCCGGCCGAACTGTTCCCGGCTCCTCGCGTAGTCGAGGGCCGCGTCGAAGCTGGCCCGCGCCGCGCCCATGGCGCCCCAGACGATGCCGTAGCGCGCGTGGCTCAGACAGCTGAGCGGGCCGCGCAGCCCCCGCGCGTGCGGGAGCACCGCGTCGGCGGGCAGCCGCACCTCGTCCATGACCAGCTCACTGGTGACCGAGGCGCGCAGCGACCACTTGTGGTGGATCTCCGGCGCCGAGAAGCCGGGGGCGTCGGTGGGGACCACGAAGCCCCGGATGCCCCGGCCCTCGTCGCCCTCGTCGGTCTGCGCCCAGACGATCGCGACCCCGGCGACCGAGCCGTTGGTGATCCACATCTTGCGCCCGGTGAGCACCCAGTCCTCGCCGTCGCGCCTGGCGTACGTCCGCATCCCGGCCGGGTCGGAGCCGTGGTCGGGCTCGGTCAGTCCGAAGCAGCCGATCGTCCCGCCCGCCGCCATGCCCGGCAGCCAGCGCTGCTTCTGCTCCTCGGAGCCGAAGCGGTGGATGGCGTACATCGCGAGTGAACCCTGTACGGAGACGAGCGAGCGGATGCCGGAGTCGGCCGCCTCCAGCTCCAGGCAGGCGAGTCCGTACTGGACGGCGGTGGCCCCGGCGCAGCCGTACCCGTCGAGGGACATGCCCAGCGCCCCGAGCGCGCCCAGCTCCCGGGCCAGCTCCCGGACGCCGGGCAGCTCGCCCTTCTCGTACCACTCGGCGATGTGCGGCAGGACCCGGTCGGCGGCCCAGGTGCGGACGGTGTCGCGGATGGCGAGGTCGTCGGGGCCGAGCAGGTCGTCGAGGCCGAGGGGGTCGGCGGCGTCGAACGGCGGGAGCTTCGACGGCTTCGCGGACTCGGTGCTGGACATGGGGGGTGCCTCCGGCGGCTCGCACGGTGCTCGATGGGGCCGGGAGACGCTCCGGCCCCGGGAAAACTAGCAGTGGTAGTCAGGGCGTCGTGCTGACGTTACGGCTCAGCGTCCCGCCCGTCCAGAGCCGGTCGCCTCGGCGGGCTCGCGCCGCGCGGGCAGGGTCAGACGCGGGCTCTCACGGCGATCGGGCCCGGCCGGGCGTACGGCCCCGGGCGTCCGCCGCGCGGAGGGCACGGGGGTCCCGGCGGCCCGCTCGAAGGCGCCGGGTGCGTCGGTTTCGGCGTCGGCCCGGGGGCAGGGCCCCTTCGGCGGGCAGTCCATGGTCCGCGGCAGCCGCAGCGCGGCGAGCGCCCCGAGCAGCAGCAGACCGGCGCTGACGAAGAGGGTGATGTGGAGTCCGCCGACGAAGGAGCTCCGGGCCGTGGTGCGCAGCAGATCACCCAGCGGCCCGCCCAGCTGTGCGGCGACCTGGTACGCCTCGCCCAGCGAGTGGGAGGCCTCCTCCCCGGCGCGGGCGGGGACGCCCCGCTCGCTCAGGGAGGCGAGCCCCGGGGCGTAGGCGGCGTTCATCACGCTGCCGAGGAGGGCGATGCCGAGGCCCGCGCCCAGCTGGTAGGAGGTCTCGCCGATCGCCGCTGCACCGCCCGCGCGCTCCGGCGGGGCGTCGCTGAGCATCGACTCGTACGCCCCGAAGAGCGTCGTCTGGAGGCCGAAGCCGAGCAGGACGAAGGCGGAGGTCATCAGGGCGGGGCGGTCGTGCTGGCCCATCGAGGTGAGCAGCAGCACCGAGGCGGCGGTGAGGACGAAGCCCCAGCCGACCATCCGCCGCGGGCCGAGTCGGCGCAGGGTGTACGAGCCGGTGGCGCCCGCGGCCATCGCGGCGAAGGTCAGCGGCAGCAGCCGCAGCCCGGTCTCCAGCGGGCCGAGCCCCAGCACCAGCTGGAGGTACTGCACGGCGATCAGCTGGAGGCCGACCAGGGCCAGCATGGCGAGGACGATGCAGCCGACGGCGGTGGAGAAGGCCGGGCGGGCGAACATCGCCATGTCGACGAGGGGGTGCGTACGGCGCTTCTGGCGGCGCACGAAGAGCGCCAGGAGCGCGACGCCGAGGGCGAGCGGGGCGAGGGCGGCCGGGTCCAGGAGGTCAGCGCCGCCGCCGACCCGCTTGACGCCGAGGACGAGTCCGAGGACCCCGGCCGCGGCGGTCAGCGCGCCCAGCACGTCCCAGGGGCCGTCCGCCCCACCGCGCGACTCGGGCAGCAGCCAGCGGCCCAGCGGCAGGATCACGGCCATCAGCGGGATGTTGACGAGGAAGACCGAGCCCCACCAGAAGTGCTCGACCAGGGAGCCGCCGATGACAGGCCCGGCGGCCGCCCCGGCCGCGGCGACCGCGGTCCACACGCCGATGGCGAGGGCCCGCTCGCGCCGGTCGGGGAAGACCTGCCGCAGGATCGACAGGGTGGCGGGCATGATCATCGCGCCGCCCACACCCAGCAGGGCACGGGCCGCGACGAGGACGGCGGAGGAGTCGGCCGACGCGGCGAGCGCGGAGGCGGCGCCGAAGATCGCGTAACCGATGAGCAGGATCCGGCGCCGCCCGATCCGGTCACCCAGGGTGCCGAACAGGATGAGGAGCGAGGCGCAGACGAGGGGGTAGGAATCGGCGATCCACAGCAGGGCGCTGCCGCTCGGGCGCAGATCCTCGGTGAGTGCCGGTACGGCGACGTGGAGCACGGTCGCGTCCAGCGCGACGACGAGAAGACTGAGACAGAGGACCACGAGGACGACCCAGCGGTTGGCGTCGTCGGCGGCTCGGCGCAGCCGGACTCCGGCCGTGGTCGTCCCGGACATCTGTCTACCTCCCGATGATTCCCTCGCGCCCGGCGGACCGGCGGCGACGCGGGCCCCTGGGGCGCCGCGGACATGTTCTGCCGGCCGGGCCGGGCGCCGACGGGCGAGTGCGCCGTCAGCGTACGCGAGTTCGGCGAGGTCACACGTGGTCCATCTCATACGCCGGCCCGCCGCACCGTGTCCCGTACGCCCTGCCGGTGGGGGCGCGGGGGCTCCCGGCGGGGCCCCGCACAGGCCCGCGCGGCGGCCTCGGAACGGCCGCGGCGGGGCGGGGCGCGCGGGCGGGTTCCTCCCCCGAATGGCGGGATCAATTCCGGCGGATTCCCATGGCGGAGATTTCCCCGGCGGATCAAACACGCTTCCGAACGAACCCTGCGGGTAATTGGCCGCAAGATCGCGGAGATTGTTCTCCGGGCCGGAAAAAGATGACCGCCTGAGACAAAGTCCACATCACATCGTCATCACAAAGCGGCCGGATTGGCCTGCTCGCGCGCTCACTCGCTGTAACGTCGATTGGGTGCGTACCGACATCTTTGCCCGCCTGGACCGGGAGCCGGAACCGCCGAAGATAGAGGCACCGCGGATGAGCCGTCACCGCATCGCCCTCTTCGGGGGGACTTTGGCGTTCTATCTCGCCATCGTCGTCGCCGTGCTCATCACGTCCTGGCTGGTGGCGCTGGACTGGAAGGTCATGCTGTTCCGGCCCTACCAGCAGTGGCCCGAACTGCACGCCTTCCTCGACTACTACGTGGTGCTGGGCCAGCGTGGTCCCACGGCGGTGATGGTCGCCTGCTGGCTGGGCTGGCGCTCCTGGCGTCAGCACACACTCCGGCCGCTGCTGGTCCTCGGCACGGCCCTGCTGCTGCTCAATGTGACGGTGGGCGCGGTCAAGCTGGGCCTGGGGCGGCTCGGTCCGCACTACGCGACGCAGATCGGCTCGGCCGAGATGTTCGCCGGCGGCGATATATTTCCCTCCGGACACACCGCCAACGCCGTCGTGACCTGGGGAATCCTCGCTTATCTGGCCACCACGCCGCGCGCGCGGCGCTATCTGTCGGCGCTCTCCGCGACGGTCTCGCTGGGCGTCGGCCTCACCACCGTCTACATCGGTACGCACTGGCTGAGCGACGTCCTGCTGGGCTGGGCGGCCGGGCTGCTGATCCTGCTGGCGCTGCCCTGGTTCGAGCCGCTGATCGCGCGGACCGAGGCCTGGATCTTCGTGCTGCGCGAGCGGTGGCGGGAGCGCCGCCGCGGCGGCGCCCGCGAGGAGCCCGTCGTCGAGCAGGGGCCGCAGCCGGTGCTGCTGCCCCAGTCGCTCGGCACCGAGGGGCTGGCCGCCGAGGCCGCCGCGATCGACCCGGCCCTCGCGGCCGGCCGTCCGGCACCCGGCTCCATGGCACGGGCCCACGCGGCGCAGCCCGTGCGTCCGGGCGGCTGAGTCCCGCTCCCCGTGCCGCGGGGGCGGTACGCACAGCCCGGCCCCCGGTCATGGGGGGGGGGCCCCCCCCGGGGGGGGGGGGGGGGCGCGGGCGGGGGCGGGGGGGCGGGGGGCCCCCGGGGGGGGGGGGGGGGGGGCCCCCCCCCCCCCGCCGCGGCGCCGCCCCGCCCCCCCGGGGGGGGGGGGCCCCCCCCCCCATGCCGGGGGGCCGGGCCTGACGGGCCCGACGGGGAGGTGGTCCGGGTCAGCCCACCCAGCAGCGCGTCACCGTGCCGTCCTCGACCTGGAAGTTGATGCGTCCCTGGCGGAACTCCATGGTGAGCATGGTGCCCGGCGGAACCGCCCGGACCGTGTCCCAGCCACGGCTTCTGGCCTGCTGCTCGGCGGCGTCGGCGCCGAGGCCGACGTAGGAGTCGGCGGCGTCGTCCGGCTGTGCGGGAGGGGTCGGTAGAGATGCCATGCCCTCACCGTAGGCGGCCCCGGACCGGGACGGAAGGCCGGGCCGCAAGGGGCCCGCACGCATCCCGGTGTGCCGTGGCGGTCACGCTTGTGTCACAGGATCCCGACACCTGTATACCCGGGGATATTCACTCGAACGGGCCCCTCACAGGCGTCTGTACGAAATAGCCGAAGCTCCTGACCCGCACTCCGGCAGGAAGCGGCACGGCGCTCCGGAATCACCGGGATGACCTGCTTCTTTTCCTGTGAGCAGGGGTGTCACCCAAATGGCCGGACACCGCGATTTTCCGTCCCATTAAACCGGCCGTGCTTTTCCGCACGCTTCTCTCACGTCTCACCATCGCCGAGTGCCCGGGTGAGCCGGTTCCGGGCCCGGCGCATCACCTCGGTCAACTCGGGGGGCTCCACCACCTCGAAATCGATGCCCATCATCAGCACATGGATCACCAGCACGGTGAGGTCGGGCGCGCCCGTGACCAGCCGGCAGGTGTCCTCGTCCACGGCCTCCAGCACCCCGGCGGACGGCGACACCTGGCGGGCCGCCCGAGCCAGCGGGGCCTTCAGCAGGATCACCGCGCGGGCCGGGTAGGCGGAGACCGCGACGCCCTGGGAGACGTACGCCGCGAGGTCCTCGGCGGGCGGCGGGCGCGGGGTGAAGCGGGGGCCGTGCGGTGGGGCGGGGGTGATCCGGTCCGCCCGGAACGTACGCCAGTCCGCCCGGTCCAGGTCCCAGGCCACCAGGTACCAGCGGTGCTCGGTGCAGACGAGCCGGTGCGGCTCCACGGTCCGGCGCGAGAGGTCCCCGCCGTGGGTCCGGTAGGAGAACCGCAGCCGCTCGGTGTCCCGGCAGGCGGCCGCCAGTTCGGTGAGCACGGCCGGGTCGACGGCGGATTCGTCCGGGCCGCGCAGCATCGGCACGGTGAAGGCGCCGAGCGCGCCCACCCGGCGGCGCAGCCGGTCGGGCAGCACCTGTTCCAGCTTGGCCAGGGCCCGCACGGAGGTCTCGCCGATGCCCTCGACGCCCTGGCCGGCCGCCGTGCGCAGGCCGACGGCGACCGCGACCGCCTCGTCGTCGTCCAGCAGCAGGGGCGGCAGCCGGGCGCCCGCCCCCAGGTGGTAGCCGCCGCCGGTGCCCCGGCTGGCGTTCACCGGGTAGCCCAGCTCGCGCAGCTTGTCGACATCCCGCCGCAGGGTGCGCGGGGTGACGCCGAGCCGGTCGGCGAGGTCCGCGCCGGACCACTCGCGGTGGGCCTGGAGCAGTGAGAGCAGACGCAGCAGCCGCGCGGAGGTCTCCAACATGCCGGGGAGTCTGCCAGGGGTTGCGGACAGCACCTGACCGCAACCCTCCTCACCCGGCGTCCGGACCGGGGGCGGGGACGGTGGCCAGGTGGAAGGTGGGCACTCCGACCCGGTCGGCGGCGCAGTCGGCCCGTACGGTCGCGGTGGTCACGCGCTCCCTCCCTTGCGGAGCATGTCGGCGGCCTTGTAGCGCAGGGCGTACGCCCCGTCGAGCACGCCGCCCCGGGTGCGGTGCAGCGCGGTGCGCAGCGCGCCGTTGCCGCGCCCCCGGGCGCCGCGGGTGAGGAGTCCGGTGAACAGGCGCTCGTGGCGTTCGGCGATCCGTACCGGGTCGAAGCGTTCGGAGGCCGCCAGCGCGGCCCGGCCCATCCGGTGGCGCAGCGCGTCGTCCCCGATCAGCTGGAGCAGGGCGGCGGCGATCGCGTCCGGGTCGCCCACCGGCACGAGACGGCCGTCGACGCCGTCCTCGATGATCTCGGCCGGTCCGTGCGGGCAGTCGGTGGCGACGACCGGCAGGCCACCGCGCATCGCCTCGACGATGGTCATGCCGAAGGACTCGCGGTGCGACGTGACGGCGGCCACCGAGCCCTTGGGCCACTCGGCCTCCATGGGGTTGGCCGCGCCCATGAGGAACACGTGGTGGTGCAGGCCCAGTTCGTCGATGAGGGCGCGCAGGGCCCCCTGTTCGTCGCCGGTCGCGTCCCCGCCGCCGTAGATCCGCAGCCGCCAGTCGGGCCGGGCGGCGGACACCTGGGCGAACGCCCGCACCAGCAGGTCGTAGCGCTTGACCCGGTGCAGGCGGCCCGCCGCGACGACCCACTTGAGGTCGCCCCCGGCGGGCGGGCAGGCCGGGGCGGGGACCGCGTTGGGGATGGCCTCGACGCGGACCCCGGGCAGCCGCAGCCGGCTCCGGTAGTCGTCCGCGTCGGCCCGGGTGACCGTGGTGAGCGCGTCGAGCAGGGTGTAGCGGTGGGCGATCTCGCGGCGCAGCCGGTAGCTGTGGCTGTCGAGCGTCAGGTGCTCCTGCCCCACGCGCACCGGTCCGCGACGGGTCTGGCGGCTGAGGTGGACGTTGAGTCCGGGGCGGGTGCCGACGACGACGTCCGCCTCGACGGTCCGCAGGTGGGCGGCGATCCGGGCGTCGGTGAGCCTGCTGTACTGCCGGTGCCGGGTGTCGCCGCGCGGGAACACGGCGGCGGGACGGGCGTGTTCGGCGGCGTCCCCGTCGTAGGACGGGCTCTTGCGGCGCAGGTCCACGAGGTGGCTCATCGTCACACCCTCCGGTGCGCCGAGGGCGGGAGTGTCGCGGTGGCGGAAGACCGAGACGATCTCGACGTCGTGCCGCTCGGCGAGCGTACGGGCGAGCGTGAAGGTCGTCCGGATCGTCCCTCCGATTCCGTAAGCGTTGTGGAGAAGAAAGGAAATATGCATGGCGTCGCCGTTTCCCCCTGGTCGACCTGGTCTGTCGGGACTGTACTTCCCGGCGTTTCTCCCTGCGCATGTGCGCGGAATCCGGAGGGAACGGGGAAATCCGCGCACCGCGCTCCCGCCTCCCTGCCGCACCACCGCTGACCTGCTGTTTCCGGACGCCAATCGTCCGCTTACCCCTCGGCCGCACGGTGTTCCGCACCCGTCCGTGGGCACCGGTGCTGGAAACCGGTCGCCTGCCCGTCACCCGTTCGCCGACGCTTTCCTCGATGCTTGACGGAGAAAAACACCGGCGGGTTGCCCGCGCGCGGACAAAGAATTTCTCCGAAAGCGACGGGCGCGGTCACGGCCCGCCGGGGAGACCTGCCGCGGCTTCGCCGCGTCCCCGGGTGCACCGGTCCGTGCCGGACTTCGGTGCGCCCGGGTGCGTGACCCCGGCCACCGCTCCCGCGTTGTCTCTTCATGAGCCGGGAACCGCCCGGCCCACGCACCGAGTTCGAGGAGCCACCCGTGCCGCGCATGCTCGACGTCAGCCAGGACGTACGCGCCGAGATCGGCGACGACGAAGCCGACCGGCTGCTCGTCGGCGACGACACCCCCGGCAGCTACGACTGCACCTCCTGCCGCACCCCCGGCGACTCCGACCAGGAGCGCACCAGCACGGTGCTGTTCATCGGGGACGAGACCGCCGTGCTCGCGTTCGCCCACGCGACGTGCATCCCCTCACAGGTCGTCAGGGTCGCGGAGGACCAGCTCCAGGGCGCGGTGCGCGGCATCACCGGCAGCGAGCAGAACGCATCGGAGGGACTCATGCCCGAACAGGCCGTCCTCGGCATCACCAGCGGTCTCGTCCTCATCGAGGACGATCTGCGCCCGGCCCTGGTCGTCGAGCCGACCGGGCCGGTCGCCCGGCCCGGCACCGACGGCAGCGGGGGCGACGAGTTCCTCCAGCTGCTGCTGGAGCAGGGTTTCCGCCCCGCCCCCGATCTCGCCACCCTCCCCGAGGTGCTGCCCGGCTGGTCGGTGCTGCTGGCGGTGGGCCAGCTGCACGCCGTGCTCCAGCCGGGCGCGGGCGGCGGCAACCCGGTCGCCTGGTGGCAGGCCCACCAGCCGCTCCAGGTGACCGAGGGCTGGCGGAGCGCGGTCAACAAGTCGCAGACGGTCCTGGTCTTCGCCGCCCCGTCCGGGACGATCGGCCAGCAGCCGCGCGAGGACCTGCTCCGGGACGCCCTGGAGAAGGCCGCGGTCAACGGCCAGCTGGTCGCCGCCGCGATGCCGCTGGCCGGGACCTGAGCGTGAACCCGCAGCTCGGGCGGGTCCCCCGGACGGCGTTTTCTCCGGTGGGACCGCATCCGACGGGCGGTGAGGTCGTTGGCACCTATGTGCACTCATACGACTCCTCCCGCCAGCATCAGAGTCAGATTCCCGGTATGCGTCCTTCGCAGGATCCGTCCGGGGGCCTGTCCGCCACCCCGATCTACGACGCGCTGTACTCCGAGTACCGGCGCTCGTTCCGGGCGCTGCCGGGCGACCGGAGCGGCGAGGAGAACCTCGGCTTCCCGGCCTTCAGCGCCGGTCTCTTCGCCTCCAGGACCCCGCTGAGCGGTCACCCGGCCCCGTCCGGGCACGGTGCCCACGGCGGCCAGAGCCAACAGCACACCACCGGGAGCCTCGGCTCCTGGCAGCGGGTGGGACGTCACGCCGGACGGCCCCGGCCCGCGGCGCTGCCGCCCGGGTCACGGAACTCCTGACCGCCCGCGGCGGCACCCGTACGACGAAGCCCCGGTCCGCTCGCACAGGAGCGGACCGGGGCTTCGTCGTGCGGCTACTTGTTGCGGCCGCGCTTCTCGCGGACCCGGACGGAGATGTGGATCGGGGTGCCCTCGAAGCCGAACTCCTCACGGAGGCGGCGCTCTACGAAGCGGCGGTAGCCGTGCTCCAGGAAGCCGGAGGCGAAGAGCACGAACCGCGGCGGCTTGGTGCCGGCCTGGGTGCCGAACAGGATGCGCGGCTGCTTGCCGCCCCGCACCGGGTGCGGGTGGGAGGCGACGATCTCCCCGAGGAAGGAGTTGAGGCGGCCGGTGGGGACGCGGGTCTCCCAGCTCTCGATCGCGGTCTCGATCGCCGGGACCAGCTTCTCCATGTGGCGGCCGGTGACGGCGGAGACGTTGACGCGCGGGGCCCAGGAGATCTGCGCCAGCTCCGTCTCGATCTCGCGCTCCAGGTAGTAGCGGCGCTCCTCGTCGAGGGTGTCCCACTTGTTGAAGGCGACGACGATGGCCCGCCCGGCCTCGACGGCCATGGTGATGATGCGCTGGTCCTGGACGCTGATGGACTCGCTCGCGTCGATCAGGATGACGGCGACCTCGGCCTTCTCCAGGGCGGCCGCGGTGCGCAGCGAGGCGTAGTAGTCCGCGCCCTCCTGGAGGTGGACGCGACGGCGGATACCGGCCGTGTCGATGAACTTCCAGGTGACGCCGCCCAGCTCGATCAGCTCGTCCACCGGGTCGCGGGTGGTGCCCGCCAGCTCGTTGACGACGACGCGGTCCTCGCCCGCGACCTTGTTGAGCAGGGAGGACTTGCCGACGTTCGGGCGGCCGATCAGGGCGACCCGGCGGGGGCCGCCGAGCGCGGTGCCGAACTTCTGCGCCGGGGCGTCCGGGAGGGCTTCGAGGACCGCGTCGAGCATGTCGCCGGTGCCGCGGCCGTGCAGCGAGGAGACCGGGTAGGGCTCGCCGAGGCCGAGGGACCACAGGGCGGTGGCGTCCGCCTCGCCGCTCTGGCCGTCGACCTTGTTGGCGCAGAGCACCACGGGCTTGCCCGCCCGGCGCAGCAGCTTGACCACGGCCTCGTCGGTGTCGGTGGCCCCGACGGTGGAGTCGACCACGAAGACGACCGCGTCGGCCGTCTCGATGGCGTACTCGGCCTGGGCGGCGACGGAGGCGTCGAGGCCCAGCACGTCCTGCTCCCAGCCGCCGGTGTCGACGACCTTGAAGCGGCGGCCCGCCCACTCGGCCTCGTAGCTGACCCGGTCGCGGGTGACGCCGGGCTTGTCCTGCACGACGGCCTCACGGCGGCCGATGATCCGGTTCACCAGGGTCGACTTGCCGACGTTGGGGCGGCCGACGATGGCGAGCACGGGCAGCGGGCCGTGACCGGACTCGTCCAGCGCGCCCTCGACGTCGTCGCGGTCGAAACCCTCCTGCGCGGCGAGCTCCATGAACTCCGCGAACTCGGCGTCGCCAAGTGCTCCGTGCTCGTGGCCCGAGCCCTCGGAGTGATTCTGGTCGTTCATGAAGTCCGTTCCTCTTTGCATCATCATCGATGGACCGCGGTCAGCGCGGCCCACTACTCAAGTCTGGCCTATCGCCCGGTGAGGCGCCTGGCGCTCTCCAGGTGGGCAGTGAGCCTGCCCTGGATCCACAGGGTCGCCTCGTCCAGCGCCTTGCGGGTCCGCCGCCCGTCGCCGGCGCTCGCGTCGAACGCCTCGCCGAAGACGACGTCGACCCGGCCGCGCAGCGGGGGCAGCCCCCGTATCAGCCGTCCCCGGCGCTCGGTGCTGCCCAGGACGGCGACGGGGACGATCGGGGCCCGGCCCCGTACGGCGAAGTACGCGAGCCCGGCCCGCAGCGAGGCGAAGTCGCCCTCGCCCCGGGTGCCCTCGGGGAAGATCCCGAGGACGCCGCCGTCCGCCAGGACGCCCAGCGCGTGGCTGATCGCGGTGCGGTCGACGGTCGTGCGGTCCACCTCGATCTGGCCGATCCGGTGCAGGAACGGGTCGAGGGGGCCGACGAACGCCTCCTTCTTGATCAGGAAGTGCACCGGCCGGGGCGCGGTCCCCATCAGCATCGGTCCGTCGATGTTGTGGGAGTGGTTCACCGCGAGGATGACCGGTCCGGCGGCGGGGACGCGCCACGCGCCCAGCACCCGGGGCTTCCACAGCCCGTACATCAGGCCGATGCCGATGGTGCGCCCGACGGCCGCTCCGCGCGGCGTGGGCGCGCCGGTGGCATCGCTCACGCGGCCACCCGCTTCCCCTCGACGAGGGTGACGACACACTCGATGACCTGCTGGAGGGTCAGTTCGGTGGTGTCCACCTCGACGGCGTCCTCCGCCTTGGCGAGCGGGGAGGTCTTGCGGCCGGAGTCGGCGGCGTCCCGGAGAATCAGGGCCTCGCGGGTGGCGGTCAGGTCCGAGCCCTTGACCTCGCCGCTGCGGCGGGCTGCGCGGGCCTCCGGGGAGGCGGTGAGGAAGATCTTGAGGTCGGCGCCGGGCAGCACGGTGGTCCCGATGTCGCGGCCCTCGACGACGATGCCGCCGGTCGCGGCCGCGGCGATGGAGCGCTGGAGGGCGGTGATGAGCGTGCGCACCTCGGGGACCGCGCTGACGGCGCTGACCTTGGAGGTGACCTCCTGGGTGCGGATCGGGCCGGAGGCGTCCTGGCCGTCGACCGTGATCGTCGGGGCGGAGGGGTCGGTGCCGGAGACGATCACGGGCTTGGCGGCGGCGGTCGCGATCGCCTCCGGGTCGCTCACGTCGACGCCGTTGGCCAGCATCCACCAGGTGATCGCCCGGTACTGCGCGCCCGTGTCCAGGTAGCTCAGGCCCAGCTCTGCGGCGACGGCCTTGGAGGTGCTCGACTTGCCGGTGCCCGAGGGCCCGTCGATGGCGACGATCACGGAGGGGCGTGCGGTTTCCACGGTGGTGGACACCTTCCTGGTACACGGGTCGGGGACGGACGGGCCCGCGGAGGGCCTCGTACCAGGTTACCGAGTACCGGGCGGGCCCTTGTACCCCGTACGGGCCAGCGGCCGCGCCCGGTGGCCGGGGCGTCAGCCGCGGATCGACCAGCCCCGCTCCTGGAGCGCCGCGCCGAGCACCGGGGCGGCGCTGGGCTCGACCATGATCTGGACCAGACCCGCCTGCTGGCCGGTGGCGTGCTCGATGCGGACGTCCTCGATGTTGACCCCGGCCCGGCCCGCGTCGGCGAAGATCGCGGCCAGCTCCCCCGGCTTGTCGCCGATGAGGACGGCGACGGTCTCGTAGGCGGCGGGGGCGGCGCCGTGCTTGCCGGGGACCCGGACGCGGCCCGCGTTGCCGCGGCGCAGGACGTCCTCGATGGCGACGGCGCCCGCGCCGCGCTTCTCCTCGTCGGCGGAGTGCAGGCCGCGCAGGGCGGTCACGGTCTCCGTCAGGTCGGCGGCGATCCCGGCGAGCACGTCGGCGACCGGGCCGGGGTTGGCGGAGAGGATCTCCACCCACATCCGGGGGTCGGAGGCGGCGATCCGGGTGACGTCGCGGATGCCCTGCCCGCACAGCCGTACGGCGGTCTCGTCGGCCTCCTCCAGCCGGGCGGCGACCATGGAGGAGATCAGCTGCGGGGTGTGCGAGACGAGGGCGACGGCCCGGTCGTGGGCGTCGGCGTCCATGACCACGGGGACGGCCCG
Organism: Streptomyces sp. NPDC101181; assembly: GCF_044767975.1. Lineage (NCBI taxonomy): Bacteria > Bacillati > Actinomycetota > Actinomycetes > Kitasatosporales > Streptomycetaceae > Streptomyces > Streptomyces sp. NPDC101181. The sequence continues at coordinate 14,934 of NZ_JBIWOX010000010.1, read as the reverse complement.
GCACAGGGCGACCAGCTCCAGGGCGAGGTTGAGCACCTCGGTGTCGGTGTCCCGGGTCGGGGTGAGGACCCAGGGGCGCCCCTCGAAGAGGTCGGCGGTGGCGGCCAGCGGGCCCGAGCGCTCCTTGCCCGCCATGGGGTGCGACCCGATGTACGGGGCGAGGTCCAGGCCGAGCGCCTCCAGCTCGCGGCGCGGGCCGCCCTTGACGCTGGCCACGTCCAGGTAGCCCCGGGCGGCCCCGGCGCGCATCGCGGTGGCGAGGACGGTGGCGGTGTGCGCGGGCGGTACGGCGATGACGGCCAGGTCGACGGGGCCGGACGGCGGCTCGTCCGTGCCCGCTCCGAGGGCCGCGGCGGTGCGGGCGGAGTCGGCGTCGTGGTCGGCGAGGTGGACGTGGACGCCGCGGCCCGCGAGCGCGAGGGCGGCGGAGGTACCGACGAGCCCGGTTCCGATGACGAGGGCGGTTCTCACTGGGCGAAGTCCTTGCGCGGGGCGGCGGTCGCACCGGGGCGGACGTGGCCGGCCCCGGCGCGCGCGAGAGAGGTCTCGACGTGCACGAGGATACGGACGCCCCGGGGTGTGCCCCCCTCGATGTCCGGTTCCCGCCCCGCGCGGTCGTCTCCGGGAACGTCCCGTCCGCCACTCGGGCGGGTGCACGGTCAGCCCGGTTGCTTCTCCTGGGACCCTTCCGCCGCCACCATGGCCTGCATCCTGTCCGTCCCCGCCCCGCCATCCGAGGAGAAGCCCGTGAACGTACAGCGAAGGACGGTGCTGGCCGCGGGAGCGGCGGGCGCCACCGCTCTGGCGACCGGCTGCGGATCGTCCGGCGAAGGGGGCGGCAGCGGGGAGGCGAGCCCGGCGCCGAGCGGGACCGGGGAGGCCTCGGGCGGGGCGGAGCTCGCCAGGACGGGGGACGTCCCGGTCGGCGGCGGCACCGTCCTCAAGGAGCGGAAAATCGTGGTGACCCAGCCGACCGAAGGCGAGTTCAAGGCGTTCTCCGCCGTCTGCACCCACGCGAGCTGTCTCGTCTCGACGGTGAGCGACGGCACCATCAACTGCCCGTGCCACGGCAGCAGGTTCAGCATCACGGACGCGGCGGTCGAGGCCGGCCCGGCGACCCGGCCGCTGCCCGCCGAGCAGATCACCGTCGCGGACGGGACCATCCGGCTGGTCTGAGGCGGAGCGCCGGACGGACCGCCTCGGCGAGGGGAGCGAAGCGCGATGGCCCGTTCCCCCGCGGCCGCCGGGGCCCGCCCGGTCGGCCGTGGAGGACTTCCTCGTACGGGCCCGGCGGGCCCCGGCGGCGGGTGGTCCCGGCCGGCCGCGCTCACACCGTCCGGGGGCCGCCCGCCTCGGCGGTGACTTCGGCCAGCTTCTGGAACTCGCCCAGGTCGTAGTTGGCGAGCGTGGAGTCGAGGTTGGTCAGCGCGCCGAGCCGCTCGATGAAGCCCTGGGGGTCGTACTCGATCTGGAGGGCGACGCGGCTCGACGTGTCGTCGAGGCGGTGGAAGGTGACCACTCCCGCGTGGTGGACCCCCTCGGTCGTCTTCCAGGCGATGCGCTCCTCGGGGATCACCTCGGTCAGCTCGGCGACGAAGTTCTTGTCCGCGCCGGGCAGCGAGAGCTGCCAGGCGAAGCGGCGGTCGTCCAGGGGGTCGACGCGCTGGACGTGGCTGAGGAACCTCGGCCACTGGGTGACGTCGCTCCACAGGGACCAGACGACGGCCACGGGCGCCTTGATGTCGACGGTCTCGACGAGTGAGGAGGACACGGATACCACCAGACCTTCGTACGGGAACGGGTTCGCCCTCTCGTACCCGGTCGGACGCCGCTCAGGCGTCCCACAGTGCGGCGAGGGACAGCAGGTCGCTGCGGTACTCGATGCGCTCGGACCACTCCTTGGGCCAGGCCGCCGCCCCCAGGTGCGCCCCGGCCAGTGCCCCGGTGATGCAGGCGATGGAGTCGGAGTCACCCCGGGTGCAGGCGGCCCGGCGCAGCGCGGTGACGGGGTCCTCGGGGAACAGCAGGAAGCAGTGCAGGGCGGTGGCGAGGGCTTCCTCGGCGGTCCAGCCGTCGCCGGTCCGCTCGCACGGGTCGGTCTCCGGCGACGGGTCCCGCAGCGCGTCCTGGACCGTGGCCAGTGCGGTCAGGCACTCCGCCCAGCCGCGGCTGATGAACGCCCCGGGTGAGGCGTCGTGCGTGAAGCGCCACAGGTCCTCCAGCCAGCGGGGGTGGTAGCGGCCGCTGTTGTCGTAGGCGTAGCTGCGCAACTGGCCGATGAGGCCGAGGGGTTCGGCCCCCTGGGCGAGCAGGTGCACGGCTCGGGCCAGCAGGTCGGAGGCGGCGAGCGCGGTGGGGTGGCCGTGGGTGAGGGCGGCCTGGAGCTGGGCGGCCCCGGCGCGCTGTTCGTCGCTGAGGCCGGGGACGAGGCCGAGCGGGGCGACCCGCATGTTGGCGCCGCAGCCCTTGGAGCCGGTCCGGCTGGCCTCCTGCCAGATCCGGTCGCCCTCCAGCAGCGCGCACGCCTCCAGGCACGTGTTGCCGGGCGCACGGTTGTTGTCGGGCGCGTGGTACCAGGCGACGAACTCCGCGCGGACCGGGCCCACCATCCGTTCGGGGGTGAGCAGTCCGCTGTCCGTCGCGGTACGGATGCCCCGGCCGAGGGCGATGGTCATCTGGGTGTCGTCGGAGACGACGGCGGGGTCCGGGAGGGGCAGCTGCCGCCAGGGGCCGTACCTGGCGAGGATCGAGGGCACGTCGTCGAACTCGGTGGGGTAGCCGAGCGCGTCGCCGAGGGCGAGGCCGGTGAGGACGCCGGTCGCGGCCTGCTTGGTGAGGGGCGGGGTGGCGAGGGTCATCGGTCGGGTCCTTCCGTTCCGGAGGGGGAGGCGTCGGGGCGCGGGGGGCGCAGCAGCGGCGGGTGCAGGGCGGTGGCGTCGCCCGCGCGGTAGAGGGCGGCGGGTTTTCCCCGCCCGCCGGTGCGGCGGGGCGGGCCGTCGACGGGCCGGACGAAGCCGGGCGTGCCGAGGACCTTGCGCCGGAAGTTGGGGCGGTCCAGTTCGACGCCCCAGACCGTCTCGTAGACCTGCTGGAGCTCGCCGAGGGTGAACCGGTCGGGGCAGAACGCGGTGGCCAGGCTGCTGTACTCCAGCTTGGCCCCGATCCGCTCGTGCGCGTCGGCGAGGATGCCGTCGTGGTCGAAGGCGAGGGGTTCGGTGGCGGCGGCGTCCCACCACCGGGCGCTCGCCGCGTCGCCGCCGCCGCGTGGTTCGGGCAGGTCGGGCAGGAGAGCGGCGTAGGCGACGGAGACGACCCGCATCCTCGGGTCGCGGTCCGGGGCGGTGTAGGTCCGCAGCTGTTCGAGGTGGAGGGCGCCGACGGTGTCCTGGCCGAGGCCGGTCTCCTCGGCCAGTTCGCGGCGCGCGGCGGTCTCCGCCGACTCGCGGGGCAGCAGGAAGCCGCCGGGCAGCGCCCACCGGCCCCGGAACGGCTCCTGGCCGCGTTCGACGAGCAGCACGTGCAGCCGGGCTCCGCGGACGGTGAAGACGGCGAGGTCGACGGTGACCGCGAACGGGGCGAAGGCGTGCGGGTCGTAGCCCTCGGGGGCGGGGGTGCTCATCGTTTCTCCGGGAGGGGCGCGGCGAAGTCCCAGCCGGTGGCGAGGAGTTCGTCGACGGCGGTGACAGCGGCGGCGAGCCGTGTCCGGGGCGGGCCGGTCATTTCGATGAACGGCCGTCCCGTGCGGGTGAGTTCGGCGCGGAAGCGGTCGGTCATCCAGGGGCGCAGCTCCGGGCCGTCGCGCAGCCCGTCGTCCTCGAAGGCGACGCCCTCGTGGTCGGTGAGCAGCCACAGGTGGTGCGGGGCGGCCCGGTCCGCGATCTCCTCGACGAGCCGGTTGCGGCCGCCGACGTACCGTTCGTGCCAGAGGGTGGTGGCGAAGGAGTCGGTGTCGCAGAAGAGGACGGGGGACCCCGCGCGGGCGGCGGCCTCCTCCCGGTCGTTCTGGGCCTGGGCGATGAGCGGGAAGTCACCGGTGGTGAAGGTGACGTCCTCCCAGGCGGCCCCCGGCCACCGCGCCCGCAGCGCGGCGAGCTTCTGTTCGCTGTACTCGCGGCCGTACTCGGCGACGTGACCGGTGCGGGCCCACACTCCCCCGCGCGCCCGGAAGTGGGCGGCGAGGTCACGGGCGAGGGTGGTGGTGCCGGTGGACTCCGCGCCGAGGACCACGACCCGGCGGGCGAGGGCGGCGCGTACGGGCGGCCGCAGGTGGTCCCAGCAGCCGACGGGGTCCGCGCGGACCGCGGTGCCCGAGACGGGGAAGCGGGTGCGCCCGGGGTCGACGAGGACGGATTCCGCGCCGAAGCGGCGGCCCAGCTCCCGCCCGTACGCCTCCGAGGTGAAGACCGCGTCGACGGGCTCGGGGACGGCGGTGGTGAAGACGGCCATGTGCGCGTCCCAGACCGCCGGGTCGTTGACGTCCATGGGCGTGTCGTCGACCGCGCCGGTCACCGTGGTGTCCGGGTGGATCTCCCGCATCCAGGCCACCCGGTCGGCGAGCGGCACCGACTCCACGGAGGCGGCGCAGACCAGCACGGTCAGCCGCTCGCAGCGTTGCCGGGCGGTCTCGACGAGGTGGTGGTGGCCCGCGTGCGGCGGGTAGAACTTGCCGAGGACCAGGCCGTGTCCGTAGCGCTTCACGCGGCGGCCACCTCCGCCGGGCGCGCGGTGCGGGCGGTCAGGTCGCGGTGCCAGGCGCGCAGGCCGATGAGGCAGAGCACGAGGAAACCGGCGTACAGCAGTGAGGTCGGATACAGCCCTTTGTGCGCGTAGAGCGGGATGTGGACCACGTCGGCGGCGATCCACAGCCACCAGGACTCCAGGCGCTTGCGGCACTGGCCGTACGTCGCCGTCAGCGACAGGGAGGTCGTCACCGCGTCCCAGAACGGGACGGTGGAGTCGGTGGCCCGGGACAGCAGCAGCGTGATGCCGGCGGTCCCCACCACCCCCGCCGCGAGCAGCCAGACCCATTCGGTGCGGGTCGTCCTGCGCACCGGCAGGCCCGAGGTCCCTGGTCCACCCCCGTGGGTCCAGGTCCACCAGCCGTACGCGGCGAGGGTGATGAAGACGATCTGGAGGCCGGCGTCGGCGTACAGGCCGGCCTGGGCGAACAGCACGATGAAGAAGAGGTTGTTGGCGATGCCGACCGGCCAGTTGGCGATGTGCTGGCGGGCCACGAGCCAGACGCAGAGCGCGCCGCTGCCGAAGCCGAGCACCTCGGTCCAGCTGACCGGGGTGTCCAGGATCGTCACGAGGGGCTGCCGCAGGGGGTCGAGCACGTCCGCGAGACTCACACCCGCCTCCTTCTTTATGGTCAACTTGACTATAAAGGGTGGGCGGGAACGGCGGAAGGCCCGTGGCCGGTTCCGTTCAGGTTTCTGAACGGAACCGGCCACGGGCCTTCGTTCCGGGGGTGTCCGCCGTGGCGGAGCGGGTCGCTAGAGACCGACCTCGCGCATCAGCATGCCGACCTCGGTGTTGGTCAGACGGCGCAGCCAGCCGGACTTCTGGTCGCCGAGCGGGATCGGCCCGAAGCTGGTCCGCACCAGGCGCTCCACCGGGAAGCCCGCCTCGGCGAGCATCCGGCGCACGATGTGCTTGCGGCCCTCGTGGAGGGTCACCTCGACCAGGTAGTTCTTGCCGGTGTTCTCGACCACGCGGAAGTGGTCGGCGCGGGCGTAGCCGTCCTCCAGCTGGATGCCGTCCTTGAGCCGCTTGCCCAGGTCGCGCGGCAGGGGGCCCTGGATGGCGGCGAGGTAGGTCTTCTTCACGCCGTACTTGGGGTGCGTGAGGCGGTGGGCCAGCTCACCGTGGTTGGTGAGCATGATGATGCCCTCGGTCTCGGTGTCGAGGCGGCCGACGTGGAAGAGCCGCGTCTCGCGGTTGGTCACGTAGTCGCCGAGGCACTGGCGGCCGTCCGGGTCCTCCATCGAGGAGACGACCCCGGCGGGCTTGTTCAGCGCGAAGAAGAGATACGACTGGGCGGCGACGGTGAGGCCGTCGACCTTGATCTCGTCCTTGTGCACGTCGACGCGCATGCCCTGCTCGACGACGATCTCGCCGTTGACCTCGACGCGGGCCTGCTCGATCAGCTCCTCGCAGGCGCGCCGCGAGCCCATGCCCGCGCGGGCGAGGACCTTCTGGAGCCGCTCGCCCTCCTGCTCGGCGCCCGGGTGGGTCTTGGGCAGCGTGATGTCGGGCTTGTTCGCGTACCGGTCGCGGTTGCGCTGCTCGATCTTGGCGTCCAGCTCGCGGGGCCGCGAGGGGTTGCCGCCGCGCCGGAAGCCGCCGCTGCGGCTGCCGCCCTGTGCGGGCTTCGGACCGCCCTTGGCACCGCCGCGCGCGGCCGAGCCGCGCCCCTTGCGGGGGCCGGCCTGCTCGCGGGCGCCGGGGGCGTCGTTGCCCACGTCGTAGCGGCGCTCCTCGGGGCGGGGGCGGCGGGGACGCTTGTCCTGCTCGTCGCGGCCGCCCGTGGCGCCCGGACGGCCGCCCTGGCCGCCGGCGCCGCGCGCGCCGCCGCCGCCCTGACCGCCGGAACGGCCGCCCTGGGCGCCGCCGCGACCGCCCTGGCCGCGCCCGCCGCCCTGACCGCCGGGACGACCGCCCTGACCGCCGGGACGACCGCCTTGGCCGCCGCTCCGGCCGCTGCCGCCGCTTCCGCTGTTCCTGCCACTGCTTCGCATCAAAATTCCGTCTTGTCGTCTGCGTGAGTATCCGGGGTGTCCGGTGCGTCCGGATCGAACGACGGCACACCCTCTAGCGTCTCAGCCTCGATCGCGTCCGCCTCCGGGAGGAAGGGCGCGAGCTCCGGGAGCTCGTCCAGGCCACGCAGGCCCATGCGCTCCAGAAAGTAGTTCGTCGTCCTGTACAGGATCGCACCTGTTTCGGGTTCCGTGCCCGCCTCGGCCACCAGCCCCCGCTGGAGGAGGGTCCGCATGACCCCGTCGCAGTTCACTCCGCGCACCGCCGAGACCCGGGAACGGCTCACCGGCTGCCGGTAGGCGACCACCGCCAGCGTCTCCAGCGCGGCCTGGGTGAGCCGGGCGTGCTGGCCGTCCAGGACGAAGCCCTCCACGGCCGCCGCGTAGGCGGAGCGGGTGGAGAACCGCCAGCCGCCCGCCACCAGCCGCAGGTCGAAGCCCCGGCGCTGCGCGGTGTACTCGTCGGCCAGTTCCCGCAGCGCGTCCGCCACGGCTCTGCGGGGCCGCTGGAGCACCTTGGCCAGCCGGTCGACGGTGGCGGGCTCGTCGACGACCATGAGGACCGCTTCCAGGGCGGGCTTCAGGTCCAGCGAGGCGACCGCCCCCGGGTCGTCCCCTCGCGTCGGCTGCTCGCTCATTCCCGTACGCCCTCCTCTTGCGGGGTTCCGTTCAGCTCCTGGTCGAACTCGTCCGTCACCACCGGCTCCGCGCCCTCCCCGCCGCACCAGGCCACCAGCAGGTCGCCCAGCGCCTCGTCCTGGTCGAGGGTGACCGCCTTCTCGCGGTACAGCTCCAGCAGCGCGAGGAAGCGGGCCACCACGGTGAGGGTGTCCGGCGCGTCCTCGGTCAGGCTCCGGAAGCTCACCGCTTCCCCGGCCGCCCGCAGCCGCTCCACCACCAGGCCCGCCTGTTCGCGCACGCTCACCAGCGGGGCGTGGATGTGGTCCACGTACACCTGCGGCTCGGGCCTGGGCTGCATCGCCTTCACCGCGAGCCGGGCGAACCCCTCGGGCCCGATGCTGATGACGACCTCGGGCAGCAGCGCCGCGTGGTGGTCCTCCAGGCCGACGGTACGGGGGTGGCGGCGGGCCTCCGACTCCAGGCGGGTCTGGAAGATCTCGGCGATCTGCTTGTACGCGCGGTACTGGAGCAGCCGGGCGAAGAGCAGGTCCCGGGCCTCCAGGAGCGCCAGGTCCGCCTCGTCCTCCACCTCGGCGGCGGGCAGCAGCCGGGCGGCCTTGAGGTCGAGCAGTGTGGCGGCGACGACGAGGAACTCGGTGGTCTGGTCGAGGTCCCAGTCCGCGCCCATGGCCCGGATGTGGGCCATGAACTCGTCGGTGACCCTGGACAGCGCGACCTCGGTCACATCCAGCTTGTGCTTGGAGATCAGCTGGAGGAGGAGATCGAAGGGGCCCTCGAAGTTCACCAGCCGGACCGTGAAGCGCCGGTCCTCGCCCTCCGCCGCGGGATCGGCGTCCGCCGCCGCGACGTCGGCCGCCACGGCCTGCTGTACACCCTGCGGCGCGGCCTCCGGCACGGGAGCCGCCGCGGCTTCCGCATCGGACGGCCGGACGGCCTCCGGGGTCTGCGGGGCCTCCGGCTCCGCCGGCGTCCCGGGGCCCCGGCCCAGGGTGCGGCGGCGCGGGGCGGCGGGTTCGAGGGGCGTCGGCATGGTGGTCCAGGGGTGGGGCGGGTTAGGGGCGGGCCCCCGCCGGTCGGCGGGCCCCGCCCCGGCAGGCTACCCGCGCCGCGCCGGTCAGCGGCCGCGCAACCGCCGTACGAGGATGCTCGCGTCGCCCCGGGACTCCAGGTCGGCGAGGACCACCGCCACCGCCTCGCGGACGATGCGGCCGCGGTCGACGGCGAGTCCGTGTTCGCCGCGCAGGACGAGCCGGGCGTGTTCGAGGTCCATCAGCTCCTCGGCGGAGACGTAGACCGTGATCTTCTCGTCGTGCCGCTCCCGGCCGCTGGGGCGGCGGTTGGCCCCGCGGCCGCCACGCCTGCGCTGCGGCTGGACCGCCGCCGCGGGCTGCTCGGCCGGAGCGGCGGACGCCGCCGGGCGCTCACCGGACGCGGGCTTGGCGGCGGGGCGTTCGCTCTCGCCCCCGCGGCCGCGCGCGTCGCCGCTGTCGGCGTCGGCCGCGCTGTGCTCCTCCCGGTCGGCCGCCGGGGCCTGGCCCGCGGGGTCGCTCTCCCCCGCGGGGGCGGGCACCCGCGGTTCCCCGGTGGTCTTGCGCCGCCGGTCCGCCGGGGAGGACGGCTGGAGGCCCATCCCGCCTCCGGTGGTACGGAACAGTTCGTCGGCCCCGGGCAGACTCACTCGGCGTGACACCGGGCGAGCACCTCCCTGGCGAGCTGGCGATAGGCGGCGGCGCCGACCGAGTTGGAGGCGTAGGTGGTGATGGGCTCACCGGCGACCGTGGTCTCCGGGAAGCGGACCGTGCGCCCGATGACGGTGTGGTAGACGTGCTCGTCGAAGGCCTCGACGACGCGCGCCAGGACCTCGCGGCTGTGCACCGTACGGGAGTCGTACATGGTGGCGAGGATGCCGTCGAGCTCCAGCTCCGGGTTGAGCCGCTCCTGGACCTTCTCGATGGTCTCGGTGAGCAGCGCGACCCCGCGCAGCGCGAAGAACTCGCACTCCAGCGGCACTATCACCTTGTGCGCGGCGGTCAGCGCGTTCACGGTGAGCAGGCCGAGCGAGGGCTGGCAGTCGATCACGATGTAGTCGTAGTCGGCCATCAGCGGCTTCAGGGCGCGCTGGAGGGTGGACTCGCGGGCCACCTCGCTGACGAGCTGCACCTCGGCCGCGGAGAGGTCGATGTTGCTGGGCAGCAGGTCCATGTTGGGGACCGCGGTCTTCAGGAGGACCTCGTCGGCCGCCATGCCCCGCTCCATGAGCAGGTTGTAGACGGTGAGGTCGAGTTCCATCGGGTTGACCCCGAGGCCGACCGAGAGGGCGCCCTGCGGGTCGAAGTCGACGAGGAGGACACGGCGTCCGTACTCGGCGAGCGCGGCGCCCAGGTTGATGGTCGACGTGGTCTTGCCGACGCCGCCCTTCTGGTTGCACATCGCGATGATCTTCGCGGGGCCGTGGTCGGTCAGGGGGCCCGGGATCGGGAAGTAGGGCAGGGGCCGTCCGGTCGGGCCGATGCGCTCGCGGCGCTGCCGCGCGGCGTCGGGCGCGAGGGTGGCCGCGTACTCCGGATCGGGCTCGTACTCGGCGTCGGGGTCGTAGAAGTGCCCCTCGGGCACCTCGGCGAAGTCGGCGAAGCGGTCGGTGTCCCGGCTGCTCTCGTTGCCGGCCGTGGCGTTCACGTGTGGGCCGTCCATCATCTGGGGGGCTGTCGTCATGTGCTGTTGGGTGGCGAAGGTGCGGACCGCGACGGAGCCGACAGCTTCGGGCCCGGTCGGGCTCAGACCCCGTGCGGGCGTTCCTGGTTGACCACCCCCAGGAGTAATTGTCGACTCATTCACAAGTCGTCTTACCTCCTTGGACGTGACCAGGAAACTTATCGATAGGTCAGCGTGGCACCATGCCGACGATTGGCGACTCTATGGCGTGTCACCGGTCCGCAGCAACACAATCCGTCGGACCCGGGCCGATGTGTCGGCAATCGAACGTCTTCCTGTCAAGGGTGCACAGCGGCCAAGCCACCCATTTCACCGCTGAACGAAACGGGTAAAGGGTTACGTTCGAGGCGAGTTGCGCACAGGCCTCACGGGGTCGGATACGCGTCCGGCCGGACCTCGCTGAGCAAGGTCCGGCCGGACGCGCGATGTTGACGAACCAGGTTGACCCGTCAGCCGAGCAGGGCGCTCAGCTCGATGTGCGCCAGGCCGTGCGCCTCGGCCACCTCTCGGTAAACCACCTGGCCCTCATGGGTGTTGAGGCCCTTGGCCAGCGCGGCGTCCCGGCGCAGGGCGTCGGCCCAGCCGCGGTTCGCGAGCTCCACGATGTAGGGCAGCGTGGCGTTGGTGAGCGCGTAGGTGGAGGTGTTCGGGACCGCGCCGGGCATGTTGGCGACGCAGTAGAAGACCGAGTCGTGCACCTGGAAGGTCGGCTCGGCGTGGGTCGTGGGGCGCGAGTCCTCGAAGCAGCCGCCCTGATCGATCGCGATGTCGACAAGTACACTTCCGGGCTTCATCTTGGCGACCAGCTCGTTGGTGACCAGCTTCGGTGCCTTGGCTCCGGGGATCAGCACGGCGCCGATGACGAGGTCGGCCTCGACGACGGCCCTCTCCAGCTCGAAGGCGTTGGAGACGACGGTCTGCACCGTGGTGCCGAAGATCCTGTCGGCCTCACGCAGCTTGTTGATGTCGCGGTCGAGCAGAGTGACGTGGAAGCCGAGTCCCACGGCGATCTGGGTGGCGTTCCAGCCGGAGACGCCGCCGCCGATGACGACGGCCCTGCCCGCGCGGGTGCCGGGGACGCCGCCGGGGAGCACACCGCGGCCGCCGACCGAGCGCATCAGGTGGTACGCGCCGACCTGCGGGGCGAGGCGGCCCGCGACCTCGGACATCGGGGCGAGCAGCGGCAGGGCGCGGCCCGCGGTCTCGACCGTCTCGTAGGCGATCGCGGTGGTGCCGGAGGCCAGCAGCGCGTCGGTGCACTCGCGGGAGGCGGCGAGGTGCAGATACGTGAAGAGCGTCTGGCCCTTGCGGAGGCGGTGGTACTCCTCGGCGACCGGCTCCTTGACCTTCAGCAGCAGGTCGGCGGCGGCCCAGACCTCGTCGGCGGTGGCCAGTATCCGCGCGCCGGCGGCGACGTACTCCTCGTCCGGGATGGACGAGCCGGCACCGGCGTCGTGCTCGATGACGACCTGGTGGCCGTGGCGGACGAGCTCATGCACTCCGGCGGGGGTGATCGCCACCCGGAACTCGTTGTTCTTGACTTCGCGGGGGATGCCGACCTTCACGTCGATCACGGTCCTTGGCTCGGAGGGTCACCCGGGCACAACAACGCAGACCCGGACATAAACAGCATAAATGGAGACACCGCAGAGGAACGCGGCAGAGCCAGTCTAATGAAGGACTTCATGCTGTCTAGCCTTACAAAGCATTAACTTTCCGTCGAAGCACTGCGGATTTCGTAGGCAGAACTCTCCTCGCCCAGCAATCTATCGGCCGCGATACGGTGCAACCCGGCCGCCGCCGGGTCACCGAGCCTGTCCAGCGTGTCGGCCAGCCGCAGCTGGAGCGCCGCCTGAAGCCGCACGTCACCGGCGCGCCGGGCCAGCTCCACGGCCTCCCGGCAGGTCTGGAGCGACTCGTGCGGCCGCCCCGCGTACTCCTGGACCCGGGCCGCCTCGCTGAGCGCCCGCGCCTGGGCCGCCGGGCCGCCGAGCCTGCGGTGGCCCGCCGCGGCCGCCCGCCAGTTCCGCAGCGCCTCTCCGTAGCGCCCGGCGTAGGTGTGGACGGCGCCGAGCCGCCCGTACAGCCGCGCCTCGTCCTCCCGTTCCCCCTGGGTGAGGCGCTGGGAGAGCGCGCGGCCGTACCAGTCGGCGGCCCGGTGGTAGTCCCCCAGCTCCTCGTACGCCCCGCCCACGGATTCCATGGCGCGGCCGGTCGCGTAGAAGTCCTTCGCGGCCCGCCCGGCGTCCAGCGCGGCCCGGTAGCGGGTCAGCGCCGCCCGGGTGCGGCCGGTGCGGGCGTCCAGGTCTCCGAGGTTCAGCAGGGCGGCGGCCTGTTCCCGGGGCAGTTCGCGGCGGAGCGCCACGTCCAGCACCAGGCCGTGCAGCCCGTACAGCTCGGGCGCGGCCGCCTCCGTCCCCCGGTGCGCGGCCAGCGCCCGGACCAGGGCGGCCACCAGCCGCCGGGCCAGGGTGTCCAGCTCGCCGTCGGCGACCGCGAGCCGGGCGGAGGCCAGCAGGGCGGGCTGGCGCTGCCGCAGCCAGACGCCCGCCTCCTCGGCGTTGGGGAAGCGCAGGGAGCGCGGCAGCCCGGCGAGCTTGCGACGGGCGCCCGCGTCCTCCGGTTCGGTGACCGCGCGGCAGGACTGGAGGCGGCGCACGGTCCGCTCCAGCATCCGGGCGCGGGCGAGCTGGATCTCGGCGGGCCGCTCGCGGTCCTCCAGAAGGTCCCGCAGCATCGGGGCGAGACAGCCGCGTACCGCGTACTGCGGGTGGGCGGCGCCGTCCGTCCGCACCAGTCCGAGCCGGACGAAGTCGTCCAGCGTCGAGCGGGCGGCCGAGACGGAGCAGCCCGCCAGCGCGGAGGCGGTGTGGGCGTCGGCGAGCCCGGCGGGGGCCAGCGCCAGCAGACGCAGTATCCGGGCGGCGGCCGTCGGCAGTGAGTCGTGGACGAGCCGGAAGGCGCGGGCCAGCGGACGGGCCCCGGTGGGCTGTTGGTCCCCCGCGTCGGGCAGTCCGCGCAGCTGCCCCGCGACATCGGCGACCGAGGTCCTCGGGTGGGCCGCGAGCAGACCGCCGACCAGGGCGAGGGCCGCGGGCTGCCCGCCGCACTCCTCGGCCAGGGTCTGGGCGGTGCGGGGGTCGACGGTGACCCGGACCTGCCCGATGGTGCGGGCCAGCGACCGCGCCGCCGCGCCCGCCTCCAGTCCGCCGAGGGTGCACGGGCGTACGTCGGGGATGCCGGTCAGCGGACCGGTGGCGGTGGCGACGACCAGGCAGTGCGGGTTCTCCGGGAGCAGCGGGTCGACCTGCTCGGCGTCGGCCGCGTCGTCGAGCAGCAGGACGACGCGGCGTACGGCGAGGGCCTCGCGGACCATCTCGGACAGCTCGTCCCCGTCGGCGCCGGGCGGGACCGCGAGGCCCAGGAGGCCGAGGATCTCCCCGGCGGTGCGTTCGGTGGGGACGCGTTCGCCGCCGGGGTCGGTGAGTCCGGCCCGGAGCACCCCGTCGGGGTAGTCGCCCGAGCCCGTGCCGCGGGCGGTCCAGGGCAGCGCGCCCGCCGCGCCCGAGGCCGCCTCCGCGACGTCGGCGCCGGTGAGGGCCGCGGCCAGTTCCTCGGCGAGTGCGCTGCGGCCGGAGCCGGGGCGGCCCGCGATGAGCAGGACCCGGGCTCGGGGGGTCTTGCGGCCCGCGAGGGTGTCCAGACCGGCCCGCTCGATGTCCTCGCGCAGGGCCTTCAACTCGCGTTCGCGGCCGAAGAATCGGGGCGCGGCGCCGCCTGACGGATCCTCGGCTCCCGAGGCCTTCACCGGGCCGCTGATGTCCACCGCCTGATCGGTCACGAGCCACGCTCCACTTCGCTGCACGCGGTGCCCGCCGGAACTCCGGTCGGGGCCTTTCGAGCGTAGTTCAGCGAGGGGGACGATCCCGGCGGAGCGGCGCGGAGGACCAGGGAACATCCCCCGATCGGATCAGCATCTTGTCATTTCTTATGATCGTCGTTTTTTGCGATCAACATGACCAACGGAGTTCCGGCCGGGGCGCCGGAGGAGCGGGAGGTGACGTCAGGCCTCGAAGGGCCTGGCGGGCCAGGGCGCCTCCGCGGGGCGCAGCGAGTCGGCCCCGTCGCCCGCGAGCACGGCGGTGAGCGCGAGCACCCCGACGACCAGGCAGTTGTTGTGCAGGTCCCCCGCGATCACCGAGCGCACCAGCTCCGGCAGCGGGATACGGGCCTGCTCCATGTCGGCCTCCTCCTCCTCGACCGCGAACCGCTCGCCCTCCGCGTCGGACAGGCCGCGGGCCAGGAAGATGCGGACGGCCTCGTCGCAGCCGCCGGGCGTGGTGTAGACGTCGGTCAGCACCCGCCACTCCTCGGCCTTGACGTGCGCCTCCTCGTACAGCTCGCGCTGCGCGGCGTGCAGGGGGTTCTCACCGGGCACGTCGAGCAGCCCGGCGGGGATCTCCCAGAGCCGCTGGCGTACCGGGTGGCGGTACTGGCGTACGACGATGACCTGGTCGTCCTCGTCGATGGCGAGGATGGCCACCGAACCGGGGTGGACCTGGTAGTCGCGGCCGTGGACCGACCCGTCGGGCATCACCACCTGATCGGTGCGGACGCTGGTCTTGTTGCCGGTGAAGGGGGTGACGGTCGCGGTGACCTGCCACTCCTCGGGCGTGTCCTTGATACCCACTGTGCGTCCTCCCACGGACGGAGACGAGAAACCGGGGTGGGGGGGGGGGGGGGGGCCGCCCCCCCCCCCCCCCCCCGCCCCCCCGCCCCCCCCCCCCCCCCCCCCCCCCCCCCCCCCCCCCCCCCCCCCCCC
>NZ_JBIWOX010000009.1:0-291961 GCF_044767975.1 Streptomyces sp. NPDC101181 | reverse complement strand
CCCGCGGAGCGGGTCCCTTCGGGCGGCGCCCGAAGCAAGCGAGCCGGGTCGCTGCGCTCCCGGCCGCTCCCGCTCCGCGGGAGCGGATGCGGCTCGCTCCGCTCACCGTTGGGTGGCACGCGCTCCGCGCCCGCCACCCAACCGCAGGGCAGGCGGGCCGGGTCGGCCTCCGGCCGACCCGTGGCCTCCGCTGCGCTCCAGCCATCCCGGGTACGCTCTCAACTCTCGTGCGGGCTGGGCGTGCCACGCTCTGCGCGGCCCGCCCAGCGTGGCTCGGACCGCAAGCAGCGGCAAGAGGGAGGGGGTGACAGGCAGTCGGGACGGGTGAGGAAGCGCCGGGGGCCGGCTCTCGGGGCGGGGCGCGGATTGAGGGTCCGTCAAGGTCTCTCGGGGGGGCTTGCGATAAGGCAAGACTGACAGCTTTCGGCCACGTTAGGGGGTTTTGAGATTCTGTGTGTTTCTTTTTTGAGAGGGGGATAAACTCTGGACTCGGAGCATCCCACCCCGGAGCGCTCCGAGAGGTTTTCGAGATCCACCACACGGCCCGACCAGTGATCGGTGAGGCAGAGTCACAAACCGACCGTGCCAGTTCGACCCTAGCTTTCCGCAGGCTCTCTGAGTGCAGGTTCCCCGTTCCCCGCCGCTCCAGTCGACCGGACGGCATCCATGAGAGGCAGATGGATATGTCGACCACTCACCGCGCTGACCAGCGCGAGGCAGCCCAGCGACAAGCCATTGACGCGGTCGTGCGCGCCCTCGAATTGCCTGCAAGATCACTTGTGCCCGAGCGGGGGCTCCGGACACAGGTGATCATGGCGACCGGGTCCGGGAAGACCCGGGTGGCGGTCCGCAGCGCGGAGGAGCTCCACGCGGGCCGTGTGCTGGTGCTCGTGCCCTCGCTGGATCTGCTCGCCCAGACGGAGGCCGCGTGGCGCGAGGGGGGGCGCCGGGGGCCGATGATCGGGGTGTCCTCGCTGCGGGGCGAGGAGGTGTCCTTCCCCAGTACCACGGACGTGGACGAGCTGGTGGAGTGGACGCGGGGCCTGGACAAGGTCACCGTGTACGCCACGTACGCCAGCCTCGGTCTGGGCACGCTGGAGCGGGCGCACGCCGGGGGCCTCGCGGCCTGGGACCTGATTGTCGTGGACGAAGCCCACCGGGTTTCGGGCCGGATCGGGAAGCCGTGGGCGGTCGTCCACGACAACCTGAAGATCCCCGCCGTGCGCCGCCTGTACATGACGGCCACGCCCCGGCTGTGGCAGCTCGGGGACGAGGACGAGGCCGGCGCCCCGGGCGAGCTGGTGGCGAGCATGGAAGACGACCCCGAGGGCCCCTTCGGCAGCCGCTGCTTCACCCTGACGCTCTCGGAGGCCATCGACCGGGGAATCTGTGCCCCCTACCAGGTCGTGTGCGTGGACGTCACCGACACCGCCCTCCAGGCCGCGCAGCTCCTGGGCGCGGAGGGCCGCTCGGCAGAGGTCCGCGGGGCCCGGCTCGCCGCGCTCCAGACCGCGCTGGTGAAGGCGTCCGCGGAGGAGAGCTTCCGACGCACACTCGTCTTCCACCACATCGTGAAGGAGGCCGAGGCGTTCGCGACAGGCCTTCCGGACGTCGCGGCACAGCTGCACGCATCCGACCCGGCGCTGTATCCGAAGACGATCTGGGCGGACTGGCTGTGCGGCGACCACAAGCCGCTCCACCGGCGGCGGCTCCTGGGCGAGTTCGCCGCCGGGGTCGCCACGGACGGCACCGTGGTGGAGAAGTGCTTCCTGTGCTCGGTGAAGGTCCTGGGCGAGGGCGTCGACACCAAGAACTGCGACTCCGTGTACTGGGCCGACGTGCGCGGCTCGATGCCCGACCTGGTCCAGGCCGTCGGCCGGGCGCTGCGGATGCAGCCGGGCGAGGGGAAGATGGCCAGCCTGGTCGTGCCGGTGCTGCTCGGTCCCGGGGAGACGGCGGACAACATGCTGACCAGCCGGGCGTTCGGCGGGTTGGCGAAGCTGCTGGAGGCGCTGCGGGCGCACGACGCCAGGATCGTGGAGACCCTTGCGGAGCAGCAGGCCCCGAGCCACTACAAGCCCGTCAGGAAGAACGACAGCGCGAAGAGCACGGGCGGGAGCGGCGAGGGCTCGGGGGGCGTCAGCGCCCCCGCCAAGGCCCTGCTGAAGTTCTCCACGCCTCGCGACCCGGCCGCCCTCGCCACGTTCATCAACCTGCGGGTCCTCGACCCTGAGCACGAACACTGGAGGCGCGGCATCGAGGCCGCCGTCATCTACGCCCGCACCCACGGCGACCTGCGGGTGCCGTTCACGTTCCGGGTGCCCACCGCCGTCGACGGCCAGGAGGCCGAAGAGACCGGGTGGCCGGCCTCGCTCGCCGGGTTCCCGCTCGGACAGTGGACCGCCGACGCGCGCCGGTTCTACGCCCGCGGCGACATGGACGAGGACCGCATCACGCAGTTGGAGAAGCTCGGCATGATCTGGTCCCACTTCGACGTCGCCTGGGAGGAGGGCCTGACCGCCGCGCGCGGATGGGCCAAAGAGAACGGGCACCTCCTAGCGCCGCTGGACGCCACCTTCCAGGGCGCCCCGGTGGGCATCTGGCTGAAGAACGCGCGGGCCGCCGCCCGGAAAGCTGCCGAGAACGAGCAGCGGCGCGCGGAGGGGCTACCGGTTCAGTCGTCGGCCGGGGCGCTGTCGGAGACGCGGCGCGAGCAGCTGGAGGACATCGACGCCTCCTGGTGCCCAAGCTGGCCGCTGACCTGGCAGCGCGCCTTCCACCTCGTGCGGATGCACCTGGACGCCGGTGAGGCGCTGCCCACCGGGGCGGGTGAGGTCTTGCGCCAGGGCGAGGATCTCGGACGGTGGGTGACGTCGGTGCGGCTGGGCTGGGACCAGCTCACCACCGTCCAGCAGTGGATGTGCGAGCAGATCCTCGGGATCACACCCGCCAGCGAGGACGAGAAGCCGAAGCAGCCTCGTACGCAAGCCGACAAGTGGAATGCCAACCTCACCGCCGCCCAGCAGTTCTACAAGCGCGAGGGCCACCTGAAGGTCCCCCGCAAGCACGTAGAGACCGTGCTCACCGAAGACGGCCGGGAGGACCAGTACCGGCTGGGGGCGTGGGTCAACAACCAGCGGAGCCGGGCCGCCGGGCTGTCGCCGGAGCGGGTGGAACAGCTGTCCACGGTCGGGATGCGGTGGTCCTGATGGTGGGCATCGTCGTCACCGCGGCCGCCGCGCTCGCGGCAGGCTATCTGCTCGGACGGCTGCGCCCCTGGCGGCGCGCGGGCGACTGGGCAGCCGATCAGGTCCGCCACGCCGGGGCGTGGGTCCGGGGCGGCACCGTACGGCAGGCCGCCGTCGTCCTGGTCCACGTCGTCACCGCGCCGCGCACCAGCTGACGCATCATGCGCACCCCCGGCGCCGACACCACGGTGCCGGTGCCCATACGCGATCCGGACTGGGTCGCCAACCGCACCCGAACAGACAAGGGAGGCACCCCGTGAGCACCGAGCAGCACGACGCCGACGCGTACGGCCAGGAGCTGGCCGCCATCAGCCACCACCAGCACGAGGCCACGAGCGCGCGGTTCACCGTCTTCCAGGCCCTGGCCGCCGCCGGGATCGGACACGAGCAGGCCGACGACATCATGGCGAAGCTGGAGGCCGGGGCAGTGGCCGGCGCCCACACCTGGATCTCCGAGAGCAGCCCCCCGCACAAGTCCGAGCCGCGGTTCGAGGACGGCTGGTTCGCCGGGGTCCGCGACGTCGCCAGCTACCTGCTGCGCATCGCCGACACCACCGCCCACGCGGGGCGCGGGCGCGCCGCCTCCAGCGCCATGCTGCTCACCCACCTCCAGCAGCCGCCCTCCCCCGCCCCGGCAGAGGCCCCGGTGGAAGACCCGGCCCCGGCCGTGGAGCTGGACGCGAAGGACGTCCTGGCGGCTGCGGAGCGGTTCACGTGGGCCGTGGCCGCGCCGGGTGAGCGGCACTGGCCGGACGGCAGTGACTTCCTGGACGTCGCCCTGAGCGCGGTGCGCCCCGAGGAACGCGCGGGGTACATCGAGCGCCTGGAGGCGTTCGTGGAGAAACACCGCGCCCGCCTGGAGGAGATGCTGCGCACGCACGGGCCGGGCAGTAAGCCCGCCTCGCACGGCCGGTACGCGCTGATCGGACAGCCCGAGACCCTAGTCATCGTGGAGCGAATGGAGGCCATGCCGTTCCTGCTGCGCGGCCAGTGGGAGAAGGAACTGGAGACCGTCTTCCTGGACGACCTCGAGTTCGTGTGGGGGCCGCGCATCCGACTCAGCCGGTGAGCAGCCGGAAGCAGCAGCGGGCCCGGACGGGGTGATCCTGTCCGGCCCCGCTGTCGTCGGGTCAGCCGAAAAGGAACTGCCGCGAAGACGCCCTCCCTGATCGGCGGACACGAGACCGTGGTGGAGTGACCCTTCCTCCTGGCTTCCTGCGCACCGCTCCCCTGAACAGAGAGACGACGTCGTCGCTGATCTGCCGCATCGCCGGCCGCTACGGGCTCGAAGCGACGGCGTTGCGGTCCTGCTGGAAGTGGCGCAGCCACCAGCCTCGGCACGACGGCGGGGGCGGGCGGGCAGACGCCGAGGTGTTGTTGAACACGGCGGGGCGGCAGCTCCTGGCAGGCCTGTGCAGCGTCGGGCGTTGCCGTCCTGGGGGCGGGAGGATGCCAGGCTGTCGGCCGCGGATGCAGGGGAGCCGATGGCGGCGTGGCGGATCGGTGGTGCGGTCGCCGGGCCGGTGGCGTTCGGCTGTCGTCTGTGCACGGCCCGGCGTACGGGGACGGCTGGGCGGGCGGTGCTGTACGCCCCGCGGTGGGACCGTGTGTGTGTCCGGCACGGGCGGTGGCTCCTTGACGCGGACGCCGACCAGCACCACGAGCATCTGGATCTGCGGCGTCTGCCGGAGGTGGGTGCGGCGCAGCGGCGGTGGGCGGGGGTGGCGCGGCGTGCGGTGCGGGCCGGGGCCGAGCCGGAGCGGGTGTTCGCGTTGGCGCACGCGGTGGTGGCCCGGTGGTGGGAGCAGGCCCTGCACTGGGAGCGGGAGAAGGTCTGGCCACGGCGGTTGCATCAGGTCGCGGGCGGTGATGCCGGGGGTGATCTGGAGTGGTGGCGGATCGTGGGGCGGGACGCGGTCGTCTTCCCTGAGGTGGTGGCCGTCGCCGATGCGTTGCTGGATCCGGGCATGGGCGAGCTGGTGTGGGTGGATAGCGGGGCCGGGCAGCCTCGAGTGCTGTCCGTCGACGGGTTGTTCTGCCGGCGGCTCGGTGAGCGGGTGGGGCGGGGTTGGCTGGGGCCGCTGGCTGCGGCGGACCATGGCGGTCCGCTGATCGCGTGGATGGGCAGCGTGATCCGGCTGCGCCGCGGGGCCGGTGGGCCTCCCGGATATGACAACGACCCCTGGTGGCTGCGCCGGGAACATCAACCGGTGACGATGGCGGGGCAGCTGCGGGTGCTGGGCAAGGAGAAGAAGGCACCCGGTTCGGGGACGATGTGGCGGGCGGTGGTGCCGGTCGAGCAGCGGATGCGGATCGGCAGTCTCATCGGCAGTGCCGAGGAGCAGTTGCTGCAGCTGCGGGGCGTTCAGAGCGGGCCGACCGCCGAGGTCGCCCGGCAGCTGCTGGAAGGCCTCGGTCGCAGTGCCGGTCTGGTCGAGGCGGCTTGGAAGCGGACCGCGGTGGCGGCGGTGAACGGCGGGGTGCCGTTGGAGGAGGTGGCCCGGTGGGCGGATATGTCCCCCGGGACACTGAGGAGCATGCTGACGGCAGGCGGGCAGGAAGAGGACGGCTGAGAGCAAGGCAGGACCGGGCGCATCGCCTGTTAGCTGATACAGCACTCCTTTGTGGCAGAAACCCTGAAAACGACGAGGCTCATCGTCGGGAGCGGCTTGGCTGACGCGGGTGATCAGCACAGGAGAGGCCGCCCGGCCCGGGGGCCGGGCGAGGCGAGTGGCCGTGGATCATCGCATCGGGTTCGAGGCGGTGTTCCTCGATCCGGTGGGGCAGCCGGTTCAGCAGCGGTGGGCGGACGCCGCCCTGACGGTGGGATTCGAGGAATTGCGACCGGTGTCGGCGTTCCCGGTGATCCCGGGGCGCCGCTGGGGGCCGGGTCTGTGGTGGTCGGCGACCACCGGGCGGCACGTGGCCGCGGGTTCGAACGCGATGCGCACCCAGCTGATGGTCCTGGACCGCGACCCCGATGTGACCGGGCTCGCGGGACGTCCGGTGCGGCTGCTGTGGCGCGATGGGCGGGGCCGGGTGCGTTCCTGGGTGCCGCAGCTGTTCGCCCGGTACCGCGACGGCACGGGTCTGCTGGCCGAGTGCCCCAGCCACCCGGAGGCCGGGGGCGACCGTGCGGTGAAGGCCGCCGAAGCGGTGAGCGCGGCGTGTGAGGAGATCGGCTGGACCTACCGGCGTCTTGAGCCGCTCGACGACGTACCGGCCGCCAATCTGAAATGGCTGGCCGGCTACCGCCACCCCCGCAACGCCCGCCGCCCCGGCCTGGTGCCTGCGGTGGCGGAGGCATTCGCTCGGCCACGGCCGCTGATCGAGGGCGTCGAAGCAGTCGGTGACCCGATCGAGGTGCTGCCAGTGGTCTTCCACGCCCTGTGGCACGGGCGGGTGACGGCAGACATGGAGACACCGCTGCACGACGCGTCCTGGTCGGTCCCGCGGGCTGGAACGGCCCGGGCGCGGCGGGAGGGGCTCGGTGACCGCGCGGCGCAACGCCCGGCCATCGGTGAAGGTGGGGGCGCAGGTCCGGTTCCGCGGTGTGAAGTGGCAGGTGGTCGCCCTGTCCGGGCAAACCATTCACCTCGTCGGCCCGGACGGCGGCGGCGAGGCGGTGCTCGCCGGGTACCTGTTCGCCGATCCCGGCTTCAGCGTCATCGGGGCCGATGTACCTCAGGCAGCCCCGCAGTGGGGGCTGTTCGAGACCGCCCCCGCCGCGGCACGGAACAAGGCCCTGGCCTGGCAGCGGCACGTACGGGAGGTCGACTGCGGCCTTCCCGGCGGGCCCAGCAGTGCTGGAGCGGTGCGGGAGCAGTACGACCCAGAGCGGCACACGCTGGCCGAGCGAGAGCAGGCCAAGGCCGAGGAGCTGACCGCGCTCGGGTTCGGCCGGGTGTCGCGCACCACGGTGCAGCGCATGCGGCTCGCTTATCGCAAGCAGGGCCTGTGGGGACTCCTGGACCACCGCACCACCCGCTCCTCCAGCCCTACCGGGCGGTCCGACGAACGGGTCGTCGCCGCCGTCCGTGAAGCGCTGCGCCGCCGGCGCGGGCGCTCCAAAGGCACCATCAACGGCCTGTTCCCGCTCATCAACCAGATCCTTCAGGAACAGCACGGCCCTGGTACGGTGCCCATGCCGTCCCGGGCCACGCTCTACCGGCTCGTCACCTCCCTCGCCCGCCCCGGCGAACTGCCCAGCGGTCCGGTCCGCCAGGTGCCCGCGAGTGTCGAGGGGCGGGCCTTCACCCCCGCCATGGCGCTACGGCCGGGCGAGCAGGTCCAGATCGACACCACCCGCCTCGATGTCCTCGCCCTCTTCGACGACGGGCGCCTGGCCCGGCCCGAGCTGACCATCGCCGTCGACGTCGCCACCCGCGCCATCCTGGCCGCCGTGCTGTGCCCCAGCGCGACCAAAGCCGTCGACGCGGCCCTGCTGCTCGCGGAGATGGCGGTCCCGCACCCGGCCAGACCGACCTGGCCGGACATCCTGCGCATGAACCACGCCCGCGCACTCCCCCACCAGCGGCTGGCCACGCTGGACGAGCGTCTGGCAGGTGCGGCGGCCCGGCCGGTCGTCCTGCCCGAGACGATCGTCGTCGACCGCGGGAAAGTCTTCGTCTCCGCCGCGTTCACCGCCGCCTGCGAGAGCCTCGGCATCAGCGTCCAGCCCGCCCCGCCCCGCGCCCCCACCGCGAAGGGCATCGTCGAGCGGACCTTCGGCTCCATCAACGCCCTGTTCTGCCAGCACCTGCCCGGCTACACCGGATCCGACGTCACCCGCCGCGGCCCCGACACCGAGAAGGACGCCTGCTACAGCGTCGCCCAGATGCAGGACCTGCTCGATGAGTGGCTGGTGCACTACCACCACCGGCCCCACGAAGGGCTGCGCCACCCGATGATGCCCAGGAAGGCACTCACCCCGAACCAGATGTGGGCCGCACTCGTCGCCGTCACCGGACACATCCCCGTCCCGCTGACCGGGCGCGACTACCTCGAACTGCTCCCCGTGCGCTGGCAGGCCATCACCCCCGGCGGCATCACCATCCACCACCGCACCTACGACGCCGACCTCCTCGCCCCGCACCGCGGCCAGGCATCCCCCGTCGCCGGACGCGGCGGGAAATGGGAAATCCACTACACCCCCCACGACGTGCGCCAGATCTGGGTCCGCCTCCCCGACGGCGAACTCACCGAAATCCCGTGGATCCACCGCGACCACGTCCACCGGCCCTTCGACGAACGCACCTGGCAGCACATCCGCACCCAGGCCGTTGACGGCAACCACAGTGACACCCAGCAGCACGAAGCCGCCCTCGCCGACGCCCTCGACCAGCTCATGCGCCGCGTGACCAGCGGCCACGCCACCACAACGGAACGGGCACTCCTGGCCCGCACCGCCCACCGCCCACTCCCCCCAGCCCGCGACGTGGACCACGACACCGAAGCCCCCGCCGGCAGCCCAGCGCAGCAAAGCGACGAAGGCAACGACGACAGCATCGACGACCTCGACAACCTGCCCGACGACGACAGCCCCGCCCCGGCCACCGGATTCGGGCTCTACAACGCGCACGAGGAAGCCGCCACATGGTGAACCCCAGCCAGACAAGCGCGAGCAGCACACAAGGCGGTCCCGGCGGCAGTGGCGGAGCCGAGCTGTCGTGGACGCTGACCACCTGGCAGGGCTGGCACCGCTTCGCCACCACCGCCCCCGTCGCCCCTCCCCGGCCCGGCGACCCGCCCCGCAGCACCGAGGAACGCCTGGCCTACCACTCCAGCTTCGTCACCATCCGCACCCCCGCCATCCACACCCTGGCCACCCAGGTCCGCACCCTGATGATCCTCGGCCGCCACCAGCAGACCACCGCACGGCCCTCACTGATCGTCACCGGACCCGCCGCCGCGGGGAAGACGACCGCGCTCCTGAACGTCGGGCGTACCTGCCACCTCGCCCACACCCGCAAAAACCCGCCGCCACCGGGATCAGCGCACGCCGCGGTACCCGTCGCGTATGTTCTGGTCCCGCCCGGCGCCACCGCGAAAACCCTCATCACCGAATTCGCCCGCTACCTCGGCATCCCCGTCACCACCCGCATGACCCAGACCCAGATCACCGAAGCCGTCTGCCACACCTACACCCAGGCCGGCGTCCAGCTCGTGATGATCGACGAGATCCACCGCCTCAACCCCCGCACCACCACCGGCGCCCAAACCGCCGACCTCATCAAAGACCTCACCGAACGCCTGCCCGCGACATTCGTCTACGCCGGCATCAACGTCACCGACACCCCCCTCTTCACCGGCGTCAGAGGCGCCCAACTCGCCGGACGCGCCACCCTCATCGACTGCGGCCCCCTCCCCGCCCGCTACGGCACACGCCACCCATTCCGCGACGTCATCACCGACATCGAAAACCACCTCGACCTCCAACAGCACAAACCCGGCACCCTCCCCCGCCACACCCAATACCTCCACCAGCGCACCGCAGGCCGCATCGGATCCCTCACAAGGCTCATCCGCCAAGCCGCCATCACCGCCATCCACGACGGCACCGAACGCATCACCAAACGATCACTCGACGCGGTACAGCTCGACCACCTCGCCGAAACCCACCACCGCCCCCGCCGAAGCCGATAGACCCACCCACCAGACAGCCGAAACAGCCCTGACCAGCACGAAAACCAACCGGGCCTTTACACGCCAGAACTACCCACACAACACCCAGCCGCCCTCAGCGCAGAACACATAACCCCAGCTCAGAAACGCCGACCCAGCTACCAAGACCACCAATTCCACCTCTCAACGAACCCACAACACCCCAGACCAGCCGCCTCACCGAACACCAACAAACCCCCCACCCAGCGTTACCAGCCCGGGACCCGCGGCGGGGCGGGGCGGGCAGCCGCAACCGGCCAGGTGTGCCACGCGGCCGACCGGAGTTCCTCAGCGCCGGTCGATGGCGACTTCACGGTTCGCGAGTTCCACCAGCACAGGATCACGTCGGCCCATCAGGATCTCCGCGTTCATCTGCGGAGACTTGTTCAGCCGCCGCAGCGACGGGATGTCCAGCAAGGGGCCAAGCTCAGTAAAGGAATGCAGGTGTCCAAGGAGCAGTTCGGACAGCTCGGGCAGCCCGGTCAGCGTACTGATGTCCGTCAGGTCGTCGAAGTTCTCCAGCCGCAGGTGCTGGAGCCCTCCGAGACCGGCGAGAGGCGAAAGGTCCCTCCAGTGCAGCCGCGAGAGGGAGAGCTCACGCAGGGAAGGGAGGGCGGAGAAGGTCATGAGCCGGGGCATGTCCCGTACGCTCAGGACCCGAAGGCCACCGCACTCCTCCAGGATGTGGAGCGTTTCCAGGGCCGTCGCTCCGTGCAGCGAGAGCCCGGTGAGCGGTGAGCGGGCCAAAGTGCCGTCCGTGAGCCCTTGGACTGGGCACTGCTTCCCATGCTGCTGGCGATCGCCCTGCCCAAGGGGTGGGGGCGGTGCGCTCCGCGCGCCGGGACTACCTCTCCCGGCTGAACTGGGTCGACCACCGCAGGGCGATCGCCTCCCTGCTGGCCTACCTCACCCGGCCGCACGCCGCAGGTGAGCTCCGAGTGCACGCCGCCGGTACGAAGCTGCTGTCCAGCTACGAGGAGATGTCGAGGCAGACGGAGGCCGAGCAGCGTCGCCTGGCCCGAGCGCAGGCGTCCACGGACCTGGTCGCGGGCGCGTTCGCCGGGGTGGCGTCGCTGGCCTGCTACGGGGTGCTGTGGTGGCTGCTGGCGACCGGCGGTCTGCCGCTCGCCGTCGGCGGGACCGCAGTGATCGCCATCCGCACGTCGACGGCGCGGCTCACGTCGCTGGTGCAGCAGGTCAACCGGCTGTACGAGGAACTGCTGTTCCTCACCGACACCGAGGACGCGATCAAGGTGGCGGGCGAGAACGCGATCCCACTCACCGGTGCTCCGCTGCCCGCCCCGGTGCGGGAGGTGCGCACGCATGCGGTCTCCTTCACCTACCCAGGAGCCGACGGCCCCTCGCTGAAGGGGGTGAGCGTGCGCGTGCCGCGGGGGAAGGTGACGGCGTTGGTGGGGGCGAACGGGTCGGGGAAAACCACCCTGACGAAGGTGCTGGCCGGACTGCTGCTCCCCGCCGAGGGGGACGTGTGGTGGGTGGGCGAGGCGGGCGAGCAGGTCGAGCTGCGTGAGGCGGACCGCACCCGGGTCTTCGCCGAAGTGGGGGTGCTGGCGCAGGATTTTCCGCGCTGGGAGATGACGGCGGCCGCGAACGTGGCCATCGGCGTCGGCGACCGCCCCCGGGACATGGACCATGTCCGCGCAGCCGCCGGTGAGGCGGACGTGCTCGACCTGGTCGAGGGTCTGCCGCACGGCTGGGACTCGATCGTCTTCAAGGGCTACGAGCGCGGTGTCCAGCTCTCGGGAGGCCAGTGGCAGAAGCTGGGGACCGCGCGGACCAGGTACCGGCAGGCGCCATTCCTGCTGGTCGACGAGCCGACCAGTGCCCTCGATCCGCATGCGGAGATCGCCGCGTTCGCTGGGTTGTGGTCCCTGGCCGAGGAGGGGCACGCCGTCGTGCTCGTCACGCACCGGCTCGCCGCGACCATGCACGCCGACCACATCTACGTCCTCGACCGGGGACGTGTCGTCGAGGACGGCACCCACGAGGACCTGATGGCCATCACGGACGGCCTGTACCAGGGGATGTTCGCCGCCCAGGCCGCGCAGTACGGGATCACGCCGGCCCCCGGCGGCGTTCCCGGCCCCCGCGGCGCCCCGCCGACCGACCACGAGGCGTCGAGCTGAACCCCCGCGCGATCTCTCCCCTCTCCCCTGCCTGCCCACCGCCCGTGCCCCACGACATCGAAGGTGAGACGATGCCCATGTCACCCACCTCCACCGCGATCCGCAAGACCGTCGAGGCGTACCTCGACCGGCACCCCGGCGAGTGTGACGCCCTGGCCGGACTCCTTGCCGCGCTGGACCGGCCCGTCGACGCGGCGGCCCGGACGACGCTACCCGGGCACATCACGTGCAGCGCCGTAGTCATCGACCGGCAGGGCCGAATCCTGCACCTCCGGCACCCGGCGACCGGCGACTTCGTACGCCCGCCTAGCGTCCGGATCGCGGCCAGGGACCGCACCCTGCTTGCTGCGGCGCTGCGCGCGACGGTGGAGGAGGCCGGGATCGCACCGGGCGCCCTGTGCCTGACCCGGCAACTGCTCGGCTCCCCCATCGATATCGACGTCGACGACGAGCCCGCCGCCCCGTCCACCGGGGAACCAGCCCGCCGCCACTACGACCTCCGCTACGCCTTCTACCTCGCCGACGAGGAGCCGATGTCGATCGCGCCGCACGCCCACGAGGCGTCCAGCGGCCGG
Source organism: Streptomyces sp. NPDC101181 (assembly GCF_044767975.1). NCBI lineage: Bacteria > Bacillati > Actinomycetota > Actinomycetes > Kitasatosporales > Streptomycetaceae > Streptomyces > Streptomyces sp. NPDC101181. The sequence continues at coordinate 279,328 of NZ_JBIWOX010000009.1, read as the reverse complement.
TGGCTCCCGCAGGCGGACGTCGCTTCGCCGGCACTGCGCGCGAAGCTCCGCGCGGCGCGGCTCGACGGCCGGCCCGAGCCGGTGAACGCCTCCGCGTTGATCCACGACGGATCCGGCCGGTACTTGCTCCATCTGCGCGACCACAAGCCCGGCCTCATCTGGGCGCCGGGGGAATTCGCCCTTCTCGGCGGCGGCCGCACACACGACGACCGGAGCCTTGAGGACACCCTGAAGCGGGAGCTGTCCGAGGAGGTGCCCGACCTCCTGCTCGAGGACGTGACGCCCTACGCCGTGGAGGCCGCCAGCAGCATCGACGGCCTTAGCGTCCCCGTCCAGGTCTTCGCCGGCCGGTGGCGCGGCACCGACCGGCTCCGGCTGCTCGAGGGCGTGCTGCTGCGCTGGTTCACCCCCAGGGACCTGGACCGGCTACGCCTGGACGCCGCCACCCGGGATCTGATCCACCGGCACGCGGCCGACAACCCCCCGGGCGACGCACCTGACGCGGTTCCTGCCGTGTGGGACGGCGGCAACAAGGCGGTCTTGAACGGCATCGGCGTACACCTCCACCTCGAAGACGCTGAGGGGCGGGTGCTTCTCGGGTTGCGTCACCCCGACTCGAAGTACGCCGGTGACACGTGGCACTACCCCGCCGGTCGGTGCGAGCGAGAACCTGCCCTCTCCTGCCTGGTCCGGGAGGTGATGGAGGAGACGGGTCTGGTCATCGAACCCGCGGACGCGGAACTCGCGCACGTCGCCCACGTCGTCGACGCCGCAGGCGTGCTGCCGTTGATGCAGCTGGTCTTCAAGGCCTCCCGGTGGGAGGGGGTACCGGAGGTCCTCGAGCCCGACAAGTGCCTGACCTGGAAGTGGTGGCCGCAACACGATTTGCCCGAGCGGCTCGTCCCCTACACCAGGACCGCCATCGCCGCGATCTCCGAAGGCCGCCACTACTCCCAACTGGGCTGGTGAACACGTGAACACACACCGCAGTAAGGTCGCCCCGACACCACACCGAGTCCACGCCCGCAGTGCCGGACTATCCGGAGGAGGAGGTGGGCTGTGACGCCCCGCGATGAGACCTCCCGTGCCGACGGCACCGCGCTGTGGCGTCACCGGGACTTCCGCCGGTATCTGACCGCGCAGGCCGCGAACGTGACCGGCAACTCCCTCTCCCTGATGGCGCTACCGGTGCTGGTCGTGCTCCACCTGGACGCGACCACCGCCGAGGTCGCCTGGCTGGCGTTCCTCGGACAGCTCCCGACCGCGCTGCTCGCCCTGCACGCCGGTGCGCTCGCCGACCGGCACTCCAAGCGCCGCCAGATGATCACCGGTGACCTCGTGAGCGCGACGGCACTCGCCACGGTGCCGGTCTCGGCCGCCCAACCCTGACGCAGCTCATGATCGTCGCGGTAATGCAGGGGGCGGCGGGCGTGCTCCATGACGCGGTGGCCATCAGCCTGCTGCCCAGCCTCGTCGAGGGGGCCTTGATCCAGCGGAGCAACAGCCGAACCGGCGCCCTGTTCTCGGTCGCCTCAACCGTCGGAAGCCACCTCGGCGCCGCGCTGACCGCGCTGCTGGGGCCCGCCCGGGCCCTGCTCGACGACGTCGCCTCCTACCTGGTCAGCGCCGTGTGCACCTTCCGTATCCAGACCGCCGAACCCGCCCCCGAACGGCCGGAGAGCCGCCGACTGCGCGAGGAGATCGTCGAGGGCCTGCGGTTCGTGCGCGGCGATGACCGGCTGTGGACCCTGACCTTGGTCAACGCGACGACTTCGTTCGCCCTCAGCCTCCTCAACGCCCTCTGGGCGCTGTACCTGCTGCGGTCCCTGGCGATGAGCGCGACCGTCTTCGGGGTGGTGCTGGGCCTCGGCACGCTGGGCGCGGCCGCCGGAGCACTCATCGCACCGGCACTGGCCAGCCGGTACGGGCCGGGGCCGATGATGCTGACCGCGCTCGCGATCACCCCGCTGACCCAGCTCCCACTGCTGCTCGCCTTCCCCGGCCCTGCCTGAGAGATCAGCATCGGAGCGGCGCTCTTCGTGCAGCTCGCCTGCGCCGGTGCGGCGGGCACCACCCAGCGGTCCATCCGCCAGATTGTCACCACGACCACCTCGACCGGGATGCAGGCGGTGAGCACCTGGCTGACATCCGGCGCCCGCCCCGTGGCCCCGCTCCTCGCTGGCGGCCTGGGCACGTGGATCGGCGTCCGGCCCGCCCTGACCGCCGGAACCCTCCTGCTGCTCGTCCCCGCTCGTCGTCCTCGCCCGCTCCCCCCCTCCGCGCTCTGCGGCAGATGCCGGAACTCCCCGCCGCTCAGCCGTCGCCGCCCGCAGCCCGAAACGCCCCTCCCGTCATGCCCTCTCCGGCGCGCACGGACTGCGTGCGGCACGACAGCCTCCTCGGAGGCGATGCAACGTGAACGAGGTACCGAACTCGGCGGCGATGCCCGCCGCTCCCCACCCGCCCCCTGGAGCGCACCGTGCTGAGCGAACCCACTGCGCCCGCCGCACCCCTCCTTCCGGCGCAGCCCGGCGACACCTTCGAGGCCGCGGTGGTCCGGGCGGCCATGGTCGCCCGGCTCGAGGAAAGCGGAGGGCTCGGCCCGGGACCCGTGCGCGAGGCCCTGCTGACGCTGCCGCGCCAACTCCTGATGCCCCAGGCGTACGCGCGGCGCAGCGCCCCCGACGAGACGCCGCCGCGCTGGGATCTGCTGGACTTCTCCCGCCCGGCCGACCTGGCCGAGCTGCTGGAGCGCCTGCACTGCGTGGGCAGCGTCGCGATCCAGCACGACGGCGAGCCGATCCTCGGCCGCGTTCCCGGGCCACGCCGCAGGGGCGCGATCACCGCCATGTCGAGCACGATGAGCGTGACCGTCGGCCTGCTGCAGCAGCTGGACCTGCGGCCCGGCCAGCGGGTGCTGGACGTGGGGACCGGCCCCGGGGTGACTGCGGCGGCCTGCTTCATGTGCGGCGGCGAAGGCGTCGTCACCCTCGACATCGACCGGCACGTCACCGCGGCCGCCCACGAGCGGCTGTCCGACCTTGGCTACCGGCCGGCCACGGTGACCGGGGACGGCACCACCGGCTGGGCGGACGCGGGCCCGTTGACCGGATCTTCGTCTCCCTCAACGTCCGCCACGTGCCGCAGGCCCGCATCACCGAACTGGAACAGCAGAACCTCGGCCTACGCCTGCAACTCAAGGAGAAGGACGACGGACTGTCCGCCGCACGGGCCGCGACCCGCGAGCTGACCAAGACCATCAACCGGGGCTGTTCTTGAATGATCTTGATCAGGGAGTTCGGGAGAGGGGGCAGGTCCTTGCCCGAGAAGTGCTCATTTCACGTGGCGCGGCGGTCGTCGATTTCCACGGAAAGGTGTGGCCATGGCTCAGTGAGCCGTGCCAGGTCGTCGGCGGTGGTGCTGCTTGCCATCAATGACCTGTCGGGCATGAAGTGGACGGTGGTTCCGGTCGTGTGGTCGTCGGCGATCGGTTGCAGCTCCGTGGTGGGCACGCCGTGTTCGTACCGCTGGGTCCAGGATCCGTTGCGGCGGCGGTTGGTGTGGACGAGCCACGTGCTGAGTGCGGCGACGACGGACATGCCCCGACGAGGGTGCGTGTCGGGCAGGGATGGTGCATCGGGGTGATCGAAGAATCGGAGGTCCTTCGTCGCCATGACCGGCTTCTTCACGATGCGCCCGTGCTCGTCGAGGCGCGTGTCGGTGCCCCGGCCGTTGTCTGCGATGGCCACGGAGCCGTCGGGGTAAAGGGTGATGCGGCAATGCCCGCCGTTGCCGCATTCGGCCTCGTCGGCCGCATAGGCGACGACTTCGAAGATCAGGTGCAGGATGCCGCTGGCGGCGAAGGCAGCCGGGTCCTGGCGGATGTGCTCGAGATGGTCGAGGTCGACGGTGCTTGCCCAGTCGTGCGTGGTGTTGCGCCAGGCCGCCCTTGGGGTGCTCATTCAGGAAGTATGAAGGGCGCTCCCAGAGGCCGCGAAACCACCGATCAGCCCTGGCCAACCCTCGAGACGTCCCCGAAACCTGCAAGGTCCCGCAGATGGACTCGATCGGGCGGGAGCTCGTGACCCAAAACTGAGACAACTCAAGATCAGTCCTCAATCAGGCACCTGGGGGAATCTGATGACCAGCCGCTACCGCAGCATCGTCGATGTCTACGTGCTTCTACGCAGAGCCGACGGACGCATCTTGCTCATGGAACGCGTTCGATCCGCGAGGCCGCTGAGGAAGTCGGCGTCGAGCTCAGCGAAGCCGCTCTCGACTTCGTGCACGTCGTCCACCACCGCAACGGCAACGAAGAAGCACGCATCGGCTTTTCTTCCTCTCAGACAACTGGTGGGGCCAGCCGCTCAACCGTGAGCCGCACAAGTGCGCACAGCTTCTGTGGGCCGACCCGACGATCCACCCGCGAACACCGTGCCTTACACGGCCGCCGCTAAAGCGCGGATCACCAAGCAGCAGCCGTTCTCCCTCGACGGTTGAGGGCTCCGATCCCTTCCACCACACCTGTTGCAGAAAGAGATCGGCAGATGGACCGACTTGAACTGGGGAAACAGCTCTCGTCGGCGAGCGAACAGGCAGATCAACCCCAGAGAATCTGGGTCAACCCCAAGGACCTGCCGGACGACACCGTGCCGTACACGCGGCTTGTCATCGAAGCGATCCTCGCGGGCCGCCCCTACTCCGGTATGGGGTGGGCACGATGATCCACACGCCCACGAGTCCCCTCACCGAGACGGGGCCGGACCGGGTGCCCGGAGCGCCGGGCCCAGCCGCGGCGCGGGAGGCGATGGTCGCTCGCCTGGAGGCAGCCGGGCAGCTGCAACCTGGTCCCCTTTGCGCGGCGCTGCTGGCCGCGCGCCGCGAGGTCCTGCTTCCGCAGGCCTATGTCCGGCGCAGCACCCCGGGGGTGGAACCGCCGCAGTGGGACTTGCTGGACTGGGCATCCACGGGGGACCGGGTCGCCCGCACATGGACACCCCCGGGCATCCTCGGGCATCTGGGCACGACCTCGTTCGAGAACGCAGGCCTGTTCCCCGACACCGTCCGGCACGACGTCTTCGAGCGGACGGGCCGAAGAGGATGGACCGCTGCTGGAGCAGGCGGAGTTCCAAGGTGATGCTCGCCCGGCGCCCGGGAGGCGCCCGGTGAGCGGAGGCAAGCGTCATGCCGAAGCGGTGGATGTCCACCTAGTCCCGCGGCGGAATACCGGTGAGGGCCCCGAGGTCCTGCTGTCGCGGCGGGCCGGGAACGTGTACGCGGCAGGACTCTGGCCGACGGCCTGGCCGCCCCGCTAGCCCCGTGCCGCTGCCGGCGGCGAACCCCCATGAAGCACGATCCCGGAAGAGCAGGAGCAGAGCGATGGTCGCGGTACCGAAGAAGCAGGCGTGGCAGGACCACTACGCCGACGGAAAAGGGTTTCGGCAGGTGGGCGAGGTCGAGTGCACTCTGCTGGCCGCGCATACACCCGTGCCCGACGGCGAGGGTCGGGCGCTCGACATTGGCTGCGGGACGGGCGAGTTGGCGGTCACGCTGGCCAGCATGGGCTACACCGTTGACGCCGTCGACTACGCCGAATCAGCCCTGCCGCGGGCGCGGGCCGAGCACGCCGAGGTGAAGGGGGTGCGGTGGTGGTGTCGCGACGTCGAACGGGAAGCGCTTCCCGAAGCCGCCCCTGACGGAGAACCCGGGTTCGACCTGATCACGCTCCGGCTGTGCATCGCGTTCATCTCCAACAGGACGGCCCTACTACGCACGCTCGGCGCCGAGTTGCGTCCGGGCGGCGCGATCGTCGTCATCACCCCGCTCACGGAGACCACCCCTGCCGAGCGGCAGAACGTCGCCCTGGACGAGGACGAGATCGAGCTACTGTCGGAGGGGTTCGATTCAGTGGCGCGATTCGACGCCGAGGGCCTGGCGGTGCTCGTGCTGCGGGGGACCGCCGATGAGGTGTCCGTAGTCGAGCGGGGACGGCCGGTCTCGCAGGCGGTTTTCGGCGCCTCGGCCGTCGTCACCGACGGGGAAGGGCGGGTGCTGCTGGACGCCGCCTACGTCATGCCGCGGCTGACCGGCCCCGATGACGCGACCACACTGCGCCCCTGGGACCCCAGCTCCGCGCCGGGCAGCCGGACTGCCCCGGGACCGTGACCACCATGACCGAAGGCGTGGTCCTCGTCCGCCGAGACGTCTTCGACGCCATCGGCCAGTTGGGGGCCCATGTTCCTGTACCACGAGGGCCTCGACCTGGCCGGGCGGTGCTGAGCCGCGGGCTGGAGCGGCTGGTACGCGGCGTCAATCCGCATGCACCACCCGCTCACCCAACCCGCCCGTCACGCCCTATACTACCGGCTCGCCGCCCGCAACCGGATCTGGATCGCCTACCGCGGCCTCCCCGCCCCGCTCCTCCCCCTCTACCTGAGCGCCTGGACCACGATCACCCTCGCCCGGGCCGTACGCGGCGGCAAGCTGGGCCGGACGCTGCGCGGCATGCGCGAAGGATGGACGACCCGGCGCACGCAGCGGCGGGATCCGATGAGCTGGCGCACCGTCTACCGACTCACCGCCGCCGGGCGGCCGCCGACCATCTGACCCCATTCCCCGGTCCCCACGTTCAGGAAGGCTCCTTCGCCATGAACCAGCCGTCGCTGCCCTCTCTGATGGGGGTGTTCGCCCATCCCGACGATGAAAGCCTGCTGGCAGGCGGTGTACTCGCGCAGCACCACGCCGCCGGCGCCCGCACCTGCGTCGTCACCGCGACCTGGACACCGACAACCCACCGCGCCCCCGAACTCGCCGACGCCCTCGCCGTCCTCGGCGGCGGGAGCCCGCGGCTGCTCGGCTACGCCGATGCCCGCAACCCCGCCTCCGCCCCCGACGGAACCGTCCGCCTCGTCGACGCACCCCTCGACGAAGCAGTTGGCCGCCTGGTGGCCCATATCCGCGAGTTCCGGCCCGACATCGTCGTCGGCCACGACGCCCTGGGCCAGCTCACCGGACACCCCGATCACCGGCGCGCCCACCAGATCACCCTCCTCGCCGTCGAGGCCGCCGCCCTGCCACACCTGTATCCCGACGCCGGGAACCCCTGGCAGCCCGCCGCGCTGTACGCGGCCACGCACCCGGAATCCGGTGTGGGCCCGCTCGGCCCGCTTCTGCAGAGCGTCGGGAAATCGCTCCTCGCGGTGCCGGACGCGTACGCGACCACGACCGTCGACGTCTCCCCATGGGCCGCGGTGAAGATGCGGGCGATCCTCGCCCACCGCAGTGAGGTCGCGCGCGAGCGGCCCCTGCCCGGCCTCCTGGCCCGCCTGCCCGAACCGGAGCGCGACGAGATCATCGGCACCGAGCACTTCACCCGGCTCACCCCCGGCCCCGCGCCGGGTGACCCGCACAGAGTCGTCGCCTGACCGGCACCCATCCCGCACACTCCCGCCCGATCGGAGACGAGATGACCACCACGCCCTCCCCCGACGCACCGCCCGGCACGTCGATGACCGACGAGGAGTACGGGGCCTTTCGCGCCTAGGCCGCCCTGTGGGCCGGAACCTCGGCGCTGATCACCGACGACCGCGGCCGGGTCCTGGTCCAGCACGTCGACTACCGCCCTACCTGCCTCCTGCCCGGCGGCCGCGTCGACGCGAACGAGTCCCCGGCCAGCGGCGCCGCCCGCGAGGTGCGCGAGGAACTCGGCGTCACCACGACCGTCGACCGCGGGCTCGCCGTGGACTGGGCCAGCGCCGACAGCCTCAAGAAGCCCGCCGGCCTGCGCTTCCCCGGCGAGATCCTGCACGTCTACGACGGCGGCACATGGAACGCCCAGCGGATCGCCGCCATCCAGCCGCCCGACCGCGAGATCGACTCGATCGAGTTCGTCGAACCCGCCCGGCTGCCCGACCTGATGTCCCCCGGCGACGCCCGCCGGGCCCTGTCCGCCCTGCGCGCCCGCATCAACTCCGCCGACCCCGCGCTGCTGGAGAACGGCCTCCCGATATCCCCCACCGTCCTGGACCGGGCCGGCGCCCTTCGCATCGCCCGCGCCCAACACCACCTGCCCTTTACGCCGGCCCCGCCCCGAAGCAGCTCCCGGTGGTCCAGGCGTGGGGCTGGCTCCTGAGACCCGACGGCCGCACCCTGGTGCTCCTGGAGCCGGACACCGGCGCGGCCTCCCTGCCCGGCGGCACCCCCGAACTCACCGACTGCGGCGACCCACTCGGCACACTGCGCAGGGAGGCGCTCGAGGAGGCTGCGACCGAGTTCGGCGAACCGCTGTTCCTCGGCCACCTGACTGATCCCGATAAGCCGTCCGCCCGCCTCCCGTCGACCCGGCTACCGGACGCACCCACCAGCGGATCCTGGCCACCCCGGAGCAGGCCATGGAGCTCTTCGACTGGGGATCCCCGGCCGCCGACCAGCTGACCGCCGTCCACCGCGCCCGCGCACGGCTCGGGCTCCCCCGTGCCGTGCGGCAGCCCCTCACCGAACTGCCGGACGCCACCGATCTCACCACCGTGTAGCCCGCCCCTGCCCATCCCCCGAAACGAGGACTCGCATGAGCGACACGTCACCCGCTCTCGGCACCCCGCCCGTGCCCGATGTGCCCCTGCCGTCCACACGAGCCGCATCGGACGCCCCCGCACCGGTTCGCACGGAGCACTGCCAGTGCGGCCGGACTTCCTACCAGGTCACCGGCATCCCGGATGATCCACATCTGTGCTCCTGCGCCCACTGCAACGCGGATCTCCGGCGGGCCCGCGGTGCTGTGGGTCGGCTTCCCTCCTGGACTTCCCGATCTGGACCGGGCCCAGCGGCGAGCCGAAGCGGTACGCCACCTTCCCGACCCTGCGCCGCGGCTTCTGCCCCGACTGAGGCACGCACCTGGTGTCCGTCGCCGACGGCTCCGGCACGGTCATGGTGACCGGGTTCAGCCTCACTGACCAGAGCGGCATCGAGCCGCTCGGGCACTCCTTCCGTGAGGACGCCGTGCCCTGGATGCACCTCACCCTCGCGCCCGGTCCGATCGTCCTGATGTCCGACTCTCGCGTCGCGGCCATCCCCGTCGCCGAGTGCTGCGAGCCGCTCATCGACGTACGCGGGATTTTGCTGGTCGACGACCGCAGGGCCGACACGACCGGCTCGTACGCCCATCTGCGCCGCGGCGTCTTCGACCGGCTCGTCCACGCCCAGTCGCTCCTGCCCGACGGGCTGCGCCTGCTCTTCGTCGAGGGCTACCGCCCGCCCGACCTGCAACGGCGCTACTTCGGGGAGTACACCGGCGAGCTCCGCGACGCCAACCCGGCCTGGTCCGACGAGCAGGTCCACCAGGCCGCCAGCCGGTTCGTTTCCCCGCCGGAGATCGCCCCGCACAGCGCCGGCGCCGCCGTCGACCTCACCCTCGTGGACGCCGACGGCACCGGGCTCGACATGGGCACCCGCGTCGACGCCAGCCCCGAGGAGAGCAAAGGGGCCTGCTACACGGCCGCCGCCTCGATCAGCCCCCAGGCCCGCGCGAACCGGGCGCTGCTCGCCGATGCCCTGTCCGCCGCCGGGCTGATCAATTACGGCACGGAGCGGTGGCACTGGAGCTACGGCGACCGGTATTTAGGCCCTGATGACCAACCAGCCGACGGCCCTGTACGGACCCCGCGACCTTCGCTGAACGGGCCGCCCCTACTGGCGGGGCCGCGGCGTCCGACGGTAGCCGCTCCGCGCCGGAGGCCCCGGGCCAGTCACGGTGAGGTGCTGACGAGGAGCTTGGTCAGGCCCGATTGACCTGATGATCGCGTCCAGCGACGTAGGAGGGGCACGGCAGGTATCCAGCCCCCTGGTTGAGCGCCAGGGCAGCGGTGTTGCGCCGCCCCGTCTCCAGCATGACCCGCGTTGCCCCGCTGTCAGCGGCGTGCCGTTCAAGGTGTTCGAGGAGGGACCGGCCGACTCCGTGGCCGCGGACATCACCACCGACGTACGTTCGTTTGATCTCCGCGGTGTGCTCGTCGAGGCGGCGTACGCCCCCGCACCCGACCGCCTCGCTGCCGATGTGGGCGATGAGGAACAGGCCGTCGCGCGGGTTGAAGTCCGTCTCGGGAGTGGTGTCGGGGTCGTCCGCGAAGCCGTACAACGTGAGCTGTTCGGAGCGCAGGGCCCGGGTGAGGCGGCGGGCTTCCGGGTGGTCGTAGGGCACGGTGGTCAGGGAGGGCGAAGGGCGTATCACCGCCAGGGCATCGGGGGCGGTGGGTACGGAGGTCAGGAAGGCGATAACGCCCTGTCGACGGCGGTGAGCGCGCGGGCACCGTCCGGTGTGCGCATACGGGCACCGGTCGCCGGAACCACCTTGCACCGGCCGAAGTTTTCTCGGAACGACGGCGCCTAGCGGGCGCGGCTCGACGCTCCTGGCAAGGCTCCTTCACTTCAGTTCGCTCACGGCCGACAACGACAAGGGCACCCAGTCGTGCAGACCATTGTCCGGACACACGGGTCTGAAATAGACCCATGCGTCGGCGTGCTGGCGGCTCGGGGCAAACAGGTTCGTCCCGAGCCAGCCTGTTCCCGAGTCTGCGCGGCCTGCTCGGCCGCTGCTCTGCAGCTCGCGTCTGACGTCCCGAGCATTGCTCCGCGCCAGAACGGGGCCGAGCGTTCCTCAGCGGGGCTCGTACGCTCTCGGCAGACGCATGCCGCGGTCGGCCATGACGTCGCGCACACGGTTCGGGTAGTCGGTGATGATGCCGTCAATGCCCATGTCCATGAGTGCCTCGATAGTGGCCGGGTCGTTGCACGTCCATGGGACGACCTTCAGGCCTCGCGCGTGGGCCTTGGTGATCATGGCTTTGTCGGGGTAGAAGCGGAAGCCCGGGTCGCCAATCTTGCCGTTCTGCGGGAACCCGTAGTTGGGCGACAGTGTCTCGACGCCCTTGATGGAAGCGGCCGCAGTCACGAAATCGCCGCCGAAATCGTCGATGTCGATGCCGCCGAGCCACGGGGAAGCGCCCGGCTTGCCCACCTGGAGGAAGTCGTAGTTGGTCAGGGCCACCAGAGGCCAGCGGGGAGCGAGCCGGTGCATCGCCTTCAATGAGCCCCAATCGAACGACTGGATCGTCACCTGCTTCGCGATCCCGGAGCGCTTGATCTCCTCGAACACGCGGCGGACGAACAGTTGACGCGGTGCTGTCTCCTCAGGCGCACCTGCCTCGACCTTGGTCTCCACGTTGAGGGTGACCTTGTGGGCCTTGTAACGCTTCACGAGGTGCAGGACGTCCTTGAGCTCGACCATCCGGAAGCCCTTGACGACCTCTTGGTCGGGGTGGCCGGGGAGCTGCTGGAAACCGCAGTCCATGGTCTTCACCTGCCGCAGTGTGAGGTCCTTGATGAACTTGCCGACATAGGGGTACATCGTGTCGCCCGGCGTGACCGGTGCGGTGTCGCGGCACTTTTGCGCGCTCACCTTGCGGTCGTGGGTGACGACGACCTTGGAGTCCTTGGTTATCTGGGTGTCCAGTTCCAGGGTGCTGACTCCGAGGCGCAGCGCCTTGCTGAAGCCTTCCAGGGATTCCTCCGTCGTCATGCCGAGGCCGCCTCGGTGCGCCTGGAGATCGAAGTGCTTCTTGTAGTGCGATGTCTTCTCGGGGCCGCCGGGCGTCACCGCGTGGGCGGAGACCGGTACGACGAGCAACGCCAACAGCGCCAGGCTCGGCAGGACACGACGCATGAACATCAACAGCCTCTATTCAGTAGTTTGTTAATTGCGTCTGGAATTTAGGCGAGGGGATAAAGACGGCATATATCTGTCTTCTGGCGTAAACGTGAACAGTGGCCTGCCAGCTGTGGCCGGTCGGCGGCAGCCGCCCTGGGCTCATTGTCGACCGTGGCAGTTGGAGCGACGGCCGTACGGCTCGGGTTACTCATTTTGTCTCTGGTTGAGCTGGTTGCCTTTCGCGGGCTGGTGGAGCCTGAGCGTGCGTAGCGGGAGGGTACTTCCGCTGGAGGAACTGAACACGGCATCTGGCTGACGCCCATGTGTCCTCAGGCGCTATGCCGTGGGGGCCCGTCTGGGTGGTCGTTGATCCATGACAGGCCATCGAGGTCGAGCTGGTGACGGCTGCGGGTGACTGCGACGTAGGCGAGCCAGGCTTCGGCTTCGTCGATTGGGTCGGGGAGGGGCCCCCGCTGTCGTCTTTCTGGTCGGTATCGCGTGGTGGGGTGAAGTTCACGGCGATTTTGACGCTGGCCCATTCACGGCCTTTGGCATTGTGGGCGGTCGAGGCAGTGACGTGGGCCGTGCTCTGCTGGTGGAGGCGGTGGACGGCGTTGACGGCTGGGGACCGTGGTCCGCGTGCGGGGGGAGAACGCGTCCGCATCCCGCCTGCCCGCAACGCTCACGTCCACCTGAATCAGCGGCTGGAGACGTTACTGTCGGCTCAGCAGGTCTGCGACGTCGGTTCACCTGGAGCGGCGGTTTCTCCGGAATCTGGGGTGGTGGCGGCCCGCTGGAGTGCATGGCGCAGGTGTCACAGCGTCACGGCCGGAAGGAGCCCGCCAGGGCGGCCCGCAGCCCACAAGTGGGATACCTCGCGCGCCAGTTCGGCCCAGGCATCCCAGGGTGTGGTGCCGTGGAGGGTTGCTGCGACGTCGTCCGAAAGGCTGGTCGGCTCGGCCAACATGGGGTCTTCCGGCACCTGCCCTCCCAGGGGGTCACGGCGCGGCTGAGTTCGACGATGAGGGCGCCGCGAGCGGCGGCCAGCTGGGCTGACGGGTCCCCGATGATCACAGCAGCATCCTCTCGCATGCCCACAACGCGGAAGGCGCGTTCCCCTGAAGACGCTCGTGGGCGGATCGCCGAGGCGGTGAACCCGGCACCCCCTGGGGCCTCGGGGCGGCAGGTCGGGGTGCGGCGTCGCGGACGGCCCGGCACGCATTGCGCGCCCTAAGAGCTGTCCCGTCATCCCTGGTGGATCAGCGTGCGGCGTCAGATGCGGTGCATCGCAAGGCGGAGGGACGTCCGAATACTGGATGTATTCCGGCGTTCCGACAACGCGGCGCGGTGCCGTAGCTGTCGTCGTGCGCCCGCCAGGGATGACGGGACAGCCCTTAGGCTGCGTCACCGCACCGAAGCCCAAATGGTCACGCCCACGCGTACGGCTCCGGCGCCTACGCCGGCGCTGCAACGCGCCAGCGCGGACGACCAGCCAGAAACAGCGGATCGGGTCGGCGCAGGGCATTTTGGGTGGGATCGCGGACCTTGCCGTAGCGCGCGGCTCGCCCACCAGGTTGGTGATGGCGGTCGCTCCGTGATCAGCACCGGAGAGTTCTGGGCAACACCGAACCTGCGCAAGCTCTCGCCGACACTCAAGACTCAAAACTCCCGGGTCGCGACGAGGCCTACTTTCAAAACGAGCCAAGCTGCGCCGGAAGGAGCGCCATTTCCCACCGCTTGCCCCTCCAAATGCGACCTGCGCCAAACCCGTAGCGTCCAGCCGTGGGCGGTGGCCACTGCCGGACCAGGCAGTCCTGGGACTGCGTACTCTCCCGACCAGGAAGTCCCCATGCCCGCCGTACAGATCTTGCACCCGAACCCCGACGCAGCAGCGCGTGGAGCATAGAAAGCTTCGGACAGGAAGCCGTGCCAGTCACGGGCGCCACCCAGCGTGCTGGTCCTCAGGTAATCGTGCCGAGTTGGCTCACCGCCGCGCTGGCTGCCGTGAGCATGTCCTCGACGGGCGGTGGGGACATTCGTCTGGAGCATTACTTGCCGTGCTGCCTGATGGACGAGCATGGGCAGTCCTCCGATCACCCGTCGTCCGGCCGTTGCCGCCGCAAGCGCGAGGGGAGCCAGGGGCGGAAGAGCACGTCCATCAGGGCGCCGGTGGCAGGTTTCCGGAGGGGTGCGAGATTGTCGGCGGCACCGGGCGGCATTACGGAGAGGACCAGTTCGGCACCCAGGTGGGCCGGTGCTTCCGTCCAGAGCGGATGCGGATCTTGATCCCGATGCGTTCGGCCGCTGGCCCAAGGAATTGGCGGGCTCGGCCTGCGTTGCGGGCGATGATCGTTATTCGGTCGCGCCGAGTTCGTGGGCGGCGGCGACTGCGGTGCGGGCGGTCGCCACGGCGCCGAGCACGGTGACACCGGAGGCCGTGGTCACGCCCGCGTCGGACAGTGGCTGCGTCATCCCGTACAGGACCGCGTGGAGTCCAGGATCTCGATCGTGCGAGATGTTCTCCGTGTTCCCATACAAATGCCAGCCCAGCGTTAGCGGTATTGAGTGGGGCCACGGTCGTGAGCGGAGGGTGGAGCCAACGCCTCACCCTCCGCCGCACCCGCGTCAGACCATGCTGTTCCCGCTGGCCGTCTCCTCAGCCGGAGTGAGGTTCTGCACGACATCCCAGTGCTCGACGATGCGCCCGTTCTCCAGGCGGAAGATGTCGACGATCACCGTGGGGCCCGGCCCCCAGCCGTGGACGAGGCTATGAGTGAAGACGAGGTCGCCTTGGCCGGCGACGCGCTGCGGCTCCCAGGAGAATCCCTGCAGTCCGGGCACCGCAGCTCGCAGCGTGTCGAGGCCGTCGGGCATCTGCGGACTGTGCTGCACGTACGGCTCGGCCCAGTAGCGGTCGAGAGCAGTGAGATCCTTCTCGACGAAGAGCTCACGCATCGCGGTGGTTACGGTCTCGATGTTGCGCTGAACCTGGTCGCTGTCAGTCATGATCATGCCTCCTTGATGGTTCCCACGAAGTTGTAGAGGGCGCCGTCGACAGTGACGTTGGAGTAGACCGTGGCGTTGGCGAAGTCCTCCACATGCGTCACTGTGGCGCCGCTGGCCTCGGTCCAGGAGTTCAGGTAGAGACCCTCACGGAGCTCCCGCAGGTCGAGTTTGACCGTCTCGGCGTGACCGTCGGGAGCGAGCCCGGCGCCCTCCTCGACCACGAAACTGCCCTGCGACGGCGAGTCGAAGGTGAATCTCACCTTCAGCTGCCCCAGTTCGAACTTGTAGGTCTTTCCGACCAGTGGGTGGGTCATGGCGCTTCCTTCGCTTGGATGCCAAGGCTCCGGCCGCGACGACCAGGGCACCGAGCACTCTGACGTGCAACGACGACGCCCCCGCACCGCACATCTGTTGATACATCAACAATAGAATGACGGAGTTGATGTGTCAACTTAAATCGGTGGGGCGGCCATGGCGATGGGAGACGCCAGCGGAGGCCTTACTACTGCGGGGCCGATGCGACGGAGGACGTGCTCACGATGGATGTCTCGCAGATCGAGTTCGGTATCGACAGCTTCGGGGACCTGCCCCGCGACGACCGGGGCGAGACGGTCTCCCACGCCCAGGCGATCCCCGCCGCGGTACCCGAAGCGGTGCTCGCAGACCAGGTCGGCATCGCCGTAGTGGACCTGGCGAGCATCACCTGTCTGACTTGGCCATCTCCAGCCCCGAAACGGTGCTCGCGGGCATCGCGACAGTCACGAAGCGCATCCGGCTCGCCTCGGGCGTGACGGTGCTGTCCTCAGATGACCCGGTGCGGGTGTTCCAGAGGTTCGCCACGGTCGACGCGCTCTCCGGGGGTCGCGCCGAGGTGATCCTCGGACGCGGATCGTTCACCGAGTCGTTCCCCCTCTTCGGGTGCGACCTCAAGGATTACGAGGTGCTGTTCGAGGAGAAGATCGGCCTCTTTCATCAGCTGCTCGACGAGAAGCCGGTCACCTGGGTCGGACCCATCCGCGCGCCCCTCCGGAGCGCCGATGTGTACCCGAAGACCGACTCCGGTCGCCTCAGCACCTGGGTGGGTGTCGGAGGCACCCCGAAGTCTGGGTTCCTTACCACTCGGTACGGGTTTCGGCTCACGCTCGCCATCATGGGCGGCGCTCCTGACCGCTTTACCCCCTACGTGGACCTCTACCGAAAGGCGAGCCGCCAGTCCGGGACGACCGCTCAGCCGGTGGGCCTGCACTCACCCGGGCTCGTCGCCGCCACCGACGAGGAAGCCAGGGAGCTCTTCTATCCCGGATACAAGTCGACCCGCGACCGGATCGGGATGCTACGCGGTTGGCCCGCCCTCCGTAGGGAGGAGTTCAAGGCCGAGGTGGAGCGGGGATCGCCGTACGTGCGGCTCGGTCGACACGGTGGCGGCCAAGATCGCTCACGCGGTCCGGCGCTCGACGCGGGCCGGTTCGACATGATCTACTCCGCGGCCGACACAGCCTCCGCCTCGGCGCGGCTCCGCTCGGTCGAGATCTTCGGAACCCAGGTCATTCCCTGGGTCCGTGAACTCCTGGCCGAACAGCCTGCGGCCGCGGCGGGAGAGACACGATGACCACCATCGCGATTCTGAGCGCTGGGAAGGTCGGAACCGTGCTGGCGCGACTGGCGGTCGCCGCCGGTTATCGGGTTCTCATCGCCGAGTCGGGTGACCCGGCGAAAATCGCGCTGACTGTCAAGGTGCTCACTCCCGGAGCGACCGCCGTCCGGTCGGCTCCGACTGCGGCTTCCGCCGACGTGGTGATCCTCGCCCTTCCGCTCGGCAGGCACGCATCGCTCCCCGGGTCGCAGTAGCGGAGAAAGCTGGTCATCGACGCCATGAACCACTAGTGGGAGGTCGATGATCCTGGTGACGCCATCCTCCCGCCCGAGACCGCTTCGAGCGTGTTCGTCCGTCTTCGTCGACAGGCACCGCGGGGCAATTATGGATTTTTGTGATACTCGCTACAGAGGGTGAGTCGTGAAAGCGACAATCACGGCAGTACACCCAGACGTTCCAGGCGATGATCGGCATGAAGCGCATCAGCCTCGTGGAGCCGCCGCCCGCGATCTCGTTACGCTTCAACCATGAACGCGACACCCCACTGGCTCACGCCGGAGCAGCAGGCTGCCTGGGACGGCTTCATCAGGATGCAGGAAAAGCTCATCGGGCGCCTTTCCCGCAACGTCCAGGCCGACTCCCGCATGTCCGCGTCGGACTTCATCGTGCTGGCCAAACTCACCGAAGCCGGTGGGCGGATGCGCTTTGGGGACCTCACCAAGTTGGTCGAGTGGGAGAAGAGCCGCATGTCACACCAGGTCGGTCGGATGGCAAAGCGCGGGCTGGTGGCGAAGGAGGAATGCCTCGATGACGGGCGCGGGGCCTTCATCGTCGCCACCGCGGAGGGCTACCGGGCGATCGAGGACGCCGCGCCCCTTCACGTCGAGCACGTCCGCCGGCTGTTCATGGACGCCCTCAGCCAGGACGAACTCGCGTCGATCACCCGGATCTCGAACCGAGTCCTCGCGCACTTGGAGAAGCAGAACGACTGAGCGAAGGCACAGGGGCGCGGGGTTCCAGCGGTCCGCGCAGTGGCCTGCCGCGAGACCTCTCACAGCCAGCCTCTATCCCGCGCGATGTGCACGGCTGCATGCCTGTTCTCGGCTCCGAATTTGGTGGCCGCCGACGAGAGGTAGTTCCGTACGGTGCCCTGCGACAGTCCGGCCCGCTCGGCGATCACGGAGACGGGTGCACCGTCGCCCGCCAGTCGCAGCACCTCGGTCACCCGGGTGACCAGCGGGGAGTCGTCGGCAGCGATGGCATCGGCCGCCAGCCCGGGGTCCACGTAACGGTTCCCAGCCTGTACGGGACGGATAATCTCGGCCGTGCGCTGGGCGCTGACCGTCTTTGGCACGAACCCGCGGACCACAGCGGACAGCGCCCGCTTGAGATGTCCGGGCGGACAGCGGCTCGTCACGATCAGCGTGACGCACCCCGGCAACCGCCCGCAGCGAGGCGGCCACGCTCACTCCGTCCGCACCGGGCAACTGCAGGTCGAGCACCGCAACATCAGGGTGGTGGGCGAGGGCCATGGCCAGCGCCTTGGAGCCGGTGGCGGCCTCGGCGACGACCGTCAGGTCGTCTTCCAGGGACAGCAGGGCGGCCATCGCGCCGCGGATGAGACGCTCGTCATCGGCGAGAAGTATCCGCAGCGTCGGCGCCCTCTCGGCCCGTTCCCCGAGGGTCTTCCCACCGTCGTCGCTTACACGATCGCCTTTCCCGGTACGGTCGGCTCCGCCGGCTCGAGTGCGTTCGGATCACCGGGCTCCTTCTCAATACCATCCTCGGCGGACAACCGAACGCTGAGGCCGGCGAGGACCCTCAGGTCGTCCTCGAGACCCAACTGGGCTGCCATCGTCGCGATGCCCGCATACCTGAGGGCATCGGCAGGGCGTTGTTGCGAACTCTCATCAGCAGACGCATCGTGCCCCGTTCCGCTTTCGCTGGTCATACCGTCACCTTCTGCAAGGGCACCTCTGCCGTCATCCGGAACGTACTCCGCTCGCCGAACTCCGTGCGCAACGTGCCGTCCAGGGCTTCCAAACGCTCTCTCAGACCCACAAGTCCCGAACCTCCCTCGCTCGGCGGTCCCCAACGGCGCCGTCGTTCGCGATGGTCAGCACCCCTCTCCCCCCGAGCGTCGCGGAGACCTTCAGCGTGATCGCGCACCACTGGGCGTCACCGTGCCCGCAGGACTTTTGTCGTGGCCTCGCGCACCTCGCTCTGCGCGTGCTGCGCGAGCCGCTGAGCCTCCACCATCTGGTCGACCGCCTCCGGTCGGCCGCGCCGCGCCATCTGGACGGCCAACTCGCTCTTGAGCGCTATCACAGCGAGGTTCCTCCTCCAGAGAAGCCGGTCGGACATCGAGCCGACGCAGCTCCAAGCGGGCCTCCTCGGCCCACGCCAGCAATCGGGTCGTCGTCCGCTGCGGCTTACCCGTCTGTAGCCGGACCACGCCGCCCACGGTGCGGACCGACTCGCCGGTGTCGTGCAGCCCCTCGGCGTCGAGACCGGTCGTCGGTTCGTCGGAGAAGAGAACCTCGGGGTTGCCCAGGAGGGCGAGGTCCAGTCGGCGCTTCTCGCCGCCGGACAGCGCCTTGACCCGCACCTTCGCCCGGTGGGAAAGCCCGACCAAGTCCAGCGCCTGGCCCGTGGGCCTGGCGCCCGAGGTGGCACCCGCCCACATCCGCACCGTCTCGGCGACTGTTAGGTCCGAGAGAAAGCCGCCCTCCTGCAGCATCACCCCGATCCGCGGACACACGGCAGCGCGCTCGGTGAACGGGCTCCGTCCCAGTACCCGGATCGAGCCACCGGCCGGCCGGGCCAGCCCTCCGAGGAGCTCGACCGTCGAGGTCTTGCCTGCCCCGTTCGTCCCGAGGAGGGCGAACAACTCAGTGCGGGCAGCCATAAAGAAGATGCTGCGCTTCGCCTCATAGCCGCCGTCATAGACCCGCCGGTTTTCCTTGCTTCGATGACGTCCTGATTCGTGAATACAGTGTCACTCGCAATTCGATCCCACAGCAGTGTGATTTGTCATTGCTTCACGATGACAAATGTCATATTTCACAGAGCATGAGGTACGGGCGCTGTCCGCGCGGGAAAGCGAGTTCACCATCCGGTACGGGATACAATGCTGCGCACAACCTGTTTAGCCGACAGCAGTCCATTTTTCAGGCCGGTGCGGTGGATCCCCCAGCCATGCAAATCACCTGGAGGCCCAGCGCGGTATGGCGGCTCCGCCCCCATCGCAAGGGATCGCCCTCCAGGGCGGATCGGCCTCATTTCCGAGTACGGCGGCGGCTTCGTAGGTCACGTCAAGGAATTCGGCTACCGCTCGGTCGGGTTCAGGCGCGGATCGAACGGTCTCGCGGGGCAGGAGGACTGCCAAAACTGTGGGCTGAAATAGGCGCCTCCGGGTCCGACCTGATAATCGGCGAATCCATCCGGGGCCGGGCACGTCTAGGCGTGAAATGCGCCCTGCTCTCCCCCACCTGGCCAGAGCCCGCAGCTCGACAGCTCTCGGAGGTAGTCCCCGACCGTGACCGAATCCCCGCAGCTGGGAGCGCCACCGGGGTGCGGTGAACCCTCCCGTCCGGAGAAGCGGGTGCAGGCGAGGCCCATCCCCCCTCACGAGAAGATGTCGTATTCCGCACCTGCGGCGTGAATCGACGACATCGCGACGCGGAGATCGGCGATGATCAGCTCCAGGAAGGGGAGCTCCCTCTCTGGATTCACATCAGCATCACAATGTGACAAATTAAGTAGATGTTCGAACCTCGCAAGTCCGCGTGCGACAGCGGCAGGGGCAGCCCTCCCGCGCGAAGATCGTGACCCCGGGGCGACACCGTCCGCTCCGTGAGTCCGGCACCGGTCGTGGGTGTGAGACCGCAGAGTCCAGCAGTCGCGCGCGAAGAAGCCCTGAAGCGGCCGACTCAGGCGGGTGAACCTCATCCTGTGCCAGTCCGCGCTGGCGAACAGCGCGAGACCTGCGAAGAACCGGCCCCACGCACAGCGGCGCCTGCACATTTCGCGCCCCGGCGTCCGGCGGTCGGCGCTGCGGAAAGAAACCTGCTGAGGTATTCGAGGATCCCCCTGCGTCCTCGCGGCGACGGAAAACTCAATACCGATCCGGCGATCTCCGGCCGGAAGAAGGTCTACGCATCGGCAAGTGGCCTGGAGTGACGACAGTCGGAGGAAGGGGTGACCCGCCGCCGGGCGTGTGCGGCCCTCGTCCGGGGCGACAGGCTGTCGCCCGACAGCGGACATCCTGCTCAGGGCATCAGGATCGCGGCGGGTTTCGGCGGGGCGCGAGTGTCGCGTTGGGCAGCTCCGGGGCGGGGAGTCGCTCCCCGGCGTAGCCCTGGACGGTGCCGAAGCGATCGGAGCCCTCCGCCCACTCCTCGCGTGCTCGCGCGATGTCGTCGTGGTTCCGGCCGACGAAGTTCCACCACATGACGATCTCCTCCTCGAACGGCGGTCCGCCCAGCAGGACGACGCGCGCCCGAGTCAACGAGACGTTGCGGAGCTTGAGGGTGGCGATGCCGGGCCGCAGATAACCGAGTTCGCCCGGGTGCAGCACCGTCCCCTCGAACTCGATGTCCCCGTCGTCCACGAGAAGCCCGTGCTCGAAGGCGAGGTCGACGTCGAGCGTGAGGCACGACCCGGCATCGAGGAGCAGCTCGGCACCGAGCAACGGGGTGAGGGTGGCGACCGTCGAGACGGAGTTCACCAGGGATCCGAGGAACACCCTGATCGCGGCGCCGTCCCTCCGGACCGTCGGCGGCACGTACCGCACGAAGTCCCTGGCGGCATCCCGGTGCTCGTCCGGCAGGGCCACCCAGAGCTGCACACCATGCAGGATGGTCGTGCGCGCGGTGGACACCTCGGAATGGCAGATGCCGTGCCCACTCGTCATCAGGTTCAGTTCGCCGGGGCGTACGTAGGCGTGGCTGCCGAGGCTGTCCCTGTGTTCCACCTCTCCCTCGAACAGCCAGGTGACCGTCTGCAGCCCTGTATGCGGGTGGGGCGGGAGGTCCATCCCACCGCGCAGAGTGACGTCATCGGGTCCGTAGTGGTCGACGAAGCACCAGGCACCGACGAAGCTGCGGGCGCGCTGGGGAAGCGTACGACGCACGCGCATGGCCCGCGGACCGCCGAGCGGAACGTCGCGTGGTGTGAGGACCTCGACCTCGTGACGAGCAGGCTCGTGCCCCTCCGGACCGCTCCCGCAGCGCCGGACGGCGGAATCGTGCTCGACATTACTCATGGTTTACCTTTCAGCTACATTAGTTTAATATTGAATCAGATGCGAAACCCTAGGAGCCCGCAGTGACCATCACGACGACGCCCCGTGAGCGCGTATTCATCGACAAGGTGGACCCAGAGGTCTTCCGCGCCCTCTCACGGACAGCTCAACTGGCCGGTGCCGCCGCCCAGCGCGCCGGTCTGACCAAGATGCTGGTGGAGCTGGTGAACGTTCGCATCTCCCAGATCAACGGGTGCGCGTTCTGTCTGCGCGTCCACACGCGCGCGGCGCTCGAGGCCGGGGAGACAGCGCAGCGGCTCGGGCTCCTGCCGGCCTGGCGCGAGACGGACGTATTCACTCCCGCCGAGCGTGCCGCACTGACGCTCGCGGAGATCACGACCGACCTTCCGGAGTCCACCCGAAGCTCTGCGGCGGTCGTCGCGCGCAAAGAACTCACCGAAGAGCAGGTCTCGGCGGTCCTCTGGGTGTCGATCAGCATCAACGCCTTCAACCGAGTGTCGATCATGAGCGGACATCCGGTGCGGGAGGCCTGAGCCTGACCGGCGTGGGCAGCTGCTGGGAGGTCCAGATCGACTTGCCGGTCTCGGTGTAGCGGGTCCCCCATCGCTGCGAGAGCTTGGATACCAGTTGCAGCCCCCTGCCCCCTTCATCGGTCTCAGCCGCGGAGCGGATCCGGGGCATGGTCAAGCTGCCGTCGGACACCTCGCAGATCAGTTCCTCGCCCCACAGCAACCGCAGTCTGACCGGCCCTGTCGCGTAGCGGACGACGTTTCCCACCAGCTCACTGACCAGGAGTTCCGTGGTCATCGTCAGCTCGTCGAGCTGCCAGGCCCTCAGTTGCCGACGGACGAGCCGCCGGGCCTGGCCAGCAGCCTGCGGATCCTCCGGCAACGGCCAGGAGGCGACATGGTCGGCGGCGAGAGCGTGCACGCGCGCCAGGAGGAGCGCGCTGTCGTCCGCGCGAGACTGATCCGAGGGCGTGAGTCCCGTGATGAGGCGCGCACCCAACTCATCCAGATCCGTGGATTCGGCGCCTTGCAACAGATCCCTCAGGTCAGCCATGCCGTGGTTGATGGGGCGCGCCGCCGACTCGACGAGGCCGTCTGTGTAGAAGACGAGCAGACTCTCGGCCGGGAGGGTCAGCTCGGTCGTCTCGAAGGGAGGATCCGCGGCGCCGAGCGGGGGATCCGCGTCGAGGTCGATGAAGTGCACCGAGCCGCCGGGGCGGACGACGGCCGGTGGCGGGTGCCCGGCACTGACGATCGAGCAGCGCCCGTCGGTGGAGTCGTAGAGTGCGTACAGGCAGGTGGCGTAGGAGTCGTTGCCGAGTTCGTCCATGGCGCCGTTGAGGTGGCTCATGATCTCGTCGGGCGGGAGTTCGAGGTCGGCGAGGGTTCGTACGGCGGTGCGCAGGCGCCCCATGGTCGCGGCTTCGGTGAGTCCGTGCCCCATCACGTCGCCGATGACGAAGGCGACCCGGCCGGCGGACAGCGGGATGACGTCGTACCAGTCACCGCCCACTTCCATACCCCGCCCTGCGGGCAGGTAGCGCGCGGCGGTGGTGCACTCCGGCAGCTGTGGCAGGTCCTGCGGGAGGAGGCTCCGTTGCAGCTCATGGGACCGGGTGCTCTCCGCCTCGTAGAGACGCGCCCTCTCCAGGGCGTGCGCGAGAAGGGCGCTCACCGCCGTGAGCAGGGTGCTTTCCTCGCTACTCGGTGGTGCGTCCCACCGCTCGTAGCCGAGGACGCAGACGCCGAAGGTGTGACCGGTTGCGGTCAGCGGCAGGTGGATGAGGGCCTGCGCCCTGCCCGCCGTTGCCAGGGGGGCGAGCTCTGGATACCGGCTGCTGTACTCCTCCATCGAGCGCACGATGACCGGCTCACCGCTGACGAGGGCTTCGTGGACGGGGTCCCTGTCCAGGAGCGGACGCCCGTCGAACTTGGTGAGCAGGTCCTCGCACACTCCCCTCGATCCGAGCGTGCGGACCCGGCCGTCCTCGACGACATGTACCAGCAGGAAGAGACTGCTGCCCGCGGCGGCGGGAAGGACGTTATGGGCAAGCGCGTCGACCACGTGCTGGCAGGTGTAGGCCTTCGCCAGCGCGGTGGTCAGCTCGGTGATTCTGGACGCGCGCTCCTCGGCCCGGAGGCCCTCCTCTTCGACCTCGCCCCTCTCCGGCCCCGAGGGGCAGGCCGGATTCTCTCCGCCCCACCCGTCGTCCGGCGGCATGGCGGCGATGCGCTCCGCGACCCAGGCGGAGACGGCGCCGAGGAAATCCCAGTCCTCGGGAGAGGGGCGCCGGCCCGTTGTCACGACGGTCAGGGCGCCGACCGCCCGGTTTTCGTCCAGGACGGGAACGGACGCCAGCCCCGAGCCCGGCGGCTCCCTCGTTCCCCCGATCGGTCCGCTCGTGCGACCGGCTCCAGGCCGATGCCGCCATACGCGGCCGCCTTTCCGTACGGCCTGCGCCGGCACCTGTTCTCCCCCGTCGCCGAGTGTCTCCCAGGCCCGGCCGTCAACGGTGTTCAGTCCCACGGTGACCACCGGTCGCAAGGTGGACGACGACGAGCGAAGGTGCACCGCAGCGCCGAGGCCGCCCAACTCCGCCACCGCGTGCATCAGAGCGAGCCGAATGATGTCGCTCTCCGAAGCGCTCCGTTCGACCTGTTCCAGCAGGGCCAGCCGGGCTCTCATGCGACGTGTATGCATATCAACCTCTACCCGCACCCCTCCGGAGATTCACTCCCGCAACCATAAAGTAGACGCATCAACTTTGTTCGTGACGGCCATCACTCAACCGTTCACCCGTGTCGTAGAATGGACCAATCGGTCAGTTGAAGTCGACAGGGCAGGCGGGTGGAACGATGACGGAGGGGCGACAGACGCGCAACGCGGAGCGCACGAGACGTGCGGTACTCGACGCGGCGACGCAACTGGTCCTGGAGAAAGGCGCCGCCGTCACGCTCGCCGAGGTCGCCACCGCCGCCGGGGTATCGAAGAGCGGCCTGATCCACCACTTCGGCAGCAGGGACCGGCTGATCGCCGCCCTCGTGGTCGATGCGCACGAGCGCTTCCGGGAGGTGGTTCTCGGCCATATCGACCTCTCCGAGAACCACCCGGGCAAGATGCTGCGCGCGTATGTGCGGGCGCTGTGCGCGGGCAGCGCCGAAGCGACGGCCGAGCGCGACTTCACGTCGGCGCCGATGTGGAGCGGCCTGTACACGATCCCCGCGGTCGCTCCGGTCATGGAGGAGAACGCCGCCTGGTGGAACACTCAGCTCGCCCTCGACGGGCTGAGCGCGGATCGCATCCTCATCGTGCGACGAGCCGCGGAGGGCATCGCCCTGGCCGCCGTCTATGGGGAGCAAGACGAGGAGGGCATCGCGACAGCCCGCGACCTCCTGCTCGAACTTGCCAGCGAGGGCACTTTCCGTACCGCGATCTGAGCTTGACATTTATGGTCCGGCGTCGAACGCGACTCGAACTTGATCGGCCTTTTCGCAGTTCAGTGGACACGTAGGCGGTCTCCGTCTAATCCTGTGCTCCGTCACAGAGGCATTGGATCAGCGCGAAGGCCGTGGTCTTGAGTCTGGTACGTCAGGGCGTCCTACGGGATGCGTTCGCGGAAGTGTCACACTCCCGGTCGGATTTGTACGCCTGTCTGACCGCGCGGGGCGACGCGTTGTTCGAGTTGTGCGACGCGCTGCTGTGCACGGACGGGCCGGTGCGGACACCGGTCGATCTCGCGCTCGCGCCCGAACACCGCCGCGGGCACGGAGCTCTGTACGCCGGGCTCAACCAGGGGCGGATCGATGTCGCCCGGCTGCGTCGAGCCTTGGCCGGGATGCCGCTGCCGAGGGCGGCAGATGACCGGCTCGTGCTGGCGGTGGATGTCTCACCGTGGCTGCGGCCGGATGACAACACGAGTGCTGACCGGGCTTTTTGCCACACGTTCGGCCGTGGCGAGGGCAAGCATCAGATGGTGCCCGGCTGGCCGTACTCGGTGGTGGCCGCGCTGGAGACCGGCCGCACGTCCTGGACGGCGGTGCTGGACGCGGTCCGCCTGGAGCCCGGCACCGACGTCGCCGCAGTCACCACGCTCCAGATCCGCGAGGTCGTCGAGCGGCTCGTCGCCGCCGGCCAGTGGAAGCCGGGCGACCCGAAGAGTCCTGGTCGTGCTGGACGCCGGATACGACGCCCCGCGCATCGCCCACCTGCTGAACGGTCTGCCCGTCGAAATCCTCGGCCGGCTCCGCTCCGATCGCGTCATGCGCCGGCCAACGCCGCCGCGGGTCTACGACCCCAAAGGCGGCCGACTGCCCAAGCACGGCGGCGAGTTCGTCTTCGGAAACTCCAGCACCTGGGGCACCGAACAGGCCGTGACGACCACGGACACCCGGCTCTATGGGGAGGTGACCGCGCAGGCGTGGGACCGACTGCACCCGCGGCTCACCCGCCGGGCCGCCCGGCTCAACCACGACGGCCCTCTGCCCATCATCAAGGGCACCGTCATCGGGCTGATCGTGGAGAAGCTGCCCAGCGGCGGGGTCAACAAGCCGGTCTGGCTGTGGTGGTCGGGCACCGGCGCCACCTCGGACGACGTGAACCGCTACCGGTAGTCCTTCCTCCGCCGCTTCGACATCGAGCACACGTTTCGCCTGTTCAAGCAGACGCTCGGATGGAACAAGCCCCGTCTTCGCAACTCCGAGGCGGCCGACCGGTGGACCTGGCTGGTGATCGCCGCCTACGCCCAGCTCCGGCTCGTCCGTCCACTGGCCATGGAGCTGCGGCGACCCAGGGAGAAGCCGACGGAGCCGAGCAGACTGACGACCGCCCGCGTCCGCAGAGGGTTCAGAAACCTGCACGCGAAGACTGGGTCTCCAGCCGATGCACCGAAACCGTCCCGGCCCGGGCCAGGCGGGCCACCGGGCTCGAAGAATCGCCGCCCAGCCACCCGTCACGACGTGGGCAGAGTCCTTGCCACCGGCGAAGCGTTCAGCCGACCCACCCACCACAAAGTCGGCACGAAACCCTGGCGTGTCACGCCTGTTCCAAGCTGACCGGCGATTGTCACTGCCCAATGAACACGCGGTCAAGCAGGATGGGCAACATGGACGCGAGCGGAAGCCAGCCCCTCGAAGACCTCGTGCAGTGGAACGGTGAGCTCGCTGGACTCATCAGAAATGCCCGGCACGGCGCACCGGGATCGGCTGTCACGTTCCGTCGTGGCCACGCCGTTGCTGCCCCGGAAAGGGTCACCACTGGGCTCGCCAGCCCCGACCAGCTCATCGACTGGGCACAGGCCGTGCACTTTGAGGACCAGGTGCACGTTGATGAAGGACACCAGGACCTGCTGACCCAGTTCCTCGTCGAAATCTCGACCCCCGAGCTGTTCGAACCCGTCACCTATGAAGTCTGCCAGCGATGGCTACGCATCCTCCAGACATCGATGGCCTCCGATGCCGAAGCAGCCGAACGTTAAACGACAAGCTGACACTCGAACCGCTACGCCACGCTCGACTCCGGAACGACTGAGGCGGCTCCCGCATCTGCGCGGGGGCCGCCCTCTGTCATGCCTGGGCACCGTCGCAACCCCATCCACGGCAACCGAGAGGTTACACCGCAGAGCAGTACGCGAAGGTTTGCTTTACAGACCATTTGGTCCGTACGCTTGGGGAGCAACATCCGCTTTCGTACCAGGGATCACCATGAACTCCGCCCCTCCCAAGGCCACGGCGAGAAGCTGGGTCGGTCTCGCCGTGCTCGTTCTGCCGCTGCTGCTCATCACCATCGACGGCACCGTCCTGATCATGGCGCTGCCGGAGATCTCCACCGAGATGAGCCCCTCGGGTACCGAGCAGCTGTGGATGATCGACACCTACTCACTCGTGCTCGCCGGACTGCTCGTAGCGATGAGTTCGATCGGCGAACGGTTCGGCCGGCGGCGCAATCTGCTGGCCGGAGCCTTCCTCTTCGCTGTCGCGTCCGTGATCGGGGCCCTGGCCACCGAGCCGTGGATGCTCATCGCCGCCCGCGCCCTGCTCGGTGTGGGGGGAGCGATCATGATGCCCTCTACCCTGTCCCTCGCCCGCAACATGTTCCTGGACCGCCAGGAACGCCGTTACGCGATGGCGGTGTGGGCTGCGATGGCTTCCGTCGGTGCCGCCGCCGGGCCGATCGTCGGCGGCTGGATCATCGAGACGTTCAACTGGCAGGCCGCGTTCCTGATGAACATCCCGGTCATGCTGCTCCTGCTCGTGCTTGGTCCCCTCCTGCTGCCCGAGAGCAAAAACCCCGATCTGGACAGGATCGACCTCCCCAGCGTCGCGCTCTCCCTCGTCGGACTCGTCGGTGTGGCGTTCAGCATCAAGACGCTCACCGGAGGCAAGGACCCCCTCATCGGGCTGCTGGCGGCCGCCGTCGGAGTGCTCGCGATCGCCCTGTTCGTCCGAAGGCAGCTGCGACTCACCACCCCGCTGATGGAGGTCCGGCTCTTCAAGGTGCCGTACTTCCGCGGCGCTGTGGTGACTGACCTCCTGGCCATTCTCGCGATGGCCGGAGCGCTGCTCGCGCTCACCCAGCACCTACAGCTGGTGCTCGGTCTCAGCCCGCTGCAGACCGCCCTCTGGCTGATGCCTCAGGCGGTACTCGCCGCCGCCGCCGCGTTTGTCGCGGCCGCTCTGGTCAAGCGTTTTCTCCCTGCTTACGTCATCACCGGTGGGCTTCTGATCACTGCGGCCGGGTTCGGGCTGACCTTCCTGCTGTCACCGACCTCGCCCCCCGTGCAGATCGCCGCCACGCTTGCCCTGGTCTCGCTGGGCGCCGGTATGGCGCTGGCCCTGAGCAACGACATCATCATGAGTTCCGTCAAGCCGGAGCGCGCGGGGCAGGCGGCCGCGATCTCCGAGACCGCCTACGAGCTCGGGGCGACGCTGGGCACGGCGACGCTGGGTGGGCTGCTCGTCTCCTGGTACTCAAGGTCGGTCGAGTCCGGCATCGACGGTGTCGCTCTCGATCCGGGCCTCGCCGAGCGGGCCTCGTCCACGATCGCAGAGGCCCTGCTCGTGGCAGCGGAAGTCGGCGGCGGCACCGGGGCAGCCATCGCGGCCGCCGCCAGGGACGCGTTCAGCCAGGCGGTCACCGTCACCGGTGCGGCCGGTGCCGGGGTGATGGTCATGGTCGCCGTGTGGGCCCTGTCGACGCTCCGCGGTGCGGCCGCCAACCTGGACCTCGCCGAGGACCACGAGCACGAGCTGCGGTGACGCAGCGGACACCCTCCGCCGGGGTCCGCCCTCGGCCCGCAGCGGACGCCTCCGTCGCGGTCCGGGTTCGCCCCGGGCGGAGGCGTCCTCGGTGCCGCTCAGGTGCGCGGGGAGTCGTCCTTGTGCGCCCGCGCCCACTGGTCGAGGGTCTGCGGGGCGGCTCACCGCCAGGGCGGCCGGGACCTCGTCCGGGGAGTAGGCACCCTCGATGGGAACCCGCAGCTCTCCGGCCTCGATTAGAGCGAGGATGCCCCTCAGCGCCTCGGGTTCCCCGTCCCGGGCGTGGTCGTGTGGATCCGGAACTCGGTGTCTACGTCCCCGAACGCGACGAGGGAGAGCACCCCGGGCCGGACCGGGCCGCCGGCCAGAGCGATTGGTGCCCGAGTCATCGGCACTGCCGGCCAGGGTGGCGGCGACCTCCAACGGAACCGAAAGCGAGCCTGGCGACCAGGGCCGCGGGGTCGGCGAGCGCCGACTGCGCGTAGGCGGAGGTGAGGGAGGCTCCGAGCACCTGGTCACCGACCCGGAAGCCGGTCATCCCCCGCACTGGCCTGATCGACCACGCAGATCACGCCCGCCACGTCGGAGCCGAGGCCGGACGGCAGGTCGAGAGGCATCATCTGGCGCGTGAAACCGTTGAGGATCTTCCAGTCGATCGGGTTGACACCGGCGGCCCGTACCGCGAGCCGAACCTGCTCCGGTCCTGCCGTGGGCGGCGGCACATCGACGACTCCTACTGGGTGAACTGAACTTCAAGAGACACCGCCTCGCATCCGGTGGTCGCATGCGAGGCGGCGGGCTGGGCCCGTCATCGACCACAGGGCCCCGCGTGATCGCAGTAGGGCAGGCTCCGACTCTGCGCGCATCCGCACAGAACCGCGCGGGTTTCCTCGCTCGGGCCCTGCTCCGTGTCCACGCGCAACTCGCCACGCAGCGTCAGCTGCCCGGTGGGACCGCGGGTGATCGTGGTAGGCCGGTCGGGGTCCTCACGCCGGCCGTCCTCGAACGCGTACTTCAGCGCACCGGAAGGGCAGCGCCGCACCACCTCGGCCAGATCGTCCGCCGACGCCTGGTCCGGCCGGATCCACGGGCGCTTCTCCGGGTCGAACACCTCGGGCAGACCCCGGACGCACTCGGCGGCATGGAGGCATCGCCCGGCCTCGAACGTCACCGTGATGGTTTCCGTGTGGTACGCCTTCCGGCGGGATTCGCCGCTCATGTCGGCCTCCGTCACTGCCGTGTTCGGCTGCTCAGTCGCTGACTTTGCTGCGGGACTGATACAGCAGGTCCTGGTAGTCGGGGTGCCGCGCGATCCAGCCCGCGAAGAACGGACAGGTGGCCAGGACCCGCAGTTTCGCCGCACGCGCCTCGTCCAGCGCGGTCCGGGCCAGCGCGGACCCGACGCCCCGGCCCTCGTACGCGGGCCCGACCTCGGTGTGCACGAACGCG
Organism: Streptomyces sp. NPDC101181; assembly: GCF_044767975.1. NCBI lineage: Bacteria > Bacillati > Actinomycetota > Actinomycetes > Kitasatosporales > Streptomycetaceae > Streptomyces > Streptomyces sp. NPDC101181. The sequence goes on along the minus strand of NZ_JBIWOX010000009.1, from coordinate 249,050 downwards.
ATGAGCTCCGGGGTACGGATGTACTGAGCGATGCCCGCGTTTTCGGACTCCCCGTCGACCCGCGCCTCGTAGCGCTTCGCCTCGGGCGCGTCGCTCACTTCGATCGCCATGTCTTCTCCTCGAGAACCTGCTCCGTGCGGCACGACGAGTTCCCGCCAGCCTCACCTTCACCCTATCCCCACACGGTTGATGCATCAACTGAAGAGGAAGCGGCGCAGAGGCCCGTAAGGCCGGCGGGGACGATGCGCAGCCGCCGGGAGATGTCGGCCACTGCCTGCGGATCGGCGCGTCCGAGGCGGTCGAGAACAAGTTCCCGCGCAGCCCGCAGTCGCGCCGGGGCCGCCTGGCGCACCGCGTCGAATCCTTCGCCGGTGAACGCGGCGAGCATGTAGCGACCTTTGGCCGGATCCGGGGTCCGTACCACCCGGCCTCGGCGCTCGAAGCGCTTGACGACGCCGGACAGCCGGGAGAGACCCGTTGGCGAGGAAGGCGAGCTCGCCCATCCGCGGTTTCCGCTGCGGAGCCTCGGACATGCGGCTGAGCGCGAGGACTCGAACAGCGTCAGGCCGCGCTCCGACCGGAGCGGCGACTCCAGCCTGCCGGGAAGCAGGAGCAGCAGGGAGCCCAGCTCCACCGTCGCCCCCTCCCCCGCCCGCCCAGCCATCGGAGACCCTCCTACTCCGACCCGAATCCTCATCTCCCACTCCCCCCCTGCGACCAACTGTCTTCGGCCGTCACCCCCGGTGACGGGGAGAAGCAGGTCGATCTGCTCGGACACAGCCAGGCCGTGCGGGTCGGCGACCGGGTGGAGATCCGCGTCAGCGCGATCGTCGCGACGGCCGACTGACGGCGGTCCGCCCGCCGGGATCGCCCACCCCTCCGCGGGTCACCGCCAGGTCATCCAGAGGTCTTCCGGATGGCGCCCTTGGGACATGTCGCACCTGCGCCACGGGATTCGCATGACACCACCCGGGGCGTCTGCCCATTCTGGCCACCGCATGCATCGACATCGATGGCACGGAAGGGCAATGCACTGATGAGACGGTTGCGCCTGTGGGCGGCCATATCTACGGGTCTCGCGCTGACCGTCGGCGCCGTGGCGCCGCTGCCGGCGACAGCCGACGCTCCCGGCGGGGGCGCCGACGCACGTCCGCCAGTCAATGAGACGGCGACGGTCAGGTTGATCACGGGTGACCGGGTCACCCTCGCCCGGGGCCCGGACGGACGCCAGCAGGCGTCCGTCACACCGGGCCCCGGAAGGAAGGGGCTGCTCTTCCGAACGCTGGAACAGGACGGTCACGTGAGCGTCCTGCCGTCGGACGCCGAGGCGCTGGTGGCGTCCGGGCGCCTGGACCGCGATCTGTTCGACGTGACGGCGCTCGTCGCGCAGCGGTACGACACAGCGCACACGGACGCGCTGCCCGTGATCGTGGAGGACGCGAAAGGGCGGGATGCCGACTCCGCGAAGCGGTTGACGGCACTGGCCCAGGAGCCGTCCCCGCGCAGGCTCGACAGCATCGACGCCAGCGCTCTGCGGGTCGGCAACGAGGATCTCGGCCGGTTCTGGAAGGCGATGGTCTCCGACGGCGGCCAGCGGAGGAAGGCCGTCGAGACGCCGCGGGTGTGGCTGGATGGCCGGGTCGGCGTGTCCCTCGACCGCAGCACGGCGCAGATCGGCGCCCAGAAGGTGTGGTCGGCGGGCTACCGCGGTGACGGGGTCAAGGTGGCCGTCCTGGACACCGGCGTCGACCGGAGCCATCCCGATCTCGCGGACCGGGTGGCGGTGGCCGAGGACTTCTCCGGCAGCTCGGGCACGGGTGACGTGTTCGGGCACGGCACCCACGTGGCGTCCATCGTCGGCGGCAGTGGCGCCGCTTCCGGCGGCTCCCGCCGCGGTGTGGCGCCCGGCGCGCAGCTCTTGGTCGGCAAGGTGCTCGGGGACGACGGCTATGGCAGCGAGTCGCAGGTCGTGGCCGGCATGGAGTGGGCGGTCGAGGAGGGGGCCGATGTCGTCAACATGAGCCTCGGCTCCTCGGCGGCCACCGACGGGACCGACCCGATGAGCGCGGCCCTGAACGACCTCAGTCGGCGCTCCGGCACCCTGTTCGTCGTGTCGGCCGGGAACGACGGTGAGAACGGCCCCCGCACCATCGGATCCCCCGGTGCCGCGGACGCCGCCCTGACGGTCGGAGCGGTGGACCGGAACGACGCGCTCGCCCCGTTCTCCAGCCGCGGTCCGCGCCTGGGCGACGACGCTGTCAAACCGGACGTCACGGCTCCTGGTGTGGCCATCGAGGCAGCGCGCGCGTCGGGGACCTCCATGGGCGCACCGGTGGACGAGCACTACACCGCCGCCTCGGGCACCTCCATGGCCTCGCCGCACGTGGCGGGCCTGGCCGCGCTGCTCGCCCAGCGCCACCCGGACTGGACCGGCGCCCAGCTGAAGGACGCCCTGATCAGCTCGGCGGTGCCCGGGGACGGGCAGAAGGTGACGGAACAGGGCGCTGGGCGGATCGACGCCCGCGCCGCTGTTCTCGGCGCGGTGAGTGCCACCGGGACTCTGGCCCTGGGCCCCTACACCTCGCAGGCGACCGAGCCTGTCGTGTCCCGGCTGCGCTGGACCAACTCCTCCGACCGGGACGTCACGCTGCGCCTGAAGGCCGATCTGGCCACTGAGGCAGGCCGGAAACCCGGCGAGGGATCGGTGCGGCTCGGCGCCGCGTCCGTGCGGGTGCCGGCCCGGGCGTCCGCCGAAATTCCCCTGACCGTCGATCCCGCGCGCGTGGGGCGTGGGAAGTACTACGGGTACGTCACCGCTACGTCCACCGACGGTGACGTGACCGTGCGCACCACGGTGAGTGCGGTCGTCCGGGGTCCCCAGCACCGCATCACGGTGCGGAGCATCGGTAAGGACGGCCTGCCGGGCGACCAACTGCCCACGCTGTGGGGCGCGGAGGGGTTCGTCGGCTACACCGATCTTGAAGCGGGAGTCGCCGAGGTCGAGGAGGGGGTGTACCAGGTCAACGCCAGCTGGCTGGACACGGCGCGGGACGGCCAGGAGCTGCGGCATGTGGTGCTGCCCGAGGTGAGGGTGACGAAGGACATGACCGTCACGCTGGACGCCCGGACCGCCGTGCCGGTGGAGATCCGCACACCGCGGCCGGCGGAGCAGCGCGGCATCCTGAGCTACCAGACGTACCGCGAGATCGAAGGGCGCAGCCTGACACAGGGCACGATGTTCTTCGACAGCGCCAAGCGGTTGTACATCAGTCCGACCGCCCGGGTCACCGAGGGCGCCTTCGAGTTCGCTTCCCGTTGGCAGCTCGTCGCGCCGCTCCTGAGGGCGAAGGTCACCAAGAGCGGCGGGGACCTCGACGCCTACTACATGACGCGCTCGCCACTCCTGCCGGAGTCGGGGGTGAGCATGTCCGCGGTCGATGCCGGGTCCGCGGAGAACCCCGTCTTCACGAAGGCCCGCGGCCGACTGGCCGTGGTGGATAACCCGTCGGGGGCCAACGAGGCGGTGCTGGTCGAAGAGGCTGCCCGTGCCGGTGCCCGAGGGGTGCTGGTCATCCATTTCGATGACAACAACTGGACCCGCTGGGAGCCCCAGGGGGAACGCTTGGCCCTTCCGACGATACGGATCGGCAGATCCCAGGGGGCCGCGCTGCTGGCCCGTATCACCCGCGGCTCCACTTCGGTGAGCTTCTCCGGCACCGCGCGCAGCCCCTACCTCTACGACGTCATGCAGGTGTCGAAGCAGCGGGTTCCGCCGCGGGTGGTGCACACCGTTTCCGCGGCGAACAGCGCGGTGATTCCGAGCACCTACGCCGACAACGGCGTCGGCGGCTGGGCGAGCGAGCAGCGGTTCGGCTGGCGGCCCTACCAGCAGGCCTCCTGGAACCAGTACTCCCGGTTCGTGCCGCTCGGATTCAGTCGCACCGAGTACGTGAGCGCCGACGACACCAGGTGGCAGCACCGGGTGCACTACACGACGGCCCCCTACGCGGACGAGCCACTCGCCCTCGGGATGCAGGACACGCCCCGCACCTACCGGGCCGGCGCTCACCAGCGGGAGACGTGGCAGGGTGCGGTGATCCGGCCCTCGATCCCCCTGGGCACCTCCACCCCGACCGTGCGGGAGGGTGACCGGATGCGTCTGAGGATCCCGGAGTTCACGGACTCGCAGGCCGGTCACTGGTCGCGGGCCGTCCCCGGCGACCCCGACGTCGGCGGAGACGCCGCGAGCGCGGTCCTGTACCGCGAGGGCGAGCAGGTCGCGGGGGTGACGAGCAGCTGGCAGGACGTCGACGTTCCGTCCGGACCCGCGCGGTACCGGCTCGATCTGTCGACATCGCGGGATTCGGCGGACTGGAAGGCTGGAGTATCGACCCGGACGTCTTGGTCGTTCGATTCGGCCCGGACCCGGGAGGGTGCCCCGCTCCCGTTGCTGCAGTTGGACTACGACGTGCCGGTCGACGCGCGCAACATGGTCGTCGGAGCGCGGTCGCACCGCATCGGCGTCACGGTACGCGCCCAGGAAGGCCTCGACCGTCCACGCGGCGTGAGGCTCCGTGTCGAGGCGTCCTACGACGACGGGCGGACCTGGACCACCGCGCGGACGACCGAGGACGGCCGGAATGCGTTCCGGGTATCCCTCAAGGTCCCCGAACGGCAGAGGACATGGGTGGGGCTGCGCGTCACGGCGAGCGACGGTGCCGGCAACACCGTGCGGCAGATGGTGGAGCGCGCCTACGCGGTGCGCAGCTGAGCACGGCGGGGGCGCGCGGAGCCGTGCGCCCCCGCACGCACACCCATGTAGTACGTTCTTCAACAATGTGGCCTGCTCGTGGGAGGGCGTTCACCATGCTGGAGATCGCGGGCGTGTCCCCCGACGAGGAATCCGTCTACGGACTGCTCGTAGCATCCGGCAGGGCGGGCGCTCCCGACCTCGCGGAGCGCGCCGGACTGACGGTTCCCGAGGTCCTGCGCGTACTGGGACGCCTCTCGGCGAAGGGCCTCGCCAACCCGAGCGACGGCACCCCGGACCTCTACCAGGCAGTGCCACCGGACGCGGCCCTGCTGCCGCCACTCAGGCGCAGTGCCGACGCCCTGGACGCCGCCCGGCGCGAGGCGGCGCGGCTCATGGACACCTACCGGAAGACCATGCGGGGCCGTGACGCGGCGCAATTGCTGGAGATCATCACCGGTACCGAAGCGCTTCGCCAGTGCCTGCGGCACGTGCAGCACGAGGCACGGCACGAGATGCTGTGGTTCTGCAAGGCCCAGTACGTGGCCATGCCGTCGGGTAGTAACGCGGACGAGTTCTCCGCGCTGGCCCGCGGCGTCCGCTACCGGGTGCTGTACGAGAAGGCGTTCTTCGACGACGACGGCGCGGTGGACAACGTGGCGGCGGGGGTCCGCGCCGGCGAACTGGCCCGCGTGGCGCCCAGCCTCCCGTTGCGCCTGGCGATCGCGGACGGCGCCGTCGCCGTGTTTCCCCTGGTCGACGGCGGCCCGAAGGGAAGTCCGGGGGAACCCACCACGGCGCTGGTGAGGGACAGCAACCTGCTGGCCGCCCTCAGCGCACTCTTCGAACGGTACTGGGAGGACGCGGTCCCCTTCGGGGGCGACTCCGGGGATGGGGCGTCCGGCAACGAGCCCGCCGCCGAGGCCCTCTCCCCCACCGACCGCCGCCTGCTGTCCCTGCTCGTAGCAGGGGTGAGCGACAAGATGATCGCCTCGCAGATGAAGCTGAGCCGTCGCACCGTGCAGCGCAGGATCCAGAGCATGATGGAGCGCTCCGAGTCGGCGACCCGCATGCATCTCGCCTGGCACGCGGCGCGCCGCGGCTGGCTGTGAACGCTCCGCGCCGCCGCCGCACACCGGCATGAGGAAGGGGCCGTGTGCGGCGTGGACGACGGTCGGCTGACACCTGGTCGGTCCGCTCGTCCCCCGGGCCATCGCCAGTGCCGCGCAGACCCGGGCGGTCGCGGACGGGGCAGCGCGGCCGCCGCCCGACCGGCGTGGCGGCTGACTTCAACTCATGCAGGCGGCCAGCGCCGACCACGTCTGCGGGGCCGCACCGAGGCCGTCGCCCGTCTCCGGGTTCCAGTACTCCGCCCAGTTGTTGCCCTGGACCGCGGTGGCCGTCCGCTCGGCGAGGGAGGTGGCCTCGCCGTCAAGGCCCCAGCGGCGCAGCGCGATCCAGAGCAGGTAGTTGACCTGCGGCCAGGCGGCGCCGCGCCAGTACATGTCCGGGTCGTAGGCCGGGTGGGCACGGGCGACGTTCGCCGGGCCGAACGGCGCGGCGAAGCGCGTGGGGTCGGTCAGCTGGCCGAGCGCGGCGAGGGCCCGGTCGCGGTCGGGGGTGATCAGGGCGCCCATGAGCCCGTCGCTGAGCGGGGCGGAAACGCTGGGGCCGCCGCCGGTCAGCGGGAGGTCGTCCCACAGGCGCTGCTCGGGGTTCCACAGGTGGGCGTCCATCGCCTCGGCGAGCTGCCCGGAGCGGGCCCGGAGCTCCGCGTCGCCGGTGACGGCGGCCAGCTCGGCCATGTTGAAGGCCGTGTAGGCATTGAACGCGGCCGTACAGCTCACGAACGTGCCGGACGCGATCGCCGCCCCGTCGGCGTCGAAGGTGACGTTCTCCATCTGCTGCTTGTTCCAGGCGGTGCGGGCCGCCCGGTCGTAGTCGGCGGGGGTGCGGCCGGGGGCGCCCCAGTCGTCGAACCGGGGGGCGTGGTCGTTGCCCGCCTCCCAGGGGTGGACGATGAAGACCAGGCCGTCGTCGCTGCGGCGCTTGTCCCACAGCCAGTCCAGGCCGGCCCGGGCGCGCTTGAGGACATCGCTGCCGGGGGTGCGTCCCAGATCGGCGAGGGCGCGCGCGGCGTGGCCGAACATGGGGGGCTGGGTGAGGGACGACGTCCCGGGCAGCGGACCGAGGAAGGTATCGGGTCCGGCGGGCCCGTACCGCATGTGCGGGACCATGCCGCCGGGCAGTTGCCCCTCCAGAACGGCGCGGAGCTCGGTCTCGGCCCTGGCGTCGCCGAGCCGGGCCCAGGCGATGGCGTGGAAGCAGGAATCCCACAGCCACAGGTGGGGGTAGGTGGCGGGGTTGGGGACGCAGTACCCGCGTTCGCCGTCCCAGTGGTTCTCAAGGAGTGTGCGCGCGGCGGCGCGGAGTTGATCGGTCATGTCTCGCTCACATGGTCGGGTTCGGTACGGCACCGGGTGGGTGGTGCGGTGGTTTCGGCGAGGTCCCGGCCCTGGCCGGGGTGGTACGCCGCCCCCGCCCGCTCCGGGACGGCTGTCAGCACAACCAGTCGAGCGTCACCGCCGCCGTCCACGACTGGTCCAGGCTCCCGAGAGGCTCCCCGGTGAACGGCTCGTAGTACTCGGCGAAGGTGCCGTCACCGACCAGCCGCAGGCCCTCCCGGCGGATCGCCTCGCTCCGCTCCGGCCAGCCTCTCCGGGCGAACGCCCACCCGAACAGCCAGGCCATGACCGGCCACTGCGGCCCGCGCCAGTACGCGCGCGAGCGGAACGCGTCGCTGCCGGGCGCGGTCGACGGCGGAACGGCCGCGAACAGTCCCGGGTTCCCCAACCAGCGCTCGGAGTCCAGCACGTCGCGCAGCCGGCGTTCGGCCGCCGGGTCCAGTCCGCCGCACAGCAGCGGGGCGAAGCCGGCGAGGGTCTCGGTGGCCAGCCACCGCCCGGCCCGCAGGTCGCGGTCGCGGGCGAGCCCCGTCTCCGGGGCGACGGAAGCGACGACCCCCGCCCGGAAGCGGGCGGCCCAGGCGCGGAGCTGTGCGACGTCCTCGCTGCGGTGCGGCAGCTCCTCCCCGAGGTCGGCGAGCGCATCGCAGGCCAGCGCGAGCAGGGCGCTGGTGAGCACGTCCTCGACGGCGAAGCTGGAGGTGCGGCGTACCGCCGCGTCGTCGTAGTCGGCCCGGCGCATCTCCTCGACCAGCCACAGGTAGCGGTCGTACTCGCCGTCGCTCGGCCGGTGTGAGGGGTCGGCGACGAACTCGCGGTCGCGCCGGCGGTAGGCCGGCAGCGAGGCACCCGGGTGGACGCGGCTGTACGGGCCGTCCCAGCGGGGCGAGTTGTCCGTGCCGGACTCCCAGCCGTGGTGCAGGGTGATCCGCCCGGTGCCTTCCGGGTCGCGCTGCTCGACCAGCCAGCGGTGCCACCGCATCAGCGGCGTCCATGCCCGATCGGTGAACTTCTCAGCGGCCCGCAACCCCTCACCTCCTGTACGGCGGGCGACCTCGACGATCCGCATCAACGCGATCGCGTGCACCGGCGGTTGGCAGATGCCCGACGTGTCGGTACCGGCCGGGGCCGCGGCGGCCAGCTCCGCGCAGCCCCAGCGCTCCGGACCGGGAAAGTAGCCCGTGGACCTGGGCGAGAAGACGATGTGGGGCAGCATTCCGGTCCTCCACTGCGCCCCGAGCAGCGTCTCCAGCTCGGTCAGCGCCCGCTCGACGCTGAGCTGGGCGATCCCGACGGAGATGAAGGCCGCGTCCCAGCTCCACATGTGCGGGTACAGACGTGGGGCGGCGGCCGTCATCGAGCCCAGGTCGTTGCCGCGCAGCACGTACGCGGCGCGGGCCGCGAGCCCGGTGTCGCCGAGCGCGGGACGGGTCCGCGGGACGGTGATACGGGCGGGGGCGGTCGACAGCGGGGCGGCCGTGGTCATGCGGTCTCCAGGGCCGGGCCGGTCTCCAGGGCGAGCTCGGTCTCGGCGTCGTACCAGCGCAGCTCCGACGCGGGGAAGGTGAGCCAGACCGTGTCGTCGGAGGCGGCGCGAAAGGTGTTCGGGGCCTGCGCCTTGATCAGCTGGCCGTCGACGTCCACGGTGACGAGGACGGCGGAGCCCATCGGTTCGAAAACCTTCACCTGGCCCCGCACCGCGTCGCCCTCCCGGGTCGTGGAGACCCGGACGGCCTCCGGCCGGATGCCGAGCAGCACCGGCCTGCCGTGGTGCGGGCGCAGCGCGGCGGGCGCGCGCACGGTCTGCGTACCGAGGTCGGCGGTCGCTTCCGCCCCTTCTCCGGCGTCGAGGGTGGTGGCGAGGAAGTTCATCGGCGGGCTGCCGAGGAATCCGCCGACGAAGCGGTTCGCGGGCCGGGAGTAGACGTCGAGCGGCGGCGCGAGCTGGGCGATCTCGCCGTTCCTGAGCACGGCGACGCGGTCGCCGAGCGACAGTGCCTCGGACTGGTCGTGCGTGACGTAGACGGTGGTGGTTCCGATGGACTCCACCAGCTTCTTCAGATCGGCGCGGAAGGAGAGCCGCAGGAGGGAGTCGAGGTTGGACAGCGGCTCGTCCATGAGCAGCACGTCGGCGTCGACGACGATCGCCCGGGCGACGGCGACCCGCTGGCGCTGACCGCCCGAGAGCTGGGCCGGGTAGCGGTCCAGGTAGGGCTCCAGCTGGAGCAGCTCCGCGGCCCAGGCGACCTTGCGCTCGGTCTCGCGGCGGTCGGTACGGCGCATGGTGAGCCCGAAAGCGATGTTGTCGCGGACCTTGCGGTGCGGGAAGACGGCGTAGGACTGGAAGACCATCGACAGGTTCCGGTCCTTGGGCGGCAGGTAGGTGACGTCCCGGCCACCGACGACGATCTGCCCGGAGTCGGGCATCTCGAGCCCGGCGAGCATCCGCAGCAGCGTGGTCTTGCCGCAGCCGGAGGGGCCCAGCAGCACCACGAACTCGCCGTCGGCGATGTCGAGGGACACGTCCTTGGTGGCGGGTGTTTTGGCGCCGGGATAGGTCTTGAAGAGGTTGCGAAGGTGTACGTCGGTCATGAGGTCCTCACCGGGATTCGGGTGGTGGGGTGCGGGGTTCGGGGGGTGGAGCGGACGGTCGGCGACCGTCCGGATCGTCAGCGCGGCCCGTTGCCCCACATGTTGAGGAGGTAGCGGCGCATGAGGGCGATGAAGACGAGCGCCGGGACGACGAGCAGGAAGCCGCCCGCGAAGCGGTAGGCCAGCGGTGACTGCTGAAGCGAGGTCAGCACCTGGGCCGGCAGGGTGCGGTGGTCGAGCGTGGTGATGGCGGCGCCGAGCACCTCGTTCCACGACAGGACGAAGGTGAAGACGCTGGAAGCTGCGAGCCCCGGCACGGCGAGGGGCATCACCACCTGGCGGAACGCGCCGAACCGGGTGCACCCGAAGATCAGCGCGGCCTCCTCGACGTCCCGCGGGACCGACACGAAGATGCTCGACGTGATCAGGACCGTCGTGGGCAGTGCCAGCGCCGTGTGGATGAGGACGACGGCGGTGACCGTGTCGTACATGCCCGTGCTCAGGAACAGCTGGGCCAAGGGGATGGAGAGCACGACGATCGGCAGTGCGCGGGTGAGCAGCAGCACGAGCTGGTAGGCGTCCCGGCCGCGGAAGGCGAAGCGGGCGAGCGCGTATCCGGCCGGTGCGCCGATGACCAGCGAGAGCACCACGGTGAGCAGCCCGGTCATCAGGGAGTTGACGGCGGCGGGGCCGATGCCTGTGGACGACAGGAACGAGTCGATGGTCCCGGTGGACACGTCCACGGGCAGGAATGACTTCGGGAACGCGTTGAGCGCGTCCTTGGTGGAGAACGCCGCGAGCCCGATCAGGTAGACGGGCACACCCATGAACAGGCTGATCGCCACGGCGGCCGCCTGCTTGAGGATCCGCACCCGTCGGCGGCGACGCAGCGGACTCCGGTCGACGGGGGGCAGCCCGGTGGCCGCGGCGGGCGGATTCGTGGTTTCGAGGGCGTTCAACGGAGCCCCACTTCCGCCTGCGGCTGCCGTAGCAGTCGCAGACTGGCGGTCGACGCGAACAGGGAGACGCCGAGGACGACCAGCGCGACGGCGCTCGCCACGGCCGGGTTCTGCAGCGCGGTGAACCACTCGTACGTCTCGCCGACGAGCAGCGGGAAGTTGCGGCCGGTCAGCGCCTGGGCGACGGCGAAGGACTGCATCGCCATGATCAGCCGCAGCACCAGCGCCACCTGGAGGTTCGGCTTCAGCATCGGCAGGACGACGTGGCGCACCCGCTGCCAGGCGTTGCCTCCGAACACCTGGGCGGCCTCGTCGAACTCGCGCGGGATCATCTGCATCCCGGCCACCACGATGATCAGCACCAGCGAGGTGGAGCGCCAGATCTCCGCGAGCACCACGGCGAGCAGCATCGTGGAGACGTTCTGGTACGACAGCCAGGAGAACCCGTCGCCGAACCCGAGATGGGAGAGGGCGGAGTTGAGGTAGCCGCGGTCGGTGAAGACCGACAGCCAGACCAGACCGGCCGCCAGGTCGCTGACGGCCAGGGGAACGGCCCAGAGGTAGAAGTAGAAGCGCGAGCCGCGCAGCTTGCTCTGGAGCAGCATCGCCATGCCGAAGGCCAGCGCGAACTGGACCGGCACGACGACGACGATCAGCAGCAGGGTGTTGCGCACCGCCTGCCAGAAGCGGGGCTCGGCCGCCATGCGCTGCCAGTTGTCCAGTGTGAACCCGCCGCCGGACCCGGTGAACGCCTCGCGCACGCCGACCAGGGTGGGCCAGCCGAGCAGCAGCACCATGAAGACGAACGACGGCAGCACGAGGAGGTAGGGCAGCCGGTTGCGGCGCACCAGGCGCCGAGGCTTCGCGCGGGCCTCCGGGGGCGTGGCGTCCGATGTCACGGAGCCGGGCGTCGTGCCCTCGTGGTTCGTGGCCTTGGGTGTCGTGGTTTCCGGCATCATCCCACCTCGCAGCGGCGGCCGTCGCCGACCGGGTCGGGGGCCCAGCAGGGCACTTTCGTCTCGTCCAGGATTCGCTGCATGTTCCTCGCCTGGGTGTCCAGCGTCCGGCGGATGTTCGCGCCGTCCAGGACGATCGCGGTGAACGCGTCGCGGTAGATCTTCGACATCTCACCGTCGCGCTGCCCGAGGCCGACCGACGGCAGCGAGAGGATCGCGTCGGGGGCGGCGGCCTGCCTCCCGACGGCGGCGGACTCCATCCGGATGGCCGGTGGGAGGTCGCCGGGCAGCTTCGCGTCGACGACGGGGAAGAAGGAATTCCGGCGGAGCAGCTCGACCTGTACACCGGGCTCCGACATCGCCCGGATGACGTCCCTGGCCGCCGAGGCACGGGACGCGCCCTTGGGGATGCCGAGACCGAGCAGCACCACCATGTAGCCGCGGCCCCTCGGACCCGCCGGGCAGGGGACCATCGCCCAGCTTTCGGGATCGTCCTTCGGGGCCTGCACCAGCCGGGAGACGTGGTCCCAGGCGACGGACACCTCTCCGGCCGCCAGCGGCTCCTGCATGAAGTCGTAACTGGTGCTGCTGGGAACGGTGTTGGCCCACAGGTCCTTGAGGTACTCCCACATGTCCACCGCGTCGTCGCTGCGGAAGCGAGTGACTCCGGCCCCGGTGAACGAGGGGTAGAGATGTCCCTGGACGAACCGGTTGATCAGGCCCTCCGGCCCGACCGGGAGGCCGAAGACGGGCTTCCCGCGGTTGGCACGACGGGCGGCGACGGCCCAGTCGAGGTACTGCTCGTAGGTCAGAGCCTGCACATCGGCCCCGGACGGCAGATGCTCCAGGGCGGACTTCTTCGCCGCGATCACGTAAGCCGCCTGGCACCAGGGAACGTACCAGCTGCGGCGGGTGCCGAGGTTGGCCAGCTGCCGGAACGCCGGGTCGATACCCGCGCCGTCCAGGGAGCGGGTGACGTCACTGACGTCGGTGAGGAATTCGGGGCCCAACTGGGCGAAGTCGCCGTGAAGCCCGGCGATCAGGTCGAGTTTCACGGCGCCGCTGGCGGCCTGGGAGCGGATCTGCGTGCCGAGCTGGGAGGCGTCGCCGGTCACCAGGCTGACGCCGCCCTCGTATGCCTCGCCGAGGATCGCGCGGAGGTTGCGCGCCTCCTCGACAGGGGTGAACTGGGTGGTCACCATCCGGGGGCCGTCACCACTCACCCCCGAGGTCGACATACCGGTGCAGGCGGCCAGACCGGGAGCGGTGGCGGCCAGCGCCGCCCCCCAGCGCAGCACGTTCCTGCGGGGGATGGACGGGGTGTGCGATGTAGCCATGCGACTCCCTTGTGCGTTCCGAGACGGACACGGCCGGGCGATGCGCACGACCTCGACCGCTTCGGCGGCTCGACGCGCCTCACGCTACGAACGGGGCGCTGCGAGGGTCAACGTGTTAACGATAACGTTATCGTTAACACTCCCGTTACCGGAAGACCCTCCTGGAGAATCCATGCGTTACGCCCTCGACCCCGAGCTGCTCCTGGCGCTCGCCGACCACCCCACCGCCGACCTGCGGGACATCCCGGCGGCTCGCGCACGCGCGGCCGCGCGGATCGCCGCGGAGAGGGCCCCCGACACCCGCGGCGTCACCTGGCGCGACGTCGACGCCCCCCGGGCCGACGGCGGTGCGGCGCTGCGGTTGCGGCTGTACACGCCGAGCACGCCCGGTGCGCGAGGCGCCGAGGGCGCACCGGGCGTCCCGCGGGCGCCGGGCGGACCGCGGTCCGCTCCGCTGCCCGCGGTCTACGACATCCACGGCGGCGGATTCGTCCTGGGCTCGGTGGCGGCGACACACGCCCGGAGCGTGCGGCTGTGCCGGGAGACCGGGGCTGTCGTCGCCGCCGTCGACTACCGGCTGGCACCCGAGCATCCCTACCCCGCGCCCGCCGAGGACTGCTACGCCGGGCTCGTATGGCTCGCCGCCCACGCGGGCGAACTCGGGTTGGACCCCGGCCGGATCGCCGTGCACGGTCAGTCCGCCGGCGGCGGACTCGCGGCCGCGGTGGCGCTGATGGCGCGCGACCGGGGCGGGCCCGCCCTCTGCTTCCAGTACCTGGGCACGCCCGCGGTCGACGACCGGCTGACCACCGCGAGTATGCGCGCGTTCACCGACACGCCCGCCTGGGACCGGCCGAGCTCCCTGCTCAGCTGGTCCGCGTACCTCGGCGCGGGAGTCCCGGGCAGCCCGCACGTACCCGCCTACGCGGCTCCCGCCCGCGCCGCCGACCTCCGCGGGCTGCCGCCCGCGTACGTCACCGCCATGCAGTTCGACCCGCTGCGCGACGAATCCGTCGCCTATGCGCTCGCCCTCCAGGCGGCGGACGTGCCCGTCGAGCTGCATCTCTTTCCCGGCACGTTCCACGGCTCGGTCGGGGTCACGACGGCTGAGGTCTCACAGCGCGAACTCGCCGAGGAGGTGGCCGTGCTGCGCAGAGCGCTGCACGGCACGCGGACCTGACGGCGAGTACCGCAGCACCCGATGGAGCCGCCGCGGCCGCTACACCGGGTGGTGCACGACCGTCGTCGGGACGACCATGCGCCGCGCGGGCCCGCCCGGGGCACCGGCGCCTTGGGCGATGCGATCCATCAGGAGGCGGGCGGCCTGGCGGCCGACCTCGTCGGCGTCGTAGGAGACGACGGTGACCGGGACGTCGAGGAGGTCGGCCATCTCGAAGTCGTCGAAGCCGGCGAGCGCGGTGCCGGAGGCCATACGGCGCACGGCCCGGTAGGCGCCCAGCGTGAGGCGGTTGTTGGTGCAGAAGAGAGCGCTGGGCGGGTCGTCGCCCGAGAGCACGTCCAGGGCGGCGGACTCGGCGGTGGCGATGTCCTGCGGGCCGCGGCGCGCCCAGGCATCACGCGGGGTGAGACCCGCCTCCTCGTGCGCGGCCCAGTAACCCCGGTAGCGTTCGGCGCCGGTGAACAGCGTCGGCGGGTTGCCGAGGAAGCCGATGGACGTGTGCCCGTCGGCGATCAGCCGGGCGGTGGCGGCGCGCGCACCGCCGAAGTCGTCCACGAGGACGCAGTCCGCGTCGATTCCCGACGGCGGGCGGCCGGCGAGCACGACGGGGGTGGTTCCGATGCGGTCGGGCCCCAGGTGGGTATGGATGGCGCCGGCCGGTACCACGATCACTCCGTCGGCGCGGCGGGAGACCAGGTCGTCCACCAAGTCCCTTTCCCGGTCGGCCCGTTCAGCCGTGTTGCCGACGACGAGCCGCAGGCCGTGCTCGTCCGCGACCTGCTCGGCACCGAGGGCCAGACGCGAGTAGAAGGGGTTGGCGAGGTTGGTGACGACGAGACCGACCAGGCCGCTCGTCCGGCCGAGCCGCAGGTTGCGGGCGGCCTCGTTGCGCCGGTAGCCGAGTTCGCGCACGGCGGCCAGGACCCGGTCGCGGGTCGCCTCGCTGACCCGGCCGTCGTCCTTGAGCACGCGGGAGACGGTCATGGCGCTGACGCCGGCCCGCGCCGCGACGTCCCTCAGCGTGGGGGTGGCGGCGGCCGGGCGGGCGGGACGGTCGGACGCAGGCACGGTGGGCGGGCTCATCTCAGGGGGCGGGTGCATAGGAGGTGCCCGTCATGGTAGGCGGGACGGCGCCGCCCGGGGCCGGTTCCCGGCAGGTTCGCAGCGCCCACCGGCCCGCGCCGAGCAGCGGTGCGTGCTCGGGATGGCGGGCGGTGCGGACGGCTGGGCCGGGGGCGGGACTCTCCCCGAGGCCGATCTGCAGGGGTGCCTCGATGAGGTCCCAGGAGGCGGCGATCGACCCGCCGACGACCAGCACCGTCGCGCCGAACCGGTGCAGCCACGGCGCGAGGGTCTCGCCGAGCGCCCGGAACGCGTGGTCGAGGACGTCACCCGCGCTCCGGTCACCCTCGCGCGCCCTCTCGGCGATCGCCCGCACGTCGGGGACGACATCGGTGTCGTCGAGCGCCGCCCGCGCGTAGGCGGCGCGGATACCGCGGCGGGACACGGTGTCCTCCAGCGGGCGGCCGTCGTAGGTGAGCAGGTGGGCGTAGCCCTCGGGCGGCACGGCGGGGCCCGCGGTGACGGGCGTCCCGTCGGCGAGGAACGCGGATCCCACGCCGCTGCCGAGGGTGACGAAGACGGCGCGGTCGTGCCCCCGCCCCGCCCCCGCGGCGTGCTCGCCGACGCCGAAGGCGACGGCGTCGTTCAGGAACGCCAGTCCCCCGGGCGCCTGCGGGAGACCGGCCCGCAGGGCGGCGCCCACGTCCACTCCGTACAGCGCCTCGAACTTGCCGACGCCCTCGAAACAGGCGATCCCGCGCTCGTGGTCGAACGGTCCGGGCACGGCGACTCCCCAGGTCGCGCCGGGGTCCGCGGGCAGTCCGGCGGCGGCTTCGAGGACGCCGCCGAGGATCGCGTCCGCGCTGCCCTGCGCGGGCAGCGGGGCGCGCAGCGGCGGCCCGGCGAGCGTGCCCGTGTCGGGATCGACGAGGGCGGCGCTCACGTGGGTGCCGCCGATCTCCAGGACGGGTGTGAACATGTGGTCAGCCCCTGTCGGAACGGCTCGGCGCCGGGTCCCGCCCGCCGCGCGGACGGTGACCCGCTGGACATCCTAGGAATTGGGACCGTGCGTCAGCTGACCAGGGCCTTGACCACGTGCACCTGCTCGTCGCCGAGCGGACGCAGCGTGTACGCGCCGACCGAGGCGGGCACGGTGAGCGTCTCCGCGAAGGCCAGATCGTGACGGCGGCCGTCCGCGGTCTCGACGGCCACACCGAGGCCGGCGGACACGTTCAGCAGGTGGAACCGGCCGCCGGTGTCGTCCGGAGCGGGCTCCCCGCCGACCGCCGGGTCCAGGACCGTGCGCCGCACCTCGTAGAACATCTCGTCCAGCCGCCCCACGACCTCCTCGCGCCACCCCTCGCCCTCGCGCAAAGTACGGGGCGCCTGGATCAGGTCGCGGAGGACGTCCTCTCCGTCCCGTCCGGTGTCGAGGTTGGCGAAGCCGTGCTCGTACGGCAGCGGGCGGGACTTACCCTCGGCGTCCGCCCGCAGCCAGTCGTAGAACCGCAGCGAGTAGAGATACGGGGTGGCGCTGACCTCCAGGACCAGGTTGCCCGCGCCGGAGGCGTGCGGGGTGCCCGCGGGGATCATGTAGAGCTGGCCCTCCCGGGAGGGATGGCTCTGCACGAAGTCCTCCACGGCCATCTCCTCGCCGCGCCCGATCGCCGCCTCGACCTGCTTGCGCATCAGGCCCACGTCGGCGTCCGCCCGCAGCCCCAAATAGATCCGCGCCCCGGGGTCCGGCGCGGCGGTGACGTAGTACGTCTCGTGCTGCGGGTAGGACCAGCCGAACCGCTCGCGCATGTAGCGCTCGCGCGGGTGGAGGTGGAGGGAGAGGTTGCCGCCGCCGACGGTGTCCAGGTAGTCGAAGCGGATCGGGAACGACGTACCGAAGCGCGCGTGGACCCGCTCGCCCAGGAACTCCGCGGGGTGCAGGACGCACAGGAGCTGGAAGGGTATCTCGACCTGCGCGTCGGGGCCGTCGCCGACGAGCACCCCCGCTTCGGGGGCGATGAGCTCGTAGCCGAGCGCGGTGTTGCCGTTCGCCGGTTCGAATCCGAGCTCATCCACGCCCCACCGGCCTCCCCACGGGGTGGAGTTGAAGTACGGGCGGGTGCGCACCGGGCCATGAGCGAGCCGGGCGATCGTCGCGCGCAGAGCCGTGCCGTCGAGGGAGGCGGGCGCTGCGGGGTCCTGGAGGTCGAGCCAGCGGTCGACGCGGCCGGCCAGGGCGTCCCGGTGGGCGTCGAGCAGCGGCCAGTCCGCGTAGAACAGGCGTCGCAGGTCTCCCGGCTCCCGGTGCCGGCCCAGGTTGACGCCGTGCCGCGCGCCGGTGGCGACGGCGGCCTCCGCGTGACGCTTGGGCAGGTCGGCGTACCAGAGAACGTCGTGGCCGACGAGGGCCGCGCCCGGTCCGAATACGACGGTGACCCCACTCACGGGCCGCTCCACGTCCGGGAGGCGGCCGTACACGGCTTCGATGCCGCCGGTCGCGAGCGGCTGGAAGTACGCGTCCGCCGCCGGATCCGCGCCGCCGGTACGCTCCAGGATCAGCGCCCAGTCCGCCTCGTGCTCCCGCAGATCCACCAACCGCACGTCCGCCACGCCGGCGTCGTCGAGCGCCGCGGACAGCTTCCGCGCGACGTCGCTCCAGTCGAGTGCCGCGGGTCCCTCGACAGCCAGCCTCATCGGCCCGCGCGGCAGTGCCCGCACGGCCTCCCCCCAGCCACTCACGACGGCGGCGCCCTCGGCGGGGTAACGGGGATTGCGGTCGTAGGCGCGGATCACGTGGGACTCCCTGTGACGGCGTGCGGGTGAACAAGCGGAGTTAACGATAACATCGGTGGCCGCCCCATGACGAGGTCACACCCCGACGCCCTGGCGCTCACTTGGGGGTGGGTATTCATCGCCGATACGCGCCGAACGGACCCGGTCAGCGGTTTACGTCACCGGCGGACGGGGCGAGCAGACCGTCAGCGTCACAGCCGCGGTGATCGAGCCCAAGCCCACGTCAGTCGACAGGAAGCGCGGGCGCGGCGATCACCATGATCGCCATGTCGTCGTGCGACGCAGCGCCGACCCACTCCGACGCGAGCATCTGAACGTGCTCGACGACTGCTTCGGCGGGCATCCCGGCACACTGTGACAGCGCTCGCCGGAGGCGTTCCTCACCGAACAGCTCGTTCCCCAGAGGCCCGCCCTTGGCTTCGGTGAAACCATCGGTGAACAGAACGCAGAAGTCCTTCGGCGCCAATGTCTCGTCGACTGTCGTGGCAGTCGCATCAGGCATCACACCCAGCAGGGTGCCACGAGAGGTTCCCTCTTCCACAGAGCCGCCGGCTCGCACGATCAGGGCGGGAGGGTGCCCGGCACTGGTGATCCGCAGCTTCACCGAGGACGCTTCACGCACAGCGGACGCCATCACGAGAGTCGCGAAACGCGAGTGATGCGAATTCAGCAGCGCCGAATTCAGCAAGCCGATGACCCGCTGGTGATTCTCGGCCATAGGGAGCAACGCGTGCAGGATGTTTCGTATCCTCCCCGTCAGCGCGGCCGCTTCCAGTCCCTTTCCGCACACGTCGCCCAGCACCGCGAATGTCGGCTCGCCCACTGTGCTCGCGGGATGCACGTCATAGAAATCTCCGCCGATTCGAGCAACAGGTTGCGACGGCCGATATCCGCCGGCGAATTCCACCCCGGCAATGCGGTGCAGTACGGGCGGCAGCAGTTCCCTGGTCAGCATCTGCGACACCGACGCCTGCTCCGTATACAGGCGGGCCGCGGACACAGCCGCCCCCGACCGGGCGGCGAACAGCCGCGCGAACACTTCCTCGTCATCGCTGAACGCCGGCGCCTCCAGGCTGCGCAGCAGGATCAGGGCACCGGCCGATGCCCCGTACCCTGGCAAAGGTGTCACGACGATCGACCCGACCTCACCGAAATCGTCGGGGATCAGCCACGACGGCGTCGATCTCGGGTCGATCCAACGCGAGGGCACCGGCGCAAAGCCTTTCAACGCCTCTGCCAGTCCCGGCATTTCGCGCGGGTCAGCATTCCACTCCTCACGCCGCGGAACCTCTCCTCGCAGGCAACTGACGGCCGGCAGCCGAGGTCCGCTGCTCGGCGCGATCACGACGGCCGCGTCGGCGAAATGCTCTGCGGCTAGTTGCGCGGTCACCCTCATACACAGCTCCGGCTCCAGAGAGGAGAGCAAAGCGCTGGAAGCCTTCGCAAGCAAAGCGGTCCGCTTTCGTTCGAGCGTGAGGGCATCGACGGCTCGCCGGTGATCGGTGTCATCCACCAGCCACCAGACGGTACTTCCGTCCGGCTGTCTGGTGAGATACGCCTTGTAGGACTGCTCATCGACCGTCCCTGCCACGGACGTGCCGCCTTGCGGTACCCCCTCGGAGGCGAAGAGGAAGTGGGCGTCGTGCAGCCAACCAGGTACGCACTTTTGCAGCAGCACACCAGGAGCCGCCTCGGGGAGGATCGCGGAGGCGCGCGCGTTCACGTGCAGCACTGTCCCGGCTCGGTCGACCAGCAGTACGGGGTGAGGCACGAACGTCCAGGGCGCCGAAGAAGCGTCTTCGCTTTCCGATGGTTCCTGCCGTGCGGCAATCCCAAGATCTGTGGAAATTCCAGGGCCTGTGGAAATTCCAGGACCGCAGAGCCAGAGGCGCGAACTTCTCATATTTATGTACCAGCCCGTCCGCCGTCGGCAGGGTGCGCACAGAAGGTCATCTGAAGGCTCAAGATGGTTCGGGAGTTGTGATCAGCGAAAACGGGAAGCCGTGCGGTACGGCTCCTTCGTTCTCGGAACACAACAGCCGCCCTGTTGCGTCTGCGCGGCAATCGACGGTCCTCGGCCGCCTTGCGCCTTCCAGGTTGGTGAGTGGCGCGACAGCGTCTGTCGAGGTGCACCGGTGAATGCGTCTCTCTGGTCGGTTCGATAGGGAGGTCTCGGGCGAGTGCACGCAACCGCCCTTCCGGCGGTGTCGCAGCGATGTGCGCCGTGCCCCTCCTCAGCAGGGCGGACGGCCTGGCATGTCCATCGCGTTGCACTCCACCCCATGGACATGGCCGCGGCCCGGACCCTCGTCCGGGAATGCGCAAGAGGACAGCACAGGTCGCGATCGTCGATGACAGGAAAGCTGCTACCCGCGCGGCACTGGCCGGTCGGGCCGGAGCCTCGGCGTCAACCGACAACCCCTGGAACGGGACTTCGCATCCTCCTTCTTTCACCGTATGGCTTTTTTGTAACGATGCTCACCAGAACGTACCCCGCCGCTGGTGACACATCAACTACCCGGGTGAGGCTGTGGCGGCACTCACGCACGGGAGGGCCTCGACCGATGGGTCGAGTGGGCGCCGACCTGATGGATGGATCGAGCGGGCGGTGACTCGATACGCCACACGGCGATCGAGCGGGTCACGCCAGGCGGCACCGGCGAGGATCAGAGATACACCGGAAGGGGCCGGGGTGCCGTCACACCTAACGGTTTAGTTGACACATCTACCACAACATCGTACTTTTGGGTGAGCAAGTCCTTTTCCGAGACGGGAATCGCTGACGGAGGCCGCAGGCGAATCGTCCAGCGGACAAACCTTCCTCGACACCGGCCAGCCCGGTGGGCAGTTCATCACTGTGCGACACGTCGTGACGGACAGTGGAGGAGCATCGGTCTCGGCAGGCGCAACCCCTTTGACATCGCGCGCTACGCCGCCTCTACCCGGAGCGCTCTCAGCAGCGCCGGACACCTGAGCAACACACGTAGTGTGCATCCGTTGGAACGAGAGAGCAGTGGGCATTGTCAGTAGGTTGCGCATGACCGGGTCTGTAAGTGCAGGCAGTCGCGTACGCGAGCAGCGGCCGCATCAAACGATGAGATCTCCCGGGGGCTGGATTCCCTTCCTCGTCCTGACCGCGGTCGCCTGCGGGATCGCCTGGCTCAACCGATCACCGTGGTGGGGTTGGTTGCTCGTCGCTGCCGTCCTCGCGGCACTCGGTCTCACCGTGCGCTGGTGGGTTCGCGGCTCCGTTCTGCTCAAGGTCGGGGTGTGGCTGCTCGCCGGAGTCGTCGTGGGCGGAGTCGCCGTACTCGCCTACCCTCCGGCCCAGAACCGGGCGGCCGGGGGCGGCGAACGTATGCCGTCCAGGACCGTTCCCACGCAAGAGGGGCCCGTCAGGGGTGTCCTCAACGACGAGCGCGACGTCGAGATCTTCGCCGGGGTTCCGTACGCGCGTCCTCCGGTCGGAGACCGGCGCTGGCGTCCGCCGCAGCCCCCCGAGCAACGCTCGGAGCTGCTGGTCGCCGACGAGTTCTCCGATGTTCCTGTGCAAGGAACGTCCACCTTCCTCACCCGGGCCCTGTCGCAGGTGGTGAAGGCGCCGCTGGAGAACACGCTCCTCAATCCGTATCCGGTGAGCGAGGACAGCCTGTACCTCAACATCTGGCGCAGTCGGCAGCCCAGCGCGGCGAAGCTTCCGGTGATCGTCTACATCCCCGGCGGAGGCTTCGCCACCGGTTCCGGCGCCCTTCCGCTCTATGACGGCGAATCACTGGCTTCCCGCGGTGAGGCGATCATCGTCACGATCAACTACCGGCTCGGGGTGCTGGGCTTCTTGTCGCACCCGGCCCTCGCGGAGGAGTCGACGACCGGTTCCTCGGGCAACTACGGCATCCTCGATCAGATCGCCGCCCTCAAGTGGGTTCGCCAGAACGTCGCGGCCTTCGGCGGGGACCCCGATCGCGTGACGATCGCGGGTGAGTCCGCGGGCGGTGAGAGCGTGTGCGTCCTCGGCGCAACGCAGCGCGCAGCGGGCCTCGTGAACGGCGTCATCGGCGGAAGCGGGGCCTGCATGGGAACTCGGGGCAACACTGAGCGAGACGATCAGTACGACACCAGGTCAGTGGCCGAAGAAGCAGGACAGCGTCTGAGCAAGAAGCTGGGAGGCGCTTCCGTCGAGGAAATGCGCCGCATGCCCGCGGATCGTGTCGTGGACGAGGCTGAATCGCTGAAGGGTCACTGGCGCCCTTCTCTCGACGGTCACGTACTGAATCGGCTTCCCGCCGAGATCTATGCGGCCGGCGACCAGTTGGACGTACCCATGCTCGTCGGAAGCAACGCGGATGAAGCGTCTCTCGGCCTGCTGAGCCCGCCGGACTCCGATGTGGACGACTACCGGCAATCGGTGCGGGAAGAGCACGATGCTGACGCGGAGGAGTTCCTTCGTCTCTACCCCGGCGAAACCGAGGATCAGGTTCTCGACTCCCTCCTCCAGGCCGAGACCGACAAGGTCATGACCCGGGCCATGCGACGCTGGGCCACCCTGCACGCACGCACAGGACAAGCGGACACCTATACCTACTTCTTCGCACACACCCCTCCGGAGGATGGTCTCCGTAAGTTCGGCGCCTACCACGGCGCGGAGGTGATGTACGCGTACGACAACCTCGGTAAGGACGGCAACGGCGCCTACACCGAGCGGGACTACGCGCTACGGGACGAGATGAGCGGCTACTGGATGAACTTCGCCCGTACAGGTGATCCGAACGGGCCAGGGCTTCCTGACTGGCCCACCGTGCGGCAGTCGCCCGAGACTGTCATGAAGTTCGATGCAGAGCGCAGTTCCCAGGCACCCCGGCCGCGACCGGATGCCATCGACTTCTGGATGCGTTACGACGGACCCCTGCCGTAGTGATTCCCCCGCTCGGCCCCACCGAGCGGGGGAACCGCTCAGGGAAGCCGGTGCCCGAGCCATTGCAGGATGTCGGGCGTGACGGGGTCCGTAGCGGCAGTGTATTCATCGGTCTGCTTGAGGAATTTGGCGACGTAGGGGCACACCGCCACGATCCGCTTGTGGTGCGCGCGGGTGTCGCTCAGGGCCTCTGCCACCAGCTGCTTGGCGAGACCGAGGCGGGCAAACTGGTCGCCGATCTCGGTGTGGTAGAAGACTCGCTGGTCTCCTCGGTCCGCGAAGGCGGTCAGGCCGGCCTGCTCACCGCCGACAAGGATCGCGTAGTGGCCGCGGTCATCCCTGCGATCGACGACGGGGGCGAGGGGCTGATCGTTCATGAGTTTCCTCCGTGCTGTGAATCAGTACGAGTCGACCGTGGTCGACATTCTTCTCTCGGCGAGGCGCCCCCTGCTCGACGAAGCTGGTCCTCGCCTCCACAAAGTAGATGCATCAACTATATTGGCAGGTGCTGCATCGAGCGAGACGAACGTGGTGACCGACATCTGCCCCGGAGCCCCCGTGCCGACCTCCCGCTCTGCAGGAAGGCGTTCCAGCACTCGCCTGGTCGGCCAGGAGTCCGATCGGCACCACCTCGATCACGAAAGGTTCCACCGTGGAAGAGACCTCAGAACACATGCACGGAGCAGTCACGGAAACCCGCCTGAGTCACGGGATGCACCGCGTGGCGACGGGTCTTCTCGTCGACGCCGCCGTCCGTGAGTCGGTACCCACGGAGAGCATCGCGCTCTTCCGGGATTTCGTGGTGGCGAACCTGCGTCATCACCACGAGACCGAGGACGCCTGGCTGTGGCCGCAGATCCTGATGGCCGCTCCGGAAACGGCTGGACCACTGAAGGAGCTCAGCAGGGAGCATGAGCGCCTGGAGGCGGCCCTCGACCGGCTGGCAGCGGTGGAGATCGACACACCGGCCGGCCGCAGCGCTCTTCGCGAGGCCGCGCTCGACGTACGGGACAGCGTCACCGTCCACCTGGAACACGAAGAGCCCGTGCTGTTTCCCGCGCTGCGTGACCACGTTACTTCCGAGGAGTGGGACGCCTTCTCCCGGCGCGTCATCGAGTCCTCCCCCACCGTGGCCGCGCATCTCACCATCGGCCTCTTCGAAGAGGTGGGCACGCCGGAGGAAGTGCGGTCGGCTCTGGCGAACCTGCCGGAAGGCCTGCACCCGTTGATTCCGGCGATGAGCAGCCAGGCCGCCGCCGACCTGCGTGTCCTGCGGGGGCTCGCCTCCTGACTCCCCCTCCCCCAGTCTGCGCGGGCCAGACGCACGAGGTGTTCTCTGCGCGAGCACTGGCGGAAACGGGTCTTCGTCGACGTTGACGCCCGACGGATCGCTCCGCGGCCGGACCTGAGCGCATCGGAAACACAGCAGGTCGCCGGGATCGCCTGAGCAGGCGATCCCGGCAAGCGGAAAGAGCCCAGGAACGGGACCGCGTCGCGGGTCGATCTCAGCAGCTGGCGCGCAGAATCAACCCCCTCACGCACCGACCGCTCGCCTACCGGGGTGCCGTCGGATACCCCTTCGCGGCACCCGCCGAATCAACAGCCACGACACGACGGGCTTCCGACCAACGAACGCGGGTACGACGACCGCGCAAGACGCGCCAAGCAGTCCGGCCGAACGGTCCCGGTCGGCCGGGTCACGTGCAAGTCATGATCATGTGTCAGAGGTCGCGGACAGCAGGGCCCACGTCGGCCTCGCCTCCGTCGAGGGTCGGCCTCGGCAGCACCCACCGCCCCCGCTCCGGGTCCGGCGTCGGAACGAGGCGGGCCTGTCGCGCCGGCCGAGCGGCGCGACCGGTCAGTCGTCCACGAAGGGCAGCTTCCTGAGATCGGCGAGGCTGTCACTCAGCGTCTTGTCCCCCAGCATCGCGACGACTGCATCCTCGATCTCGTCGGTGAGCGTCTCGAAGTAGCGGCACGCCTTCGTGGTGACCTCGCAGACGTGCGGCATCTCATCACGCTGGTCCCAGATTCGCTTGTCCGCGATCGCGGAGCGGTAGATCTCGCGGAGCGTGATGTCCGACGCCGACCGCGCCAGGCCGAGCCCCCCGCTGCGGCCACGCACCGACGTCAGCAGCCCGTCGCGTACGAGAGGTGCGGCCAGCGAGCGCACGAAGCTCGGATTGTTGTCGAGCTTCGCGGCCAGCTCGGTCGAGCTCACGGTGGACCTGCCCGACTCCGCGGCATCGGCGACGAGCTGCATCGTGAACAGCGTCGTGGGGAATCTCAAATCGATCATGCGGCGTCCCTGTGTGACCGAAGATACGCAAGAGTGTTTCTTGCATTTCTTTCGACGATACGTATCTTGTACTCATGCATATTAACGCAGCGGACAACGGCTCCGCCACCAGCGACCACCTGTTCACTCCCGTGAAGCTCGGCGCGCTCGAACTCCCCAACCGCATCGTCATGGCGCCCATGACGCGCATGCGTGCCGACGAGAACAACGTCCCTCTGCCAGCTGTGGCGGAGTACTACGCGCAGCGCTCGACCGCCGGGCTGATCGTCACCGAGGCCGCGGCGGCCATCCCATTCGGCGCCGGCTACGGCCCCATGGTCGGGTTCTTCGACGAGAGCCACGCACCGGCGTGGCGCAAGGTCGTGGAGTCCGTCCATGCCGAGGGTGGACGCATCGCGTTGCAACTGTGGCACGTCGTACGGGCGCGCAGCGAAGAGGACGGTGCCGGTAAGGGCAGGAACTGGGTGATCAGGCACGAACTGCGTCCGGAGCAGCTCACCGCGGAGGAGATCAGGGCGGTCGCGAGCGACTTCGGCACCGCGGCCCGTCGCGCCCGCGAACTCGGATTCGACGCCGTAGAGGTGCACGCGGGCACCGGCAACCTGATGGACCGCTTCCTGCGCACGTCGACCAACCGCCGCACCGACGAGTTCGGCGGCTCGGCTTCCGCACGGGTCCGCGTGCTGCTCGACTCGGTCGCGGCGGTGGCCGCTGAGATCGGCGGCGACCGCACCGGCCTGAAGATCTCGCCCGTCTGGCCGGTGGACGGGCGCCCCGACCCGACCGGCCGCGAGGACTTCGCGTACCTCCTCGGACGCCTCGCCGACGTCGACCTCGCCTACCTGCAGGTCAACCGGGTCACAGAAGAGGACCGCGCAGCCGGCGCGGACGAGAGCATCACGCTCGAGTGGGTGCGTGAACGCTATGCGGGAACCCTCCTCGCGGCAGGCGGCTTCACCCGCGAGGAAGGGGAGCAGGCCGTGGCCGACGGGCTGGTCGACGCGGTCGCCTACGGTCGGCCCTTCATCGCCAACCCCGATCTGCCCGCGCGCTTCGCCGCCAGGGCCCCACTCGGCGCACCCAGGCGAGAGACGTTCTACACCAACGGGCCCGAGGGCCTCGTCGACTACCCGACGCTGTGACCCGGCCGACCCCTCCGGCGGCCACGACCCACGCACCTCCGGCGCTCACGGCCGGTCCACGACATGAGGAGAAACCTGTGAACCGTCTGAACGGCAGAACCGTCCTCGTCACCGGCGCCGCCCGCGGTCAGGGAGAGGCGCACGCGAGGCGCCTGATCCAGGAGGGCGCCAACGTCGTCCTCACCGACATCCTGGACCGGGAGGGCGCCCGGCTCGCCGGGGAACTCGGAGGGCGCGCCCTCTACACCTCGCTGGACGTCACGTCCGAGGAGTCGTGGGATGCCGCTGTAGCACTGACCGTCAAAACGTTCGGGGCCCTGAACGGGCTGGTCAACAACGCCGGCGTGACAGAGGTCGCCCCACTGGACCAGATCACGTACGAGTCCTACCGGCGCCAGATAGCCATCAACCAGGACGGCGTCTTTCTGGGGATGCGCGCCGCAGCCCCGCACATGGGCCAGGGCGACTCGATCGTCAACATCTCCTCCGTCGACGGTTTGATCGGGCAGCCCGGAGTCTTGCCGTACGTCGCGGCGAAATGGGCTGTGCGCGGGATGACGAAGTCAGCAGCGCTCGAACTGGCGCCGCGGGGCATCCGCGTCAACTCCGTTCACCCCGGGGTGATCTTCACGGCGATGCTCGAGTCACCCGACGCCGCGGCGGCGCTTCCGGCCGTCCTGGACAGCGTGCCGCTGGGACGGGGCGCCGCCCCGGCGGAGGTCTCGGCTCTGATCGCGTTCCTGCTCAGCGACGATGCCTCCTACAGCACCGGCGCGGAGTTCGTGGTCGACGGTGGTCTGACCGCCGGAAAGCATGCCCCTGTCTGACGGGGCCCCTGAGCGTCGCCCTGCTCAGCAGCACCCGAACGCGGGCGTATCACCGGCACGGCCGGGAGTGACGCCGAAGCCGAGCGGTCGGCAGCGGCTGCCGTCGGCGAGATGCATAGTGGTGGCTGTCCCGCCGCGGGATCATCCAAGGTCATGCCGCCCGGCTCGCCGCCGGGACCCCTGTATAGGGCCCCGGCGGCGAGCCGGTGGGCGCGGACGGTGCCGCGACTACCAAGCGTGTCGGTCACACCGTCCGGTGGCGTCGGCTGTCGTCAGACGGTGACGATCAGCTTTCCCTGAGTGTGACCGCCCTCGGCCTCGCGGTGGGCCACGACTATCTTGTCCAGCGGGTATGTCGCCTGGACGTAGGGGGTGTACGTACCCAGGCCGCCCAGCGCGGCGCCTTCGGCCAACAGCCTCGGATCGTTCTCCGCGAAGACGTGCCGGACCCCCAGCCCCTCCGCGCGGACCGCGTCGGCGACCGTCACGACACGCGCGGGGTCGCCGGCTATGGCGACCAGATCGGCGAGGGATCCGGATGCCGCCAGGTCGATCACCGCATCCACTCCTGCGGGTGCGAGGTCGCGGACCCGACCGGCCAGTCCGGCGCCGTAGACAGTGGGCACGGCTCCGAGCGTGCGCAGATAGGCGTGCTTGCCGGGACTGGACGTGCCGATGACGGTCGCACCACGAGCCCCCGCCATCGCGACGGCTGCGCCACCTACTCCACCAGCGGCTCCCTCGATCAGCACCGTGCGGCCGGCCAGATCGCCGAGCGCGTCGAGCGCCCGGCCCGCGGTGGCGACGGCGAGGCCGGCTCCGGCAGCCTGCTCAAGCGTCCACTGCTCCGGCACCGGCGCCCAGGCGCTCAGTACGGCGTACTCCGCACTCGCTCCGAAGATTCCGCCGAGGCCGAAGACCCTATCGCCTACGGCGGCTCCCGCAGCGCCCTCGCCGACCTCGTCGACCACGCCGGCGGCGTCACGGCCGGGGATCGCCGGGAACTCGACGGGGAAGAACTCGCGGACCTCCCCCGAGCGCAGCTTCCAGTCGATGGGATTGACGCTGGCCGCAGCCACCCGGATACGGACCTCACCGGGACCGGCGTGCGGCTCAGGGACGTCCTCGATGACGATCACATCTGCGGGTCCGTAGTCGTGGTAGCGGGCAGCGCGCATGGGAACTCCTCGGTCAGGATTTTTACTTGCAGCAGAAACTAACGTACAGCCACATAGTTTCCGACGCAAGTAACTCTAAGTTTGTTTCCGCAGAAAGCTTTGGCTGCTATGATCGCTCCCATGACAGCGGACGACGCACTCCCCACCGCCCACTCGGCGACATGGGACTCCACGCTGTCCGTACTCCTCTGGCTCCCGGCAGCCCTGGAGACACGGCTCAAGCGGGACGGTCTCTGCCACTACGAGTTCCTGATCCTGTGGTGCCTCACGCAGCACAGCGACCGCACGCACACCATGGGCTCGCTCGCGGAACTGTCCCGGGTCACCCCGTCGCATCTCTCCCGCCTCGCGTCCCGACTGGAGAGACAGGGGTGGCTCCTGCGCGAACGGGACCCCGCGGACGCCCGTGTCACCATCGCCTCGGTAACCGAGGCCGGGGCGCGGAAGTACGCGGATACGGCCCCCGGCTACTACGCGACTTTGCGCGAGCACCTCTTTGACCGGCTGACCGAGGACCAGATCGCCCAACTCGGCGGGATCAACGCGATCATCGCCGGGTCCCTCACGCGCTAGGCGCTCGACCCGACGTGTCCGTCCGGGGGATCGGTGCTGAACGCAGCGACCCAGGACCGGCGTTCATGGACGCGGGACCGGCGTTCATGAACAGAGACCGATACGAACGGGCGGAAAGACAAGATTGCAGCACGTCTGTCGCTTCAGTAAGGGGACCAGACGATTCCCTCGGAGTCCCGTGCGGCCTGGTCGACGAAGTCCATGAAGGACATGTTGTCGATGAACCGCTGCGCGTGGAAATCCTGGACCGCCGAAGGCTCCACGCGGACCGTGTCCTGTCCCGGCACGATGTCCTCCGCGGAACCGAGGTCCACCGCCAGCATGGCGAAATGGGAGTGCGCCACAGCGATAGCGTCGACAAGGAAGACCGTGCCATCGCCCGCCTGTGCCGCCGCTCGCACTTGCTGCACCGTCGCACCGGACCACAGGGGATCCTCGACGATGTGCACAAGCGCGTCACGCTCCTCGTCCTCACCCCACGGCTGACGAAGTTCCGCGACTATGGCAAGCCAGGCTGGTTCGTTGTCGAAGTCGGTTCTCACGATCAGCGCCGCATCCAGATCGCGGGCACCGATCGTGTGCATGTTCCTCACGTCTCTTCCTCCATCATCGCCGCGTGAGCGGTGCACAGGTGCCGCGCGTGCATCAGGCTGCCGCATCGCCGGGCCTTGAGTTAGCCGGGCCTTGAGTTACCGGTGTGCCGGAGGTTTGCCTCGGCAGCAGTCGGT
The DNA here is from genome assembly GCF_044767975.1 of Streptomyces sp. NPDC101181. NCBI lineage: Bacteria > Bacillati > Actinomycetota > Actinomycetes > Kitasatosporales > Streptomycetaceae > Streptomyces > Streptomyces sp. NPDC101181. The sequence continues at coordinate 219,300 of NZ_JBIWOX010000009.1, read as the reverse complement.
GACTGACGCGACGCACACCGACGGCATGGGGCGAGGTGGCCTGCACGCCAGGTGCGGAGCTCGGCGAGGGAGTCACCAGGGTTATGCGCGTGAGTTCCTTCGCCCCGGCCCCTCATAGGGTTTTACCTGCTTCAAGCGAAACAGATCCTGCCCCGCAAACGTCGTGCAGCTCACGCCATCGGGAGTAGAGGTCAGCGTAGCGCCGCGCTCGGGTCTCGTCAGGAGAAACCGGGCGGAGGGTGCCAACCAGCCGCTCGCGGAGGGTGTCCGCGTCGGGTGCGAGACCCGCGGCTGTGAGGGCGAGTGCTGCCGCCCCCAGCAGGGTCACGTCGGGCTCCGGTGATACCAGCAGTGGTCGGGACAGTACGTCGGCGCGCAGCCGGACCAGATTCTCGTTGCGGACGGTACCTCCGGCCAGCACCACCGGGAGCCGTCCGTCCGGGTCCAGCAGATCCAGTCCCTCCCGCACCGTGAACGCAGCCGCTTCGCGCGCCGCCATCAGCACGTGCGAGGCCGTGTGGTCGGGGCGCTGGCCGAGCACGGCGCCCCGGCTGCCGGGGGTCCAGCGCGGGAAGCGCGCTCCGGTCATGGCGGGCAGCACCGTCAGGCCCTGGGCCCCGGGGGGAAGAGCGCCGATCTCGTCCTCGGTCACCTTCCCCAGGAGGGAACGCCAGTGGGACACCGCTCCCCCGGTCAGACCGGTGGCTCCCCCCGCGGTGAAACACCCGGGCAGGACGGAAGGGTTGAGCACGGCACCCGGCGGGGCCTCCATGTCCGGAGGCAGCACACGCGCCAGCACATCGGTCGTTCCCGCGATATCGGCGAGAGCGTCGAGCCTCGTGCCCAGGAGGAGACCGATGGCCACCGAACCGTCAGGTCCCCCGGCGACCACGGGCAGACCGCTCGGGAGCCCCGTCATCGCGGCCGCGGGGCCGGTGAGCCCGCCGACGACCGCCCCGGGCTCGTACTGGCGCGGGAACAGACCTGCCGTCAGGCCGAGTTCGCGCAGTCCTCGCAGATTCCACTCCCGCCGACGTACGTCGGAAGCCAGGGTGTAGGCGGCACTGACGGTATCCGTCGCCAGATTCCCCGTCAGCCGCGCCACCAGGAAGTCCTTCGGCGCGAGAACCGCCGCGATCCGGCCACGCTCCGCGACCCCGAGACCCAGCAGGCACGCCACAGCGCCCGCGGTGGCTGTGGGACGTCCGGCGGTGCGCAGGAGGCGCCTCACGACCTCCTGGGGTTGGGCCGAGAGTTCAGCGACACCCCGGGAGTCGGCCCAGCCGCCACCCGGGCCCACCGGTCTGAGCCTCTCGTCGACCACCACCGTGCCGATGTGCGCGGCGATACACAGCGCCTGGCAGTCCGGCGGTGCCGGGAGAGCCGCGATGGTTTCGAGGACTTCTTGGTGCAGGGTGTCGCAGTCGAAGAGGTCGCCTCCCACGCCGGAGCCGCGAGGGAGGTGGCGGGACGCGAGGATCTGACCGCCGGATGTGATGACGGCGGCTCGGATGCCGGAGGTGCCGACGTCGACGGCGATGACGGACCCGCTCATTCGGCGTCTATCCGGAGCAGGAACGGGAATGCGGGCAGGGTCCAGCTGCAGGTCAGCTCCACGATCCCGCCGTCCGAGTCGTAGGTCGTCCGCCGCGTCTCCAGCGCGGGAGAACCCGGGGGCGCCGCGAGATGGGCGGCCTGCTCCTCGGTGAGCAGGGACGCGGTCATGGTCTGGTCGGCGTATCGGATGCGGACGCCGAACCGGTCGGTGAGGGTCCGGTAGAGAGATCCGTCGAGCAGGGGTTCCCGGCACAGCGAGGGCGCGACGGCGTAGGGAATCCAGGCGTCCTGGTAGGCGGCGGGTGCGTCTCCGACGAGCCGGACACGGGTGAGCCGGTTGGCGTGGTCCCCGGGGGTGATACCGAAGGCGGTGGCGATGTCGGGGGGAGCCGGGGCTGTCTCCTCCCGTACGGTGCGGGAGGTCACCTCGCCTCCGGCGTCGGCGATCTCCTCCGCGAAGGAGCGGAGCCTGTTGAGGCGGCGGGCGGGGTGTGCTCCGTCGGCTACGTGGGTTCCCACTCCCTGCCGCCGTATGACGTGGCCCTGCGTGCCGAGCAGGTCGAGCGCCTGGCGGACGGTCATCCGGCTGACGCCGTACTGCCGGGCGACATCGGCCTCGCTGGGGAGCTGGGCGCCTTTGGGCAGCTCACCGGAGGTGATCCGGCTCAGCAGATCGTTGTAGATCATCTGGTAGCGGGGAGCGCGGGCCATGATCAGATCGCACCCGCGTCGCGCAGCCGGGCGATCTCCTCGGTGGAGAGCCCGAGGACGTGCCCGTAGACGTGGGAGTTGTCCTCTCCGACGGACGGCGGCGCTTTGCGGACCATGGGCGGCGTCTTCTCCATCTTGATCGGGTTTCCCGGCATTCGGATGGTACCCAGCCGCGGGTGGACCGACTCGACGATCATCTCCCGGGCCGCGATCTGCGGCGAGCGGACCACCTCGGCCACGGAGGCGACCTTGGCGTAGGGGATGCCCGCCTCGTCGAGTTCGCGTCCGATCTCCTCGGTGGTGCGGGTGGCGGCCCAGGCTCCGATCGCCTCCTCAAGGAGCGCCTGGTGTTCCATGCGGCCCTCGACCGTGGCGTACCGGGGGTCGGCCGCGAGGTCGGGCCGCCTCATCACGGCGCACATCCTGGCGAAGAGGGAGGCGGTTCCGGCCTGGATGTAGATGGGGCTGTCGGCCGCCTCGTAGACGTTGACCGGAGCGGTCAGCAGGTCGCGGGATCCGCTGCGCGGCATCTGCCGGCCGAGCATCAGTTCTGCCATGAGGCGGATTCCCAGTGCGGAGAACATCGTGTCGAAGGACGCGACGTCGACGAGTTGGCCCTCACCGGAGCGCTCCCGGTGCATCAGTGCCATCAGTGCGCCGATGGCACCTTGGTAGCCGGTGGTGTAGTCCGCGATGTAGGTACCGCTCAGGGTCGGTTTTCCGTCTTCCTCGCCCGTCATGCTCATCAGTCCGGACGAGGCCTGGGAGATGGCATCGAACAGTGCGCGGCGGGAGTCCGGGCCGGTCTGGCCGAAGCCGGAGATCGAGACGAGGATGATCCGGGGGTTGAGTTCCTTCATCCTCTCGTAGCCGATGCCCATCTTCTCGATGGTGCCGGGCCGGTAGTTCTCCACCACCACGTCGGCCCACTCGATCAGCCGCTCCAGCAGGGCCAGAGCCTCGGGGTGGCGGGTGTCGAGCGAGGCGTCGTACTTGTTCCGGTGGTAGAGGAACATGTAGATGCTCTCGTCCTCGAAGTACGGGCCGTGGTGCCGGGAGTCCTCCCCCGCGGGACGTTCGATCTTGATGACCTCCGCCCCGAAGTCGCCGAGGATCTGGGCGCAGAGCGGGCCCGCGATGAAGCGGGAGAGGTCGAGGACCTTCACACCGTGCAGGGGTGCCTGCGTCGTGTTCACCATCGTTGTCGGTCCTTTTCTGAAGCCGGGAGCGGGAGGGAGGGGAAGCGGTGGCCGGGTGGTCCGGCCCGCCGAGGAAGCGGAGGAGGACCGGACCACCCGGCAGTCCGGGGTTGGTCAGGGGCGCGGTCCGGTGAAGGCGGGGTAGGTCCAGGCGTTGACGTCGCGGTCGATCGTCACGTCCAGGACGGTCGGGCGTCCCGCCGCGAAGCTGTCGGCGACTCGCTGCCGGAGCTCGGAGAGGTCGTTGACCTGCCGGCCCGCCACCCCCATGGCCTGTGCCACCGCGCCGAAGTCGACCGGGCCGAAGTCGACGCCGATGGTACGTCCGTCGAAGTGGAGTTCCTGTTCCTGTCGGATGTTTCCGTAACTGGAGTCGTTGAGCACGACCACGCAGACGTTGCCGCCCACGCGGGCCAGTGTCTCCAGTTCGCCCAGGCTCATGGCGAGTGATCCGTCCCCGATCAGGGCGAGGACCGGGCGGGTGGGGTCGATGAGCGAGGCGGCGATGGCGGAGGGCAGCGCGAAGCCCATGTTGCCGAAGCCGACCGGTTTGATGTAGGAGCCGGGCCGCCTGACGTCCCAGAGGAACGACCAGACACCCGGGTTGCCCGCGTCGGGAATCAGGAGGGTCTCGTCGGGAGCCGGTTCCCGCAGGGCGCGGACGATGTCCGCCGGTGAGAGCGGGCCCTGTGCGTCGAGGTCGGTCACCTCCGACTCCTGCCACCAGGCGGTGCGCTGCTTGTCGAGGGACGCGAGCCACTCTTCGCGGCTCTCACGGGCACCGGCCGCCCGGTCGCCGACGGCGGTCACCAGGTCGCGGGCGAAGGCCGCGAGGTCACCGACGATGCCGTCCGTCACCTCGGAGTAGTACCGGCCGATCATCGCCGGGTCCACGTCGACCTGGACGATCTCGGGGAGCTCCCGCCGCCAGCGCGTCGTCGAGACGGCGTTGAGGCTGTTGCCGAGCGCGAGGACGACGTCCGCCTCGCCCAGGACGCGGCCGGCCAGGGCGGTTCCCATGCGGGTGACCGGTCCGTACACGAGGGGGTGGGTCGTGGGTACCGAGCCGATGCCGTTGAACGTGGTGACGACGGGAACGCCGAGGGCTTCGGCCAGTGCCAGGACCTCCTGGTCGGCGCGGGCGCGGTTGCCGCCGTTGCCGAGCCAGATGACGGGCCGCTCGGCGCGCAGCAGCCGCTCGGCCACCCGGGCGACGGCCACCGGGTTGGGTGAGGGCCGCTCCCCGGCCCAGCGCAGGCTGGGGTGCGTCGCGGGAACGGTGGGAGGGTCGTTCACCAGGCCTTCGATGGTGTCGCGGGCGAAGTCCAGGTGCACCGGCCCGGGGTTGCCGGTGACCGCGTTGACGTACGCCTCCTCCATCGCCTGCTTGATCGAGGAGGCGTGGGCGACCAGGCGCGAGTACTTCACCAGTGGCTTGATGAGCTCCACGTGGTCGGCGTTCTGCGCGTCGTCCTTGTGGATGTTCTCGCCGTTGTTGTTGCAGGTGAGGACGAAGCCTGGGCTGGAGTCCCGGTAGGCGCCGCCGATTCCGGTGATGAGGTTGGTCGCTCCGGGGCCGGTGGTGGAGATGCAGGCGGCGGGCTTGCCGGTGAGGCGTCCGTAGGCGTCCATCATCACGGCTGCGGCGTTCTCGTGCCGGGTGTGGACGAGTTCGATACCGGGGGTGTCGATGATGGCGTCGGTGATGGCCAGGGTCTGGCCTCCGACGACGCCGAAGACGTACTTCACTCCCAGGGAGCGCAGGAGTTCCACGACGAGTCGGCCGCCGGTGATGGGAGAGGTGTTCATCGTTGTCACTTTCGTCTGTGGGGACTATGCGTTGCCGGGCAGGACCACGTCCGCCCAGCCGGCGGTCATCAGGCGGCCGTCGCGGGCCCGCCGTACCCAGACCTCCAGGTCGATCCGGCGCCCGGCTCCGTCCGGGGTGATCGCGGTGACGACGCCGGTGGCGGTGAACGGCTCGAACACGTCGAGCGGTGCGAGGAACTTGACCCGGATGTGCCCGGAGGTGAGCACGGGGGCGCCGAAGCGCAGCGTCAGCAGCTCCGCGAGGACACCGAACTGCTGCTGGCCCTGCACGATCGGTGCGCGCAGTCCGCCTTCCCGGGCGGCGCGGATGTCGTTGTGGATGTTGCGTACGTACTCGCCCACGCGGCTGAACACAGCGGCCTGTTCGGCGGTGATGGTCTTCTCCAGCGGCGCGAGGACGTCTCCCACCCTCAGGTCCCCGTCCGCGTGGTCCACCGTTCGCGCGTCCTCGGGGACGATCCCGGTGACCCGTCGCTCCGGTGTGGCGGAGCCGCGGCCCGCGATGGCTCCGGGCGTGGTCCGCAGGATCTCGACCCCCCGGTGCCGGACGATGCTGCGGCCATCGGATCCGGTGGCCTGAGCCTCCATCACGACGTAGCCCTCACCCCGGCGCTCGAAGGCCTCGGTGTACGTGCCGCTGAGGGTCACCGGTTCGTCGAGCACCGCGGGGCTGTCGAACCACATCTGCTCCTCGGTGTGGTAGCCCACGACCTTGCTGGCGGCGTAGACGCGGGTGAAGAGCTGCACCAGGTCGTTGCCCAGGAGGGCGGCGTGCCCGATCCGCTGCCCGCCGAAGGGGCTGCGCTCCAGGTACCACGGCCCGTGGTCGTCCTGGGTGAACGCGAACCTTTTGATCTTGTGGTCGTCCACGACCACCTGGGCGCTGCCGAGGTCTTCCGGGATCTCCAGGTTCTCGAACTCGGGCTCCTTGAGGCCCTTTTCCAGTTCCTCGCCCGCGGCGGCGGCGCGGGGGTCGGTGAGGTCCCTCCAGGGTTGCTGCTGTGGGTTCGTCATGGTGTCTGCCTCACTTGTGTCCGATGCGGTTCATGTCGGCCGTACGGGTCTCCGGTGCGAGTACGGCGCAGACCAGGCCGATCAGAAGGGCGCCCACGGTGATGAGTGCGATGGGCCAGGGGTCACCGTCGGTGGCGGCCAGCAGGGCGGTGGAGGCCAGCGGCCACAGCCCGATGGGGATGCTGGGGATCTGGGCTGCGAGCGAGATGCCCGTGTAGCGGACCTTGGTGCCGAACAGTTCGGAGAAGAAGGCGGGCTCCACTCCGTAGAGGGCGCCGACGCCGAGCGCGTAGCCGACGAAGTAGACGACGTAGGTGAGCACCACGGAGTTCGCGTCCAGCACCCAGAAGAAGGGGAAGGTGACGACGGCGCCGATGACGGAGCCCATGATGAAGACGGTTCGGCGGCCTATCCGGTCCGAGAGGCGTCCGAAGAAGTAGTACGTGTAAATCGCGGCGGCCGCCGCGACCGTGCCGGCGACAAGTACGTGGGTGCGGGAGATGTCGGTGTAGTTGGTCGCGAAGGTCAGGCCGATGGTGAGGATGATGTAGCCGAAGACGGCTTCGCCCAGACGCATTCCCATCGCGAGCAGCAGCGGGCGGCGGAAGTTGCGGAAGACCTCCGCGATCGGCACACGCTCCTTGCCGCCCTTCTGCTCCGCCTCGGCCTCCAGCTGGTTCTGTGCGGCCTGGAAGGTCGGCGTCTCGGTCAGCTTGAAGCGGATGAAGAGGCCGACGGCGATGAGGATGCCGCTGAGCAGGAAGGGGATACGCCACCCCCAGCTGAACAGCTTGTCGTCGGGGAGCAGCGAGACGAGCGTGAAGATGCTGGTGGAGAGCACCAGGCCGACGGCGTTGCCGATCTGGGGGAAGCTGCCGTAGGCACCGCGCTTGTCGGCGGGGGCGTACTCCACGGCCACGAGGGCGGCACCGCCCCACTCGCCTCCGACGCCGAAGCCCTGGACGAGGCGGAGCACGACGAGCAGGACCGGGGCCCAGACTCCGATCTGCTCGGTGGTGGGGAGCAGGCCGATGAGGAAGGTGGAGATGCCCATCAGGAGCAGGGTCGTCACCAGGGCGGCCTTGCGGCCGAACCGGTCGCCGAAGTGGCCGAAGACGACGCCGCCGACCGGGCGGGCGAAGAAGCCGACGCCGAAGACGGCGAAGGCGGACAGGGTGCCGATGATCGGGTCTTCCTCGTTGGGGAAGAAGAGCTTTCCGAACACCAGGGCCGAGGCCGTACCGAAGATGAAGTAGTCGTACCACTCGACGGCCGTGCCGACGAGACTGGCCACGGCAGCGCGTCTGGCCAGGGCTGCGCGTTCTTGGTCACCGGTGGGAGCGGTGGCAGCGGTTTGTGCCATGGGGGACTCCGTTGTCGCGCGGATAAGGCGGGATGGCGTGGGGACGTCACACCAGCGGGGTGGGGCGGGAGGGGTCGTTGTCGACCGTGGCGGAGGCCCAGCCGAGAGCCGTCCGGGTGCCGTCGGCCTTGTCCATCCAGACCTCGAGTTCGAGCCGGTCGCCGTCGGTTCCGCGGACCGCGCCGCCGGCGGTCAGCCGCTCTCCGACGAAGGCCGGGGAGACGAACCGGAGGTCGAGTTCGCCGGAGGTGAAAAAGCTCTTTCCGAAGACGTCCACGAGGTTCGCGACGATGAGGCCGGTCTGCTGCTGCGCCTGCACGATGGTGCGGTCCAGGCCGGAGGCCGCCGCCTTCTCGGCGTGGGTGTGCACGTTGGCGTACCCGCGGCCGGCCCAGGAGAAGACGGACATCTGGTCCTGTGTGAAGACGGTTGAGCGTGTGCGGATGGCCGAGCGGGGTACGGCGTCCAGCCGGGCGAACTCGGTGGCGGGCACGGTGCTGTCGACGGTGCCGAGGACCGTACGCTCACGGCGTGCGGCGTCGGACCGGCTCCGCCCGACGATCTCCCCGGCGACGGTGCGCATGATCTCCTTGCCGACGTGTCGCACGAGCAGCCGCCCGTCGGCGCCGCGTGCCTCGGCTTCCAGGACGACGTACCCCTGTCCGCGACGCTCGTACTTGTCGGTGTAGCCGCCTTCCACGGTCACTGTCTCGCCGACGCTCACGGGTGAGTGGAAGGTCAGGTGCTCGTGGGTGTGCAGCCCTTGGGCGGTGTTGCCGTCGTAGTTCTCGTAGAACAGGAACAGCAGGTCGTTGGCGAGGACCAGCGGGTGGCCGACCGGCCCGCCGAAGGGCGAGGCGCCGAAGTACCAGGAGCCGTAGTCGTCCTCGCTGAAGGCGTAGTCGAGGACCTTGCGCCGGTCCACGACGATCTCCACGGGACCCATGGGTTCGGGCACCTCGACGAGTTCGAAGCGCGCTTCCTTCAACGCAGGGCTCTGTGACGACATTGTCAACTCCTCATGTCGAGCCGATGAAATGAAACGTCTAGACGACTAGACCTTGAAGGTAGGAGCAGGCGTGGCGAAAAGTCAACGCCCGCGACCGAAAAGAGGGCCCGGCATCCCCCTGCCCCTGAGGGGCGACAGACCATTTCCGCAGGTGAGGGTCGCACCCAGGGCGGCAATGAGGCGGGCGTGCGGACGGCCGGACCCACGGTCGGTGTCCGGCGGATCAGGTCGGGGACGCGTCTCGCCGTGCCCAGACAGCCGCCCTCCCCGTCCACGCGTCGCATACGGACGACGACTCAGGGCGGCGTGACCGAGCCGCTGCCCGGGGGCCGGAGATGGGGGTGACGGGACCGCTCGGCCCCCGGACACGGGGTGCCGAACGGGCGGGTGCGGGGTGGGTGGCGTACCCAGCAGGGTCATCCCGTCGCGAGGAGGCCAAGGATCGGATCGGCCTGGCGTGATGTGCCGGGTGCCGCGCCCAGCGTGCCGGAGCCGTGCGCGCGCCGCATGCCGGAGCCGTACGCGTCGGCGGGCCATGCATACGCCCGGGTATGCGGAGCTCGGCCGCCGACGGCCTCCCCGGCCTTCACCGCGGGGTGCGCGCCCGGGCGGCGCTGGTGCGATCCCGGTGGGGCACCCAGCGGGAACGGGTGAGGGCCCGCACCGTGATGGTGCGGGCCCTCACCCGTTTCCTGGGCCGTGCGGTGGCGGGCGCGTGCGCCCGGCCGCCCCGGTCAGCGGAAGATGTAGCCGCGCTCGGCGTCGAAGTAGGCCTGCTGACCCTTGACGGTGGTGATCCCGTAGGGGCCGCCCAGGTTCTGGTACTCGCCGCTGGCCCAGCCGCCCTCGATCTCCGCGTGCCCGCCACCGGCGTGGCCGTCCCAGCCGTCCATCCCGCTCGCGGAAGCCGGACCGGCGGCGACGAAACCGGCCGCGGCGACAGCCGCGAGGGTGATCGCGATACGACGGATCATGACCGTTCTCCTTCATGTCATCGGTACATGCGTGCGGAACCACCCTGCCCATCGCAACAGCTGACGGCATATGCACCACACCGCCGTCCGGCAAAGACAACCTGTTCAGCCCCCACCCCGATGAAAGCTGCGGTGCGGGTGCCGCCCGCCGGATCGATGGCAGTTGTGTGACCTTCCGGCAGAGGCCGGGTGAAGCATGACGTCACGCGTGTGCAGAAGTAGGGGTTCCCGTCACAAGGGTTGACATGGCCATTGGTATGAACCAATCTCCTGCACCAGGTCGGTGGCCACCGATACCCCATACGCGAACTCCCCCCACTCGCACCTGGAGATCCCCCGTGGACCGGACGCATCGCAAGAAGCGCAGCAGCAAACTCCTGGGTGGCGGCGTCGTCCTCGCCCTCGCCGCAGGCGGGCTCATGACAGCCACCACCCTGGCCACCAGCGCAGGCGCGGCCGACGGCGAGCAGGCCGCCCGCGCGGCGGTTCCCGCGCACGCCGTCACCGGGTACTGGCAGAACTTCGACAACGGCGCGACCGTGCAGAAGCTGGGCGACGTCCAGGACGGCTACGACATCATCGCGGTCGCCTTCGCCGACGCCACCGGCACCGACGGCCAGATCGAGTTCAACCTCGCTCCGGAGACCGGCTACGCGTCCGAGGACGAGTTCAAGGCCGACATCGCCGCCAAGCAGGAGGCCGGAAAGTCCGTCGTCATCTCCGTCGGCGGCGAACTCGGGAACGTCACGGTCAACGACTCCGAGTCGGCCCAGCAGTTCGCCGACAGCACGTACGCCCTCATGGAGGAGTACGGCTTCGACGGCGTCGACATCGACCTGGAGCACGGCATCAACGCCCAGTACATGGGCGAGGCCCTGAAGTCGCTTTCCGGGAAGGCCGGTGACGGCCTGGTCCTTACCATGGCTCCGCAGACGCTGGACATGCAGAGCCCCGACACCGAGTACTTCAAGCTCGCGCTCGACGTGAAGGACATCCTCACCGTCGTCAACATGCAGTACTACAACAGCGGTTCGATGGCCGGATGCGACGGCAACGTCTACGCCCAGGGCAGCGTCGACTTCCTGACCGCCCTGGCCTGCATCCAGTTGGAGAACGGTCTCGACCCCGACCAGGTCGGTATCGGCACCCCCGCCTCCTCCAAGGGGGCCGGCTCGGGCTACGTCGACCCGGCGATCGTGAACGCCGCGCTGGACTGCCTCACCAAGGGTGAGAACTGCGGCGAGTTCAAGCCCGAGAAGACCTATCCGGGACTGCGTGGCGCCATGGCCTGGTCGACTAACTGGGACGCGTCGAACGGCGACAACTGGGTCAACAGCGTGGCCCCGCACGTCCACGAACTCCCCTGACCCACCGCCCGTATCCCCGACGTAGGACCACGTGAGCCTGGCCGCGCACTCCCGCGGCCAGGCTCACCGCACTTCCAGGGCCTCCCGGGGTCTCCCGGGGTCTCCTGGGGTCTCCCGGGGAGGACCGCAGGCTGGACCCTGATCCCGGCACCTCGCCCTTCGCGTGCGGGCACCCGGACCATCGGAGCGTCCCCCGCCCCGGCCTCCGGGCAGCCGTCGCTCCCTTTGACGACGTCGGAACGGCGATCACTCGCGCGCGGAAAGCGCTGGACGCACTCGCCGCCGTCGTCTTCAGGCGCAGGACGGGCATACACCGCGGTACGTGATGTCCACCGCACCCACCGCGTACCCGTAACGCTCGGCCACCGGCAGGTCGCCCAGGGCGTCACCGGCCGGATGGACGTCCCGGACCGTGCCGCAGACCGAGCACACCAGGTGGTGATGCGGACGGTGCGCGTTGGGGTCGTAACGCTTGGCCCGGCCGACCGAGGAGACCTCCACCACCTCCCCGAGCGTCACGAGCTCGCCCAGGGTGTTGTAGACCGTCGCGCGGGAGATCTCGGGCAGCCGGGCGGCGGCCCGTAGATGCACCTCGTCCGCCGTCAGGTGGACGTGGTCGCCGTCGAGGACCTCCGCGACGACACGCCGCTGCGAGGTCAACCGCCAGCCCCGGTCCCGCAGCCGCTGTAGGAGGTCGCTCATCTCGTTTCACCTGCTCCGGTTCACGGGGTGGGGTGGGGGGACACGTCATCCTGCGAGAGGTCCGGCGGTGCCGGACCTCTGGCCGTTATGGTTTTAGCGCTCTTCTTGACTTGGACGAAGTCCATCGTAGGATCGAACCCGACGACATTCCAAGAGACAGGAAGAATCCGGTTCGGCAGCAGAGACACGTGCCGGGGCACCGCCGGTCCACCGCGAGCCACCCGTTCGCCGGGCGTCGCCGCCCTCGCAGCACCGTCCGGGACCGTAGCGGTCCGGTGATGCGCGGGGCGGCCCCCCGGGCGCGGTGGGGCGCCGGTTCACAGCCCGCGCCGTCCTCTTCTGTCCCACCCGGAACCTCCTCCCCCGTTCAGCGCACCACGACCCGCCGGGTCCGGAAGGATTACCGATGACCGAGAACAACGAGTCGCACGTCTTCGATCCCGTCACCCCGGACTCGCCCGAGACGGCTGTCCCCGAGGTGCCCGAGGCGCAGGCCGCCGGCTGCCCTGTCGCGCACGGCCGCGCACCGCACCCCACGCAGGGCGGCGGGAACCGTCAGTGGTGGCCGGACCGCCTCAACCTGAAGATCCTCGCCAAGAACCCCGCCGTCGCCAACCCGCTCGGTGAGGACTTCGACTACGCCGCCGCGTTCCGGACGCTCGACCTGCCCGCCGTGAAACGCGACATCGCCGACGTTCTCACCACCTCGCAGGACTGGTGGCCCGCCGACTTCGGCAACTACGGGCCGCTGATGATCCGGATGGCGTGGCACAGCGCCGGTACCTACCGCATCAGCGACGGCCGCGGTGGCGCGGGCGCCGGGCAGCAGCGCTTCGCCCCGCTGAACAGCTGGCCGGACAACGGCAACCTGGACAAGGCGCGCCGCCTGCTGTGGCCGGTCAAGCGGAAGTACGGCCAGGCGCTGTCCTGGGCCGACCTGCTGATCCTCACCGGCAACGTCGCCCTGGAGACCATGGGCCTGAAGACCTTCGGCTTCGCCGGCGGCCGCGAGGACGTCTGGGAGTCGGAGGAGGACGTCTACTGGGGCCCGGAGACCACCTGGCTGGACGACGAGCGCTACACCGGCGACCGTGAGCTGGAGAGCCCGCTCGGCGCGGTCCAGATGGGCCTGATCTACGTCAACCCCGAGGGCCCCAACGGCAACCCGGACCCGATCGCCGCCGCCCGCGACATCCGTGAGACCTTCCGCCGGATGGCGATGAACGACGAGGAGACCGTCGCCCTCATCGCCGGTGGCCACACCTTCGGCAAGACGCACGGCGCGGGCCCCGCCGAGAGCGTCGGAGCGGACCCCGAGGGCGCACCGCTGGAGGAGCAGGGTCTCGGCTGGCGCAACTCGTACAAGTCGGGCAAGGGCGGGGACGCCATCACCAGCGGTCTGGAGGTGACCTGGACCAGCACGCCGACGCAGTGGGGCAACGAGTTCTTCCACAACCTCTTCGCCTACGACTACGAGCTGACCAAGTCCCCGGCCGGGGCCAGCCAGTGGGTCGCCAAGGACGCCGAGGCGACCATTCCGCACGCGCACGACGCGTCGAAGAAGCAGAAGCCGCAGATGCTCACCACCGACCTGTCGCTGCGCTTCGACCCGGCGTACGAGCAGATCTCGCGCCGCTTCCACGAGAACCCGGACCAGTTCGCGGACGCCTTCGCGCGCGCCTGGTACAAGCTCACCCACCGCGACATGGGCCCCATCCAGCGCTACCTCGGCCCTGAGGTCCCCTCCGAGGTGCTGCTGTGGCAGGACCCGCTGCCCGCACGGACCGGAGAGGCGCTGGACGCCGCCGAGGCGGCCGCGCTCAAGGAGCAGGTGCTGGCGACGGATCTGTCGGTGGCGCAGCTGGTCTCGGCGGCCTGGGCCTCGGCGTCCTCCTTCCGCGGCAGCGACAAGCGCGGCGGGGCCAACGGCGCCCGCATCCGGCTGGAGCCCCAGCGCGGCTGGGAGGCCAACGACCCGGACGAGCTGGCCCAGGTCCTGCGGACGCTGGAAGGCATCCGGTCCTCCTTCAACGCGGGCGGCGGCAAGCAGGTCTCGCTGGCCGACCTGATCGTCCTGGCGGGCAACGCGGCGGTCGAGCAGGCCGCCCGCGACGCGGGGACCGAGGTGGAGGTCCCGTTCACCGGGGGGCGGGTCGACGCCACCCAGGAGCAGACCGACATCGAGTCGTTCGCCGCTCTGGAGCCCGCCCACGACGGTTTCCGCAACTACGTCGGCAAGGGCACCCGCCTGCCCGCGGAGTACCTCCTCCTCGACCGGGCCAACCTGCTGACGCTCAGCGCCCCGGAGGCCACCGTGCTGGTGGGCGGTCTGCGGGTGCTGGGCGCCAACACCGGCGGCTCCCAGCACGGTGTTCTCACCGACCGTCCGGGCACGCTGACCAACGACTTCTTCGTGAACCTGCTCGACCTGGGCATCACCTGGAAGTCGACGTCGTCGGCGCAGGACGAGTTCGAGGCGCGCGACGCCGGCGGCCAGGTCAAGTGGACCGGTACCCGCGCCGACCTCGTGTTCGGCTCCAACTCCGAACTGCGCGCCCTCGCCGAGGTCTACGCCGGTGACGACGCGCGGCAGAAGTTCGTGACGGACTTCGTCGCCGCCTGGGCCAAGGTCATGGACCTCGACCGCTACGACGTCGGCTGACCTCTGGCACCGTCGAGGACACCCCCGGGGGCCGGTACGCACTGTGCGTACCGGCCCCCGGGCTGTGGGCGGACACCTGCCCCGGGTCCGGTCGTCGGCCGAGGGACGGGATCAGCCTCACCGCTCCGGTCATCCGCCGCGCGTGAGGAGAAGCACCTGGTCAGGGCCGGTCCCGCCACTCCTTCCGAGTAGGGGAGACTGTGCCCATGACAGACATCGTCTTCTCGCGCGCGAGTGGTTGGACGCCGAAGGTGATCCGTGAGGACGGTGGGCTCAAGCTCACGCTCGGTGCGGGCGCCGACGCCAACCACGGGCCCCGCACCTTCACCTTCCCCATCCAGGACGCCCATCTCGCGGTGATCCGTGACGATGTGGCACGGCATCTGCTGCTGTGGAGTGCGATCCTGCCGCTCTGCGACGCCGCCGGGACCTCGGGACCGCTCGACGAGGAGGCCGCCGTCGCACTCCTGGATCCGGTCCTCCTCTCCGCCCCCGAGGCCGTCGACGCGCTGTTCCGGCGCATCGGATGGGACAGGGACCGGCTCATCGCCCACGGAGCCGACATCGGTCTGCTGGAGCGCGGCCAGGTCTGGGCGGCGATGCGCTCGGCGACCGGGACGTCGGACCAGAAGCGAGTCCACGAGCACCGCGCGAACGCCGGGCGCGCCGCGCGCGGCGTCGTACTGGGGCCGCTCGACGCGGCGGTCCTGAAGTACACGGGCCAGTATCTGCACGGGTCGACCGTCCCGCAGCGGCTGCCCGACGCCGTCGCCCCGGCCCTCCTGCCCGAGGTCCTGCGCGTGATCGGCACGGCCGAGCAGGCGTGCGCGGGCATGCGGATCAGCCTCGACCCGCGACGGGGACCGCATGCCACGGACAGACGCGGCTGGGACCGGACAGCGGCGGCGGTCGACACGGCCGTACGCCGCGCCTTCCCCGAACTCGTCGATGACGCGGTACGCACCGTGAGCTTCCTCCTGTGTTCCGAGGCCGCCGCACGCGCCCGGAGCGGGGCGGAGGAGGACGACGAGGCCGAGGAGACCCCGGGCGGCGACGGTCCCGGCAGGTCCGCGCGAAAGCGGATCTTGCTGTTCACCGACGACCAGGGCGTGGAGAGGCGGTGGCTCCCGGACGGGCCCACCACCGCAACCAAGGATTTCTGGGAGTTCCTCGGCACCCGCTTCGCCGGGGACAACGAGGTCTTCACCATCGAGGACCCGGAGTCGGGCGAAGGGCTGCAACTCCACCTCTACGCGGACTCCGCCGCCCGGATCACCACGGTGCGCGCGGGGAGCGGCGGGTCGGAGCCGGAGTACCGGGTCGAGTACAGCCTGGTCGACGGGATCGACGGCTTCCGGAGCCTCGTGAGGGTCTTCGTCCGCGGTGGATGGGCCGCGCTCCAACCGCACGGGGCGTGGACGCAGGATCCCGCTGAGCTGGAACGGGCGCGACGGCGCCGCGACGCCACGCAATCCTGACGGGGCGCGGGGACACGATGGGGCCGCAGGGCCAGGGCCGCGGGGCCGCGGTGAGGCCGGGTCGTCACGGCGGGGCCGCTTGGTCGGCGGGGGGGCGTAGTAGCGGTACGCGGTCCCGCGCCGGGTCGTGGCACCGGTGCCGTACGGGCCCCTCGCCCGGCTGGGACGGGCGCGAGACCGGTGGTGTCGGCTCTCCTCTCCGTACCCTGGGAGCATGCGTATGCGACCCACTCTGAGCTGGACGCCCGCCGAAGCGCCTCCGCCGGGCTCGACAGACCTGCGCCCCGTGGTGGAGGCCCTGGGCGCGGGTGGGGTGCTGGTCCTGAGCGGTGCCGGGATCTCCACGGAGTCGGGTATCCCCGACTACCGGGGTGAGGGCGGGAGCCTGAGCCGGCACACCCCGATGACCTACCAGGACTTCACCGCCGACGCCGCAGCGCGGCGCCGGTACTGGGCGCGCAGCCATCTGGGCTGGCGCACCTTCGGTGGGGCCCGCCCCAACGCCGGACACCGGGCCGTGGCCGCTTTCGGGCGGCACGGGCTGCTCTCCGGGGTGATCACCCAGAACGTCGACGGTCTGCACCAGGCCGCGGGCAGCGAGGGCGTCGTCGACCTCCACGGGCGGCTGGACCGGGTCGTCTGCCTCGCCTGCGGAGCCTTCAGCCCGCGCCGGGAGCTGGCACGACGGCTGGAGGAGGCCAATGAGGGGTTCGCCCCGGTGGCCGCCGCGATCAATCCGGACGGAGACGCCGATCTCACGGACGAGCAGGTCGGGGACTTCCGGGTGGTGCCCTGCACCGTCTGCGGGGGCGTCCTCAAACCGGACGTGGTGTTCTTCGGCGAGGCGGTGCCCGCGAAGCGGGTCGCGCACTGCCGCGAACTGGTCCGCGAGGCGAAGACCCTGCTCGTGCTGGGCTCGTCCCTGACGGTGATGTCGGGGCTCCGGTTCGTCCGGCAGGCCGCCCAGGCCGGCCTGCCGGTGCTGATCGTCAACCGGGACACCACCCGGGGCGACGGCCTCGCCCTCACCCGGGTCGCCCTGCCCCTGGGAGAGGCCCTGGCCGACGCCGCGGACCGGTTGGGCGTTCCGCTGGATGTCCTGGACGGCGACGAGGACCCCGCCGGGCCGGGAGCGGACGAACGGAGTCCGTAAGTCCCCCCGACCCTGGCCCGCCGACGGAACAGCCGTCTCCTCGCGCCCGGGGGGCGCCGCTGCCCGGGACGCCGGTGCCCGGCCCGCCGACGTGCCGACGGACCGGGGCGGTCCTATGCCGGTACGTCGCACGACGTGTCCGACGCTGAAGAGCTCATCCGGTGGGCCTTCCCGGCCGCCGGGTTAGGACAGCGAGTCGACGACGACGGAGGCCGCTTCGGCGACCAGCTTGTCCTCCGGCGCGGCGTCCTTCGTGCCACGGTGCGACAGGACGGCGATCACGATGGGCGCGGAGTCCGGGGGCCAGACCACGGCGATGTCGTTACGGGCCCCGTAGTAGCTGCCCGTCCCGGTCTTGTCGCCGACGATCCAGTCGCTCGGCACGCCTGCCTTGATCACCTTGTCGCCGGTGGTGTTGGTACGCAGCCACTTCGTCAGCAGCGCCTGCTCGGGGCCCCGCAGGGCGTCTCCCAGGACGAAGGCCCGCAGGTCCTGCGCCATGGCGCGGGGGGTGGAGGTGTCCCTCTTCTCCCCCGCCACCCAGCGGCTCAGTTCCGGCTCCTCCCGGTCCATCCGCGTGGCGTGGTCGCCGAGCTTCCTCAGAGACGCCTGGAGGCCCTTGGGTCCGCCGACGTGGTCGAAGAGGAGGTTGGCGGCGGTGTTGTCGCTGTAGCGCACGGACGCGTCGCAGAGTTCGCCGAGCGTCATTCCGGTGGCGACGTGCCGCTCGGTCACCGGTGAGTTGGCGACGAGATCCTTCTCCGAGTACCTGACCCGTCGGTCGAGCCCGTCCACGGAGTAGGTGCTCAGCACGACGGCGGCCTGGAGGGCCTTGAACGTCGAGTTGTAGGCGAACCGGCCCCGGTCGTTGTGGGTCACCTCGCGCCCGGTGCCGGTGTCGATCGCGTACACGCCCAGCCGGGCGTCGAACGCGCGCTCCAGCTCCTTGAACTCCTTGGTGTAGGGCTTCGCGGCCAGGGCGGACGTCTTCTCCGCGGTGGTCGTCGTCTCCGCGACGGATCGGCCGGACGGGGAAGGCGCGGCGGCCTTGTCGTTCGTACCGCAGGCGACCAGCGGTACGAACGAGAGGGCGGCGAGCGCGGCGGCGACGCGGCGCCGGACACGGATGCGGTGCACGGGCGAAACCTCCAGACGCTCCGCGAGGGAGCGCGTAGGGGACGGGGCCGGCCGGCCCCGTCCCGGGTACGTGGTCGTGAGTGCCGGATCCACCTTCGCCTGCCTGCGGGTATGCGGTCCAATACCCCCGTAGGGGTTTCCATGCCGAAACGGCATAGGATGCCTTCGTGGATCTGGTCGGAGCGTGTCGGGCGTTCACCAGCGTCAGTGCGTGCGGAAGCTTCACCGACGGGGCGGCGGCTGCGGGGATGTCCCAGTCGGTGGCCAGCCGCCGGGTCGCCGCGCTGGAGGAACGCCTCGGCGAGCAGTTGTTCGAGCGCACATCGCGGAGGGCGGTGCTCACCCCCTTCGGGCGCGACGTGCTGCCTTCGGCCCGGCGGCTGGTCCGGGCCGCCGACACGCTGCTGGACGAGGCCGAGGCCGTCAAGCGCAGACCGTGGCGGCTCGCGGTTCCCGAGATCTGTGCCGCCTCAGCGCGTGCCCGCCTGGTCGCGGCGGCCCGCGGCCACGACATCAGGCTCGACCTCCGGGCCGCGGACCCGGCGCGGCGGCAGGAGCTCCTTCAGGCGCAGCAGGTGCGTGCCTCTCTCGTCGCCGTGGCGGCGGACGAGGCGTCCTGGTCCGTGCCGCTCGGACTCGCCACGGCGCGGGACGGTGGGGTACGCCGCGTATACGTCGAGACGCTGCGGCTCGGGCGGACGTCGCCGGGTCCGGCGCGCCGTGTCTGGATCCAGCCGGAGGACGATGTGCCGCACATCCGCGACCCGTTGACGCGGCTGCGGGACGCGGTCGGGCTGCGGCCGACGCAGGTGGCCGTCGCGTCCGACCTGGCGGCGGCCGCGGCCGAGGTGCTCTGCTCGGGGGACCTGCTGCTGTGCTCCCGGGCTCAGGCCGGGGAACTGGCGCTGCACTGGCGGCCGATGGGTGAGATGACGCTCCGTCGGGGCTTCGCGCTACGGGTCGCGGCGGACGGCGACGCGCTGCCCATGGAGACACGGCTGGGCGGTGCCATCGCCCGCTGCCTGGGCGCGGACGACGAGACGGGCGACGAAGCGGACGGCGAGGGAGGGACGACCGGATGAACACCGAGGCGCTGCTGCGCGATGTGCGTACCCGGCTCCGCGACGGCGGCCTGCGCGGGTGCCTGCTGGTGCGGGACCTGGACTCCGGGGAGGAGCTGGGCATCGAACCGGACACTCCCCTGCCGTCGGCGTCCCTGGTCAAGGTGCCTCTCGCACTCGCCACGCTGGAACGCGTCCGGTCCGGTGAGCTCGACGGGGCGACGCAGCTGGAGGTGGCGCCCGGCCGCGTGACCACGCCGGGCCCGACCGGCCTGAGCCGCTTCCGTCACCCCTCCCGTATCGCGATCGACGACCTGATCTACCTGAGCACCTGTCTGAGCGACGGGACGGCCGCCGACGCGCTGTTCGACCTCACTCCCCCGGACCGGGTCGCCGACATGCTCCAGCGGGCCGGTGTCCACGGCATCACGGTGCGGCACAGGACGGAGGAGCTGTTCGACACGCCTGTGGAGCGCTTCGACACCCGCCAGGCGCACCTGGCCCACGCTCTGGCCATCGGTGCGGGAACCGACGGGCGCGGTCACCGCGTGCCTCAGCTGGACGGGTCCCTCGCCAACACCGGCAGCGCCCGCGCTTTCGTCGACCTCCTCCAGGCCGTGTGGAGACCGGCCGGCATCCAGCAGGAGGTGGCCGGGCGACTGCGCGACCTCATGGCGCACAACGTGCTGCGCCACCGGCTCGCCCCGGACTTCAGTTCCGACGCGAGCAGATGGTCCTCCAAGACCGGGACGCTGCTGAACCTGAGGCACGAGATCGGCGTCGTGGAGCACGCCGACGGCCGGTCCTTCGCGATCGCCGTGCTCACCGAGTCGCTGGTTCCCGCGGGCGTACAGCCGGGCGCCGACGCCCTCATAGCCGAGGCCGCCCGCACACTGCGCGACCACCTGCGGCAGCAGCTCTAGGTCCCTCGGTGGACGGCCGTCCTCCCCCGGAGGGCGGCCGCGCGGCAGTGCGACCAGCGGCCTCCGGCCTCCGGCCTCCGGGGAACGGCGAATCCCTTCCCATGGGCCGCTGCGCACGGGGCATACGGCTCGTACCACAACCAGGGGGGCAAAGATGAACGCAGGACAGGACATCTCGCTGTGGCGCGACAACAACGACCCGTCCAGCTGGGGGTGGGCCGCGCTGATCTTCGCGCTCTATCTGCTGGTGGGCTACGGACTGGAGTACCGGTCGAAGAAGCGCCGGGGCGCCGCACGCCCGGCCAGGGCCGCGGTGAACGGGCTCTTCTCGGAGCGGGAAGGGCTGTCCGGCGCACCGGAACACCACTTCGTCAGCCGGATGGTCATGATGGGCGGCGCGCTGGTCGTGGGGTGCGTGGGTTTCCTCACCCGTGACCTGCACACGGTGGTCCACGTCGTCGCGATGGGGGTTGCGGGGCTGCTCGGGATCTTCGCGTGTGCCTACTTCGACCACCGGAACGAGCCCCGCCGCGAGACCCAGCCGTAAGCGCGTGCCTGACGCCGATCCGGCCTCGGGCATCTCACGCGTTCCTACTCACCGGTCACATTGGTCTAGACCTTGACGGGGCACGGGGGTGGCGCTTCAATGTGGCCACGTCCCCCACCTAGCCCCGTCGCCAGTCAACTCGACTGTACGACCGGGCTGTTGTACTCAGAGGAGTGTCCGAGTGCAGAAGCTGAGATCGAGACTCATGGGGTTGCTGACGGTGTTCCTGGTGGCGACCGGCCTCGCCGTCACCCAGGCCCCGTCCGCGACAGCCGCGGCCGCCGACGCGTGTACCAGCGCCCCCAACTGGCAGCAGGGCGTCTGGTACAACGCCGGCCAGATCGTCCGCTACAACGGCGCCTACTACATCGCCGAGCACGGCAACCCGGGCTACAGCCCGACGATCAGTACCTGGTACTGGGACCCGTACACCTGCGGTGGCACCAACCCGCCCAGTCCGTCCGGCTTCGTGGTGAGCGAGGCCCAGTTCAACCAGATGTTCCCGGGCCGGAACTCCTTCTACACCTACAGCGGACTGGTCCAGGCGCTCAGCTCCTACCCCGGCTTCGCGAAGACCGGCAGTGACGAGGTGCGCAAGCGGGAGGCCGCCGCCTTCCTCGCCAACGTCAGCCACGAGACCGGCGGGCTCGTCCACATCGTCGAGCAGAACCAGGCCAACTACCCGCACTACTGCGACTGGAACCAGCCCTACGGCTGCCCGGCCGGGCAGGCCGCCTACTACGGGCGCGGCCCGATCCAGCTGAGCTGGAACTTCAACTACAAGGCCGCCGGTGACGCGCTCGGCATCGACCTGCTCAACAACCCCTGGCGCGTCCAGAACGAGGCGGCCGTCGCGTGGCGGACCGGGCTCTGGTACTGGAACACCCAGACCGGCCCCGGCTCGATGACCGGCCACAACGCCATCGTCAACGGTCATGGCTTCGGCCACACCATCCGCTCCATCAACGGCTCCCTGGAGTGCGACGGCCGCAACCCGGCGACGGTGCAGAGCCGCGTCACCAAGTTCCAGCAGTTCACCGGAATCCTCGGGGTCTCCCCGGGCGGCAACCTGTACTGCTGACGCCCCCCCGGCCGGGGTGACGCCCCCGGCCGGACGGGGAGGCAAGAGGTCCGCGGGCCCGGGGCGCTGAACGCTCCGGGCCCGCTGCGCTACCGGGGACCGCGCGGCGCCGCGTGCGAGCGGAGCAAGGCATGATGACCACGCCGTGCCGTCCACCCTCCCGACCGAAACCGCACAGGAGACCGCGTGATCCGGGTCCTCATCGCCGACGACGAACCGCTCATCCGCGCGGGCATCAGGGCGGTCCTCACCTCGGCCGACGACATCTCCGTGGTCGCGGAGGCCGCCGACGGCGGGGAGGCGACGCGGATTGCCCGGGACACCGGCGTCGACGTCGCGCTGCTGGACATCCAGATGCCGCTGATGGACGGGCTGACCGCTCTCGCCGAACTGCGCCGGTCCGCGCCTGGGGTGCGGGTGCTGATGCTCACGACGTTCGGGGAGCGCGACAACGTCCTGCGGGCGCTCGGGCACGGCAGCGCCGGGTTCCTGCTCAAGGACTCCGCCCCCGGCGAACTGATCGGGGCCATCCGCGCGGTGGCCGGCGGCAACGCCTACCTCTCGCCGACGGCGACCCGGCACGTCGTCGACACCATCTCCGCCCCGGAGGCCACCGCCCGCGCGGAGGCGGCCCTTTCACGGATCGCGAAGCTGACCGTACGGGAACGGGACGTGCTCGCCCTGCTCGGCGAGGGCCTGTCCAACGCGGACACCGGCAGACGGCTGCACGCCAGCGAGGCCACTGTGAAGACCTATGTCAGCCGCATCCTGGCCAAGCTCGGCTGCGACAACCGGGTGCAGGCGGCACTGCTCGCCCGGGACGCCGGACTGCGGCCCGACGCCGGCTGACCCGCCCCGCACCGGGCTCGCGGTCGGACAAAGCCGCAGTGGTCCCGCGCCGCGGACGTCGTGGCCGGTCCAAGGTGCCGTTGCGCCCAGCTCACGCAAGGGCGTCCAGTGCGACCGCCTGGGCTATCGCCAGGCGCCGGTCGAGGTGCGCGCCCGTGATCCTCACCCGGTAGCGGTCGCGTAGACCGAACGTCCTCTCGACCGCCATCCACCGCTCCTCCCCCGCGGCGAAATCGAAGTGACGGGGCCAGGCGAACGGCACGAGGTCCGTTCCGGGCAGGAAGTCCCAGACCCGGCGCAGCAGCGCCAGCGCCGCGTTGCGCTCGCGGCCGGTGAGCCGCGCCTGCTCCGGCTGGTCCAGGACCCAGGTCGAGCGGAGCAGCGAGGTCAGGATCTTCTCGTGGAACGACCCGATGGGCCGACCGTCCTCGTCGCGCACCGTGTAGACCTCGCCCACGTCCGCCGCCTGGTCGGCCTCGAAGGTGCACAGGACCCACCTCCTGGTCTCGTCGGTGTAGAGGGTCACCTCCTCCGCGAGGGCGAGCGGGGTCTGCCGGGCGAACGCGACGACCTCGCCGGTGGTGCCGTCCGCGTCTGCGGACCTCACGACGTACTCGTTGGTCAGCAGCGTCGTCTTCTGGCTCACGACGAACCGGTCGGTCTCCTGAAGGTGCGTACTCCGCACGGGGTGTCTCCCTCTGTCCGCGTCTCGCGTGCCGCCCGGCCGCCACCCGCCCGGGGCCGGCTTCCGCCTGCCGCACCATCGTTTCGAGCGCACCCCCCGCCAGGCAGCCCCGAAAGGTCGCGTCCAGGCGCGACGAAAGGTGGCGGTACGCGCCCCTCCACGGCCGCACCGGGCCGGTTCTGTTCACTTTCGTCGCGGGCGCTTCCCGCTCAGGGATGACGCGGTCCCGCGGGGCGGCTGGCTATCTTCAGCCTGTGAAACTGGACGAAGCGCTGGTCGACCGCATCGCACGACCCCTCCGCAACCGGCTCTCGGGGACCCCTCGGTGGAGCCTCGGCAGGATCGCCGGGGAGAGCCTGCTGGCCGTCGTCATCGCCGGTGGCCAGGGACTGCTGGACGCCGTGGGGCCCGGGGCCGGTGCGCGCACCGTTCTGATCACCCTGGGCCTGGCCGTGCTCTCGCTGACCAGACGCGCCTTCCCGGCGACGGTGCTGGTCCTCGCCGCCGGTGCGTCGGTAGACATACCCATGGCGTCGTTGCTGCTCGTCTGCGCGAGCTGGTCGGCCGGGGGGCGTGTGACACGGCCCGGACGTCTGCCGGCCGCCTTCGGTACGGCTCTCGCCCTCTACATCGGGCTGTCCACCTACGAGGAGTTCCGCGCGGACGCGGAACTGCCGCTGGTGACCGGCGCGTTCAGCACGGCGGCGTTCATCGTCCTGGCCGTCGTCCCGGGACTGACGGCCCGCTACCGGGCCCAGCGGCGTTCGCTGCTGGAGGCGCTGGGGCGTACCAACCAGCAGCTGGTACGCGAGCAGGCGCTGGTGGCCCGGCAGGCGCGCCTGCTGGAGCGGAGCCGTATCGCCCAGGACATGCACGACAGCCTCGGCCACCAGCTCGTCCTGATCTCCGTGCACGCGGGCGCGCTCCAGGTGGATCCGGATGTCACCGACCGCCAGCGGGAGGGTCTGCGTGTGCTGCGGGACGCCTCGGTGGCCGCGATGGAGGAGCTGCGCGAGGCGGTCGGCATCCTCCGGGAGGCCGGGGAGGCGCGGGTCCTGGCGTCGGTCGACGACCTGGTCGCCTCCTCCCGGGCCGCGGGCGCCACGGTCACGCTGCACCGGTCGGGCTCCGTACGGCCGTTGGCACCGGCCGCCGACCACGCCGCCTACCGCGTGGCTCAGGAAGCTCTGACCAACGCGCACAAGCACGCGCCGGGCGCCCCGATCGCCCTGACCCTCCAGTACGAGTCGGACACCCTCATCGTCGAGGTCACGAACGGGCCTCCGGAGAGCGGGAACCCGGCCGCTCCCGCGGCGGTCAGCGGCGGTCAGGGACTGACCGGGATGGCGGAGCGGGTCCGGCTCGTCGGGGGGATGCTGCACTCCGGCCCCACGGCGGACGGGGGGTTCCGCGTCGCGGGCATGCTGCCCTACGGCCCCGCGCCCGGCGACTCCCAGCCCCGGCCGGAGACCCAGGCCCCGGACGCCGCCCCGCCCCGCACCCCCGTCCTCGACCCCGCAGAGCCGAGGACGGCGGCGACTGGGACGGCGGCGGCGACGACCGGGACCGGAGCCGTCCTCGACCCGGGTGCTCCCCGCGGCGACTTCGCCGCGCTCATGAGCCGCAGGGGAAAACTGACCCTGGGCTGCGCCGGAACCGCTCTCGTCCTCGGGGTGGGCGTGATCGCTCTCGGGATCTGGGGGGTGAGCGCGCTCATGGACGAGGTGGACCAGGCCACCATCCCGCCGGGTGTCTACGAGCGCGTACGCCCGGGGGACCCGGAGGAGGATGTGCAGGATCAGCTGCCGGACGAGGACTCCTTCCTCACCGAGGACCTCCGCGACGCGGGCCCGCCGCGCCCCGAAGGGGCGACGTGCCGCAACTTCGGCTCCGACGACGTCGACGACACCTCGACCATCTTCCGGTTCTGCTTCCGCGACGGAAAGCTGGTCGAGAAGCTGACGTTCGACGGGACCCTTCCGGGCTGACGGCCGCGGGGGACCTCTGCCCCGCCCGGACGACGGAGCGGTGGGCAGAGGTCCTGGGTGCCGGTCAGGAGCAGAACGCGGTGTCCGTGCTCTCCATGACCGCCATCGCCGCCTTCTCCGCGTCGCCGAACGTGCCCGGGAGCGCTGTCACCGCGACGCCCACGGAACGGCCGTCGTCGGTGGCGCCGCCGCGGGTCTCGAACCCGTCGATGTCTCCGCCGTGCCCCCAGTACACGCCGCCGCAGCTCAACGGGATGCTGAACACACCCAGCCCGTACTTCCACCCGGGCATCAGCGGCGCGTCCACGGTCTTGCGCATCTCGGCGAGTTCCCGGGCCGGGAGCAATTCGCCGTCCAGGAGGGCCCGAGCGAACGCGGCGAGGTCGCTCGGCGTCGAGATCATCTGTCCGGCCGCGCCGCCCCACGACGGGTCCATCCGCGTCGCCTCGATGACCTTGTCGCCGTCCGTCCGGGCGAGCGCGTAACCGTGCGGGTGCGGCTCACGGATGGTGCGGTCGCCCGGCTGGGGCCAGTAGGTGTCGCGCAGGCCCGCCTTCTTGACGACGCGCCGGGTTATCTCCTCCTGGACCGGGCGCTCGGTCACCTTCTCGATGAGCAGCCCGGCCAGGAGGTAGTTGGTGTTGCTGTAGCCCCACTTGGTGCCGGGAGCGAACTCCGCCGGGTGGGCCAGGGCGGCGTCGAGGAGGTCGTGCGGGTGGAAGAACGTGTTCTGGATCTTCTCGAAGTCCTCCAGGCCGATGTGCTCGGTGTAGTTGGGCAGGCCGCTGGTGTGCTGGAGCAGTTGGCGTACGGTGATCCGGCGGCCGTCGATGCCCTCGCCCCGCACCAGGCCGGGCAGATAGGTCTCCACCGGCTCGTCGAGTGCCACGCGGCCCTCGGCCACGAGTTGCAGGACGACGACCGCCGTGAAGGTCTTGGTGTTGCTTCCGGCCCGGACCTGTCCGTCGCGCGGCACCGGCACCTGCCTGCCCAGCCGGGACGAGCCGGCGACCAGGGAGACCGAGCGGCCGTTCTTGTTCACCTGGGCGAGCGCGGCCGGGAACTTCTGCTCCGTCACCAGGGAGTCCAGGCTCTTCTGGACGGCGGTCTTCTTCGGCGCGGGGGCGGTGTCCTTCGGCGACTCCGCCAGCGCGACGTTGGTCATCATCACGCCCACGAGGCTCCCTGCCGCCACGGTCAGCAGACCCCCGCGCAGCTTCGACGACATCTTCCGGTCCATGGTGCGGCTCCTTCTCCTTGCGGATCGACACCCCAACGATCTCGGGAACCGGTACGAAGATCACTGGGGCGGACCGCCGGATCCGGGGTGTGCCTGGCACCACCATCGGTGTGGGGGCAGCGCCCTGGACCGCGGCCCGTCCGGCCGCATCGGACCGTACGGGCGCGCGGCACCGGACCGGACGAACGGGGCGGCCGGGTGGACCGGGTGCTCAGGTCGCGCGGATCGACGTCACGTCGTAGACGACGGCCGAACTGTCGGCGGGTCCCCGGCAGGTCAGGCGTCGCGGCGGCGTGCGCCGGGCCCGTACCTCGACGTCGAACACCCTCGGGTCCGGTGCCCGGCCGCTGACGCGGACGCGCCAGCCCCCTTCGTGACGGACTGTTCCGGTCACGTCGTAGGCGTGCCTGCCCGCGGGGCCGAAGCGGCCGAGCACCGCGGCCACGGCCGTCTGCTGCGGCGGGTAGAGGGTGGTGTAACCCCGCAGGTGGTCGGCGTGGATACGGTCGGCCAGGTGCTCCTGGACGACGGTGAGGGCCGATCGGGCGTCCAGGTTGCCGTAGTAGACGCCGTCGGGCACGACGACGACGTTGGCCGCGAATCTGTCGCCGCCCACATGCGTGCACTCCCACACCAGGTCGGGCCAGCGGGTGCTGAGGGCCCCGACCACGGGCCGCCCGCGCACCGCGCAGCAGGTGTCGTGCACACCGTGGGCGCAGACGAGGACGACCGGTGGCAGCCCCGGTTCGCCCGAGGAGCCCAGGGCGGTCACGATCTGCGCGAGGTCCTGGTCGCGGTGCCAGCGGCCCCACTGCTGGCGCGGCGTGCCGGTGCCGTCGTGGCGCAGCACCGCCCACCGGCCGCCGCTGCCGGGGCGGCGGCGTCCGTGCCGCCGGACCAGGAGAATCCGGGCCCGGCTCGCCCTGGCGGCGGCGAGGACCTGGGCCTTCGTGTCCGGGTCGAGCGCGAGGCCCTCGAACCCGTCGGCGGGCCAGCCGCGCCCGTATTCGATGAGAACCCACACCACGCCGTAGGGGGCGGTGCCGACGAAGGCGTCGTCGCGCGCCCGCGCGGCGTCGGCGCAGAGGAACCGGTCCGCTGGAGTCACCGGGCCGCGGGCACCAGGACGCCCGCCCGCAGCAGCCGCCCGGCGAGATCCAGCCCGAGGTCGGCGGCGGTGCGGACCCGGCCGTCGAGCAGCCGGGCGACGGCGGCGAGGTCGGCGGCGGGGAAGTCGAGATAGCCCACGCGCGTGATGAGCCGCGTCCCCTCCAGCCGTGGTTCCAGCGCCTCGCGCAGCCGTAGGGGCGATGCCGGTCCGAGGTTGTCCAAAGCGGTGAGCTGGGCCATCGGCCCCAGCGGTGCCGGGCGGCCCTGGGACCGCTGGGCACGCTGGAACCGCGGGGCGGCGTCGGCCTCCGCGACGGCGGCGAGCAGCCGCTCCCGGACCGCCTCCATCACACCGTCGAGGGCGCGCGGGCCGTCCAGGCCGCTCGCGCCGCGCACGTCGCTCGACCCGTCCACGTGACTCTGCCCGTCGATGCGGCTTGCGCCCTCCAGGTCGCTCGCGGAGTCCGGGCCGGGTGTTCTCAGGGGGAGTGCGCGGCGCATCGACGGGTCGTCCGCCAGCGCCGCGAGGGCGGCCCGGGTCAGCTGCTCGGCCAGGGCGTACCGGGTCCAGGTGTGGACCCCGAGGGTCAGATGGACCGAGACCTCGCCCTGAGCCCGCGCGGAGTGCAGCCAGCCGCGCGGCAGGTAGAGGACGTCGCCGGGACGGAGCATCGTGTCCAGGTGCGGCGTGCCGTGCTCGGCGCGTTCGGCGACGGCCTCGCGGTGATCGGTCCAGGGCTGGTCGCGCAGTGGATCAGGCAGGACGGGCTCGTGGACCACCCATCGCTTGGTCCCCTGGATCTGGAGGACGAAGACGTCGTGCACGTCGTAGTGCGCGTCGAACCCGCGGTTCTGCGGCGGAGTGACGTAGGCGTTCGCCTGCACGGGGTGCCCCAGCTCGGCGCTCAGCCCGGAGACCAGCTCCGCCACGGGCTCCCACGTACGGTGCAGCGCCTGGAGCACGAGCGTCGCGCCGTCGGCGAAGGCACGCCACAGCGCGGTGTCGTCGAGTTGGTCGGAGACGGTGGCTCCCACTCCGGCAGGGGCGGTGAAGGACGACTCGGGGAGCGTGGCGCCGTCCTTGGCGACTCGCAGGAAGGGCGTGCGCAGTCCGCGCCGGGAGATCAGCTCGTCCACGGCGGACGGAGAGAAGACGTCCGAGAAATCGTCGGCTCCGCGGGTCAGCGCCGCCGTACGCGCCCACACGTCACGGGCGAAGGCCTCGCGGCCGAGCCTGGTCAGGCGCGACTCCAGGATTCCGGTTCCGCTGAGGACGCCGGAATCCTGGATCGCTTCACCGGAGACGCTCAAGAGCGATTGCCCGATCCGCCGGCTCCTCCGTCAGCACCGCCGTCGGCTCCCCCGTCGTGAACGCCCGGAGTACCGGCCGCCCCACCGTCCGCAGGACCTTCCGCACCGCCGTCGGCGCCACCGTCCGCTCCCCCGTCGTGAACGCCCGGAGTACCGGCCGCCCCACCGTCCGCAGGTCCCTCCGCACCGCCGTCGGCGCCACCGTCCGCTCCCCCGTCGTGAACGCCCGGAGTACCGGCCGCCCCACCGTCCGCGGGACCCTCCGCACCGCCGTCAGCACCGCCGTCAGCTCCCCCGTCGTGAACGCCCGGGGTACCGGCCGCTCCGCCGTCCGCAGGTCCCTCGTGTCCGCTCGCCTCGTGGTCGGGATGGGTCATCGTTCCTCCTCGGATCGCACCATGGGGACGGTGGCTTTCCGTGTCCGGAACACCAGCCGTCAAGGGTGTTGACGCATGACCGAAATAGGCCGTATTCACCGTATCCCCGCACCTGCAAAAGATCGATTCGGGCGAGCCGAACGTGCGCACACCATCTCGCGTGGCGACGGCGGCACGCCGGTGACCGTCCCACCGGCCACGGCCGACCACCACCGGTCCGCCCGGTCCGCGGCCTACCGGTCCGCGGCGAGCTTCCGGGCGATCCGGTCCAGCGTCGCCAGCTCTTCGGGGTCGAGGCGGTCGACGAAGTGGCGGCGTACGGACGCGACGTGGAGAGGGGCCGCTTCGCGCAGGGTGTTCCAGCCCGTCGGAGTGAGGACGAGGAGGCAGCCACGGCCGTCGGCGGGATCGGGGGCCCGGCGAATGAGCCCGCGCGCCTCCATACGAGAGGCGTGCCGGGACAGACGGCTTCGGGACCAGGTCATCTTGGTCGCCTGTTCGTGGAGCGTGCTGGTGCCCTCCGGGTGTTCGGACAGCGTGCTCAGCACCTCGTAGTCCGGCTCGGACAGCCCCTGGGCGGCGAGGTCGCGCGCGGTGCGGTCCTGCACGGCGGTCACCATGCGCAGGTAGGCACGCCAGGCCCGCTCCTCGTCGGGTGCGAGCCAGTGGGCTGGGGAGTCCGCCTCATTTATTGACATGTAACCAATCTATCGGTAATTTCGTTTCCATGGCAACGAAAAAGCTCCGCGTTCTTGTCCTGGTGTGCAGCACCCGCCCCAACGCACTCGGTCCCGGCATCGGGCAGTGGCTGACCGACGCGCTCGCGCCGACCGCCGAGCAGCTCGGCGTCGACCTCGTGTCCCAGACCATCGGCGACCTGGACCTGCCGTTCCTGGACGAGGAGGAGCACCCGTCGACCGGCGTCCACCACCACGAGCACACCCGCCGCTGGAGCCGGATCGTCGACGGCGCGGACGGATTCGTGATCGTGACGCCGGAGTACAACTACGGCATGCCCGCCACCCTCAAGAACGCCCTGGACTACCTGGGCCCGGAGTGGGCCTGGAAGCCGGTGGGGTTCGTCAGCTACGGCCACACCTCGGCCGGTACCCGCGCCGTCCAGCACGCCAAGCAGGTGGTGACCACCTTGCGCCTGGTGCCCCTGGGGTCGACCGTCGCCCTGCGCATCGCGGACGCGGTGCACGGCGACCGGGTGGACCCCGGCACGCGCCACGCGGAGACCGCGGAAGGTCTCCTGGCGGAACTGGTGCGGGTCGCGCGGGCTCTGGCCCCGATGCGGGAGCGCGAGGACACGGCAGCCGTGGCGGGGCCGCTCCCCGGCTCGTACGCGCGGCAGCTCGGTCCGGACGACGCGGCCGAGGTGACCGTGTTGCAGCGCTGCTGCTGGATGGAGGAAGCGCTCGCCAACGGCACGCTGGACATTCCGGCGCTCCACGAGTCCCCGGACGACGTGGGCGCGTGGCTGGCCGAATGGGACGCGACCGGGCTGTGGCTGGACGGCCGGCTGCTCGGCATGGTGCGTACCCGCCGGGACGGCACCGACCTGCACGTGGGGCGGCTCGCCGTCGCCCCCGACCTGCAGGGCCTGGGCGTGGGGCGCTGGCTGCTGGGGCGGGCCGAGGCGGCCGGGGCGGGCTGCGCCCGCGTCGTGCTGTCCACCGGGGCCGCCAGCCACCGCAACATCGCCCTCTACCAGCGGCAGGGGTACGCCTCGCTGCCCGACGGCCAGGACGATGGTGTGGTGAGCCTGGCCAAGCCGCTCGCGGCCTGAGGTACGACCGGGACGCGACCGGTGCGCCCGGCCTCCGCGGCCGCTGCCGGGGACCGGTGGGGGGAGGCGCCGGGCGGTGAGGGAGTGACCGACCGTCAGCGTCCGTACGGGCGCCGGGCCGTCACTTCGGCGGGCCGCCTTCCTCCGTCGCTTCCGGGGTGTCCCGCCCCTCCTCCCGCTCCGCCGCCAGCGCGAACACGTCCGCCAGGCCGTCCGTGGTCAGCACCATGCTGACCGGGCCCGAGCTGTTGAGGCAGAGGCTGTGGTCGGCCGGGATGCGGGTGAGCAGCTCCACCACCGGGAGGGTCACGGAGGCGAGTTGCCCGAGGCCCTGGAGGTAGCGGGGAGAGGTGTAGACCGGGACCACGGCCGTACCGTCGGGGGCGGACGCGCTCACCGGATCCCCACTCGCCGTGACCGGGACCGCGACCTCGGCGCGGGCCAGGGCGGCGGTGACGTCCTCGGCCGGACCGTAGCCGGTGGTGGCGAGCTGGACGGCCCGGTCCACGTCGTCGGCGGGTTCGGGCCACCCCATCGCTTCCGGCGAGGGGCGGTACTCCTCGTTGTCCTCCCACGCGACGATCTCGCCCGCCGCGTCGGAGCGCCACTGGCCGACCACCGCCCAGTCCGGCGGTGCCCCCTCCCCGTTCCAGGCGGGGTCGGTCAGGTAGAGCCAGTGGTCGGGAGCGAGGCGGGCGGCCTGGACGAACTCCTCGGGCGGTGCGGGGTCCAGAGCGGAGGCGGGGGTGTCCACGCCGGGGTCGGTCATCGTGTCCTCGTTCGCTGATCGCTGTTCGCTGTTCGCTGTTCGCTGGGGATTCGTCGGGGATCGTCGGAGCTCGCTGGGGGCCTTCACCGGGGATCGTCAGATTCCGGATGCCGGTGTTCCGGTCGGTCGGTGAGGGGGCCCGAAGCCGGTCCGTCCGCTGTCTCCTGGCGGCCTGCCGTCTCCCGCCAGCGGGCCCGCAGCTCGTCCGCGCGGACGAGCTGGGACGCCGGGGCGGACGCGCTGAGGAACACCACGTCCCCGCCGGGCGGCAGCCGTTGGAGAAGCTCGGGAAGCGTCATCACGACATGCGCGGGCAGCCGGTCCGCGGCCGCCCGCGGGGACTCCGGGAAGACCGGGAGGGCCCGGACTCCCCCGGGAAGCCGTGTCCACGCCGGGTCGCCGTCACCGGTCACGCAGACGGCCAGCGCCGGGGCTTCGGCGAGGGCCAGGGCCACGTCCTCCTCGGGGCCGTAGCCGGTGGCCGCCAGCTGTACGGCGGCGTCGGCGTCGCTCACCGGAGGGGCCCAGCCGCGTGCGGCGGGTGACGGCCGGTAGTCCGGGTTGGGCTCCCACGCCACGATCTCGCCGTGCGCGTCGCTGCGCCAGCGGCCCAGGACCGCCCAGGGCGGCGGCGACGCGTCGTCGCTCTCCCCCAGCCAGTGCCGGTCGGTCACCGAGAGCCAGTGGTTCGGCGCCTCGCGCCCGGCCGTGACGATGTCGCCGGGCGGCACCGGGAAGTCGGGGTGCCCGACCGAGATCGCTCCGGCCCTGACCGCGCCGGGCGCTGACCCAGGCGCCGATCCGGGCCGTCCCCCGGAGTCGTCACCGTCGGCCGCGGGCACGCCGGGTCCTTCTGCTCTCATCGCTCTCCCTCAGCTGCGCGATCGGTGTCCGCGCGGCGCCCCTGCTGCCGCTCCTGCTCCTGGAGCGCGGCCAGCAGCAGTCTGGCGTGCTCGTCGGGGAACCGCCCCTCGCGGGCGACGTAAGTCCGGAGCTCCTCCTCGGTCAGCGGGAGAACGTCCCAGTAGCGGCCCCAGTTGTTGCTGTAGACCGTGGTCGCCGCGGGGTCGATCTCGTCCAGGGCGTGCTGCGCCCCGGTCATCACCTCGTGGAAGCTGTGGTGACCGACGCCGACCAGGATGCTCACCAGCCCGGAGCGGATCAGGCCCAGGTCCACGGGCACCCCGGCGAGCCGGTTCAGCCTGGCCACGTGGGTGATGATGCGGTAGGCGCTGCCGGACGTGCCCGTCAGCACGAGTCCGCCGGAGTCCTCGGAGCGGGCCTGGAAGTCGGCGGCCATCGGCAGCGTGTGCATCTGACCCGCGGGCGACCAGAGCAGCACACCGTCGCGCACCGCGAGTCGGCGTTCGGCGGGACTGAGCGCGGGCCACACCTCGTGCGGCCGCAGCGGCGTGCGGAGCAGCGCCTCCAGCTCCTCCATCTCCTGGGCCTCGTCCTCGGGGTCGAGCTCCGCCTCCTTGAGTTCGTCCACTTCACGCTCGTACCGCTTCAGCTGCTCGCTGGGGTGCCGGTCGCGGCGCTCGATCCCGATCACCGGGTGCTGCGGTTCGACGCCGCCCATCAGGTAGGGCACGAGGTTGGTGGCGACGCCGTTGAACAGGAACGTGACCCGTTCGCGGAGGTTGCCCGACTCCACCACCCGTACGAGGGTGTCGTACCCCGTGCCGACCGCGCCGCCGTTCACACCGCTGTCATGGCCGAACAGCCGGTAGTCGACTCCGTTGTGCAGCGCGATCGCCCAGAACGCCCGGACCACCTTGGCGAACTCCTGGTTGATCTGGGGGTTCTCCCCCAGGTGGGCTGCCAGCCGCTGTTCGAAGTACAGCGCTTCCTGCGCGTAGCGGACGCGGGCCAGGGCCCAGGCGGGCGCGGGCCGGCTCTCGACCGCGTCGTCGGGCTCCGCGGACGCGTCGGTGCCGGATGCGGCGGGCTGCCGGTGCCCGGCCGGGGTCGGCGTGTCCGTCCGGCCGGCCGGCCGCTCCGGGCCGCTCGGCGGGATGTCGTCGTCGGAGTCGTCGTCCCGGGACAGCAGCGGACGCGGATCGTCATCGTCCGAATCGTCGTCCCGCGACAGCAACGGGCGCGGATCGTCATCGTCGGAGTCGTCGTCCCGCGACAGCAGCGGACGCGGATCGTCATCGTCCGAATCGTCGTCCCGCGACAGCAACGGGCGCGGGTCGTCGTCCGGTTCGGACTCCCCGTCCGTGTCCAGGGACAGGCTGGGGAAGGACTCCAGGACCGGGTCCGCCGCCGGGTCCGTCGGTCCGGCGAAGTCCGCGTCCTCGGTCGGCGCGGGCGGAGCGAAGTGCGGGTTCGGGACGTACGGTCCGACCGGGATGCCGTACGCCATCGGCTGGGCGCCGCGGATGTAGCGGCGTGCCACACCGCCCGGGAAGAGGACTTCCTCCTGGTCCGGGAAGGGCGAGGCCAGCCCCAGGGTGGCGTTGACGTCGATCCCGCCGGGCGCCGCGACGTCGTAGCGCCAGCGGTAGCGGCGGTGCAGCGCGTCGGCTCCCAGCGGGTTGGCGCGTGCGCTGTCGCGGACGTAGTGCCGGTTGGCGGTGGCACTGGCGAAGACGGTGTCGGGGACGAGGCTGCTGCCGCCGTAGACGTGGTCGATGAGATGCACCATCTCGGGGCCGTAGGGCTTGAGCCCCTCGCTGAAGACCCGCTCGGGGCCGTCCGGGCTGAAGCGGTACAGCGGGCCGTCGTGGTCGCGCCACAGGGCGTCGGGCAGCGCCGCCCCCGCCAGGGCCGCGGGGTCGGCCGCGACGGTGGCCGGGTCGACGGGCGGCCTCGGGCTGACCGGCCCGGTGGTGGGCCAGCCGACCGGTACGGGCGGGGGACCGTCCGGGCCCGGCCTCTCGGGCACCGTCAGCAGGCGGGAGGAGGCGACCAGACCGCGGCCGGGGAGGTACCAGTCCCAGGCGGGCCCCTCGCGGTGGACGCGCCCGGACATGTCGGTGACGCCTCCGGCGGACGGCCCGTCCGCGGTGTACTCGCCGCGCAGCCCCAGTGAGGGGATCTCCGCCGCGAAGACGTGGAACTCCGCGTCCTCCTGGCCGAACCCCCAGACGGTGTGCCGGTCGGTGGCCTCGACCACCGGGAAGGCTTCCAGCGTCTCGGCGAACCGCTGGTCGAACCCGCCGTCCGCCGAGTAGGGCAGGGGGTCGTCGGCGGGCGGCGCGGGGGCGGGCTGGTCCGCCATCCAGGCGGCGGGCTCCGCCGGTTCGGGTGTCGACGTCTCCGGTCCTGCCGTGGACGCCTCCGGACCGGGCGTGGGTTCCGCCGGTTCGGCCGTGGACGCTTCCGGCCCGAGCGGGGCCGGGGGCGTGACGAACGGCAGGCGCGGGCGGGTGCGGTGCCAGGCGGTGGGCTCGGAGGCGTCCCGGTCGGGGGACGCCGGGTGCGTCCGCGTGGTGAGCGTGGCGGGGCCGGTCGTCTCGCCCTCGGTGACCCGCAACGGTCCGGCGTGGCTCCAGACGGTCCGGTCGTTCCGCAGCGCGAACTCCTCCAGTTCGGTGTCCGGTCCGGCGCCGGGACCGGACACCGCCAGCACCAGCGGTCGTCGGCCCAGGGCCGTCAGCTCCGGGTCGGCCTCCAGCAGCGCGAAGAACTCCTGGCGGGAGACGTGGACGGTGCCCTCGGGGAGGTGCAGGACGACCGCGCCGGACTCGTCCGTCCCCGCGTGGACGAACCAGGGCGCGGGGTCGCCGTTCTCCACCCAGGGGGCGAACCGGCTGCTGGTCACGTCCGCGTCCTGACCGGTCGGCTCCGGGGGGTCGGCGCTGTCGGTGGGCTCCGTGGTTCCGGCGGGGCCGGAGGTCCGCGCGGGCTCGGCAGGGCCGGTCTCCGCGAGCCGCAGCGGGTCCAGTCCGCGCGTCAGCGCCGCGGCGCCCCAGTTGCGGCCCTGGAGCCTTCCGTCCGGCGTCGTCAGGTGGCTCGCGCCGGTGAACGCGCCCAGCGTCTCCAGGTGGAGGACGGCCAGCGCCCCCGGGTCCCCGGGCCGGTGCCCGGCGGCGGTCGCCCGCTCGGCCAGGGCGTGCAGCCGGGCGTCGGCCGCATCGTCCCAGGGTGCGGAGTCCGGCAGGTGCAGCGACGTGCGCCCCAACTCCTCGCGGTCCGCGGGGGAAAGGGCCGCCAGGTGGGCGGACGCCCCGGCCATCGCCCACAGGGCGCGGGCGCGGTCGCGCGGTCCGATGGCCTCGGCGGGGTCGATGGCCTCGGCGGGGCGTCCCAGTACGGTGCGTACGGCCGCGTCACCGCCCTTGTCGAGCCGATCCAGCGCGGTGCGCAGCGCGGGGGCGTCCCACACCTCGGTCAGGGTGGCGTCGTCCGGTGCGGCCAGGGCGCGGTCGAGGACGGCCTCGTAGGCGGCGGTGGTGGGCGGGGAGCCGTCCGGCGGGGTGGCGAGCAGGTCCCACAGCTCGCGCCGCAGCGGGGTGCGCGGGGCGAGGGCCGGGTCGGCGGCGCGCAGGTTCTCCAGGGCGCCGATGCCCCGGAGCAGCCGCTCGTGGCGGCCGCCGGGCACGTCGCGGTCCGCCTCCACGTCGGGGCCGAAGACCTGGCGCAGCGCACGGACCAGGCGCAGCGCGCGGGGCTCCGGTCCGTCCCAGGCGGCCACGCCCGAGGGGTGGGTGAGGGGGCGTAGGCCCGCCGCCTCGGCGACCTGCTCCGTGGTGTGCACCGGTTCGGGGTGGAACGTCTCCATCCGGGCGAGGGTGCCGTCCGGGGTCGCGGCGAGCAGGCGGACGGTGTCGTTGTAGCCGGTGCGGCCGGTGGCGGCGGTCGTGGTGCGGCCGCTGTGGTTGGCGGCGTGCTGAGCGGTGGGGACCTGTTCCCAAGGGTCCTCGACGGGCGGGGCGGGGCGGGTCAGCGGCTGCTGACGGAGGGGGTCGCCCGCGACGCCCCCGTAGCAGCTGGCGAGGTGCAGTCCGTCCCCGGCCGCGCGGGAGACCACCTCGGGCAGTCCGCCGACGTAGCGTCCGCCGTCTTCCGCGCCGAGCAGCAGCACCCGCCCGTCCCGGTGGACCAGCTTGAGGCCGCCGGGCACCCCGTGGGCGTGGAAGGTGTAGACCGACGCCTCGGGGTCGGGGGCGACCTCCTCGGAGCCGACCTCCTGGTAGGTGTCGTCGACACGGAGCACGTGGGTGCGCTCGCGCATCTCGCGCCAGCGGCGCAGCCTGCGCTCCCGCAGCCGTCCCCGGCCGTCGTCCGGCATCGACTCGCGGCCCTCGAAGCGGTGGTCCGAGCCGACCAGCGGGCGGGTCTCCACATCGCTGTCGCGGAAGCGGATGCCGTCCACGGTGGTCCATTCGCGGTCCTCGGTGGGCGGCTCCGCCCCCTCGGCCGGCGGGTCGAAGGGCACCCAGTCGCCGTAGGGGGCGTTCGGGTCGGCGTCGAGGAGGGTCGGTACGCGCGGCTCCGTGCCCGTGGCGTCGGTCGCGTCGTCGGACTCGTGGTCGGCGGCGGGCTCGCCGGACGGGCTCTCCAGGTAGCCCTCGCCGCTGGGGGCCCAGACCCGGCGGCCCAGTCGGCGGGCCACGGCGTGCGCCAGGCGGCCGTCCTGCGCACCCGCGTAGGGGGCGGCCAGGACCACCGGGACGTCCGGCGGGAGCAGGGCCAGCTCGGGGTCGTCGGCGAGCACGTCGGCGAGCCGGTCCGGGTCGAGCTCGGCTCCGGCGGCGAACAGCTCCTCCTGGCCGCCCTCCGCGGCGATGACGTAGGCCTCGCTCCCCCAGGGTGCCGTCTGTTCGGAGACCTGCGGCAGGTCACCGTGCCGACGACGCAGCCGTACCCGCGTCAGGTCCACGGTCCCCGGTCCGGCCCCGGTCCAGTCGCGGCCCCGGGCCGCGCCCGAGGGATCGGTCAGCCGAGTGGCGTCGGAGAGCAGGAAGGGGGTGATGTCCGACGGGATTGAGGGGCTGTCCGAGGCGGCCTCCGACGTCTCGGAGGACGTGTCCGCGTCCGTGTCCGAGTCGAACTCGGAGTCGGAGTCGGCGGCCGTGTCACGGTCGGGTGCGGGGGCGGGGTCCGTGCCCCGGTTCGTGCCGGGGTCGGCCGGGGACGGCGCGAACGCCCAGACGGGGTCGGGCTCTTCCTGCCGGTCGTCGTGCCCGGCGGTCCGCGGCAGCGGCACCGGGAGCGTGCGCGGGGCGTCCTGGGCGGTGGCGGGGTGCGTGGGGCGGGCCCGCTCCCAGGGCGCGGGTCCGGGGGTGTCGCCGTCGGCGGTGGAGTGCAGGGTGAGGACGGGCTCGCCGGAGTCGTCCGAGGCGGAGAGGTCGGCGGGGAAGCCGGTCCACCACACGGTCCGGCCGAGGCGCTGGGCGAGGCGGTCGGCGGTGCCCTCGGGGTCGGCCGCCGGGCCGGGGAAGGCGAGGACGACCGGCTTGGAGAGGCCGCGGCCGAGCAACAGCGGATCGTGTGCGACGAGTTCGGTGAACTCGCCGAGCGTCACCCGGTACGTCTCGCCCCGCCACGCCACCCGCAGCAGATCCGGGTCGTCCGGGTCCGCGGCGACCTGCACCAGGTAGGGGACGGGGTCCTTGCCGCGGGTCTCGCGGACCCAGGGTGCGTCGTGCGCCCCGGCCGGGGTGCGGAACCGGTTCAGTTCCGCTTCCTGGGGCCGGCTGTCGGTGTAGTCCCGTCCGGTGCCTTCGGCGGAGCCCTGCTTCAGCGTCGTCATGGTCGCGCGGTAGGCGTCCCGCTCCACCAGGCTGTACGCCGCCGCGACGTCCAGGTCCGAGGCGTCGCGGCCGACCGCGAAGGCCCGGGTGAGCACGTCCAGCGCCTCGTCCCGCCGGTCCTCCCCCAGCGGCGACCGCTCGTCGGCGGGCAGGTGGAGCAGCCGGGCGATGAACCGGTCGGGGTCCGCCTCGTGCCGGGAGAGCGTCTCCTCCGCCTTGACCCGGGACCAGAACATCCGCGACATCTCGGCCTCGCCGATCCGGTCGGCGTCCAGGCGCAGGACGGCGGCGGCCTCCTCCTCGACGCCGCCTTCCTGGAGCCAGTCGGCGGCGATCCTGATGTCGGGCAGGGAGACGAAGCCCTCAAGTCCGCTGTCGGGGTCCTGTGCCCAGTGCCGCGCGGCGGCGGCGAGCACCGCGCGGGTGGTCTGCCGGGTCGTGCCGGAGGCGGCCGCCGGGTGGGCGGCGACGACGCGCTGGAGCAGGTCCAGGGTGAAGGGGCCCGCCTCCTCCAGCTCGGGGTCGCCGCGCCACATGTGGTCCAGCGCGGCCACTCCGCGCAGCAGGTCGTCGAAGTCCGGTTCGTCGTCGGCGTACGGGCCGAAGGAGGTACGCAGCGCCCGCACCAGGCGGAGGGTGGCGTCGCGCATCTCCTGCGACACCTCGCCGTCACCGGGGCTCACCCCCGCGGTCACGGCCAGCTCGTCCAGCTCGTCGTCGTCCGGTTCGGG
The DNA here is from genome assembly GCF_044767975.1 of Streptomyces sp. NPDC101181. NCBI lineage: Bacteria > Bacillati > Actinomycetota > Actinomycetes > Kitasatosporales > Streptomycetaceae > Streptomyces > Streptomyces sp. NPDC101181. Next base: position 179,973 of record NZ_JBIWOX010000009.1, on the reverse strand, counting down.
GCGGGCCAGGCCCCAGGCCCGCTGCCGTCCCTGGGCGTCGGCGAACAGGGTCCGGCGGTAGCGGCCGCCGCTTTCCCCGGTGCTCTGGGAGCTGTGGGCGAGGCGGACCCAGCGTCCGGTCTCGTTGGCCACGTGCTGCGCCATGGAGACCGTGCGCAGCGGGTCGGGGACGAACGGGCCGGGGTACGCGTCGGTGCCGTGCCCCGTCGCGGGCAGCGCGCTGCCCCTGGGGGAGCCGCTCCAGCAGACGACCAGGTCGACCCAGTGGTCCTTCGGCAGGGTCGTCAGGCTCTTGCGGCGGCGCAGCCAGGGGCCCGCCTCCCGCTCGTCGACGCTGCGGGTGGAGCCGTCACGCAGGGCGAACACCAGGCGGCCCGGGGAGCCGTGCATGTCCAGCCGGTAGGCCCGGTCCTCGGGGCCCGGGCGGGGCAGGTCGAACTCCGCCGAGTCCTGGTCGGTGGCCGGGTAGTGGTGGACGTAGGCCGTCATGCGGTCCAGGTGCCGGTCGTCCGCCTCGAAGTCCCGGGCGAACTCGGCCGGGTGGTGGGAGGCGCGTCCGATCTGGCGGCCGGTCCGGGCGCTGATGATGGGGCGGCTGACCACGTCGCGGTGCCAGTCCGGTATGTCGCCGTCCGGGTCGGGCGCCAGGCCGGGAACGGTCGGGACCCAGTCCCCGAAGGGCTGGCGGAGGCCGGGGCGGCGGACGACGTTGACGGTGGCGGTCCGGCCGGAGACGGGTGACAGGACGACGTCGCCGCTGCGGGCCCAGACCGTCAGTCCGGTGCGGTCGGCGAGCACCCGCAGGGCCTCCAGGGTGCCGTCCCCGGCGAACGGCACGGCCAGCACGATGGGGGTGCCCGGGGGCAGCGCCTGGCGGGCCACGTCCGCGGCGACCAGCTCCACGAACTCGTCCATGGCCAGCTCGCGTGTCGTGTCGTCCGGCAGCACCGCCTCCACCCGGTCCTGCCCGCCGCGTGCGGCCACCAGGTAGGGGACGGGCCCGTTCGCCCACGGGACGGGGACGGTGGGCACCGTCATCCGGTTCGCGGTCAGCGGCAGGACGTGGCCGCGGGTGGGGTCGATCTCGACGGCGTCCTCGTCGCTCCAGTTCAGTCCGGGCGTGCGCTGTCCTCCCACGGTGAAGTGGTGGTCGCGGTCCGGCGCGGTGACTCCCAGTTCGACGAGGTGGAACGCCGCCAGCGCGGCCACGCCGGTCGCCCGGCCTGCCGCCGTGGCACGGGCGACCAGGGCGAACAGTTCGGCCCTGTCGTCTTGGTCGACGGCGGTGTCCTGGTCCAGGTGCAGCACGCGGCGCGCGATGGCGTCCACGTCGAAGGGACGGTCGCGCAGGGCGCGGTCCCGGCGGCGCAGGGTGTCCAGCTTCTGGACCGCCCGCGCGTCGGGGTTCTCGGTGAGGCCGACGGTGGCCTGGCGGCCCAGCTGGGCGCGGGTGACCTGCTGGAGACCGCCGGAGGCGACCCAGTCGGCGGGGACCTTCGCCAGGGCCTTCACAGCGATCCGGTAGTCCTTGGCGGTCAGCCGGGGTTCGCCGTCGGGGACACCGCGCTGGAGCCGTTCGAGTTCCCGCGTCAGCATCCGGACGAAGCGGGTGCGCGCGGAGGTGGCCCGCCGCATCGCGGGCGGGCCCGAGGCTCCGCCGGCGAGCTGGGCGTCGGCGCCGTAACCCGTGATGTCCACGCGGGGCGGGGTGGCGCCCGCACGCCAGTTGCGCAGTCCGGTGGCGGCGGCCTGGGCGGCGAGCCGGGCGAGGGTCTGCTCGCCCTGCGCGGACGGGGTCGTCTCGTCCCGTCCGTACGCGACGAGGGTCCGGCCGGGCAGCGGCGGCAGCGGCCGGACCGGCGCTTCGGGGGCCGGGGCGGTGACGATCGGGGCAGTGGGCACCGGGGCGGCGGGCTGCGGGGCCGAGGTGAACTCGACGCCCTCCATCGCGTCTCCGGCCGAGGAGCGCGCCGCTCCTCGCGTACGGCTCCGCCCGGACTCCGGCGCGGGGACGGTCTCCTCCGCGGCAGGCTGCTCGGTGGCGGGCTGCTCGGCGGCGGGGGCCTGGTCCGGTACGGGGGCGGGCTCCGGCGGCCGTACGGCTTCGGGGGCCCGGGAGGTCCCGGCCCGGGGGGTCTCCGACGGCTTCGCCGTCTCCGGGGTCGCCGACACCTGGGAGGCCGGTGCCGTCGGGGTGTTCCCGAGAGTCGCGGGGATCGGCGGGGCGACGGGGCGCGTGCCCTCCTCGTCGCGGGCCGGGGCGGCGGGGCGGGCCTCCTGCCAGTCGGCGGCCGTCGGGCTGACCAGCCGGGGCAGGGAGTCCAGCAGGGTCGGCATCTGGATGCCTCCCCCGTCCGGGGTGGCCAGCGTCACCGGGAAGGGGCTCCACCACACGCTGCGCCCGAGCCGCTGGGCGGCGGCCTCGGCGACGGCGGCGGCCGGTCCGTCCGTACCCTCCAGGGCCAGCAGGACCGGAGTGGTGAGCGCCTTGCGCCGCAGCACCGGGTCGGCGGCCAGCAGTTCGGCGAATTCGGCGGGCGTGACGCGGTGCGGGGTTCCGCCGAGGTCGACGTCCAGGACGTCGCCGTCGTCGGGGTTGACCGAGGCGCGGACGATGTAAGGGGTGGGCCGGTTCTTGCCGTCGGCGTCCTGGCCCGCCCAGGGCGCGGTCAGCTCGGTGTCCGTCGTCCCGGTCCGCAGCCGGAACCGCTCCAGTTCGGGGAGGAAGGACGAGCGGTCGAGCCAGTCGCGGCCGCCGCCTGCGTCACCGGACAGGTCGACCATCACGCCGGTGGTGGTGAAGGCGCCTTCCGCCTCCAGGGCGTAGGCCCCGGCGACATCGGGGTCGGTCATGTCGCGGCCCGCCGCGAAGCCCCGGGTGAGGAGGGTGCGGGCGCGGTCGCGCAGGGTGTCGTCGATGTCGACGGCGGGGTCCAGCCGCAGGGCGCGGGTGGTGAGCGCGTCCCCGTCCGGTCCGGCCAGCGTCTCCTCGGCCCGGACCCGCGCCCAGAACATTCGGGGCCGGTGGGGGGCGGCGGCGTCGGGGCCGGAGAGGCCGAGCGCGGTGACCGCCGCCGCGTCCACGGCCGCGGTGTCGGCGAGCCACGCGGCGGCCGAGAGCGGCACCGGCAGGTTCACGAACCCGCTGACCGGGGTCTTCGTGCCGCTCCAGGCGCGGGCGGCGTCGGCGAGCACCGCGGCGGTGGTCCTCCGGTCCACCCCGGAGGCGGCGAGCGGGTGGGCGGCGATCACGCGGCGCAGCAGGTCCGGCGAGAAGGGGCCGGTGGGCTGGAGGGCGGGGTCGGCGAACCACATGTTGACGACGGCGGCGGCGCCGCGCAGCAGAGCCGGGAAGTCGTCGGCGTCCTGGACGTCCGGGCCCACGACGAGCTTCAGGGCCCGTACCAGGCGCAGCAGTTCGGACCGGACGGCGGGGGTGGGCGCGCCTTCGAAACCGGCCAGGCCGGCCAGCCGGTCCAGCTCCGCCTCGTCGGGCTCGGGACGGGCGGTCTCCCACCACCAGCGGCGTCCCCGCGGGTCGGTGAAGAGCACGCGCAGCGACTCGTCCTGGTAGCGGCCCGTTCCCTGGAGGGAGTAGGAGGTGCGCACCGTGCGGCCGGTGACGTTCGCCAGGTGCTGGCCCAGGGACAGCGCGTCGTCGGCGAGCGGGTCGGCGGCGAACGGCACCGGGAAGGAGTCGCCGACCTGGGACATGTCCTGGAGGGTGTCGTCGGTCGGGGCTGCCGAGTAGCAGACGACCAGGTCGACCCAGTGGTCCTTGGGCAGCGTGGAGAGGCTCTTGCGCCTGCGCAGCCACTCCCCCGCCTCCTTCCGGTCGGCGGAGCGGGAGCCGCCCGCGACGAGCGGCAGGTCCAGTCGTCCGGGGATCCCGTGCCCGGCGAGGAAGTACGCCTTGTCCTTCGGGCCCGGGTCCGTCATGGGCAGCTTGGCGCTGTAGGTGCCGGTGGCCACGTTGTAGTGGACGTACACCTTCATCTGGTCGAGGTCGGCGAAGGTCTCGCGGGAGCCGACCAGTTCGGCGGGGGCGTGCAGGGTCCGGCCGATCTGGCGTCCGGTGGTGGAGCTGACGATGGGCTGGGTCAGCACGTCCCGGTGCCAGTCGGGGCCGTCGTGCTCCGGGGCGAGCCCGGGGCGCTGCGGGAGCCATGACCCGTCGGGCAGCCCGTCGCGGTGCAGGACGGCGATGGCGTTCGGCGAGGCCGCATCGGGGTGGCGCTGGGCGATGCCGCTGTGGGTCCACACGGTGCGGCCGGTCCGGTCGGCGAGGGCGCGCGGCAGGTCGAGGTAGCGGTCGCCCGACATCGGTACCGCCAGCACGATCGCGGCGTCTTGGGGCAGCGGGTTGCGGGCCAGGTCGGCCGCGACCAGCTCGGCGAACTCCGCCTCGTCCAGCTGCCAGGTGCTGCCGTCCGGCAGCAGGGCGTCCACCCGGTCGTGGCTGCCGTCGGCCAGCACCGGGTAGACCGTGTCGAACATCCAGGGCGCCAGGTCGGACGGGCCCTGGGCGCCGGGCTGTCCGGCGTCGACCCGGTCCACGAAGAAGGTGGTGGCGTCCACGACGTCGGGGCCGGTCCAGTTGAGTCCCGGCACCCGGTTGCCCTGTTCGGCGAGGTGCCGGGCGCGGTCGGGGGCCAGGACGCCCTGTTCCTCCAGGTGGAAGGCGGTGAGGGCGGCGAGGCTGGTGGCGCGGCCCGCGGTGCGGGCCCGCTCGGTCAGGGTGTAGAGGTCCCGGCGCATCTCGGGGTCGACGAGCACCGCCGGGGACAGGTGGAGCACCCGGCGCAGCACCGCGTCCACGTCGAGCGGTCCCCGGCGCAGGGTGGCGGAGGCGGGCCTGCGGTCCGTCCGGCGCAGGGCGTCCAGGGTCTCCACGGCGGCCGCGTGTCCGGGCGAGGCGACGGCGATGGTCGCCTGGTGGCCGAGGTCCGGGTGGCTGATCCGCCGGTCGGGGCCGACGGTGACGCCCTGCGCCGGGACCCGGATGCGGCCCCGGGCGGTGACGGTGATGTCCCCGGCCCGCACGGGCGGCCGCCCGGCGGGCAGGTGGGCCTGGAGGGTGGCGAGCGCGTGGGTCAGTTTCGCGACGAACAGCTCGCGCACGGCCTGCGCCCGCTGGTCGCCGCGTTGCCGGGCGGCGTCGTCGCGGTCGCGGGCGGTGCCCGCGCCGCGTGCGTCGGCGCCGTACCCGGCGATGTCGACGCGCGGCAGCGGTACCCGGTTGCGGCGGTTGCGCAGCGCGGCCGATGCCACCTTGTGGGCCAGCCGCTCCAGTTCGCGTTCGGCTGCGTCGCCGGGGGTGGTGTGCCCGGGGGCGAACGGGACGAGGCTGAGCGGCGGCAGGCTGGTGAGCGGGCGGGCGGGGCTGCCGGTGGGCGCCGCGTACACCGGTGCTCCGGTTCCGGTGTCCACGGCGACGGGGGTCGGCGGGGCCGGGTCCGCGTCGGTCATCTCCTGGTCGCCCGGGTTCTCGTCGGGCAGCCCCGCGTCGAGGGCGGAGAAGTCGAACTCCTCCAGGTCGCCGAGGGCGTCGAAGTCGATGGTGTCCAGGGCGCTGAAGTCCATGCCGTCCAGCGCGTCGAGGTCGACGCCGTCGAGGATCGAGGCGTCGGCGTCCGGCATGTCCAGGTCGGGAAGACCTCCGCCGGGCTCCGACTGGCGGCCGGGGGGCGGCCCGTCGGCGTGTTCCGGGGTCGCCGGGACCGGGGTGGCCGCGGCAGGGCGCGGCGGCAGTCCGAGCCCGGCGCGCAGGGTGTCGGCGAGCTCCGTGGCGGAGCGGGCGGCTTCCGCGGGGCCGGAGTCCGCGGTGAGGAGGAGCGTGGCGACCCGGCGTACCGCGTCCCGGTGGCCGTCGGTGGCGTACCGGGCGTCGGCGAGCACCGGGTGCGGCTGGTGGGGCAGCACGAGGCCGACGGCCGAGGCCCAGGCGCGGGCGGTCTGTTCGTCGTCGGTGCGCTCCGGGGCGGCGGTGGTGACGTCGGCGCGGGCCTGGGCCCACAGCCGTCGCGCCGCTGCGGCGGCCACCGCGTCGAGGGAAGGTGTCGAGGGGCCGGGGCGGTTGAGCAGGACCCGGGTGCGGTCGAGCGGGGTGAGGTCGGCGGCGGGCAGCCGGTTGTCGCCGCGCAGCATCGCCTCGGTGCGCTGTCCCTGGGTGGGGGTGATGCCCGCTTCGCTCAACTCGCCGAGGCTCACGGTCTCCTCGGGGCCCGGTGTGTCGGGGATCGGCGGCAGGTCGGCCTCGGTGATCCGGCCGGCGAGCCACCGGTTGAGTACGGCGTCCCGGGGCACCGCGGGGGGCGGGGCGTCGGGACCGGGGTCGTCGACCGGGTCGGATCGGCGGTCCGCGCCGAGCGGGTCCGCCGGGCTTCCCGTTTCGCGGGCCGTCGTGGCCGGGGCGGCGGACCGGTCGGTGTCCGGGGAGTCGGACGGGCTCGGCGTGTCGCGGTGGCCGGGGGACTGTGCGGCGGGCCGGGGCGTGTTCGTGCTGCCGCCGGGAGTGGTGCGGGTGGTGTTCTGGGGCTCGGTGAGCACGTCCTGGGCGTGTTCGTCGGGGAACCGCCCGTCGCGGGCGACGTGGTCGCGCAGTTCCTGCTCGCTGAGGGGGTGGATGTTCCAGTACCGGCCCCAGTTGTCCCGGTAGTCGAGGGCCGGGTCGTGGCCGGGCACGGTGTCCAGGGCCAGTTGGGCTCCGCGCATCACCTCGTGGAAGGAGTGGTGGCCCGCCGACAGCGACATGGCGATCATCCCGGCCCGGATCAGACCGAGGTCGAGGTCGAGGCCCCACTGGTCGCGCATCCGGGCGGCGTGCACCAGGAAGCGGTAGGTCGAGCCCGCCGTGCCGGTCAGGACGAGGCCGCCCGTGTCCTCGGACGTCCCCTGGAAGCCGGAGTTCATCGCGAGGTCGTAGACGGAGGAGGCGGGCATCCAGGTCAGCCCGAACTCGTTCACGGCGAACGGCCGTTCGGCGCGGCTCAGCGGCGGGTGCACGGCGTCCGGGTCCGTGGGGAGCGCGTGCTGCGCGGTGGCGCGGGCGAGCGCGGCCTGCTTCTCGGCGGTGGAGAGGGTGTCGTCCAGCCTCAGCCGTTCCGCCAGCCGCTCCAGTTCGGAACGTCCCTCGGCCTGGCGGCGGCTCGGCCGCTCCGCCTCGATCTGCGGGTCGGGGGCCTCCCGGCCGCCGAGCATCTCCGGCACCAGGTCGCTGGAGATGCCCTGGAACATGAAGGTCACCAGCTCCCGCAGGTTCCCGGTCCGCAGCACCTGCTGGAGGGCCGGCCTGCTGGTGCCGACCGCTCCGGCCATGCTCGGGTTCTCGCTGCCGAAGGTCGCGAGGGCGCGCGGGTACTGCTGCCGCGCCCGCTCCCAGGCGGCGCGCGCCATCTTCCGGAACTCCTCGGTCACCGCCTCGTGTTCGGCGAGGTGTGCGGCCAGCCGGCGTTCGAAGGCGACGGACTCCTCGGCGTACCGGATGCGCGATCGCACCCAGGCGGGCACCGGCGCTCCCCGGTCGGAGCTGGGCGTCCGGGACCGGCGGCCCTCGCGCGGGGTGGCGCGGCCCGGGGAGGCGGTGCTCCCGGTACGGGAGAGGGGGGCGGGCGAGGTCTCGGCGGCCGGGTCCGTGCCGAAGGGCGGCGGCCCGTCCGCCGCGGGGTCGCCGGACGGGCGGGGCAGGGCCAGGGGTTCGGCGGTGGGCGGCTCCGGCACGGGGGCAGGGCGGGCGGGCGCGGCGGGGACCGGGGCGCGGTGGTCGTCGATGCCGACGTTCACCACCCGCCCGAGGTCCGGGTCGGTGGCGCGGCGGACCCGCTGGGCCTCCACGGTGAGGGTGAAGTCGGAGAGGGTGACGTGCGGGCCGGGCGTCCCCTCCTGGAACGTCCGCAGCAGCCGTACCAGCCGGTCACCGAGGGCCTTGCCCACCGCCGCGGCCCGCTTCTGGCCGCTGGTGCGGGAGCGGTTGCCGTGGCCCGTGACGGTGACGTCGGGCAGGGGCAGGTTGTTGGCCCTGTTCCACAGGCCGGTGCGGGCCAGGTGCAGGGCCAGCGCGTCCAGGCGCTCCCCGGCGTCGTCCGGGAGGGTGTGCTGCTGTTCGGCGAAGCGTACGGTCCGCTGGTCCGGGCGCAGCGCGTGGCCGTGCAGGGCGACCGTGGTCAGCGGGTTGGACACGGCGGGCGAACGCCCCGTCAGCAGAGCCGCGTTGACGGCGTGGGCCGACTCTCCGGGGCGTTGGCTGTAGGCCCGGAGGAACCACTGGTCCTGGGCGGGCGGGACGGCCGCGGCGGACCGGACGGCGTCCCGGGCGCGGCTGCGGGCCAGGTCCACCTCGCGCTGGGCCAGGGCGTGTTCGGGGCGGTCCTCGCCGAAGTACCAGCGGACGTGCTCGGCCTCGTGGACGGCCGCCAGGGCCCGGGCCGCGCGCGCGAAGTCCTCCAGCCGGGCGATCGCGGCCGGGTCCGTGCCCTCGCGCCGGGCGGCACCGGCGCGCTCGCCGGTCTCCCGGGCCAGCTGGAGCAGCTGGTCCTCGTCGTAGCGGTCGAGGTTGTCGTCGACGACCGCGTCGAGCTCCTCCGGGGTCAACTCGGTGTGGCTGTGGGTCTCGTTCTCCAGGGTGATCTGGTGGGTGCCGTCCTCGCTGGCCAGCACCACCTGGGCGAAGTGGTAGGGGGCGTGCGGGCCGACCGGGTCGCCGGGCTTGGCGTGGTTGTGGGTGAAGAGCTGGGCGCCGCCGTCCTCGGTGGTGGTGCTGACCGACTGGATCAGATAGCCCTCGCCGACCTGGGCCCAGGCGTACTCGTTGACCCCGGCACGCGCGGCGGCCCGGGTGAGCGGGTCCCGCAGCGTGTTGTCCTGGGTGTGCCGCTGGGCCTGGCCGTACGCCTCTCCCGGGGTGGGCGCGCCGACGACTCCCCCGGTGAAGCGCGGGTCCCGGCCCGCCTGCCGGGCCGCCCAGTCCGGGGTGACGTCGGTGGCGGGGTGGCTGCCCCGGGCGGTGTCCGCGAGCGCCTGGGCCAGGTGGTGGGTGCCGGTGACCTCGCGGCCGTGCAGTCCGTTGGCGGGGGCCGTGGCGACGGTGCCGTCCGGGGTGCGGAAGGCGAGGTGCGAGAGGGGCGCGGCGTCCGTTCCCGCGACCATCCGGGCGAAGTCGCGGGTGAAGGCGTGCTCGGAGGTGCCCGAGGGGGTCAGGAAGCGGGGCGTCACCCGGTACAGCGGTTCGCCGGGGGTGCCGTCCTCCCCGTTCAGGATCACGTGCACCGAGGGGTCCGTCTCCAGGCTCACCCCGGCGCCGGCGGCGGCCAGGCGCGCCGAGGAGCGTTCGACGGCCCCCCGGGTGGCGAACATCTGCCGCCCCCGGCCGGTGGTGTCGCTCCCGGGTGCGAACAGGGCGACCGTGCGGTCAGCGGAGATGTGCAGCGGCGGCCGGTCGGTGGCGGGGACGGTGACCGGGGGCCGGCTCGGGAGGATCAGGGCGGGTCCCTCGGCCCCCGCCGCCGGGCGGACCTCCTCGACCGTCCGGGTGCCGGGCTCGGTGAGCAGCACTCCGGTGCCGCTGTCGTCGACGACCTGGTAGTCGCGGGTGATGAGCGGCCGGGGGCGCAGGGCGTCGATCCGGTGCTCGAACTGGGCCGCGTCGGCGAGCCGGTCGAACTCGGCGTCGCCGTCGCTGGTGGAGCTGCTGTCGCTGTCGGATTCGCTGTCGCTGCTGAGGTCGCGCGCGCCGGTCAGGCCGGGTTCCCGCGGTGGCGGGGGCGTGGTCCAGCCCGCGTCCGGGTCGCCGTCCGGCTGGTGCAGAACCAGGTAGCGGACCTGGGTCTGCGGGTCCGTGGCGATCTCGACGGGGCCCTGCGGGTACCAGACGGGCCGGGCCGTCGTCCCGGCGACCAGGTCGGCCACCATGGGGGCGTACGCGGCGGGGAGCGCGAGGACGATGTCCGCGCCGCGCGGGCGGCGGGAGTCGTAGGAGATGATCCGGGCCATCTCGTCCGCGCCGCGCACCACGAAGGTGCGCGTGGGCGTGACGATCTCGATGCCGCCCCCCTGGGCCTGCTCGGCGACGACGAGGTACGGGTTGCGCCAGGGCGCCTGCTGCCGCGTGAGCTGTCCGGACCGTTCGGTGAAGGTCGCGTCCAGGGCCGGCGTCGGCTCGTCGGCGTCCGTGAGGTCGCGTCCGGTCGGCTCCCCCGCGGCGGTGCGCAGCAGGGTGTCGTCGGCCAGGGCGCCACCGCGGAACTCGATCTGGCGGTCGACGAAGTAGATCCCGAGGTCCTCGGCGCTCGCGAGATCGTCGGAGGACGCCTCCAACGCCAGCGATCCCAGGTCCAGTACGTCCTGGGCGGTCACCCGGGCGTCGCGCGGCATGTGCAGGACCTGGCGTGTGAGGTCGGCGAGACCGTCCCGCAGGCTGCGGCCGGCGGCGGTCTCCTCTGCCAGCGCGAACAGGGCCTGGGAGGTCTCCTGGAGCCGGGCCCTCGGGGCCCGGCTCCACTGCGGTCCGAATACGGGCGCGAGCCAGTCCGGCCAGGTCCAGACCGGAGTTTCGGCGCTCTCGTCGTCCTCGGAGTCCGTACTCGCGTCCGAGTCCGCGCCGCCTTCGTCGGCATCGGATGCCGCCGGGGCCGTTCCGGGGGGCAGCGGTGGCGGCACGGAGCCGTCCGGTTCCGTCTGCGGGGAGGGCGCGGGCAGCGACACCGGGTCAGCCCACACGCGTTCCCTGCGCTCCTCCTTGGTGTCCGCCCATGCCTGATCCCAGCTCGTCCCGTCCGCAGCGACTTGCGCCGGGAGGTCGCCGACGACGGCGGCCCACACCTGGAGGTGACGGCCCCTCAGTCCGCCCTGGTCGAGACCGGCGAGGGCCTGCTCGCGGAACGGGCCGAGGAGGCTGCCGGGGGCGTGCAGGCGGGCGGGGTTGTCGGCCCCGCGGGTCTCGTCGCGCAGAAAGAGCTGATGGGCCAGCTCATGGGCGAATTCCACCGGTTCGGCGTCCGCCCACCACGCCCGCTGGTTCATGGGCCGGTCCCGGCCGACGAGGTCCACGGTCAGGTGCGGGGAGGCGTCCGGCGCGACGGGGGTGAGGGTGATGTGCACCCGGTCGCCGTTGGGGAGGCGGTGCTCCGGGCGGTTGTAGAACTCCTCCACTCCCTCGCGCACCCGCGCCAGCACGGTCTCGGAGTCCTCCTGCCCGTCCCCCGGGCGCAGCGCGAGGCGGATCTCCAGGTCGGTGACGGTCTCGCCGCCGATGGCGATCCGGCGTACGTCGAAGGAGGACCGCACCACGACGCGCGGCCGGTCGTCGACGCGGGCGCGCGGCGCGGGTCCCTCGCGCAGCGGGATGCGGAACGCGGTGCCGCCGCCGTCCTCGGGCACCAGGTACAGGGACGAGCCGTCGGTCGTGACGCGGTACGGGGCGGCGTCCGGGTCGAGGTCCGACAGCGCCGGCGCCACGGTGTCGATGTTGGCGACACGGCCCAACCAGCCGCTGTCACCGCGCAGGAGGGCGCCGGACACGGGGTGGACGAAGTCGTCGCCGAAGCGCGTCCAGCCGGTCGGCGGGATCTGCTGTCCGGTGGGCAGGCGCAGGTGCCCGGTGTCGGCGACCTCGTACCGGAAGGGCTCCGGCCGGGAGTCGGCGGCCCGGGTGTAGGGGAACCAGCGGCGGGGGCCGGGCTCGGGGCTCTTGCCCTTGCCGGAGGCGGCAGGCGGGGCGGGCGCCTCGGAGGCGGGCAGCGCCCCGGGAGGCGCCTGTTCGCCGAACCGGGGCCGCATCACGGTGACGGGGCGGCCGATCGGCCACTGCTCGGCCACCGGGTCGAGACCGTCGTCGGGCGAGCCGCCGCGGAGGCCGCGGGTGGCGATCCGCCGGGGTCCGCCGCGCCGGTCGTCGACGGTGACGCGCACGGTGTCGGGGGCGGCACCGTCCCGGTCACGCGCCGACACCGGCCGGATGGGGAAGAGGTCGGCGCTCAGGTGCGGCCCCGGCAGCCCGTCCTGGAGGTGGGCGAGCGCGGTCGCCAGCTCCTCGTGGACCGTTTCAGCCAGGGCTTGGGCGCGGATCTTTCCGAGGTCGCGGGTCAGCCGGCCGGGCCGGTGGCCGGTCAGCGTGATCTCGGGCAGGGGGAGGCCGTTGGCGCTGTTCCACAACCCGGTGCGGGCCACTCCTGCGGCGAGGTGCCGGATGGCGAACGCCGAGCCCTCGGGCGTGCGCTCCGCGCCGGGATCGAAGAGTACGGGGACGGGGAGCAGCTGCTGACCGCGCAGCACGCTCACGGTGAGGGGATTGGCCTCCGCCGCGCGCTCGTCGCCCAGGAGATGGGCGTTGACGTCGTGCGCCGACTCTCCGGGCCGCTGGGAGAACATGCGCGTGTACCAGCGCCCCTTGCCGGGGACGACCCGTTCGATGTCCTTCACCCGCTGGGCGGCCGACCCCAGGAGGTTGGTGAACCTCTCATGCTCCTCGGTGTGTTCCGGGGAGCCGACGGCAAACCGGTCCCGCTTGTCCTGGGCCTCCTTGGCACGGATCAGGAGGATCGTGAGGTCGTGGAAGCGCTTCACCTCCCGGAGGTGCTCGTCGACGCCGTCCGCCGTCTGCCGGGCGATCTCCCGACTCAGATCCTCCGCGAGCTCCCGCAGTTCCGCGACGGAGTGGCTCTCGTAGTTCGCGGTGACGGTCCGGCGGTAGCGCTGCTCGTGCTGGCCCTCCCGCGCGTGGTTCTCCAGGGAGATCTGGTGGGTGCCGTCCTCGCTGGCGAGGACCACGGTGATGAAGTGGTAACCGAAGTACGACGAGCCGGGCGTGCTCGACGGCACGGCGTAATTCGTCTCCAGACTCGGGCCGTTCTCCCCGGGCGCCGCGACGGACTGGACGAGATAGCCCTCGCCGACATCGGCCCACGCGTATTCGTTGACGCCGATCCGCCTGGCCGCCACCGTCAGCTTCTCGCGCCGGGGGTCCTCGGCCGACTCCAGATTGAGGGCGCTGCCGTAAGCCTCGCCGGGGGTGGGACCGGTGTCGTCGCCGCCGGAGGGCCGGTCGTCCTGGCGGACCAGCGAGGCCGCCCAGCTGAGGTCCGCCCGGTCGAGGGATACGTCGCCGTCGGCGGCCTCGGCGAGCCCTTCGGCCAGATGATGGGTACCGGTGACCTCGGTCCCGCTGGTGGCGTTGACCGGCGCGGTGACCGCGGGCCCGCCGTGCGGGGCGCGGAAGATCAGGTGCGAGGTCCGGTTCTCGTTCGCCAGCATGTCGGCGAAGTCACGGCAGACCTCCTCGGTGGAGTCGCCCGCGCGGTTGACGAAGAAGGGGGTGACCTGGAAGAGCCGGCGGCTACCGCCGCCGGGGAGCGGCAGGATGATGCTCAGCTCGTCGTCCGTCCGGAGCCGGACGACCAGTCCCGCCCGCTTCAGTTTGGCGGTGGCCTCCTCGACCGCTCGTGAAGTGGCGTAGACCTGCTGCCCGTATTCGCCCTTCAGTACGGCGAGCGTGCGGTCGGCAGAGATCCGGATCGCGGGGAGGTCGGCGGTCGTCGCCAGATCCCACAGCTGGTTCGACAGCACGAGTTCGGGCGCGTCCTCGGTGCCCTCCAGGGCTCGCGGAGTGCTCCATTGCGGCCGGCTGCCGCCGATGGTGCGGAAGAGGACGCCCTCTCCCCGCTGGTCGACGATCCCGTAGTTCCGCGTGATCAAAGGCCGGGCCCTGCGCGCCTCGACGGCCGTCGCGCTCCCGGCCTCGTCCGACAGGCGGTCGGCCGTCTCCGGGCTCTCCGGGGCGCGTTCGCCCGCGACCGGATCCTGTCCGGGCAGCAGGGACATCCATGCCTCCGCCGAGCTGTCGCGCACCGGACCGATGGTCAGGCGGTCGGGGCCGCCACGCCAGTCGGTGACCACGTGCACGGCGGGCTCGGCCCCCTGGACGGCGGAGTCGGCGAGATTCGGATACCAGACGCGGGAGCCGGTGAGATCCGCCACGAAGCGGGCGACCGACTCGATCTCCTCGTGGGACAGGGCCAGCACCACGTCCGCACCCTCGGGCCTGGCGGGATCGCGGGCCACCAGCCTGGCCAGTTCCCCGGGCTCCTCCACGCGCAGCGTGCCGTCCGGGGTGTGCAGATGCAGGGTGTCACCGGAGGACTGGGCCAGCACCACGTACGCGTCCGGCCAGGGGGCGGGCCAGATGACCTGGAGCCCGTCCCCGTCCTGTGCGGCGTAGGAGTCGAGGGGCGGCGTCGGTGCGCCGACAGCGGCCCAGTTCCGTCCGGCGACCCGTTCGGACCTGAACCGGCTTCCCTCGCCCAGGGCGATGTCCTGGCGCGTCAGGTATTCGGCGAGCAGGTCCTCGTCGGCCAGTTCGTCGGGCGAGGCGCTGAGCGCCAGTGATCCCAGGAGCAGCAGATCGCGCGGGCCGACCGGAGTGCCGGGGCCGAGGTTCAGCACGCGCCGGGCCAGGCCGTGCAGGCCGTCGAGGACGCCGGTCGCCACCGAGGCGCGACCGGCGTCCCGGCGGGACAGCTCTTCCAGCGACCGAGCGGCTTCGATCATCACGTCGGTCGAGTAGTCGTGCCTGGCGGCTGATCCGAACAGCAGGTCCCCCCAGCCGTGCGGCGCCGTGTCCGCGTCGCTCTCCGCGCTCGCGGAGTCGCCGTCGTGGGTGTCCGTGAAGCGGAAGCGCGACAGGGCCTCTGCCTCCGCGTCTCCGGCGCGCAACCGGTCCAGCGACTCGATCAGCCCTTCCGGGGGCTCGGCCCAGCCGCTGCGGCGGTCGGGCGGCGGGGGCAGAGCGGTGTGCACGTCGCCGTCCGCGGCCGGCTCCGCCGAGCCGGCGGCGGGCGGAGCGGGGAGTGCGGGGGCAGGGGGGTGCGGCTGCGCCAGGTGGAGGCCTTCCGCCTGGTCCCACAGGGCGCGGAACCCTTCGTACACCTCGTTCTCGGCGCGGGTGGCCTCGACGGGATTGGCGGGTCCGGGGCCGTCCTGCTCGGGAGTGGTGCCGAACAGCCGCTCCAGCAGGGGCAGCAGGTCGGGTTCGTTGGCACGTACCCATTCCGCGCCGTTGTTGCGCGGCTGGCCGGTGTACGGATCATGGCCGGCGTTGGTCGAGAGGTAGGCGTTGACGGCCTGGGCGAAGTACTCGAACTCGTCGGTGGAGCCGTAGTTGTCGGCCGGACGGTCGTCGACCGCACTGCGGCGGGGGCCGTCCGGCCAGTCCACATAGGCGGGGTCCTGCCCGGTGGGCGGGTTGAGCTTCGCGCGGTAGGCGGCCGTGATGGCCCGCCGGTCGGAGTCGCTGAGGCCGTAGAGGTGGATGGCGTGCGCGAACTCATGGGTGGTGGTGGAGTATCCGTCCACGTAGCTCGGCGCACCCGCCACGCCGGAGGCCTCCCCGAGAAGGTTCTCCTCGGTGACGCCCGTGTTCAACTGGCCGACACCGCGCACGGTGTCCCAGGTACGCCGGTCCGTCGCGGAGAGTTGGACTCCGGCGAGGCCGCGGAACGGGCTGAGCGTCGTCAGGGCCTCGTTCTTCGGCACCACCAGCACCCGGGCTCCCCGCTCCAGCAGGCGGATCGCCACCGCGGGGTCGCGCAGCATGGCCGCGATCCGTTCCCGAGCCGCGTGTCCGGCGGACACCGGCTGATCCACGCCGGACGCCACGTGCACGAGCAACTGGGCCGCTGTCTCGGCGAGTTCGCCATCGGTGAGGGTCGAGCGCAACGCCGCGACCAGGGCGGGGTCGGCGGCCAGCCGCTCCCGGTCGGCGGAGGACAGCAGCGCCAGCTCCCTCGCCCGGTCACCGGCCGTCATCCCGGGCAGCAGTGCCGCCAGGTCGGCGAGCGCGCCGGTCGGCGGGGAGACGGCGGCGGCCGTCGCCGGGGTCGGCAACGTGCTCGACCGCCCGGGAGCGGGTGCGGCGGTGTCCTGGGCGGGCGGCGGGGGTAGCGGGGTGCCTTCGGACCGGGCCGGGGCGGGCGCCGGGGTCAGCTCGGTGAGCGGGACGAAGTCGCCGCCGCGGCGGCGGAGCCGGATGTGCGGTTCTCCGGCGGCGGGCGGGCCCGGGTAGGTGTGCGCGGTGCCGTTCTCCTCGATCAGAGTGACGGCGGTGCCGGTGGCGGAGGCGGCCCACCGGGCGAGGACGCGGTCGGCGTCCGGCCCCCAGGGGGCGGTGGCCAGGTGGCGGCGCAGGTGGCTGTCGACCGCCTGCGGTCCAGGTGCGGGCAGACCGGGCCGGACGACCATCGGCGGCGGGGTGAAGAGCGTCCCGCGTTCCTCGCGGGTGCCGGGCAGCCCGTTCAGCCGCATCAGGGCGGCCGGCGACTCCCCGGCCCGCCGGATCAGCCGACGTTCCTCGCGCCGGTCGAGGCCGGGCTGCCTCGCGACCTGCTCCAGGGCGGTCGAGAGCGCGCCGAAGAAGCCGTTGCCCCGGCCGGTGGGGGTTCCCTGGCGGTAGGTGGCACCGTCCGGGCCGGTGAGGATCCCGTGGCGGTCGAGCCGGTAGCGGGGGCCGGTGGCGTCGGCGGGCGCCAGCCAGGGCGGGGTGGTGTGGGTGCGGTGGGCGGGCGGTTCGGCGTCGGCGGCCGAGGTGCCGGTCGTACCCGGGGCCCGGCTCGTACCGGAGGGCGCGGGCGTCGAACCCGTCGCCGTGGTCGACCCCGTGGTCGTCTCCGCCGTCGGCAGCGCGGTCGTGACCGGGGGCGCCGCGCCGGGTGCCAGGGCGGCGGAGAAGAAGTCGTCGGAGGCGAACAGCACCGGACCGGCCGACAAGTCGGCCGTCGCCGGGTCGGCCCCGTGCGGGAGGAACGTCTGCTGCCGCCCCTCCCCCGTCACCACGGTCACCGGGACGCCGAGGACCCGGGCGGCGAGCGCGGGCAGCAGGTCCGCGCCGCCGTGGTCGCCCGCCCGCCGCTCGGGCGGCGGCGGGGTTCCGGGGTCCGGCGTCGTCGCCACGGGCTCGGCGGCGAACGGGCGCGCGAGGGCCGCCGTGGCCAGCGCCACCCGCTGCCGCGGGCTCGGCCAGAACGTCTGCGGGAGACGGCCCAGCGCGTCGAACTCGGTCTGCTGGGCGGCGCTGAGCTCGATGCCCGCCGCGTCCAGTTCCTCCTGGGTGAAGGTGTCCGCCGCGTCGAGGGCCAGCCCGTCGAGCAGGTCGCTGTTGGCGTCCTCGGCCAGTGCCCAGGCGAGCCGGTGGCGTGCGGCGTCGACGGCCTCGGCGGTGACGTCCGGGTTGGCGGGATCGGCCGTGAACCGGTCCCGCAGGTCGCTGTCGAGCAGGTACGGCAGCCTGCCCCGGTCCTGTGCCGTCGCCAGGAGCGCGTGGAAGAACGAGGCCCCGTCGTGCGGGACTTCGTGTACCTCGTGCACCGTGGCGCCGTCCGGCGAGGTCAGGGTGCGGGGCGCGGTTCCGGTGGCCTCGGTGACCTGGTAGGGCTCGGGCGCCTCGGAGCGCCAGTCGGGCTCGGTGTACTCCTGTGGCGCGTCCTTCACCGGGACCGCGCCCGTGCCCTGGTGGTGGGCGGTGAGGCGGGTGGCGGCCAGGTGGAGGCGGTGGTGGTCGGTGGCGGCGGTCTCGACGCGCTGCTGCCAGCGGCGTACGTCGTCGCGGGCGGCCTGCCAGGCGGCGACGGCCGGGGACTCGGCGACCGGCCGGGGCAGCACCGTCGCGGCACCGTCCTCGCCGAGCGCGGCCCGCTCCTCGGGGCTCAGGTCGAGCCAGCTCTCGCGGGCCACGGCGCGGGCGTCGTAGTAGCGCGTCTCGGCGAAGGCCAGGTCGGCGGCCGCCTTGCCCTGGGCGTCCCACGCGTCGCGGGCCTCCTCGGGGAAGGTGGTGTCGTCCAGCAGGCCGAGGTCGCGGGCGATGTCCTCGCGCAGCCAGACCAGGGCGGTGGTCTCGGCCTCGGCGGCGCGCGGCCCGCGGCGGGGCTTGCCCAGGGCCTGCATCGGGCGGCTGTCGGTGACCCGGTGGTCCACCTCCGCCACCGTGAGCCAGCTCACCGGGATCGCGTAGAGCATGCTGCGGTCGGGCACGACCTTGACGTGCGAGCCGAGGGTGGTGTCCACGCCCGCCTTGAGGGCGGTGGAGTCGTTCGCGCCGCCGATGGGGACGTTCGCCCCCGGGTTGGTCACGCCCGCGTTGCTGTTCCCGGCCAGCGGGGAGGTGCTGAGCGCGCCCTCGATGTTGTCGGTGAATCCGGGTTCCAGCGCGTCGCCGGTCTTGTGCCGCCGCACCGCCTCCATGCGCGGCTTGTTCTCCACGGCGAGCAGCCGCGCCCCGCTCCGGTGCATCTTGGCGTAGACGCGGGAGTCGGCGGTGTGGGACTGGCCGAGGAGCCGGGCGGAGGACTGGGTGGGCAGCGGCGACCCGTCGGGGCTCAGCGCCTCGCGGAAGCCGCCGGTGAGGCCGATCTGCGAGGTGGACTCCTGCTGGGCCTGGGCGGCTGCGGTGCCGAGGCCGGTGAGCGGGGTGTGCCGGGCCATCCGTACGCGTTCGGCGAGCACGTCGCCCGTGTGGCGCTTGCCGAGGTCGGCGTCGCCGGGGAAGCCGTCGGCGCGGGCGGTGGCCAGGGTCAGGGCGTCCTGGACGTTGGGGGCGCCGAGGATGTCCACGGCGAGGATGCCGGAGCCCAGGACGTCGTCGACGGACAGGATGTCCGGGTCGCTCTCCCCGGTCGCCGGGTCCGTGGTCCGCCAGGCCGCGATCCCCTCCGGCCTGGCCTGATCGGCTGTCAGGACCTTGACCGCGCGGTCGGGTCGGGGCACGTCCTGCTCGGTGAGCGCGCCGTCGCTGCCGTCGCCCACGGGGGTGAGCAGGCTGGTCGGCAGGACTTCGGAGAGGCTGCCGACGTCGGCGGTGATGTCGGCGACCAGCGTCTTCCCGGCGGAGTCGGTCATGCTGATCGTCAGGGTGTAGCCGGTGACGATCTCGGCGTGCGTCTGGGTGGTGGCGATGTTGGGCATCGCGGTGGAGCCGACGGTGTCGCCCCGGCTGGAGGCGTGCTGCTTGGCCGCGGTGCCCTGGAGAGCCGGGTTGGCGGCCAGAACCCCGTCGCCCGTGGCGCGTTCGCTGACGCTGAGGGTCACGTCGCCGCCGCGGTCCTGGGTCCGGGCGTCGGCGTCGTCGCGGGAGGTGGTGCGGTAATCCTCCAGTTCGTAGCCGGTGCGCAGCCGCTGCACGGTGGTGGTGACGGGGGTGAGGGTGAACTTCAGCTGGCCGGGGCTGCCGCCGACCGGCAGGTGGTGCGGGCTGGACCAGGCGCGGTAGCGGACGGGCAGGGTCAGTCCGTCGGTGGTCAGTTCGTGGGTGTGGGAGCGCAGGAAGTCCGGGGAGATGCGCTGGAGGGCCTGTTCCCGGTCGTGCGAGGGGACGCCGAGCCTGTCCAGCTGCCCCATCAGCCGGGGTGCCGCCGGGCTGGCGTCGAGCTGGCCGCTGGGGTGGGAGGCGAAGCGCCGGCCGCCCAGGAAGGACGGCAGCCGGTAGCCGCGGCCGAGGTTGGCGGGGGTCGAGGTGCCGAGCCCGTCGGGGGCGAGACCGGCCTCGATGGCGTCCTGCATCGGCAGGTGGAACATCACGGCGTCGCGGACGCGCTGGAGTGCGGCGGCCGCCCTGCGTGGGGCGAGAGAGCGCCCGAGCCGTTCGGAGATCCGGCCGGCCGCGGAGCTGATCCCGCCTCCGGCCCGGGTGCCGATGGCGCCCATCGCGGCCGTCCAGCGGTCCCGTACGGCGACGGTCTCGGTGGCGTCGGCGACCACCAGGTACATCCGGCCGGCGTAGCTGAGCGTGGTGTTGCGTCCCCGGGTCAGGGTCTGCGCGGCGCTGCGGCCCTTGCCCCAGGCGTACTGGAGCGCGGTGGAGTACGAGCCGACCAACGCCCCGGCGCCGGGTGCCTTCTGGAGCGGCATGCTCGCGCCCTGGAGCCCGAGGGTGGTGCGTGAGGTGGTGCTCGAACTGCCCGCCACCCGGTGCTCGTTGCCGAGGGTGGCTTCGATGTTGCCGGGTTTGGGGTCGCTCTTGACCCTCAGGTTGTCGAGTTCGCCGCGGACGGCGCCCTTGAGGTAGTGGGTCGACAGGGGGCCCGCGCCGGTGAGTCCGGTGATGCGGGAGCCGAACGGGCCCAGGTACTGGCCGAGTTGTCCGGCGATCCCGAGGTTGGCCATGGCCCGGCGCAGGGCGGTGCGCACCGGGGCGCCGGGGGCGTTGGTGTGCCAGGAGGTGCCGGAGGCGCGGTCGGCGGTGTCCTGGACGAGCTGCTGGCGCTGCTCTCCGCCCTCGGTGCTGAGCACCACGTGCGGGGCGCGCAGCAGGCGCTGGACGCGTTGCCGGGTGGCGGCGTCGGTACGGGGCAACGGCCGGGTGCCGTCGAGCAGTTGGTCCGCCTCGGTGGCGGAGAGCTGGCGCGGCGGCGGGGTGGGCGCCGGCGTGGTGGCGGGTGTGGCGCCCGGATGGGTGGTGGTGGTGGCCGTCGCGGGACCGGTGGTCGCGGGGGCGGGCGGGTCGGTGGGGGCGTGGCGGTCGGAGCCGTGGCCGGTGGGAACGGCCAGCTCGACCCGGCCGACGGTCTCGCTCCCCCGGGCGAACAGGGGACGGTCACCGACCTTGCTGACGAACACGCCCGCGCCGAGCAGCCCCACCGAGACGAGCCGGGTCCAGCCGCGGGGGCGGCGGTGGCCCTCGAAGCTGGCGCCCAGCTCGACCTGGTAGCTGTAGAGGTCGGCGACGTTCTGGTAGGCGAGGTGGTCGTGGGTGACCGCCACGGTGTTCTTGGTGGCCCGGGTGTCGGTCTTGGCGTAGCGCGCGCCGACGGTGAGGTTGCCGGTCTGGCGGGGCAGTCCGCTCTCCGGCTCCTTGTCGTGGTCGCGGGGTGAGACGCCGAGTTCGACCCCGGTGGAGAGGGTGGTGGAATCCTGCTGCCCCTGCCCCGACAGCTCGGTGCCGATCACCGCGTTGCGCAGGGAGCGTTCGCTGAGGGTGGTCTCGAACCGCCGGTCGGTGAGCCGGGCGCGCAGGATCAGGGTGTGGTGCCCGCGGCGGACCTTGCCGTCCTCGGTGAGGGTGACCGGGACGCCGGTGGTCGTGAGGTCGTCCAGGCTCTGCGCGAGGGTGGGCCGGTTCAGCGCCTCGCGGACCTGGCGTTCGTTGTGCAGGGCGACGCGCATCCGCCCGTCGCCGTACCAGAGCTTCGCCAGGTGCGGGTGGCGCAGCATCAGCGGCGGGACGAACAGCGACGGGTAGGCGCGGGTGAGGGTGTCCAGCACGGTGTCGGAGAACGCGCGCAGGGGGTCCTGGGGAGCCGGGGCCGGGGCGGGCGGCGTCGCCGTGGTGGTGGTGCCGGGCGCGGGGGTGGTGGCCGGGGCGGGGCGCTGGTCGGGCCGGAAGCCCTCGGCGCGGACCTGGCCGCCGAGGTGGACGGGGTCCTCGCGGGTGAGGTACCAGGGCACCGGGGGTTCCGCGTCCGGGTTGGGTCCGGTCGCTCCGGGCGTACGGCTGTCCCAGCCCGCGAGGCGGCGCGCGTCCTGGGTGGAGTACCAGTCGAGGCTGACCACCCGGACGGGGCGGGCGGCAGCGGCGGGTTCCCCGGCCTTGCGCACCATCAGCGTGCGCTCCACCCGGTAGAGGGCGACGGGGTGGTTGCGGACGCGGCCGGTGACCTTGCGGGCGGCGTCGGTGCCGAGGTAGTGGCCGCGTCCGGTGCTCAGATCGGTGCGGACCAGGGGGCCGCCCTGGATGCGGACGTCGGTCTCCGGGCCGATCAGGGTGTAGTTCGGCCCGGCGGTGACCTGGACGCCGAAGCGGGTGTCGCGGACGTGTGCGCGCTCGTTCTGGTACGTGGTCTGCGTGAGGTCGCGGACCTCCGACTTGACGGACTCGGTGACCAGGGTGGCGCGGTGCGGGATGGACCGTTCCACGACCAGGTGGCCCAAGGGGTGCTGTCCGCTGCCCCGGGTCAGTTCGGGGCCGCTGACGGGTCCGGCGAACCGCCCGAACAGGCCGAGCAGCCGCTCGGGGCGGACGTAGGAGATCAGCGTTCGGTGGGCCGAACTGCCGGGCCGGGCACCGGAGACGGCCAGTGCCACGTCCTCCGGGGGGTCGGTCAGATGCAGGGCGGTGGTGTCGGTGACGCGGGGCTCGACCCCGTCGGGGAAGGTCAGGGTCTCCGGGGCCCGCTTCGGTCCCTTGAAGGGGACGGTCAGTTCGTCCGGGAGCCGCCAGCTGAGCCCGTCGCGCATCGCGAACGCCGCGGAGTGCACGGGGGTGCGCCGCCACCGTGGACCGGGGGTGGTGGTGTCCGCTCCGGTCGTCTTCGGCGCTTCGGTGATCCGCTCGACCCGTACCCGGTAGTGGACGTCGTCCAGGTGCAGGTGGGAGCCTTCCCATCCCCGGTACTCGCTCTGGTGGTACGCCTGGGTGCCCTGGGTGTAGTCGGTCTTGCGGCTCCAGCCCAGCGAGATGCCGATCTTCAGCATCCAGTTGAGCGGCGGGCCCATCCCCAGGGCCCCGGCGACGCGGCGGCCGACGCCGACGCTGCGTCCGCCGCCGGTACCGGCCTGTCCCCTGCGTGCGGTGTCCACCCGGACGGTGCCGTCGTCGCCTATGCCGCCGAAGCGTTCCCAGCGGTGGTACGGGATGGCTTCCACGATCAGTTCGTGGCCGACGCCCGACTTCTCCCGGCCCACGAGACGGGCGCCGCGGGGTGCGGTGAACGCGCCGGGCTGGTCGCGCAGCAGGCGCAGCAGTTCGGCGTCGTCGAACTGGCCGCGGAGCTTCTTCGGCAGCTGGTCGAAGACCTCCTTGGTGACCTGTTCGGGTCCGCGCAGGCTGAGGGAGCCGAGACCGTGGAGGAGCCCGGTGCGCGGGGTCGGTCCGGGGCGGGCGCCCGGCCGGCTGCCGTCGCCCGGGTCGCTGTCCGGGCTGATCAGCACGGTGGGCAGGCGGCTGCCGTCGTCGAAGGTGACCGTGCGCGGCGCGGGGCCGGGCGGCGGGGCGTTCTCCCCGGTGAGCAGCCGGGCGGGGCGGTGCCGCTCCAGCTGGGTCTCCAGGGGGGCGGTGTCGCCGGGCTCCGTGGCCGGTGTGCCGGTGCCGTCGAGGTCGGTGATGCCGATCATGCCACGCAGCCACTCGCCGAAGACGTCGTCGGCGGGCGGTTCCGTGGCCGGTTCCCCGACGGCCGTGCCCGTGGCCGGGGGCGTGGGGGCGGGGGCGGGCAGGGACGTCGTCGGGATCAGCGCGTCGTAGTGGTCACGGCCGTTGTAGGCCAGGTGCAGGGAGTCGGTGGCACCCGTCCTGAGGGGGGTGACGAGGCTGTTGGTCCCCCCTGCCGGGTCCGGCTGGACGAGTCGCAGGTCGACGTCGAGGGTGTGGGCCAGCAGTTGCGGGATCTGGTCGGCGAAGGGCGTGGACCAGAGTCCGGTGCGTTCGGCCGCCGCGAGGATCAGTCCGTCGGTGCCGAGCCGCCTCGCGTCGGCGGGGGTGGGGGCGACACGGGCGAGTTCCGGGTAGCCGCTGTCCCGCAGGACGCGCCGCCACCGGCGCCCGTCGCCGCCGGTGACGACGTCCTGCTCGATCCCGTCCCAGCGCCGCGTGAGGCGCTCGCGCGACTCCGGGTCCCGGACCCCGGCGAGCGCGGTCATCCGCAGGTCGTCGACGACGGCGAGCACCGGGTCCGGGGTCGGCTGGGCCGCCGTGGTGAGCAGTTCGGACCCGGTGAGCCGGTCGCGCAGGAGGCTCCGGAGCCCGGCGACGTTGCGCGCGGCCCAGGCGGGCGGCACGGACCTGCTGCGGGCGGAGTCGAGCACGGCGTGGAAGAAGCAGTCGCCGTCGGCCGGGGTGGTGAGCCGGTGGAAGGACCGGGCGTCGGCGTGGACCCTCTCGCCGAGGCCGGGCACGGAGGTGTCCCGGCCCGCCAGGTCGACGTCGGCGGCGATGCTCCCGGGGCGGCCGGGCGGCGCGGGCTGGCCGGGGCCGGGGGTGGCCGTTTCCTCGGATACGGGAGGAAGCTGCTGCGGCTGGTGGAGCCGACGGGCGAGTTCTGCGGTGTCGGCCGGGTCGAGGCCGAGTTCCGCGAGGGGAAGCGGAACGTCTGCGAGGGACCAGGCGGTCCGCGCCGACTGGGCGTAGGAGAGGCCCTGGACGTCGGCCCGGGAGACCAGGGTGTCCGGGGTCAGCGCGGGCGGCGGCAGCAGGTCGGCGAGCGTGGTCGTGGGGGTGGCGGCGGACCGCAGCCCGGCGGCGGCCTCCAGGAAGGCGGTGTACTGCGCCGGGGTGGGCCCGTCGGCGGGCTCCACGGCGGGTCCCCCGGTGGCGGCGTGCCAGTCGGTGACCATCCGGTCCAGCAGCTCCGTGGTCATCCGGCCGTCGCCGTAGCGCGCCGCGGTGCCGGGGTCGAGCCAGCGCAGCCCGTCCACGTACGCCAGGGCGTTGAGCGCGTCCCGGTTCTCCGGCCGCTGTTCGGCGTCCGGGCCGAGGACATCGCGCAGCGTACGGACCTGTTGGAGGGTGCGGGCCTGGGCGAAGGGGTCGGCCGGGCCGGGGCCCGCGTGCAGTCCCGCGTCGCGGGCCAGGGCGTCCAGATCCGCGCCGGCCGGCTCGGGGGTGAACAGCCGCCACCGCCCCGGGCCGTCCGCCCCGTCGGTCAGGACCGGCCAGACGGTGCCGTCCTCGTCGCGCGCCGTACCCACCTCGGAGGTGGGGGCGTAGACCGGTCGTCCGGTCCGGTTCGCCACGTGCTGGGCCACCGGCAGGCCCGCGATACGCGGCTGACGGCCGGTCTCGCAGGAGAACAGCACCAGCGGCCGGTCCTGCGGGTCGTCCTGGCTCCAGGCCTTGAGGACCTCGCCCAGCTGGACACCGCTCACCTCGATGGTGGGCCGGGCCGCGTCGTCGGTGCCGAGGGTGACCGTCCGGGGGGTGCCGTGCCCGGCGAAGGCGTCGGCGCCGTGCTCGGTCCCGGAGGTCGGCAGGGGGGCGGGAGGTCCGGTGAACACCCTGGTCGAGGCGGACGGGCCCGCGCCGTCCGGGTCGGCGGGCAGGGAGACGCTCCCCACCCCGCGGAAGGAGTCCTGGCCGAGCAGGGCGCGGCGGCCAGCGCTGTGCCGCGTGCCGTCCTCCTGCGGTCCCTGGGACACCGTCAGGGTGCGTATGGCCTGCCCCGGGTGGGGCCCGGTGGCGGATTCGGGCACCCAGCGGCGCAGTTGCGCCAGGGGGACCGTCGCCCCGTCGAGCGTGGTGACGACCGGGCCGGCGTCGGGGTCCCCGTCCCGCGCGGTGACCGGGCGGAGGGTGATCCGGCCCGCCGGGGGCGGTGTCGTGGGAGGCGCGGGCGTGTTGTCCGGAAGGGTCTCGGTGGGCGGCGGGGTGGCGGTCCCGTTCGCGCCGCGGCGTCCTCCGCCGGTCCCGGGACCGTCCTGGCCGGTGCCCCGTCCGCCGCCACGGCCCGATTCCAGCTGTACGTCGGAGGCCGGACCGGTCCAGGGGCGGGAGAGGGACGCCAGTTTGGCCGCGCCCGAGGAGACGGTGGGGACGGCCCGGTCGGCCCGTACGGTGGGCTTCTCCGGGGGGCGTACCGCACCGGAACCGGGCTTCTCCGAGATGTTCGAGCCAGGCTTCTCCGGGACGGAGGTGACAGCGGGGATCTCCGCACCCCGCCCGGTGGTCCCCTTCTCCGAAGAGAGAGTGACGGGCTTCTCGGACGAGAGGGTCGACGGCACGGCGCCCTTCGTCCGGTCCGGCGAGGAGAGACGGACGCCCGTGCCGAAGGCGTCGGCCAGCGGCAGCAGTACGTCGGAGCCGGGGAACGCCGCGGTACCGGAGTCCGCGGTGGGGGTGGTGAGCGGACGGACCCGCACCGGTGCGCCCGGGGCCTCCCGGGTCAGTTCGACGGCCGGGCGGATCTGCGGTCCGCTCCCGCCGACCGTCGTCGCGGGGCCGAGGACGACCGCACGGTCGGTTCCCGCTCCGTCGAGCAGCGCCGCCGCCTGCGGCGACCCCTCTGTGGGCAGGTCCGCCTCGGAGACCACCACGGTCAGCGGCGGCGGAGTGCTCGCAGCGTCCTCCCGTACGGGGACGGGCGGTGCCTCGGCATCGGCGGGACCGGTCTCGGACCGCTGGTCGGGCGCGGCGTCGAAGGAGCCGACGGTGTTCGGCCGCGCCGGAGCGACGGTGTCCGCGTCCACGTCCGGGTCCGGGTCCAGCTCCGGGTCCGGCGAGACCGTCGGGTCGGAACCGGCCGGGGGACGCTGGTCCGACGTGTCGACGACGCCGTCCGAGGAGCTGTCGGCGACAGCCGGTTCTCCGGTCCGCGGTGTCTCCTCGGCGACGTCGGAGCCGGTGGACACCGCCTCGCCCTCGCCGGTCCCCGGGACGTCCTCCCCCGTGGTCCGCGGATCCGCGTCCGGTGAGGTACGGGTGCCGTCGACCGCGCCGTCGGCTTCCGGCCTGAAGGTGTTCTGGGCCGGACCGGAGGAGGGGCTGCCCCCGGGGAGGCCACCGGGCCGGGCGGTGCCGCCCTGCCCCGACGCGGAACTGGCGACGGGTGCGACCGGGGCGACGGGACCGCCCTCCGGACCACCGGACACGGGAGCCTGCTGGTCGCTCCGCCCCGTGGCGTCTGTCGTGACCTGGATGTCCGGCGTGGTGTCCCGCGCGTCGTTGCCGGTGGTCGTGTCGTTGCCGGTGGTCGTGTCGTTGTTGGTCGTCGCTTCGTTGCCGGTAGTCGTGTTGTTGTTGGTGGTCGCTTCGTTGTTGCTGGTCGTGTTGTTTTCGGAGTTGCCGCCGAGGTCTCCACGGTCTCCGTCGACGGGTTGCCCGGCCGGCTCCTGGGCGTTCCCGTCGATCGGGGCGTTGCCGTTCCCGGGCGCCTGACCGTTGAGGGGCGCACCGGAGCCGACCGGCGCGTTCCCACCGACCGGGGCATTCCCGTTCACCGGCGCGTTCCCGCCCACCGGGGCGCTCCCGTTCACCGGGACGTTCCCGTCGACCGGCACGTTCGCGCTGTCCGGTGTTCCGCCCGGGGTGGGCGCACCGGACGTGATCGGACGGTCGACCGTGACCGGAGTGTCGAACCCGCCGAGGGCACGGCGGACGTTCTCGACGTCCACCTCGGCGGCCGGGTTGCCACCGCCGGAGATCACGCGCACCTCGGGAGAGTGCGACAGGCCTTCCTGGAGGCGGTCGCGGACCTCGATCTCGGCGGCGCCCGGCGGCTGGCCGCCGCGCAGTGCCGCCAGCTCCCGCAGGGCCTGCTCACGCACGTCGGCGGGGCCGCCGTGGACCTGGTTCCACAGCTCGTTCTCGGCGGCGGTCACCGGCATCGGGCCGGGGGTGTAGGCGGGTGGGGCCGGGGTGCTGTAGGGCGGCGGGGCGAGGGGGGCCGAGCCGTCGGAGACGTACGGGGGCGGCTGGTCGCTGCCGATGCCGTTCTGGCCGGTCGTCCGCTGGGCCGGCGGCGGTGCCCCGGTCCCCGGTCCCGATCCGTCACCGGTGCTGTCGGTGTCGCCCCGGCCGTCCGTACGGGCGGGTCCGTCCGGGCCTCCGGAACGCGTGGCGTCCCCGTCGCCGCCGATGTCGGAGGAGGAGAGGGTCGGCGGCGGCTGGACGCGCAACTTGTCGATGACATGGCGCAGTTCGGCCGCGCTGTTGACCGCGGAGTCGGAAAGCGTGGACTCGACCTGGCTGCTGACGCCCGCACCGACGAACGTCTGCCAGCTGGTGGACCAGTCCCCCTCGAAGGCCCCCTTGATGAGGATCTCCGCCAGCGCCTCACCGGAACCGGCGGCGAGGAAGTCGCTGACTCCCTTGAGCCCGTAGTGCCCGGCCAGCGCGCCCGGCCGGTCGGAGTTGTGGCGCAGGATCTGGCTGTTGCGCCACAGCTCGGGGTTGTTCCGGAAGGAGAGCGGGCCGTCCCGGAAGGTGACGGGCGGCTTGGGCGTCGGAGTCGGGGTGGGCGTCGGGCCGTTCCCGTACGGACTCGGATCGGGACGGTCCTTGGGGAAGCCGTCCGGGTCGGGACCCGCCTTCGGGTTCGGGGTCGGACCGCCCTTGAGGTCGATGTCCGGGCGGTCCTGGATCTTGGGCGGGGGCTTGAAGTCGAGGTCCGGTCCGTCCTTGAGGAACTTGCCGTCGAAACTCTTGACGATGTCCCGGGCGAACTTGTCGAAGACGCTGGTGAGGAAGCCGGCCGCCGCACCGAAGGCCGCCGCCTTGCCGATGTCGCTCCAGTCGATCCCGTCGGGCCGGCGGCCGTCGGGGGCGAAGTTCATCATCGCGAGCCGTACCGCGAAGGTGGTGAACGCCTCGGCGAAGGCCTCGGTCAGCGAGGGCGCCAGATGCAGTCGCTGGAGGAGATGGCTCAGCGTGGTGAGGATGAAGAAGCGGCTGCGCAGCTTGGCCATCATGATCTGGCTGGCCGACGCGCCCCCGGTGAAGAAGGACATGGCCAGGTAGATGGCGATCTCGATCAGCAGCCGGATGATCTCGGCGATCACCTGCCACTTGCCCTCCATGATGTCCATGGAGGTCTTGCGCCGGCCTTCGCCGATCTTGTCGAGCTGCCCGGCGAACTCGCGGAGGTAGTTCTTGCCCCCGTCGTCGACGAGCATCCCCATCGCCTTGCCGTACGACGAGGACAGCTCGTCCGGCATGGACTCGCCGATGTCGTGGACCGACTTGTCGATGAGCGAGGAGAGCTGCTCCAGCTTGCGCCCGAGGCCGACGTAGGGCTGACGGCTCTCGAAGGCGAGATCTTCGTCGGCGTCCATGAGCTTCTCCCCGGTGAGGATGAAGATCATGGCGTTGACCTCGGGCGAAACCTGGATGCTCACCGACGGCCGCCCCGGGCGTCACGCGGGCAGAGCACAGCGGCCGCTCCCGGCACGGTGGCGAACGAGGGGCGGCGCGCGGCGCGGAGTTCAGCGGCGGCCATGCCCGCCCGGACCGTCGAAGCCGTCGGTCTCCAGACGGCTGTTGCCCTGCTGGATCTCGTCCAGGTTGCGGTCGCGGGTGTCCTTCATCATCTGGACGTTGCCGATCGTGGCGTCGGTGATGGCGACCACCGCGTCCCGGATGGAGAGCATGGTGTCCTTCGTGGTCTGCCGCTCCTTCTGCTCCTGCGGCTTGGCCTTCTCGGAGAACTCGCTGTTGGTGCCGGGCCAGCTGACCGTGGGGGCCAGCCCGTCGAGGAACTCCTCGGTCATGGCGTCGGTGAGCGTGCTGATCTCCTCCAGCTGCCGGGTGAGAGCCTCGATGCGCTGCGGGTCGACGTGGTAACGCTGTCCCATCGTCAGTCCTCTCCCTCGGCGCCGAGCGCGTCGTGCCAGGCGGGTGTGGCCGGGACGTCACGCCTCTTCTCGGGGTCGTCCTCCAGCACCTCGGGGCCGAAGATCCGCTCCCAGTCCAACTCGAACCCCTTCAGCTCCGGCAGGTCGCTGCTGGGCTCGGTGAAGGGGGCCATCGCCTGCATGACGTGCCGGTTCATCTTCACCCGCGCCGCGCCGGCCGCCTCCAGGACGCTGGCGGCCAGCTCCTGCGGGGACATGTCCCGGTACTTGTTCTCCAGGAACTCGATTCCGGCCAGTTCGCCCTGGGGTCCGGCGGTGGCCCGCACCGCGCGGTCGGAGGAGACCACGCTGAACGAGGCGGAGCGCAGTTCCCGTTCGGTACGCGCCACCGCCTCCTGCGCCGCGTGCAGTTCGGACATGGCCTTTTCCAGGCGCTTCTCCAGCGATTCCGTCACGGTCACGCCTCCTCTGGCGTTGATCATTTCATATCTGCGGCCTCTGGTGATCAGGAGATCCGGGTACCCGGTAACGATCCCGGTCCGGGGCGGACCCGGCCCTCCCTCACCTGCCGATCACCGACGGGGTGCCGCCCTCCTCGGTGCCCCAGACGTCGGCGTCCTCCTCCAGGTAGTCCGCGGAGGTGGCGGGCCTGCGGCCCTCCTCCTGTTCCTCCTCGTCGGAGTCGCCACCGGTGGTGGCCACCCGGCGCGCCGGGGCGAGGAAGGTGTCGCTGTCCTCCTGACGGTTCCACGGGCTGCGTCGGCGGCGGTTGCGGCGTTCGCTCTCCTCGGCCGCGTCCACCAGGACGCTGCGGACCCGCTCGCCGTTGCCCTTCTCCCCGCCCGCGCCCATACCGCCCATCCCGCCACCCATCGGCATACCGGGCGTTCCCGGTGTTCCGGGTGCTCCCGGCGAGCCGGGAGAGCCGGGACCGGTGCCCGTGCCGGGGGTCGTCGCGTTGTTGGTCACGCTGTCGGAGAGGGGGGCGACCTGGCCGGGCGTCTGCTGCGAACCCGAGAGGCCGCCGTCGGCGTTCAGCCCGCCTCCGGAGACCGACTGGCCTCCGCCCAGCCCCAGTTCGGGCAAGGAGACGTCGCGGCTGATCGAGCCGCCACCACCACCGCCCCCGCCCACTTGGAGCTGTTCGCCGAGATCCAGGTTCCGGTCGCTGTTGAGCCCGTCGAGGTTCCCCAGATCACGCTGGGCGTTCTCCGCCACGTCCCGCTGCGTGTCGAGCTCCCGGCGCAGATCGTCGAGCGCGTCCGAGGAGTTGTTGCCGCCCCGCGTGTTGAGGTCGTTGAGATCGATCGTCTCGGTCCGGCCCTGCGGGTCGGTGACGGTGGCCACGCCGGTGTCCGGATCGATGACCTGGCTGGAGCCGTCGGGGAAGGAGTTCCTGAGCTGACCGTTGTCCAGGACCGTGGTGGAGCCGTCCGGGTTGGTGACCTTCGCGCCGTGGGTCAGGTCGGTCGTGGTGGTCGTGCCGTCCGGCGCGACGCTGGTGAGCATCCCGGTCTCCGGGTCGAAGCTGCTGCTGCCGCCGTCCGCGAAGGTGGTGGCGAAGTCACCGTTCTTCAGCTCCGTCACGCCGCCCGTCGGAGTCTCCAGGCCGGTCGGGTCGCCGTTGAGGTTGCCCAGGTCACCGAGATTCTCGACGGTCTCCCGGTTCCCCAGGTCACCAAGTGATTCGGTGGTGGGCAGGTCCGCGTTGATGTTGTCGAGGTCCGGGATTTCGCTGCGGTTGTTGAGACCTTCGAGGTTGCCCAGGTTCGACGTCGTGGTCGTACCGTCGGGAGCGGTGGAGGTGGCCTGGCCGGTCGCCGGGTCGACCACCTGGGTGGTGCCGTCGGGGAAGGTGGTGGTCAGCTTGCCGTCGTCACCGAGCGAGGTGACCGAGCCGTCGGGGTTGGTCACCCTGGTGCCGTCACCGAGGTTCTGGGTGATGGTGCTGCCGTCCGGGCCGGTGGTGGTGAGCACCCCGCTGTCCGGGTCGAAGGAGGTGCTGCTGCCGTCCGGGAATCCGGTGGTGAGCTGGTTGCCGTCGAGCTGGGTGACGCCGCCGGTCGGGGTGTCGAGGGAGCCCCCCGCAGGCGTCTTGTTGAGGTCGCCGAGGTTGCCCAGGCTCTCGGTGATGGCCTGGTTGGCCGCGTCGGCCGGGTTCTTGTTGTTCGCCGGGCCGCCGTTGAGGCCACCGAGGTTGCCGAGGTTGCCGAGGTTCTGGCTCACCGGCAGCGGACCGCCGACCGGTGTCTGCTGGTTCTCGCCCCCGGTGCCGTTCACGTCCCCGATGTTGCCGAGGTTCTCCGTGACCGCCTTGTTCACGTCGTCCAGGCTCGGGGAGTCTCCGCCGCCGGGACCGCCCTGGCCGTTGACGCCGCCGAGGTCCCCGAGGCTCTCGGTGACCGGCAGGTCCTCCTTGAGGTTCAGCAGGGAGTCGAGGTCGACCGGGCCCTGGTCGCCGCCTCCGCCGGGCCCGTTGATGCCGCCGAGGCTCTCCTTCATCTGCTTGGTCTGTTCCTCGGCCTCGCGCTTGGCCTCCTCCTGCTGCTGGCGCTGTTCCTCCCGCAGCTCCTCCTGGTACTTCTTGTCCTCCTCGCGCTGCTGCTGCTGTTCCTCGCGCAGCTCGTCCTGGAGTTTCTGGTCCTCCTCGCGCTGGAGGCGCTGTTCCTCGCGCAGCTCGTCCTGGAGCTTCTTGTCCTCCTCGCGCTGCTTCTCCTGCTCCTCGCGCAGCTCGTCCTGGTACCGCCTGTCCTCCTCGCGCTGGAGGCGCTGTTCCTCCCGCAGCTCCTCCTGGAGCTTCTTGTCCTCCTCGCGCTGCTTGTCGAGCTCCTCCTTCTCCTCCTTCGCCTTCTTCTCCTCGTACGCCTCGGAGGCCGTACTGGTCGACTTGGGCTCGGGAACGTTTTCGGAGAAGTCCTTCGAGAGCGTGATGAACTGGTTGTTCAGGCGGGACTGGACCTCCCGGGCCGGTTTGACGAGGTAGTCGTCCACACCCCGGCTCCAGATGTCGACGGCCTTGTCCCCGACCTTCGCCCAGTTGGCGATGTCGGTGAGGTCTCCGTAGTCCGGGTGCGTCTGGGAGAAGCCGCCCTGGGGGTTGTGCCGGACGGTCGTGGTGTAGCGGGTGGTGGTCGACGTGATGTCCGTCTTGGCGACGTTGTTCGCGTCGACCCACTGGGCCAGGTCGTCCAGGACGTACCGCAGCACCCGGTGCGGGTCGTAGTAGTCGGACTGGGCCCACTTCAGCCAGGCGGCGAGCAGGTCGCGGGCGGCCTGCTCCAGTTGCTGACGGCCCAGGGAGAGCGCGCGGGAGTAGACGGTGGCGCCGGTGCCGGTCTGGTCGCCGCTGCCGGCCGTCTCGTTGAAGGTCTCGACGTAGCTGTCGTAGTTCTCGCGGATCTTGTTGATGAGGCTGCGGAAGACCTCCGCGGCCTCGCCCTTCCAACTCGCGTCCTCGCGGCCGAAGCGGTCCTCCCAGTCCTTCAGCAGCGGCGCGTGGTCCTTGAAGAACTTCGCCGCGTAGTCGAAGGACTGTCCCGTCTCGTTGAAGGAGTCGAGGTCGACGACATCGGCCTCCTTGGCGACCAGACCGCTGAACCGGCCGTCACCGCTGTTGCCCTTCAGCAGGGCCATCAGCGCCGCCCGGGGCCCGTTCATGTACTGGGCCAGCGGGATGGTGCTCATCTTGTCCTTGTTGTAGTCCGTGAACTCGTTGCCCTCACGGACGGACACGTCGTTGACGTCGGTCGAGTCGGTTCCGGCGAAGATGATCTCCTCGCCGGCCTTCACCCGTCCTTCGAAGACGATCCGGGCCTGCATGATGGATCGCTTCTTGCCGCTGTCGAAGAACCAGATGTCGTAGTCCTGGCCGCTGCTCTGAAGGAAGCCGGAGTCCTTGACGAGGAGGCTGAGGCTGCGCTCCTTGATGTCCATCCGGAAGAGCTTGCCGCCGTGGTCGGAGCGGAGCTTGTCGAAGATCTTGCCGCGCTCGGGCACGGGATATCCGGTGATGTGCGTGACCAGTTCGGCCCAGTTGTCGGCGGAGGCCGCGTCCTGGTCCTCGTACTTGTCGACGTTCTCCACGGATGATTCGTCGTACCGGTCAGCCACCACGCGCCCCTTCTCTTCCCTCGCCGCCCGGCCGTTGCCGGGGTGCGGCTACTTCTCTTCCGACTCCGTGGAACCGCTGGTGAGCGCATCGACCTCTTCGAAGGTCATGAGCAGCGTCTGGGCGTCGATGGCGTCCAGGTTCTTGTTCTTGGTCTTGTTGGCCTCCTCGATGGTGTCGGTGAGGGCCTCCTTGAGCTCCTTGAAGAGCTCCATCTGGTCACCGAGCAGCTTGTCGAGGGAGGTCGCCACGCTCTTGACGCTCTCGACCAGCGCGGGACCGGAGACGAGCTTCTGCGTGTTCATCAGCCCGAGGCGCAGCAGCTGCCGGTCCTGGTCGAGGTTCTCGGCCGTGGTGTAGCCGCTGATCAGCTCGCCGAGAGGGCGGATGCGGCCGTCCCCCTCGCCCTCGCCGTCCTCCTTGTGCTTCTTGGCCTTGGTATAGACCGGGTGGACCTCGTTGTCGCGGAAGTTCTCCATCTGCTTGAGGTCGAAATGCTTGACGTCGGCCTGCTCACCGGCCATGGGACGTCCTCCTGCGGTTGGTTCCGGACGGGGTCAGCGGAGCGGGACCGGGGCCCGCCCCCCGCGGCTGGCGGGAGGCGGGCCCCGGTCGGAGGGCTAGCGAGGACGCACACTTCCCCAGTTGTCGGCGCTGCGGCGCTCGTCCCGGGAGTGGTTGTCGTGGATGCTCTGCACCAGCTCACCGCTGTCACCGAGGAGCAGGGCCATGTTCTTGGTCGCCTGGTCCCACTCGGCCTGGACCCCGCGGTACATGGCCTGGTCGTCACCCTCCCAGGAGGCGATGAGCGGCTTCAGCTCGTCCTCGAGGTTGTTGAGGGTGGTGATGATCTGCTTGGTCTGCTGGGTCAGCTCCTCGATCGCGTTGCGGACCGTGGAGTACTGCACATCGATGATGCCGTCGGCCATGACATCTCCTCTCAAATCGCCGGGCCCCAGGGCCCGGGGTGCTCACGGACTCCGGCCTCACCAGGGGGCCGGCGCCGCGAAGGGGGCGGTTCAGCGCAGCGCTTCGAAGACGCCCTGGCTGGTCTTGCTGTTGAGCACCTCGGTGAGGTCCTGGTTCTCCTTCGCCAGCCGGTCGGCCGACGTGACGTTCTCCTGAAGGGCGTCGACCATCTTGCTGATCTGGACGACGACCTTCTGGGCCTCGCCGTTCCAGCTGCGGAAGAGCTTCAGAAGGGCCTGGCCCTCGTCGCCGCCCACTCCCGAACGCGCCGCGATCTCCGCGACGTTGTTCTGGATCTTCTCTACCGAGCTGCGGGCCGACTCCAGTGAGGACACACCTCCCAAGCCCTTGGCATAATCCGCCCTCCTCTGGCCACTGTCCGCCATGTCACGCTCCCTTCGTCAAGGCAACTCTCGTCGCACGGTTGCCCGCTGAGGCTATGAAAAGCCACGGCCCCTCGGCAACGTGTCCGAGAAAGATTGGAGCATAAGCCAGGGGATGCACCACCTCCGGCCTCCGGAGAAGCCCGATCCCCGGTTTACGGCAGGTGAACTCCCCTGGTCGCTCCCCGCCCGGTCGGCGGGTGATATATCAACTAGACGGAGAACGGGCGAGCACCCATTCACAACGGGCACCGAACGGGCCCGTTTCCGGGACCGGTCGCCCCTTTGGGAAGATTTGATGAAGGTGCCGTCGACCCGGTTTTTCTGAGCTTGTCTTGAGGATCCCCGGCCGCGGCCCGCTGAAAGTCGCGCCGTATGCACCGGCCGGAGACACCCGCATCCGGAAACGAATACCAAAACTTTGCGCAACCCAAGTAAATTATGCGGCTTTTGGGTTGGTCATGGCCGGAAAGTGCCCTGCGGCTACTCGTCGGTCTCCTCGCACCGGGGCGCGGTGACCTTGGGCTCGGCGCCGCCGGCCGCCGCGGCCGGGTCCAGGTCCGCACCGGTCGGCAGGGTCGCGAGCAACGGCGCGGGGACCGAGGCGATGTCCCCCTCCGCGTAGCCGAGTGCCGTCAGCGAGTCCTTGGCGCTGACGCGGTACTTCACACCGTTCTCCGCGACCAGGTAGGTGGTTCCGGCGTGCGCCGCGCCACTGGCGTTCAGGGCCCGGACCAGGGCGCCGCGCCCCGGACGTACCACCGTGGCGTCGGTGCGGGCGCAGGCCGGGGTCAGGGGCTGGGAGCTGCCCTGGGAGACCGCGAAGGGCCCGAGCCCGGCCAGCGGGACCAGCACCGACCTGATGCGGGCGCCGCCCGAGCCGCCGTCCACCTGCGCGCAGAGCGCGGTGCCGCGCGGGGCCGACTGCGGGAGCGGCGGGGTACGGGGCGCCTCGGCGGCCCCGGGGCCGGTGGAGGTGTCCTTGGACTGGTGGGAGCGCAACACGTCGGCGCCGACCGTGCGGGCCCGGGGCGAGCGCCCTTCGTAGGCGTCCTTCTGGGTGGCCGGGTCGCCCAGCACCAGGGCTGCCTCGAGTCCGGTGAGCGGCACCAGGCCGTCCTCGCGGAGCAGGTGGTAGGTGCTGCCGCCGCCGACGACGCTGACCTGGAAGAGCTGGCCGATCCGGCTGGGCTCGCCGCCGATCGCCGGTCCCTCGTCCCCGCGCCCGGAGACGTCCGGCGGCTTGAGGGCGGGACCGGGGGCCAGGGCGTCGAGGAACGCCGCCGATACGGGCATCGCCTGCTCCGAGCCGTAGCCGAGGGCGTTGCGGGCGTCGGACGCCCGGTCCAGCGCCAGGCGGCTGCCGCGCCACACCAGGTACTCGGTGCGGTCCGGGCCGCGGACGAGCAGGGCCCGGTCGCCGTCGACGTTCCGGGCCTCCAGCGGGGCGCCGGCCACCACGGTGGTGGCCCCCGGCTTCTGAGCCCCCACACCCACGAGCGCCCCGGACGTGCTGGGCAGCGCCCCGCCGGGCCCGGTGACGCACATGTGCCAGGCCCCGGAGTCGAGCTGGCCGGGGCTGGGCAGGGAGTCCGGGGCGCCGGGAATGCCCGCCGGGGAGCCGACGGGGACGTCCCGGAGCGAGGCGCTGGAGACGTCCACCGTCTTCAGGTCCGAGCCTCCGATGAGCCGCGCGGAGGCGTAGTTGCGCACCGGATGGAGCACCCCGTCGGTGGCGGTCCACAGGTAGCGGGCGCCGGTCTCGCGGTTCACCACCAGGTGCTCGTCCTTGCGCCACGTGTCATTCCCGCCGGGGCGCAGCAGCCCGTAGACGGTGGTGCCGGCGCCGATCAGGACGGTCACCAGGACGCCGAAGACCACACCGCGGGTGGTGCGGCCGAGCGGACTCTCGGGAGCGTCCGGATCGGCCGTCAGCAGACCCGAACTGAGCCTGCCCATCATGAAACCGTGGGCCTGCACCTGGTCGCGCTTGGACTGCACAGCCTCTCCTCAACTCGTTACGGGTTCGACGGCGTAAGGGCCCGGTCAGCCGAACAGGCCGCGCAGCCAGCCGAAAAGACCGGCCACCCACAGGGCGAACGGGAGCAGCGCGACGGCGAGACCCGTGTGCGCGAGCTCCGCCGCCCGGCCCCAGTACGGCAGCACGCGGCGGCCGGGCACGATCCAGGACGCGGTGACCAGCGAGGCCCCGACGGCCAGCAGCAGGGCGAAGACCACCAGCCGGCCGTCCGCGTCGCTGTCCACCGCCCAGGCGCGGGCGAGCAGCAGCAGCCCCCAGATCCCGGGCACCGCGAGGGTGAGCCGCTGGCCGATGTGGACCAGGCCCCGGGAGTGCAGGAGCAGCAGCAAGGACAGCGAGAGGGCGGTGAGCGTCTCGGGCAGGTCAGGGGTGTGGGCGAGCACCGCCAGGGCGGCGGCGGCGACCGTTCCGGTGGCGGCGAAGAGCGCCGCGACCCAGCGCCCGGCGAGTTCGGTGCGCTCGGCGACCTCGTCGCCCGCGTACGGGTCGATGCCCTCCTGGAGCTGTCCGGCCGAGGACGGCAGCGCGGGCATCCGCATGCCCGCCAGCTTGAAGGCGAACGGCGCCACCGCCCCGGCGGCGAGGGTGACGACGGTGGCCACCAGGGCCACCGAGGCCGGGGCGTCCAGGCCGGTGTAGCCCATCAGGGCCCCGGCGATCGCGGTGGCCACGGCGACCACGGCGGTGGCGAGCAGGGCGGGGGCGCCGACGGCGGTGGCGGCCAGCGCGAGGACCGCGCCGCCCGCCGCGGCGGCGCCCGCCGCGAGCAGCCGGGCCCCCACGACCTCCGTGGCGTCCGGGCCGGTCAGGTCGCCGCCGGGCAGCACCCAGCCGACCAGGGCGAAGCAGGGCGCGACCAGCAGGGCGAGGGCGGTCGCGGAGAGCCGGTCGCCGACCGCGCGGCTGGCGGAGCCGGCCCCGGCGAGAAGCAGGACCCCGGCGATCGCCGCACAGGCGGCACGCAGGGAGCTGGATTCGGCCACTCCTGGCCAGAAGACCAGCCCCAGGGCGGCCGCCACGGTCGCCACGGCGGTGCCGACCAGCAGGCCCCGGGCGGCCCCGGCGTGCCAGGTGTGCAGCCGCCGCCCGACCGTCTCCGCCATGCCGTCGACGAGGTCGTCCAGGCGGGCCTCGGGCAGGGCCTGGGTGTGCGGGCGCAGGTGGAGCACGGCACCGTCGACGAGACCGGCCCCGGTCAGGGTGGTCTCCTCGTCGAGCGGGGCGTCGCCGAGACGCTGGAGGACCCAGCCGGCGTGGTCGAGTCCGGCCTCCTCGGCCTCCTCACCGACGTAGCGCAGGAGGGTGGGGAGCAGATCGGCGACCGGTACGTCGGCGGGCACGGCCAGATCGATGGTGACGCTCGGCGCACGTACGGTCAGGCGGCACGTTTCGGCCACGGCACTGTCGGTCATCAGCAGAACTCTCGTCTTCCGTGCAGGCTTTGACAGGGAGCTTCCCCGCGAGAGGGAATGGGCGAACAGTACGGAAAAGTCCCCGTGGCTGTGAACCGGGGCGCGAAATGGGAAAATTGTGCCCGCGCATCCGGTGAACACCACTCCCGCGTGGACAGGGCGCGTTCCTCGAATGCAGACTACTGCCTGCGGTCACCGGTCGTCCCTCGGGCTGGGTCTGGAATCCGGCAGGCGGTCGGCCGTCGTCCAAGTCGACCGCGCTTGCAATCCGTTCGAAACATTCATCGGGCGTTCACCGGGGCACCGCGCTCCGGGGATTCCCGCCTGGTGCGGTCTTTCCTCCTGCCCGGTCCCCCGGCTATTCGGAGCAGGCCGAGAAGTCAGTGAACCCGGAGGTTCTGTTCCTTGAGTGTCGTGCTCTTTCGCCGCCCGGCCCGGAGGCGCGGTCCGGAGATGCCCGAGGGGCAGTTGACCCTCCAGGAGCCGCCGGTCCTCGCCGAGACGGTCCCGGACACCTCCGCGGTGTGGACCTATCTGCCGATGGCCCTGATGTCGGTGTCGATGATGCTGATGTTCCTGCGCCCCGGCGGCGGGAACGGCGTCTTCATGTATCTGGCGATGGGCGTGATGGCGCTCTCCGCCGGTGCGATGCTGCTGGGGCAGCTGATGCGCCGCTCCAGTGAGCGCAAGCAGCGCCTCAAGGGCGAGCGCCGCGACTATCTGCGCTACCTGGCACAGACCCGCAAGCGGGTGCGGACCACCATCGCGGAGCAACAGCGGGCACTGGCCTGGCGGCACCCGGAGCCCTCCTCGCTGCGCTCCCTGGCCCGTACCTCCCGGCTGTGGGAACGCCGCCCGGCCGACGAGGACTTCGGCGAGGTCCGTCTCGCGGTCGGCGAGCAGCAGCTCGCCCTCACCCTGAGCCCGGTCTCCACCCGGCCGGTCGAGGACCTCGAACCGCTGTGCGCGCACGCCCTGCGCCGGTTCATCCGTGCCTACTCCACCATCCCGGAGCAGCCGCTCGGCCTCTATCTGCGCTCCTCGGCACGGATCCTGCTGCGCCCGGAGGAGACGGACGGCGCGCAGGCGCCCGAGCCGGGCGCGCCCGGGGCCGACGACGGCGAGGCCGTACGGGCTCTGGCGCGCGCGGTCCTCGCCCAGCTCGCGGTGTTCCACGCTCCGGAGGAGCTGTGGATCGCCCTCTGTGTGAGCGACGAGCGGCGGCCCGAGTGGGAGTGGGCGAAGTGGCTGCCGCACGTGCTGGACCCGCACGAGGAGGACGGGGCGGGGCAGGCCCGCCGGATCACCACCGATCTGACCGAGCTGGACGACCTGCTGGGGGCGGAGTTCGCCGAGCGCCCCGGCTTCGACCCGGACGCCCGGCCCGGCCGGGACGAGCCGTACACGGTCGTCGTGCTGGACGGGGTGGCCGTCCCGGAGGGCCACCGCTGGGAGGGCCACGGCTACCGCAACGCCCTGATGCTCGACGTGTCGGAGGCGATGCGGTGGAAGCCCGGCCGCAACACGCTGCGGCTCACGGTCGGCCGGGACTCGGTGAACCTGGTGCGCACCGACCGCAGCCGCAAGGAGCGCTCGGTGCCGCTCGGGAAGCCGGACCGGCTCGGGCCGCTCGGCGCCGAGGCGCTGTCCCGGCTGCTCACCCCGCGCCGGATGAGCCTGGGCACCGACATCGCGCAGCCGCTGGACACCGATGTCGAGCTGACGACCCTGCTCGGCATCCCCGACCTGCACCGGCACGACCCGAAGACGCTGTTCGCCCGGCACTCGGGATCCGGCAGGCTGCGGGTGCCGATCGCGGTCGGTGTGGACGGCCGTCCGGTGGAGCTGGACATCAAGGAGTCCGCGCAGGGCGGGATGGGCCCGCACGGGATGCTCATCGGGGCCACCGGTTCCGGCAAGAGCGAGCTGCTGCGCACCCTGGTCCTGGGACTGGCCCTGACCAACTCCTCGGAGACCCTGAATTTCGTGCTCGTCGACTTCAAGGGCGGCGCGACCTTCCTCGGTCTGGAGGAGCTGCCGCACACCTCGGCCGTGATCACCAACCTGGCCGACGAGGTGGCGCTGGTGGAGCGCATGCAGGACGCGCTGCACGGGGAGCTGATCCGCCGGCAGGAGCTGCTGCGGGCGGCGGGCAACTACACCTCGGCGCTGGAGTACGAGCGGGCCCGTGCCGCGGGAGCGGATTTGGCGCCGCTGCCCAGCCTGTTCGTGGTGGTCGACGAGTTCAGCGAGCTGCTGTCCACGCACCGCGAGTTCATGGAGCTGTTCGTGATGATCGGCCGCCTGGGCCGGTCGCTGGGCGTACATCTGCTGCTGGCCTCGCAGCGCCTGGACGAGGGGCGGATGCACCAGCTGGAGAGCCATCTCTCCTACCGCATCGGGCTGCGGACGTTCTCCGCGATGGAGAGCCGGGGCGTGCTCGGTGTCCCCGACGCCTACGAGCTGCCCGCGGCGCCCGGCAGCGGCTATCTGAAGTCCGGGGTGGAGGCGCTGACCCGGTTCCGCGCCGCGTACTCCTCGGGGACCTACCGGCGGCGCACCGGCGCCGTCGTGCAGGCGCGGGTGGCCAGCCAGGTGGTGCCGTGGACGAGCGGCTGGGTGGTGCCGCGCACGCTGGAGGCCGCGCCCGAGCCGGAGCCGGAGACGCAGGAGTCGGAGGAGGACGAGGAGGCGCTGCTGGACGTGGCGCTGGAGCGGCTGCGGGGCTCCGGGCCGGACGCCCATCAGGTGTGGCTGCCGCCGCTGGACGAGCCCTCGTCGCTGGACGCCCTGCTGCGGGGCCTCGAGCCGGACAAGGAGCGCGGTCTGACCGCCGCGCGCTGGCCCTGGGTCGGCAAGCTGCGGGTTCCGGTGGGCCTGGTGGACAAGCCGTTCGAGCAGCGCCGCGACCCGCTGGTCGTGGACCTGTCCGGGGCGGGTGGCCATGTCGCCGTCGCGGGCGGTTCGCAGAGCGGCAAGTCGACGCTCGCCCGGACCCTGATCGCCGCTCTGGCGCTCACCCACACCCCTGCCGAGGTGCAGTTCTTCTGCCTGGACTTCGGCGGCGGCGGTCTCTCCCAGCTGGCGGGCCTGCCGCATGTGGGCGGGGTCGCGGCGCGGCTGAACCCGGAGCGGGTGAACCGGGCGGTGGCCGAGGTGATGGCGCTGCTGATGCGCCGGGAGCAGTTCTTCGTCGACCACACCCTGGACTCCATGCAGTCCTACCGGCGGCGCCGCGCCGCCGGGGAGTTCCCCGACGAGCCGTTCGGCGACGTCTTCCTGGTGGTCGACGGCTGGTCGACGGTCCGGCAGGACTACGACGACCTGATCCCGAAGTTCAACGAACTGGCCGCCCGGGGGCTCAACTACGGCATCCACCTGATCATCACCACCACCCGCTGGGTGGAGCTGTCCGCGCAGGTCCGCGACCAGGCCGCGACCCGGCTGGAGCTGCGGATGGGTGACCCGATGGACTCCGAGATCGACACGCGCAAGGCCCGGTCGGTGCC
Organism: Streptomyces sp. NPDC101181; assembly: GCF_044767975.1. NCBI lineage: Bacteria > Bacillati > Actinomycetota > Actinomycetes > Kitasatosporales > Streptomycetaceae > Streptomyces > Streptomyces sp. NPDC101181. The sequence continues at coordinate 138,298 of NZ_JBIWOX010000009.1, read as the reverse complement.
GCGCACCGGTGGCCGGGGCATCACCGCCGACACCAAGATGCACTTCCTCGCCGCGCTGCCGCGCCTGGACGGCAGCGGCTCCCTGGAGGATCTGGGCGACGGCGTCGGGCACCTGGTGGCGGAGGTCTCCCGGCACTGGTCGGGGCCGTCCGCCCCGCAGGTACGGATGCTTCCGCACCGCCTCCCGGTCTCAGAACTCCCCGCACCGCAGGCGACCGAGGGCGGGGGTATGAAGCTGGCGCTCGGGCTCGACCAGGAGGCGCTGGAGCCGGTCTGGCACGACTTCAGCCGTACCCCGCACCTGATCGCGGTCGGGGACACCGAGAGCGGCAAGACGAACCTGTTGCGCCTCATCACCCAGGGCATCACCCGCCGGTACTCCCCCGCCGAGGCGAAGATCATCGTGGTGGACTACCGCCGTACGCTGGTCGACGCCATCCCCGAGGAGTACCGCATCGGCCATGTGATCTCGCTGGACAACCTCAACGAGACCATCGAGGGCGCGGCGCGGGCGATGAAGACCCGGGTGCCCGGGGCGGACATCTCGCCGTCGCGGATGCGGGCCTGCGACTGGTGGACGGGCCCGCGGCTGTTCATCCTGGTCGACGACTACGACATGGTGTCGGGGAACTCCTTCCAGAGCCCCTTCGAGCCGCTCTTCGAGAATCTGACCCTGGGCTTCGAGATGGGGCTGCACCTGGTCGTCGCCCGGAGCGCGATGGGTGCGGGCCGGGGGCTGAGCGACGGGCTGATCCGGCGGATGGACGAGGCCAACAACCCGGCGGTGCTGCTGTCCTGCCCGCCCTCGGAGGGCCGCCTGTTCGGCAACGCGAAGCCGCTCAACCTGCCGCCCGGCCGGGCCCTGCACATCCTCCGCCGCAAGCCGCGCCTGGTGCAGACGGCGCTGGTGGAGGAGGGCTGAGGCAACGCCACAGGCGCCGTACCACGGGTGATGTCCCGTGGTACGGCGCCTGTGGCGTTCTCAGCTCCGGTCGGCCGGGGCCGCCCCGGCCGGACGCCAGCCGCGGGCGCGCGAGCGGGTGACGGCGAACCCGGCCCACAGGACGGCGAACACCCCGGCCGCGCCGAGCAGGACGAAGAGCACGGCCCGGCCGGTGGCCCGGTCGGTGTCGGAGGTGTCGCGTACGGCGACGGGGTCGGCGGCCCGCTCCGCCTGTCCGCCGGGGACGCCCGGCGCGCCGAGGACGGTGGTGACGGCCGCGTAGGCGTCCACCTGCGGGATGTCGGCCGGGTAGGCGGTGGCGGTCAGTCTGCGGGCGGCCTCGGCGGGCGAGTCGTCCGGGTGGGCGGAGCGGACCACGGCGGCGGCTCCGGCCGCGTAGGCGGTGGCCACGGCGACGCCCGCGCCGAGGTAGTGGCCGCTGCCGCGCGGTCCGCCGGAGACCACCCCGGCGCCGGGGGCGGCCAGGTCGATGCCCGCGGTGGGCAGCGCCGTGTCCGGGCGGGTCCCGGCGGGCAGCATGTCGGCGACCGAGAGGACGCCCGGTTCGGCCGCGGGCCAGTAGGGGCGGGCGGGGATCTCGTCGGACGAGCCGCGCCCCGGGGGCTCCGGGGTGGCCGCGGCGACGACCGTCGCTCCGGCCTTGCGTGCGTCGGCGACGGCGCGGGTGAGCGCGGAGTCCCGGGCCGGGAGGGCGACGGTGACGGCGATGACGTCGGCCTCGGCCTCGACGGCGGCGCGTACCGCCGCCGTGACGAGGTCGGCTTCGGGCTGTCCGCGCCGGTCGGTGCCGCGCAGGGCCAGGATCTTCGCGCGGGGGGCGACTCCGGCCAGCTTCGGTGTGCCTCCGCCGTCCCCGGCGATCAGTCCGGCCAGGAAGGTGCCCTGCCCGACGCAGTCGTCATCGGCGTCACCCTGCGCGGTGACCCGGCCGTCCAGCCCCTGGGCGCCGGGGTCGACCCCGGTGGAGATCAGGGCGACGGTGACGCCCTCGCCGGTGGTGTGGCGGTGCAGCCGGTCCAGGTCGAGGCGCTGGCGCGACCAGTCCTGCTTCCTGGCCTTCTCCTTGGAGGCGGGGGTGCAGGTGACGCTCTCGGCGCGGGCGTCGAGAGCGGCCGGCATCCCGGGCAGCTCCTGGCCCTTGTCCCCGTCGGCCGCCGGAAGCAACGCCAGGGGTCCGGAGCCGGTGGGCGTACGGGAGGGTGGCGCGGCCTGGGCCGGGGCGACGGCGGCGGGCAGCACGAGCGCGGCGGCGAGCCCGGCCCCGTAGAGCAGCCGGGTGCCGCGGGCGGGGGGTTTCACTGGGGGACCACCTTGGGGGCCGCGGCCGAGACGTCGGCCGGGAGCAGGATGCGCAGGTCGTCCAGGGTGGGCGCGGCCAGCGAACTGAGCCTGCCCGCCTGGCGGGTGACCATCGACTCGACCACCTGGCGGGCGAGGCGGGCGTTGCCGAAGGAGCGGTCGCGGGGCACGGCGTCGAAGTACTCCTTGAGCAGCGGGCCGGTGCCGGGGCCGCACTCGTAGCCCATGGAGGTGGCCTGCGCGCGGACGATGGTGACCAGTTCCTCGGAGGAGTAGTCGGCGAAGGCGACCCGGCGCGGGAAGCGCGAGGAGAGACCGGGGTTGGAGGCCAGGAAGCGCTCCATCTCGTCGGTGTACCCGGCGACGATGACGACGACCTCGTCGCGGTGGTCCTCCATCAGCTTCAGCAGCGTGTCCACCGCCTCCTGGCCGAAGTCGGCGCCGCCGCCGCGCGGGGTGAGGGTGTAGGCCTCGTCGATGAAGAGCACACCGCCCCGGGCCTTCTCGAAGACCTCCCGGGTCAGCTGGGCGGTGTGGCCGATGTAGCGGCCGACCAGGTCGGCGCGGGCGGCCTCGATCAGCTGGCCGCGCTCCAGGACGCCGAGCTGGGTCAGCACCTCGCCGTACAGGCGGGCCACGGTGGTCTTGCCGGTACCGGGCGGACCGGTGAAGACGAGGTGGTTGCTGAGCGAGGGGACGGGCAGCCCGGCGGCGGCGCGGTGGCGGGCGGTGGTGATGAGGTTGACCAGGTCGGCGACCTCGCGCTTGACCTCGGCGAGGCCGATCATGTCGCCGAGGCGGGTCAGCGGGTCGTCGGCGGGGGCCGCGGTGTCGGTGACGGCCGCGGCGGCGGTCGCGGAGACGTCCTCGGGCAGCAGCAGCCGCAGGTCGTGCTCGCCGACCTGGGTCTGGGAGGCCAGGCGGATCGCCTGCCGGTCCACCATCTCCTCGAAGACCCCGCGCGCGGCACGGCCGTTGCCGAATCCGGCGTCCCGGTCCATCGCGCCGAAGTGGGCGGCCAGCGCTTCGGCCGTGCCCTCCCCCAGCTCGTACTGGTGCTGGGTGCACATGCTCTCCATGATGGCGACCAGGTCGTCCACGGAGTAGTTCTCGAACTCGACGGTCCGCGAGAAGCGGGAGGCCAGGCCCGGGTTGGAGCTGAGGAAGGACTCCATCTCGCGGGAGTACCCGGCGGCGACCACGACGACGTCGTCGCGGTGGTCCTCCATGAGCTTCAGCAGGGTGTCCACGGCCTCCCGGCCGAAGTCGGCACCGCCGTTGCCGCTGTCGGCGGTGAGGGTGTACGCCTCGTCGACGAACAGGACGCCGCCGAGGGCTCGTTGGAAGGTCTCGGAGGTCTTGATGGCGGTGCCGCCGACGACCTGGGCGACCAGGTCGGCGCGGGAGACCTCGACCAGGTGGCCGCTGCGCAGCGAGCCCAGCTCGGCCAGGATCGCCCCGTAGAGGCGGGCGACGGTCGTCTTACCGGTGCCCGGCGGCCCGGCGAAGATCAGGTGACGGCTCATCGGCGGTGCGGGCATGCCCAGTTGTTCGCGCCGCTGGGCGAGCTGGGTGAGGTTGACCAGGGTACGGACCTGCTGCTTGACGTTCTCCAGGCCGATCAGCGCGTTGAGCGCGCCGAGCGGGCCGTCCGCCCGGTCCGGCGCCGGGCCGTCGGCGGCCCCGGACCCGGCCGGGTCGGTGTTCTCGGCGCTGCCGGTGCCCCAGGCGTCGCGCTTGCCGTTGCCGACGCTGTTCAGGCCGTCCACGGCGAGCCGTTCGCCGGGGGCGGTCTGCACCAGGCCGCCGCCCTCGTTCTCCCGGGCGGTGCAGTTGACGAGCGAGACGGGGGCGGTGGACTCCACCCGGAAGCCGTCCTGGGCGCCGGAGTTCGCCTCGCAGCCGCTGAGCGAGGCGAGCGCGCCCTCCCGGAGGAGGAAGCCGTGGCCCTTGGGGGCGTGCACGAAGGTGCGGTTGGCGGTCAGCTCGCCGCCCCCGGCGACGACCACGCCGTCCTCGCCGGAGACCTCGACGCGGAAGTCACGGACGGTGACGTTGCCGCCGTCCTCCACGAGCAGGCCGTGGGTCGCGGTGTCGGAGACGCCGCCGCCCGCCAGGTAGAGGGTGGAACCGGCCCCCACCCGGACTCCGGCGCCCTGAGGCCGGACTATCTCGCAGTCCTCGACCCGGCCGCGGGCCTCCTTGGTGGCCAGGATGCCGTCGCCCGCGGGCTCCACCAGCCGGGCCCGGCGCAGCAGCGGGTTGGCGCCGCTCTGGAGGGAGACGGCGGGCGAGGATCCGGTCACGTCCAGGCGGTCCAGCTCGGCGGCGGAATCCTCCTCCAGCAGCAGCCCGGTCCCCTCGCAGTCACGGACGGTGAGGCCGGTGAGGGCCGGGGAGGCGGCTCCGGCGACCCTCAGGGCCGCGCCCTGCGCCGAGTCGACCCAGCAGTCCTCGAAGGTGCCGCGCGCCCGGTCGGTGACGAACAGCCCGTGCCCGCGCGAGCGCGAGACGCGGCAGCGGCGCAGGACGGGGTCGGTGCCCGAGGCGAGGACGATGCCGTTGCCGGAGGCTCCGGTGACCCGGACGTCCTCCAGCGACGCGCGGCCCGCGGTGCTGAGGTGGACGCCGGTGCTGGTGTCGTGCACCACCGTGCGGACGACGGAGACGGCGGAGTTCTCCTCCAGGGCGATGGACGGCTTGTCGGTGGAGGAGATGTCGCAGTCCTCGACGGTGCCGCGGGTCTCGCCGTTGGCGAGCACGCCGTTGCCGCGCGCCCCGCGGATGGTGCAGTCGCGGACGCGGGCGTCCCCCTGTTCGGCCAGGACGATGCCGCTGGTGCCGAGGTGTTCGAGGGTGCAGGACTCCACGGTGGTGGGGGTGGTGGAGGTCACGACGATGCCCGCGCCCTGGGGGTTGCTGACCCGGCAGTCGCGCAGCGCGAGCGATCCGGTGCCGCCCGCCAGCATCGCGGTCCAGGCGGCGCCGACGATCTCGCAGCCGTCGAACGCCGCCTGCCCGCGCCGGACGTCGATCGCGGGCAGTTCGGCGTCACCGCCGCGCAGGGTCAGTTCGGAGAGCATCACCGCGTCGGCGCGCAGCGCGATCACGCTGCCGGACCGCGGCCGGATCTCCACCGTGCCGCGCCCTTCGGCCGCGGTGAGGGTGACCCGGGTGTGGATCACCAGATTCTCCGCGTACGTCCCGGGCCGGACGCTGATGAGCGCGCCGGTGCGGGCGGCGGCGAGCGCCTCGCCGATCGTCGAAAAGCGGTCCCCGGGGCCGACCGACAGTACCTGGCGCGACACGCACCAACCTCCTCGCTACGGAGACGTCCGGACCGGACGCCCCTTCTCACCGTGGACGCGGGTGGCGTTCCGGCGACCTCATCTTGCCTGGTCCCCGATGCCCGGCGACCAGGGGCACGGTTCCCCGCCACCCGGCGTCCGGATCAGGTGCTCCACTTCTGATTGTCGTTGCCCGTGCAGGTGAACAGGATCAGATAGGTGGACGGGCCCCTGTCCTTACTGTGGTAGGGGATGTCGACGCACTTCCCGACGACGGTGTTGACCAGGTCGTGGGCGCCGTTGAAAGCGAACTTCTGGGCGGCGGACCCGTTGCACCAGGCCAGTTGGATGGGGGTGCCGTCGTTGAAGTTCGCGTTGGCGACGTCCAGACACTTGTCCTTGGCCCGGATGGTGCCGTCGGAGCCGAAGCGCCACTTCTGGGCGTCGGCGCCGTTGCAGTCCCACATGAAGACCTGCTGGCCGTCGTTGAAGTTGTGGCCCGGTACGTCGATGCAGCGCCCGGAGAGGTGGCTGCGGAAGGAGACGGGGCCGCTGAACGTCACCGCCGGGGCCGCCTTGACCCGTTGCTTCGTGGCCGCCTTCTTCTTGGCCTCGGCCTTGGCCTTCGCCTCCGCTGCTTCCTTCTTCTCGGCCGCCTGCTCCGCGGCCTCCTTCTTGGCCTGGTCCTCGGCCGGCGGGGCGGGAGGAGGAACCTGCACCACGGGCTTCTGGGGCTTCTCCGCCTTCGGCTCGTCCTTCTTCTCGGCGGGGGCGCTGGTCTCGGGCGCGGCGGCGGCGAACTCGCCGGGCGCCTCCTGACCGTTGCCGTCCAGGACGGTCCCGGCTCCGGCGGTGTTGACCCGCCGGGGCTCGTCGCCGTCGTTCCCGGCGAGCACGAGGAAGGGCACCGACACGAGCAGCGCGCCCGCGACCGCCGCCCCGGCCAGGGCGGCCTTCCCGGGCCGCCCGACGGGTCCGGTCTCCGTCTGCGGCTTGCCGATGGCGGTGGCGCTCATGGTGCGTACGAGAGCGGGGAGGCGGCTCTGGGCGGCGGCGGAGGCCTCGGCGTCGGACTCTCCGTCCTTCGCCCCGTCCTTCGCGGTGCCCGCGGAAGCGCCCTCCGGCCGGCCTTCGGCGGTGGTGGCTGCCTCGGGGCTCCGGGCGGCGCCCTCGGACCCGGTCCCGCCCTCGCTGCCGGCCGGGGCGGCCTTCGCGAGCCCGGCGGCGGGCGCTGCGGTGTCCGCGGAGCCCTTCGCCTCTCCGGCCTTCCCGGCCTCGGCTTCGGGGGCGGGGGCTGCTTCGGTCCGCGACGCGGCGGCCTGGGGTCCGGTGGCCGGGTCGGGTGCGGCCGGGGCGGCGCTGTTCGCGGCCGCCTCCTCCCTCTCGGCTCCGGACTCCGGGCGGGCCTCAGCGGCGGCCTGGGTCTTCTGGGACGAACGCGTCATGGGGTTCTCCCTGTAGTGGGGGGCCAGGGTTCGGTCGGGCCGTCGCCGCCGGTCCGCTTCCCGGAGCCGGGAAGGCTCTCGAGCGGGACGAGCAGCGGTGCGGCGGCACCGGCGTTGACCATCAGCAGGGTGCCGGGCTCGCCGAGGGAGCGGGCCACCTCCCTGACGGGCAGGGTGGCATGGTCAAGTGCCGGGGACATGAATGCATGTGTGGACGAGGTGAACAACAGCGCCACCGGCGCCCCGTCGCTGCCCGCGGCCACGAGCGGCAGCCCGTCCGGTCCGCGCACGACGGCGACGTCCGCCTCCGCGAGTGCGGCGAGCGCGGCGTCCACCGAACCGTATCCGGTGGCGGCCCGCTGGGCGGCCGCGTCCACCGGGTCGGTGGGCTCCGGCCAGCCGAGGGCGCGCGCCGAGGGCCGGTAGGCCGGGTTGGCGCGGTACTCCCCCACGCCCCCGTCCTCGTCCGAGCGCCACTCGCCCAGCACCGCCCACTGCGGCGGTGTCCGCTCCTCGGTCCACTCCGGGTCGGCGATCCCGACCCAGTGACCCGGCGCGCGGCGGGCGGCGTCCTTCACCGCCTCCGGTACGGGGAAGGGCTCGGCAGGGGTGAACGGGGACGGTTCCCCGCTCTCCTGCCGCTCTCCGGGCGGTATGTGCACCTGAACTTCTCGCTCCGTACGAATGCTTGAGCGCCTGACGGCTCTCCCGCCGTCGACGGTACGCGGACCGGGAGGTCAACAGGATGGCATACGGCTCGCGCCTGCGGGGCCTGGCGGCGGGCCCGAATCGGGCGCTCACGTGCCCGTTTACCGCCCGGCTACGGAACGTTTGGGGAGCAGCGAGACGCAGGAGGACAAAGCGACGGCGTCCGTTGGGCCGAGAGGTCACCATGCTCTCCCGAACGGGCTACGTTGGGCACGCCCCCGAGGAGGAGTCACCGAATGTCCCCCGAGCACCCCACACCCGGCGCCGAGACCACTCCGCCCGCCGCCGCGGAGAAGCCCGGCGCCCGCCCCTCACCCTCCAGCGACCCGGCCGAGACGCGGAGGACACCGGCCTCGCCCGGCACTCCGGCGGCGGAACCGGGGTCCCGGACGCCGTCCGGACCGCAGGCCACGGCGGAGAAGAAGGAGACGGCCCCGACGGCTCCGGCCGCGGCCCCGGCCGCCGCCGCGGATCCGGTCTCGGAACCGGCCTCGGAACCGGCCCAGCCCTCGCCCGGACAGAAGGCGTCCCCGGGCACCGGGGCGGCCGCCGAGTCCGCGGCTCCCGAGACCGGTGGGACACCGACGGCGGGGACCGGGTCCGCGGCCGAGACCTCGGCGTCCAAGGCCGCCAAGGGCGCCGACGCTTCCGAGGCCGGTACGCAGGGCGTGGCACTGGCCGCGGCCGTCGGCACCCGCCCCGGGACCAGGACGATGTCCGCCGCGGACAAGGGCCGCCCCCGTACCCCGGTCCTCGCGGGAGCCGCGTTCGTCGGTGCCGCCCTGGTGGCGATACCCGTGCTGCTGATGGGCAGCGCGAACGACGAGGAGCCGCGCAGGACCTCCACCGCGCCGGTCGCCGGGAGCGCGGACACCGTGCTCAATCCCGAGACGGCCCCCGCGGCGCTGGACGACTACGTGGCGGCGAAGCCCTCACCGTCCCCGGCCGAGCCGAAGAAGGCCGCCCCGCCGAAGGTGGTCCCCGCGCCTCCGCCCCCCGCGCCGGAGCCCCGGACGAGCGCCCCCGAGGCCAAGGCCGAGGAGAAGCCCAAGGCCTCCGCCAAGCCGAAGCCCAAGGCGGCCCCGAAGCCGAACTGGGGAACCCAGACCGTCTCCGCGCCGAGTTCCATCGGCGTCGGCCAGTCCTGGGCCACCAACCGGATCCGCCTCACGATGCAGCAGGACGGCAACCTGGTCGTCTACAACGAGCACGACAAGCCCATCTGGGCGGCCATGACGTTCGGCCAGAACCACCGTGCGATCTTCCAGCCGGACGGCAACCTGGTCATCCACAACGGCGAGGACCGCCCCATCTGGGCGTCGAAGACCCATGACTTCGGAGGTGCCCGGATGGTCCTCCGGTCCGACGGCAAGGTGGTCATCGAGCACAACGGACGCGTGGTGTGGTCCACCTGACCGATCTGACCACCTGAGCCGCAGCCTCCGGGGGCCCGGGAACAGTGTCACCCCGGCGGCTCCCGGGGCGGCCGCGGGCCCCGGCCCGGACGTGCCGGTCCGGACAAGGACCCGGCGCTCCTCGGCCGGGGCTCGTCCGTGAGCCGTTTCACCCGATGGCGCGCAGCACCAGGCGTACGGCCGCCACGACCCCGCGCGCGGCCCACGCGAACAGTCCTGTCTCCACGGCCAGTTCAGCGGCGTCCGCCGCCGTCTCGCCGCGTTCGAGCGACCGGCCGCGGCACGTTGAGCAGGTCCGGGGCCAACGGCGCTTCCGCGCACGGCACTTCTCGCACTTCGCCATGCGGTGCATTCTCACCGCCACCCCCTCCCGGGGCGAATCGAACGGAGCGCGACGGAGGCGGCCCGTGCGCGTCGGCGGCCGCCGGACGCGGGGGCTGCACCGGACGTTTGGGAGGGGGCGGGGACCTCGGAGGAAAGTCCGGGGTGTGCTCAAGGTTCATGGGAGGGCTCCCGGAGCAGGGGCGAACTCCCCCTGGGGTGCGTCGGGCGTGTGCGAAGGGCTCTCACGGGTGGAGGAGTCGCGGCCGTACAGGGCCGGGCCCGGCGTTCCGGCGGCCGGGTCTCCGCCGGGCCGACACCTCTCCTGTGCCAGGTCGTTGGGTCAGGTATGTACCCCGCCCGCGGTTCCGGCATCCGCAGCGGCCGGGCCTTTCCCGCGCGCCGGGGCCGGCCGCCCGCTGATCTGCTCGCGTCCCGGAGAGCGCCGCGGCCGACGGGGCACCGCGGCCTCCGGCGCGGACCGGCCGACGTCGGCCGCCCCGGGGGAATCCTCTCGGTATTCACTCCTGCGTCAGCGGGTCATGACATAGCGTGATGGGCGGGGAGGGGAGGCAGCCGTCCGGTGTCCGAGCCGGTGCGCTCGGGTCGGGTCGCTTCCCCGCAGAGGTCAGGCACGGATCGGCAACGGGCAGAAGGGGCGCTACGGGCGTGGAGAGCACCGCGACGAGTGAGTTGGACGAGCGGCTTCCGGGGCGGAGGTGGACGGTGCGGCTGGATCCGGCGGGCGGGGGCAGCGCCTCCGTACGCGTCTCGTGCAGCCGTCCGGCCTGCGCTCCCCAGCAGTTCCCCGCCGCGGCCGCGGGTCGCGCCGCCGCCGTCGCCCATCTCAAGGCCCACCTCCGGGCCGCTCCGGCGCCCCGGTCCGAGGCGTACTGCGCCTGCCGGGCCGAGGAGTGCCGTCTGCACACACAGCCGACCGGCTCCCGGCCCGCCGCGCCCTGGCGGTGCGGCGGTCCGGTGGTCCTGGCCGTCGTGCACGACCGGCAGGGCCGCTGGTGGCAGGTGATGGAGTGCTGCACCCGCTGCGCGGCCGCCCACCCCGCCGCGAAGGTCGTCGCCACCGCCCCGGCCTCGTCCGGACCGGGCCGGGCGGCCGGTTCCGGTGCCGCTTCCGGTCCCGGTGCACGCGCCGCGTCCGGTGGCGGTGCGGCTGTCGGGCGTCCGGTGGGCGGGGCGGTGGGCGCGCCTCAGTTCTCCGACCGCTCCCCGTCCCAGGGCACCGTGGCGCGGGAGGTTCCCGCTCCCCGCTCCGCACCGGTGCGGCGTCGCCCCCGCTACGGCAAGATCGCGCAGCGGACCGTCCCGCAGGATCTGCGCCCCGTCGCCCTGCGCGACGAGCTGGTGGAGCTGGGCGATCTCTTCCGCGCCTACCAGCGGAGCGGCGAACCCGACCTGATGGAGCTCGCGGAGCTCCACTCGCGTAAGGCGAAAGCCTTCGTCACCTGGGCGGAGGTCACCGGCGACGCCCGGTTGCGGCTGGAGGCCGAGCGGGCCGAGCAGGCGGCCGCCGCCGCTCTCGTGCAGTACCAGTTCCGCACGGGCGTCACGGGCGAGGGCCAGGAGCCCTTGGTGAAGCGGCTGCTCACGGGAAGCGCGCAGCAGCACGCCCGCGACATCCTCGACCACGTGGCCGGGCATCCGCCTCTTCCCGGCCCCGAGGCGCGCCTGTTCGCGGTGATGCTGACCCTGCGTACCGTGCTGACCGGCACCGGGAACCTGGTCGGTCAGGACGTCACGTCGCTGCCGCTGCGGGATCCGGCGGATCTGATCGGGCGGCTCGTCGCGTGCGGCTGGCTGACCATCCCCGGCACGCCGGACGAGGTGCTCGCCTCCCGGCCCGAAGCCCCCACCCGGATCACCGTCCCCTCCCTGGTGCCCGGGGACGAGGGGTCCGGCCCGTTCACCTTCGGCAGGAAGACCCGGCCGAAGATCAGCGGGTGGGCCCAGAAGGTCGTCGGTGAGAAGAAGCTCCGCAAGCGCGGGACCGCCGCCGGGACCCGGCTGCTCGCGCTGGCCCTGGCCCTCGGGTCCACCGCCGACGGCCGGATCGGGCACGAGGGCGGGGGGCTCGGGCTCGCGGGCCTCGCCTCCTGGTGCGCGGTGGATCCCGCGGACATGGCGGCGCTGGTGGAGCAGTTGGAGTCCGCGCGGTGGCTGGCCGACGCAGAGGTCACCGGCGGACATCTGACCGGGCGGCTGGACGAGCGGCTGCTGCCGCTCACCTGCCCACTGGCGGTGCCCCGGAGCCCGGCCGCGTAGCGTCCCGGCATACCCCTTCTGGTGATGGTGCGTCACTTCCCGTTGATTCGGGGAGGTTTCTTCGAGGAGACGGAACGCGCCTTTCGCGGGGCCGGTAACCCCCGGGGAACTTTTCGGCAATGCCGACGAACTTTGAACACTGTGGTGACGAAGTATGGACGGCGGCGGTAGAAGCCTCCTACTGTTTCGACGCAGCCGCCCGGAGCCTCGCCCCGGAGCGGCGCAGCCCCACCGCACGAGCCGAACGTTCACCCCCGGGCGCCGGGTGGCCCCACCCACCGCCGCGATGTGTCCCTCGCCGCGAGGGGCCAGGAGGAAGAATGCATCCACGGCCGCTCCACCGTTGCCGCAGACACCTCACCGGTCTGCTGGTCTCCGCGTTTCTCGTCGGCGCCTTCTCGGCCGCGCCGGCCACCGCCGCACCCCGTCCCGCTCCGCAGGACGATCTCCCGCCGCAGGAGCCGGGTGTCACCCTGCGCGTCTTCGACGTGCAGGTCCCTCTGGAAGAGCTGTGCGACATCAAGGCCGGACAGACCCCGAACATCGACAAGTTGATGCCCGACATCGACTGGAGTTCGGAGGACGACTTCGGGTTCAGCGATCGTTTCGTCTCCCAGGTCACGGCCAACATCACGGTCCCTGAGGCTGGTTCGTACGACTTCCGGCTGATCAGCGACGACGGGTCGCGGCTGCTCATCGACGACCGGACCGTCATCGACCACGACGGGCTGCACGGCGCCGACCCCAAGGACGGCGCCGTCGAGCTGACGGCGGGTCACCACGCGCTGCGCATCGACCACTTCGACCGCACCGGCGGCCAGCAGGTCACCCTGGAGTGGAAGCCCCCGGGCGCCGGGGACTTCGCGCTCGTGCCCACCTCCGCACTGAGCACGGACGCCGACGTCGTACGGGTGACCGCGCCGGGCCGCAAGGAGTGCGAGGGCGCGCTCGACGCCCCCGGGGACGGGCTGCCCCTGACCGACGTGCACCCCGACTACGCGCTCACCGACCTGCGTCCCGAAGGGTTCGAGCCGCAGGTCACCGCGATGGACTGGCTGCCCGACGGCCGGCTCGCCGTGACCACCTGGGGTGGCACCGACAACACGACCGGCGAGGTCTACCTCATGGACAACGTCCAGGGGGAGACCGATCCGGGCAAGGTGACGGCGAAGAAGGTGGCCGAGGGGCTCAAGGAGCCCATGGGCATCAAGGCCGTCGACGGCAAGCTCTACGTCTCCCAGAAGCACGAGCTGACCGAGCTGAGCGACACCGACGGCGACGACGTCACCGACGAGAAGCGGACGGTCGCCACCTGGCCCTACGGCGGCAACTTCCACGAGTTCGCCTTCGGTCTGCTCTACAAGGACGGGTACTTCTACCTCAACCTGTCCGTGGCGATCGACCTCGGCGGCGCGACCACCGATCCGCAGCCCGCCCCGGGACGCGGCACCACCATCAAGGTGAACAAGGAGACCGGCGAGGTCAGCCAGGTCGCCGGGGGGCTGCGCACCCCCAACGGCATCGGCTGGGGGCCCGAGGGCGACATGTTCGTCCTGGACAACCAGGGCGGCTGGCTGCCGTCCTCGAAGCTGCTCCACATCAAGCAGGACCGCTTCTTCAACCACTACACCAACCCGACCGGGCCCTTCGACTCGAAGCCGGTGACCAAGCCGGTGCTGTGGCTGCCGCAGAACGAGATCGCCAACTCGCCTTCCACACCGCTCCAGTTGACCGAGGGACGGTTCGCCGGGCAGATGCTGTTCGGGGACGTCACCTACGGCGGTATCCAGCGCGCCCACCTGGAGAAGGTCGACGGCGAGTACCAGGGCGCGGTCTTCCGCTTCACCCAGGGCCTGGAGGCGGGCGTCAACCGCATCAGCATGGGGCCGGACGGCGCGATCTACACGGGCGGCCTCGGCGCGGGCGGCAACTGGGGCCAGGAGGGCAAGCTGACCTACGGGCTCCAGAAAATCTCCCCCAGCGGCGACAAGGCCTTCGACATCCTGGCGATGCGGGCGAAGCCGGACGGTTTCGAGCTGGAGTACACCGAGCCGCTGTCCGACGAGACGGCCGCGAAGCTCGCCGAGAGCTACCGGGTCGAGCAGTGGACGTACGCCCCGACTCCCGCGTACGGCGGGCCGAAGGTCGACGAGGAGTCCCTGAGCGTCAGCGGGGCCACGCTCTCCGAGGACCGCAAGAAGGTCACCCTGACCATCCCCGGGCTGAAGGAGAACCGGGTCGTGCACGTCCGCTCTCCGCGCCCCTTCAGCTCCGCCGACGGTGCCGAGCTGTGGAGCACCGAGGCCTGGTACACCCTCAACTCCCTCCCCGGTGACCAGCCGCCGCCCACGAGCTACGAGGCGGAGGAGGCGACCCTCACCGGGGGCGCGGGCTTCGACACCGAGCACGCGGGGTACTCGGGCGGCGGATTCGTCGACAACTTCGGCAAGGAGGGCGCGGCCGTCGCCTTCGACGTGGAGACCGCCAAGGCCGGGACGTACGACGTGGGTCTGCGCTACTCCAACGGCCCGGACCCGGCTCCCGGCACCAAGACGGTGAGCGTTCACGTCAACGGTGAGAAGGTGCGGCAGACCAAGCTGCTCTCCACGACCGACTGGAAGACCTGGGCGACCGGGACGGAGCAGCTGGAGCTGCGCGAGGGCCGCAACACCGTCACCTACTCCTACGACAGCGGCGACACCGGTCATGTGAACCTCGACATGATCGCCGTCCATCCGAAGGGCGAGCGCGTCCAGCTCTTCGACGGCACGGACCAGGCGGCCTGGCAGCACCCGGACGGCCGCAGGCCTCAATGGCCGGTGAGCGGCGAGGCGATGGAGGTCGCGGGCGGTGACCTGCGGACCAAGCAGGGCTTCCAGGACTTCCGCGCCCATGTGGAGTTCTGGCTGCCGAACCTGCCGCCGGACGTGACCGGTCAGGACCGCGCCAACAGCGGCGTCTACCTCCAGGACCGCTACGAGATCCAGATCCTCGACTCGTACGGGGACGACACGCTCGCCGACAACGAGGCCGGGGCCATCTACACCAAGAAGGCCCCGGACGTGAACGCGGCCACCGCCCCGGAGACCTGGCAGTCCTACGACATCACCTTCCGGGCCGCCCGCTACGACTCCTCGGGCAACAAGACGGAGGACGCCCGGGTCACCGTCGTCTGGAACGGTGTCACGGTCCACGACGACGTCGCCATCGACGGCGGCACCGGCGGCGGGGCGGCCGAGGGCCCCACGGCCGGGCCGATCAAACTCCAGGACCACGGCAGCAAGATCCGCTACCGGAACGTGTGGGTCGAGCCGCTGACCTGACGGGACGGCGGCGGGAAACCCGAAGCCCGGTGAGGGGGGCGGCAGCGCACCGGCTGCCGCCCCCCTCACCGCTGTCGTACGTCCCCCGGCGGGTCCGTACGGCGTGCGCGTCGGGGTCAGACGAAGCGCCGTCGGCAGGAGACGACGACCAGGAAGGGCCACAGCGCCTGGACGAACGTCACCACGCGCTCGGCGGCACCGGGCGCGCGCCCGCCGTGCAGTTCCGCCAGGAACCACAGCGCGGTCGCCCCCATGAAGGCGCTGGCGGCGAGCGACACGTCCAGCCGCAGGCCCCACGGTGCCGCCCTCGTGTCGCGGACGGCGGCCAGGGGAGGCCACACCGCGAGCAGGACGAGACCCACGGCCGCCACGGCCCCGTGCTCCAGCGCGCCGCCGCTGCTCGGCACCGGGACCAGGGTCAGGGCCAGCGCGCTCAGCCCGCCTCCGGCCAGGGCCAGCCGTCCGGCGAGCGCGGCCGCGCGCAGGGCGTGCGCGGTGAGCACGTAACAGGTGCCCAGCACCAGCAGCGCCCCCGTCATCAGCCAGTAGCTGTCGGCGCCGTAGGCCGCCAGCACGCTGAGGGTCTCGCGCGCCGGGTCGTACTCCGGGCCCTGGCGCGCCTGCGCGATGGCCCAGGAGCCGACCAGGAACAGAGGGGCGCATCCGGAGGTGAGCAGAGCCCACCAGGGAGCAAGTCGCATCGGATCACCATAAAGGGGATATCGGGTCGTGTCCCTGTTCCCCGGCCCGCCCGTCCGGTGCGCCCCACCGCGATCATCGCGCGCCGCGCGGGCCGCCGGACCGGTGGTTCCGGGGCGGTGGCACCGGTCTCGGCGGCGGCGTGGCTCAAGTACGGTCCGTCCCTGGCCGAATCCATGGGCCACTGCTCCCTCACGGAAGGTGTCCACACCATGCGTGTGCTGCTTGTCGGCGCGGGCGGCGTGGGAACGGCGATCACCAGGATCGCCGCCCGCCGCTCCTTCTTCGACCACATGACCGTCACCGACTACGACCTCGGCCGCGCCGCAGCGGCGGTGAGGGCCCTCGGTGCCGACGGGAGGCGGTTCAGCGCGCTGCGCGTCGACGCCTCGGACCGGGCGGCGGTGACCGCCCTGCTCGTCGAGCAGCGGTGCGACATCCTCGTCAACGCCACGGATCCCCGGTTCGTGATGCCGCTGTTCGAGGCCGCGCTGGCGGCGGGCGCGGACTATCTGGACATGGCCATGTCCCTGTCGTCACCGCACCCGGAGCGGCCGTACGAGGAGTGCGGGGTCAAGCTCGGGGACGGCCAGTTCGAGCGGGCCGCCGCCTGGGAGGAGGCGGGGCGTCTGGCCCTGGTCGGGGTGGGCGTCGAGCCGGGTCTCTCCGATGTGTTCGCCCGCTACGCGGCGGACGAGCTGTTCGACGTGATCGAGGAGATCGGTGTCCGGGACGGCGCGAACCTCACGGTGGACGGCTACGACTTCGCCCCGTCGTTCTCGATCTGGACGACCATCGAGGAGTGTCTGAACCCGCCGGTGGTCTGGGAGAAGGACCGCGGCTGGTTCACCACGGAGCCCTTCAGTGAACCGGAGGTGTTCGACTTCCCCGAGGGCATCGGCCCGGTCAGCTGCGTCAACGTGGAACACGAGGAGGTGCTGCTGATCCCCCGCTGGGTGCGGGCCCGGCGCGTGACCTTCAAGTACGGGCTCGGCGACGAGTTCATCGAGACGCTCAGGACCCTGCACCGGCTCGGCCTCGACCGGACGGACAAGGTGTCCGTCCCCGGTGGCGAGGTGTCGCCGCGCGATGTCGTCGCGGCCTGTCTGCCGGACCCGGCCACCCTCGGTGACCGTATGCACGGCAAGACCTGTGCCGGGACCTGGGTCAGGGGGACCAAGGACGGTGCGCCGCGGGAGGTGTATCTGTACCACGTGGTGGACAACCAGTGGTCGATGCGGGAGTACGGTTCCCAGGCGGTCGTCTGGCAGACGGCCGTCAACCCGGTCATCGCGTTGGAGCTGCTGGCGAGCGGCGCCTGGAGCGGCACGGGGGTGCTCGGCGCCGAGGCGCTGCCGCCGCAGCCCTTCCTCGACCTGCTCGCGGCCCACGGGGTGCCCTGGGGGCTGCGCGAGCAGTGACCGCACCGGCACCGCCGGGAGGCGTGGAGAACGGACGGGGAAAGGCGGGACGGCGATGTCGAGAACCCCGGACCGGTTCCGTCCCCGTAGTGAACGCGGCCGGCTGGGCCGCACGGCACCGAGGAGAAGACCGATGGCCAAGTACCTGTTGCTCAAGCACTACCGAGGCGCTCCGGCGGCCGTCAACGACGTGCCCATGGACCAGTGGACGCCCGAGGAGATCTCGGACCACATGCGGTACATGAACGACTTCGCGGACCGGCTGGAGCGGACCGGGGAGTACGTCAGCGGTCAGGCACTCGCCCCCGCGGGCGAGTGGGTCCGCTACGACGGCGAGGGGCGGCCTCCGGTCACCGACGGGCCGTTCGCCGAGACCAAGGACCTGATCGCCGGGTGGATGATCATCGACGTCGACAGTCACGAGCGCGCCGTCGAACTGGCCGGCGAGCTCTCGGCGGCCCCGGGCGCGGGCGGGAAACCGATCCACGAGTGGCTGGAGGTGCGCCCGTTCCTGACCGCGCCGCACACCATCACGGAGTGACGTCCCCGATGGACGCCTCCGTGCTCCGGAGCCTGACACCCGGGGTGCTGGGGGTCCTCGTCCGCCGCGGAGCCGATTTCGCGGCGGCCGAGGACGCCGTGCAGGACGCCCTGGTCGAGGCGGTCCGGGTGTGGCCGGCCGACCCGCCACGCGATCCCCGGGGATGGCTGGTCACCGTCGCCTGGCGGAAGTTCCTCGACGCGACCCGGTCGGACACCGCGCGCCGTCGCCGTGAGGAGCGCGTCGAGGAGGAGCCCGCGGCCGGTCCGGCGTCCTCGGTGGACGACACGCTCCAGCTGTACTTCCTGTGCGCCCACCCGTCGCTGACCCCCTCGTCGGCGGTCGCCCTCACACTGCGGGCCGTCGGCGGGCTCACCACGCGGCAGATCGCCCGGGCCTATCTGGTGCCCGAGGCGACGATGGCGCAGCGCATCAGCCGGGCCAAGCGGACCGTCTCCGGTGTCCGTCTCGACCGGCCCGGGGACGTCGCCACCGTGCTGCGGGTGCTGTATCTGGTCTTCAACGAGGGCTACTCCGGCGATGTCGACCTCGCCGCCGAGGCCATCAGGCTCACCCGGGCGCTCGCCGCCGCGATCGACCACCCGGAGGTGGCGGGGCTGCTCGCGCTGATGCTGCTGCACCAGGCCCGGCGGGCCGCCCGGACCGCGCCGGACGGCAGCCTGGTGCCGCTCGCCGAGCAGGACCGCCGCCGCTGGGACACCGGGGCGATCGCGGAGGGGGTCGCGATCCTCCAGGCGGCCCTGGCCCGCGACCGGCTCGGCGCGTACCAGGCCCAGGCCGCCATCGCGGCGCTGCACGCCGACGCCCCCCGCGCCTCGGAGACCGACTGGACGCAGATCGTGGAGTGGTACGACGAGTTGGTGGCGCTCACCGACAGCCCGGTGGTCCGGCTCAACCGGGCGGTGGCCGTCGGGGAGGCCGACGGGGCGCGGGCGGGGCTGGCGGCGCTCGCGGAGCTGGACGGTTCGCTGCCCCGCTACGCGGCGGTGTCGGCGTATCTCCATGAACGCGACGGCGACCCGGTGACGGCGGCGCGGCTCTACGCGGAGGCCGCCGACGGGGCCACCGACATCGCCGAGCGCCACCACCTGACCCGCCAGGCCGCACGGCTCAACGCCCACGCCCGCCCCTCGGCCACCTGACCCGCGCCCGTCCCCGACGGGCGGGCGCGGTGCGCCGTGCTACGACGCCGCCTCGCTCAGCTCCCGCGCCAGCGAGGTGATCGCCGCGGGGTTGCGCGGGCTCTCGACGAGGTCGACGTAGTCGAGCACGACGATCCGGTCGTTCCTGACGGCGGAGACGCCCGCGAGCGGCTGGTAGGTCTTCAGGAACGTCCGCTTCTGCTCCGCGCTGGTGCCCCCGTAGTTGTTGATGACGATGACCTCGGGGTCGCGGTCGACGACCGTCTCCCAGCCCACCGTCGTCCAGCTGTCCTTGAGGTCCTTCATGATGTGGTCGCCGCCCGCCTTGGTGATGATGTCGTGCGGTCCGGCGTACGCGCCCGAGGTCAGCGGCTTGTCCTTGCCGTCGTCGTACAGGAAGACCCGCGGCCGGTCGCTTCCCTTCGGCGCCTTCGCCCGGGCGTCGGCGACCTCCTTCTCGAAGGAGGCGATGAGGGTCGCGGCCCGGTCCTCCACGTCGAAGATCTTCCCGAGGTTGCGCAGGTCGGTGTAGAGCGCTTCGAGAGGCGGCATCACACCGCGGGCCTTGCCCTGCCCGTTGCGGCACGACTCGCTCAGCAGGTAGGAATCGACGCCGACCCGCTTCAGCTCGGCGGGCGTGAAGCCCTCCCCCTCGTTGAAGCCGTAGTTCCAGCCCGCGAAGACCAGGTCGGCGCGGGCGTCGAGGACCAGTTCCTTGTTGATGCGCTCCTTGGAGAGCCACTTCGTCTTCCGGTAGCCGTCCTTCCAGGGGACGGAGTCCGTGTCGCCCTTGTCGTCGGGCATCACGTATCCGGCCATGTGGTCGGTGAGGCCGAGGGCGAACATGATCTCCGTGATGCCTATGTCGTTGGTGACCACGCGCTGCGGCGCCCGGTCGTAGGTCTTCTTCTCGCCGCAGTTCTCGACGGTCACCGGATAGTGCGCGTCACGGTCCTGACCGGCGGCCCTGCGGTCGGGCTCGGGGGTGACCTCCGCCCCGCAGCCGGTGAGGGCCAGGGCGGCGGCGAGCAGGAGAGCTGCGGGGCGCAGGAAAGCTGCGGGGCGCGGAGGATTCGGCATGGGCTGGGGGCTCCTCAGGGGGCGGGGCGGGCGGAGGGGAGATCGAAGATCAGTTGCGGCGCGCCGGTCTCGGGGTGCGCCACCCGGTGCGCGCGCACGCCGAAGACGTCGGCCAGGAGCTCGGTGGTCAGGACCTCGTGCGGGGTTCCGGAGGCGACGATCCGGCCGCCGTCGATGACGTGGACGAGGTCGCAGTGGCGGGCGGCCAGGTTGAGGTCGTGCAGGGCGGTGAGCACGGTCAGGCCACTGGCGCGGACCAGGGCGAGGATCTCCAGCTGGTGGGCGATGTCCAGGTGGTTGGTCGGTTCGTCGAGCGCCAGGACCCGGGGCTGCTGGGCCAGGGCGCGGGCGATCAGGACGCGCTGCTTCTCGCCCCCGGAGAGGGTGAGGAAACCGCGTTCCGACAGGTGGGCCGCGCCCACCGCGTCCAGGGCCCGTGCGCAGCGGAGGCGGTCCTCCTCGGTCGCCCGGGACACCGCCCCCTGGTGCGGGATGCGCCCCATGGCGACGGTCTCGGCGACGGTGAAGTCGAACTCCGCGGTCGCCTCCTGCGGCAGCGCGGCCAGCCGGCGGGCCGCCTCCCGGGCACTCATGGCGTGCAGGTCGTCCCCGCCGATCCGGACCGCGCCGGCCGAGGGGCGCAGCGCCCGGTAGACACACCGCAGCAGCGTGGACTTCCCGCTGCCGTTGGGTCCGACCAGGCCGACGAGCTGCCCGTCGGGCGCGTTCAGCGTGACCTCGTCCACCAGGCGCGCCCCGGCGCGCTCGACGCTCACGGCGTCGGTCTCGATCCGCATCAGATGCCCCCGAAGGAGTAGGACCCGCGGCGCATGAGGAGGAGGAAACAGGGCACGCCGATGACCGCGGTCAGGACGCCCACGGGCAGTTCGGCGGGTGCCAGCACCAGGCGCGAGAGGATGTCCACCCAGACCAGCAGGACCGCGCCCGCGAGGGGCGCGACGGCCAGGAGCCGCCGGTGGTCCGCGCCGACGAGCATCCGTACGGCGTGCGGGACCATCAGGCCGACGAAGCCGATGGCACCGCTCACCGCGACGACCGCTCCCGTCACGGCCGCGGAGACGACGAAGAGCCGTTTGCGCAGACGGCCCGGGTCCACGCCCAGTGCGGCGGCGGTCTCGTCCCCCATGGCGAGGGCATTGAGCCCGCGCGCCGACCAGGCGAGATGGCCGAGACCGGCGCACACCACCGCCGTGACGAGGGGAAGGGAATCCCAGTTGGCCCCGCTGAGACTGCCGAGCAGCCACATCATCGCCGAGCGCGCCGCCTCGCCGCGCTCGGCCGCGAACACCATGAACGTGGTGACGGCCGAGAAGCCGTAGTACAGGGCGGTACCGGTCAGGACGAGCCGCAGCGGGGTGAGCCCGCGTTCGGTGCGGGCCACCAGGTACACCAGGACCATCGCCAGCAGCGCGGACAGGAACGCCGCCGTGGACAGAGCCCAGATGCCGAGGGCTCCGAAGGCCCCGAAGATGAGGACGGCGTTGGCCCCGACGGCCGCACCCGAGGAGATGCCGAGCACGAACGGGTCGGCGAGCGCGTTGCGCACCATGGCCTGCACGGCGACGCCGATGGCCGAGAGACCGGCCCCCACGACGGCGGCCAGCAGGGTGCGCGGCAGCCGCAGTTCCCAGACGATGGTGTAGGCGGAGACCTCGTCGGGGTCGATGGCCCCGCCGGACAGCCCCGCCCACAGGTAGCGCAGCACCTCGCCCCAGGAGAGCCCGGAGGCGCCGAGTCCGGCCCCGCAGACGAGCGAGAGGGGCAGCGCCGCGCCCAGGACGGCGAGAAGGACCGGCAGCGGGACGCGCCGCGGCGGACCGGTGCCGGTGCGGCCCGCCCGCGCGGGCGTGGAGGGTATGCGGTCGAGGGACGTGGCCACGGCCGGTCGCTTTCGCCTCGGGCCGTACGGCTGCGCGAGGAGGAGCGGCCGGACGTCGGCCGCCCCGCGCAGCGCCCTTCGCAGTCCACGGCGAATCGTCAGGAGCTTTCTCCGCCGCGGGTGATCGGGCTCACGGAACCGATGGCTCCGCCTACCGTTGCGGGTCAGCGCCGGATTTCGACCGGACTTCCCCCGCGGGGATTCGCAGCTTAGCGGGTGCCCGTGCGCCGTTCGCGGGGTGGGCAGGGGCAGCGGCTCGGGCGCCGACGCGGGGGCCGCCGCTCCGGACGCCCGGGCCCGTACGGCAGGATGACGGCATGAGCGTAGTCAAGATCAATGTGCTGACCGTCCCCCAGGAACAACGCGAGACGCTGGAGAAGCGCTTCGCCTCCCGCGCGCACGCCGTGGAGAGCTCCGACGGCTTCGAGTGGTTCGAACTCCTCCGTCCCGTCGAAGGGACGGACGACTACCTCGTCTACACGCGCTGGCGTGACGAGGCATCCTTCCAGGCCTGGATGGAGGGCCCCATGAAGGCGGGCCACCAGGGCGGCGACGCCGGCAGCGGGGAGCGGCCGAAGCCGGCGGCCAGCGGCTCGACCGTGTGGTCCTTCGAGGTCGTGCAGCAGGCCGCGCCGAAGGGCGCCTGACCGGCCGCCCCGCGGCCGGTACGGCTGGTATCGGGGCGGCCGCGACGTACGGCCGACCGCGCGCCCAGCCGACCGGTTCGACGCGTACGGGGCTCGCCCGGTGGGGGCGGGCCCCGTACGCGTTCCCGGGCGGGGTGCCGCATGCGCGGCCCGGCGTGCGCGGACCGGCGTCAGCGCGCGGCGTGATATCGGCGCAAAGCCAGCGCGCGAGCATGGGACCGGGTCCACCCCCGGTTCACCCACCGGGCCGCCTGGCTCGACCACGACGACGAACTCCCCCTGGTCGAAGGCACGTTGATCCGGCTGGAGGTCGAGCACCTCTCGAAGGACCGGGCAGCCCCGGCGGTTTGGTTGTGGTCCTCCAGGACCGGCGCCGACGCCGCGGACCGGGCCTGGCGGGCGTTTCTGCGGCGCTTCGACCTGGAGCACACCTTCCGCCTGTTCAAGCAGACCCTGGGCTGGACCCGGCCCCGACTGCGGGAACCCGAGGCCGCCGACCGGAGGACCTGGCTGGCCATCTCCGCCTACACCCAGCTACGGCTCGCCCGTCCGATCATCCACGACTTGCGGAGCCCCTGGGAGAAACGGGCCGCACCGCACCGGCTTACCACCCGCCCGGGTCCGGCGGACGTTTCGGAACCTCCGCCAGCAGTCGGTCGGGGTCGGTCCCGTCAGTGGCCCCCTTCGAGGGCGCGGACGCTGACGGAATCGATCGTGCACCGCGACCAGTCCAGCTCACCGCGCGAGCCGAGCTCGTCCAGGACCAAGCGGTGCGGCTCGGCCCATTCCCTCGCCTCGGGCCACTCCGTGAAACGACGGAACGCCGTCACCCTCGTCAGCTCCAATACGGGCGGCAGTTGATTCCCCGTGCATCCCGACGTGGCCACGAAGATGATCGCGGCCAGAACTTCCCGGTCCCCGCGCCAACAGCTGCCTCCACCCTGCGGACGTTCCGGCGCGGGAGCCATCACCCGCTCGAACAACACCCACAAACCGTCCGCCGAACAAGCGAAACGGTCACCGACCAAGACTGCCGCAAGATCACGCCAACGAGATGGCGTCCAAGGTGGCCGCTTACGGCATGCGGGCGCTCCCTGGGGCCAGCGACTGCTCGGCTTGGCGGACGAAACGCTCCAACTCCGGCGCGCCGACCGCGCGCGAGCAGTACTCGCGCCGAACGCGCGTCAGCGCCTCTTCGGCTGTCGCACCGCCCAGCACCATGTCCAGGCAGGCGAGAGCCGATCCGGTCCGCCCGTGCCCGCCGAAGCACGCCACCTCCAGCGTGGCGCCGTTCCGCACCTCCTGGGCCGCCTCCCGGACCCGGGTGAACAGCAGCGTGGCCTCCACCGGTGCCTCCAGCCGGGGCCAGGACACGAAGTACGGCCGGCGGGCGTCGGCCTCGCCGTGCCATCTCTCGTCGAGATAGAGGCCGAAGTCGGCCGACTCGGCGTGCGGCGCGCGCAGGCGGCGCTCGGGGCTGTCCAGCGAGGTGCCCCATACCGTGTGGTCACCGACCCGGTAACCGGTCCTCCAGTGGCGGTCTTTCAGCATGACGTCCTGTCTTCCTCTCGTGTCGCGCCGGTGACCTCCGGACCATCCGCGGATACTGGGATCCAGAAGCCGGCTGTGTGATCTTCCTTCGGGCCGAAGCCCGCTTTGAACTTCGTCACCGAGGTGCCGGGATAGGTGTCTCCCATGTGTAGGGACCGGGCGCCATGTGCGCAGGCGTCCATGATCACCAGATGCACCAGGTAGGTGGGGGCGTGGGTGCGGGCGGCGGCCGGCTTGTCCATGGCAGCCGCCCAGTAGACGACCTGGGAGCCGTGATGCAGGGCCAGCAGCGCGGCGACCGGTCTGCCCTCATGGGACGCCAGCCAGACCCGGCAGTCGGTTCCCAGATGCCGGGCCACGGCGGCGAACTTGGACATGGGGTTCTTCGCCCGGACCCGGCGCATGGTCTCTTCGGGCGCGCTGCCCGGCTGCTCGGCCCAGCGGGCGGCCGACAACTCGAACAGCCGGTAGAACTCGGGTATGAGCTGCCCCGTGTCGTCCTGCGACACGACCAGACCCGCCCTCTCGGCACGTCGTACGGCCCAGCGTGCCCTCTGACTGAAACGGTGTTCCCACACGTGGCCGAACCCGCCCGTCAGGTCCAGAACCTGTGTCATCCGCGGGTTGCGGCGGGTGCCCGGCGGCATCAGTTCTCCCCACATCGGAGCCGCCGCGGTGGCCGGGCGCAGATACACCTGCCGGGCGGGGAGAGCGGCCAGGTCGCGAAGCACGGTGCGCACGCGGTCGGCGGTGAGGGCCTCCGGTGCCGCGATCACGCCGCCGACTCCCCACCCTTCGGGCCACGACGCGTACGTGGTGCCGCTCTCGTCGGCGGAGCGCACCAGCGGCACGAGCAGCCGGCTGCCGTCCGGCCAGGTGTAGAGGCGGGACGCGTCCTGCCACCCGTTCGCACACACGGCGTCACGCCAGCCGGCCGTCTGGCTGGGCAGCAGGTCCCCGCCCGCTTCGCCGGTCATCTCGTGCCACAGCGATGCCGGAACGTGCGAGTGGACGCGCACGTCGTGAGTCGGCGGTTGTCCGTTCATCGAGAACCTCCGTGATCTGAGTCGACAGACATATCCCGTCCTCTGTCTTTTAGTTGACGGAACGTCAGGTATCAGATGCGACCGTGGAGGGATGGTCTCTGAATCGTGTCGCAGAAGGCTGCGAAGCGGGCGTTTCCCCTGTATGCGCGGAGTCGGAGTCGGCCGTGAAGCGGCTCGTTCCTGTCATGGACGCCCATCCTGGGCGGCAGCGGAGGTCCTGGTAAGCAGTCGTTTCTCCCCACGGAACGGCGAGCGCGGCCGTCTCGCCCAGTGGAACGGGCGGGTGCGGCGGAGGGCCGCCGGGAGCATGGTGGACCGGACCAGTCCGTGCGCCCGACGCGGCGCCCGCCCGAGGGAGCCGATGCTGTGTCGTCCCAGTCCGCGCCCCGTGCCCACGGGCCGGCCGCGTCGCCGGCCGCAACCAGGCTGACCTGGGGCCCGGTCAGCTGGGAACTGCACAGCCGCGACCCCGGGGAACATCACTGGTTCGCCGAGCACTTGGGGGTCACCGGTGATCACCTGCGCTACGCCGCCCCCTTGCACTCCTTTCGGATCGAGGTACGTCCAGGACCACCCACCGCCTGGCAGATCCAGCCGCGCCCGGGCCCCGCGATCCTCATCCACGACGCCCGCTACCGCCGTACCGCCTTGCTGGACCGGCCGGCCTGGGTCCGGGACGTCCGCGACAGCGTTGACGGCATACCTCACGCGTTCGTACGGCGCGGCCCGGACGACTGGTTGGTCCTGCGCGAGGATCACCCGACGGACCAGCCCGGCGCGGCACGCCGGGGACTGTTCCGGCCCGCCGAGATCCTGGCGGGCGAACTGCTCAACGCGACGCTGGCCACCCTCGGGGGCATCACCATCCACGCGTCGGCCGCCCACCGCCCCGCCTCGGGGGCGGGGCCCGGCCGACTGCGGCTGCCGCACGTCACCCTCTTCAGCGGTCACTCCGGCACGGGCAAGAGCACACTGGCGCTCGCTCTGGCCGCCGAGGGCGGGGCCTTCGTCGCCGGAGACCGCAGCGTGTTGCTGCCCGGCCGGGGCCGGTGGCATGTCGTGGGTGCCGCGGTCGCCGCGCGCTTCGGCCGGGGAACACTGCGCGCGGCCGGTCACGCCGAACGCGTGGGCGCCGCACGGCTTCTGCGGCACGGCGACACCCCGTTCGACGAACTGCCCGCTCCCCCGGCCAAGGCAGTGCTGACCCAGGCCGAACTGCAGCGGCTGCTGAAGGTGGACACCACGGCCGGCGGACTTCTTTCCCGCATCGTCCTGCTGGAGCGCAGCACGAGGAAGACACCGACTGTGGCGGTCGTTCCCGCCGACGAGGCCTCCGCCATGCTCCAGTCCCATCTTCTCTCCACGCCCGTCCCCTGGTGGGGACAGGGCGCGGAGCTGTCCGGCCGACTCGTGACCCGGCCGCCGGTCCCCGTGCTCATGGTGCGCTGGGACCCCCGCCTGCACCCGGTCGCCACCGTGTTGCGTCTGATGGACGGCCCGGTTCAGCCCGCCGGATGAGACCTGAGCGGTGCGGCAGGGACGACCGACCCGAGTTCCGCCCCGAGGAACAGCCACTTCAGCCGGGCCGCAGACGTCGCGAGGCTGGAGACCGGGCTCCACCGACCGCCCGCACGGCCGACGACCGCCATGCCCCCGCCCCTCCTCGCTCCAGGAGTCGTGCTCCATGAACGTCCCCGCCCTCCGGCAGCCCCCTGCACCGAACCGCCTCAACGGCCGCCCTCGCTACCGGACCCGGCACGGCCCGTACACCGCCGCCGTGCCGGTCCGCCGGTTCTGCGGACGGCGGGAGCGGCCTTGACCCCCTGGTCCCGCGGGGACGGACCGGTGACAGGAACACACCTGGTCGCAGCCCAACGACGGCCCCCGTCGTTGTCCGCCGCCGGGATTCTGTCGGCGGTCACTCTGCTTGGCGCGCTCGCCCCCGTGGCGGCGGTCCTGCTGCTCCTGGAGGACGGCCAGAGCGGACCGCTGCTGGAGCAAGGTCACATCGACCGTTCCCGGGCCGGTCTCCTGTGCGCACTCACGGCATGCTGGACGTTGTGGTGGCTCGCCCGGACCGCGACCGAGTTCACCGCACCCCGGGCCGCCCAGGCCGTGGACCACGCGGCCAGGCGGTCCGTCCTGACCGCCATCGCCCGGTTGTCGGATTCCAGCCGACTCTCCCCCGACGACCAGGTCCTGCGCGACGCCGTGCACGCCGCCGCGGGAGTGGCTGTCCGGTGGGAGCCGAAGCTGAGTACGGCCATAGCTCCGGCAACCCGCCTCGTGCACACCGCACTCGTCCAGTGCGGGGTCTGTCTGGCAGTCGCCTCAGCCGATGCCCTGGCCGGAGGGCTCTGCGCAGGCGCGGTCGTCCTGTGCGGGCTCGCCCGCTCATGGCAGCACGCCCCCGCCCGTGCTGATTTCGGCCGTGCGCAGTGGCTGGCTCTGGCCCGGCGGACTCGGCGACGGGACCTGACGGCACGAGTGCTGGCCCTCGGCACAGCTCTGACGGCCTACCTTTCGGTAGGCACCCGCCCGGGTCTCGAAGTCGGCGGGGTGCTGGCGGCCGTACTGCTGTACGGGACCGCGGCCACCCCCCTGAACACCACCGCACTGCGCCACGGCGTCACCGCACTCAGGCGGGTACGGCGGCTCGTCGCCCTGGCGGCCCGTCCGCCCGTCGACCGCAGGGCCGCGGTACGCATGTCCGTGCGCGCGCTGGCCGACGGAGGACTGAGGGTTCGCCTGGTCCAGACCGATGACTCAGGCGGCGTCCCCCGCGCCCATGTCACCGAGGTCCGGCTGGCTCCCGGTCGGCACGTGCGGCTCACCACGGCGCGGAACAGCGCCGATGTGCTGAACGATCTGCTCGGGGCGGGTGGTCGTCCGGAACCCGGCCGGACCACCGGCGACACCGTCCCCGTACTGCTGGTCCCGCCCGATCCGCTGTCCCTGGGCTTCGCCTCACTGGCCGACAACGTGACCCTGGGCAGCACCCCGGTGGGGCTTGCGCAGCCGCCGCCGGACAACGTGGCCCGCCTCGCGGCGGGCCTTTCCCACGGCTGGCAGACCGTCCTGTCCGGCCAGTTCTCGCAAGGACAGGAACTCGACACGGCCGGCTGGTCCGAGGTGACGGCCGCACGCGTCGCCGTTCGGTTGCCTGTCGGCACCGTCCTGGTGTGTCTCTCGGCGGATCCGGACCCGGCACTGGCGCGGGTCCTGGAGAAAGGCCGTGCCACCGGAGCCTGCGTCCTGCAACTCGAGCACGGCAGCCTCGCCGGCGTCGAAAGGGAGACCGCATGAACCGCCCCGCCACGGCATCCGGGTCTGGACCGCGTGCCGTCCTCACCTCGGCGGGACACCTTGCCGCGACCGCGGCCGGAGCCTCGGTGGGGTGGTGGACCGGCCATGTCGCACCACGCTTCCCCGCGACGGTGCTCGGACTGGCCCTCTCGCTGTGGTGTCTGGGCAGTGCCTGGCGCTGCCAGGGCCGTGCCCGTCTACCGGGCTTCGCCCTGGACCGGTCTGTCCGGCTCGCCACGGCATTGAGCGTCCATCCCGTCCTGGCCCTGGCCCTGGCGCCCCTCTGCCTGCCTTTCCCGCCGTCGGCCGCGTCTCGCGCCGGCCTGACCGGTGAGGCCGCCGACGCCTCCCGGGCGATCCGCCGTGTCCTGCGGGTCGCGGTCGAGCCGACCGGCTGGCCCGAGCTGACCGGGTGGCGGATGATGCCGCTGCTCGTGCGCCAACACCACCGGCACGCGAGCACGGTGGCGGCCGCGACCACCGGCGCCTCCGTGTGGGGGCGACTGCGCGCGCGGCTGCCCGTCCCGGCCGCCCTCCTGCTGAGCGCGGCGGCGACGCTGACCCTCCCCGGTATCACTCTCACGGAAGCCCAGATGGTCATGCTGGCGGTCACGGTCAGCACGGCGGCGTGGGATTCCCCGCGCGAAGGGTCACGCGGGGAATCCCACGCCGGTCACAGCAGCAGCGGCGCGAAAACCGTCCGTTCGTGATCACGTTCGCCCAGGGTCTCCGGGCAGTGCACCACGTTGCGCCGTTCGCCGCAGCCGAGGTCCGCCCGCAGCCTCCGTTTGACGGTCAAGGTCCGTCTCATGGCGTCCTCCCCATGAACCGCCAGCAGGAGCACGGGTCCCTCGCACAGGTAGGCCAGGGTCAGCTTGCCGTCCGGCTCGTCGCGCTTCTCCGGCAGCCAGCGCTCCGCGTCCGAAGGGCGCAGTACCAGTTCACCGACCGTCTCCACGCCCAGACCTGCTGCCCGCAGTCCGTCCACGACGGTCGCGGACAGACCACGTGCCACCCCGTCGGGCTTGACCAGGACATGAGTGTCCCCGGCGACGTCGCAGCGCGCGGGCAACGCGAAACGCGCCCGCACAGCGGACAGCCGACGCCTTGCCGCGGGAACCACCCGACGGATCCACATCCGACCGCTCCTCCGGTTTCGTTCCGACCGCCTCACCGACCTCGGCACGGTTGAGATCGTGCCGTTGAGCACCAGAACGCATAACCCTTGATTCCGTCCGGCGAAACATGCCGGTCAAGGCGACGGTCATGCTGACTAAGGTCGGCGATGAAGAAGATGGGGAGTCCGTGACACCCACCGACAGAGAGGGGATCACCCGATGACAAGGGACCGGGGACTGTCTCATGCCCAGAAGTATCTCGGCGACCTCAAGACGGCCGTAGCCGCCCGGATCGAGCAGCAGGGCAGGGTACGGCTGCTGGAGGCGGGCTGTGGCTACGGTGTGGCCATGCTCGACCTCACCCGCACCTTCGGCGACGCCGTTGAGGTGTGCGGCTTCAACTACTCGCCGGTCGACGGCGACGAACAGCGCATGCGCGCCGAGGCGGTGGGCCGGGGCATTTTCACCGCCGAGGAGCTGGAACGGACCGCACTGCCGCGGATCAGCTTCTGCGACGCCTCCCGGCCGCTGCCGTTTCCAGAGGCCTCCTTCGACTTCGTATACAGCCAGGCCTCGCTGTACCTGTACGACGACAAGGCAGCCTTCCTCAAGGAGTGCAACCGGCTCCTCGCACCCGGCGGAGTGGCCCGGATCAGCCCGTCCCTGCACTTCGACGAGAAGGACGCCCCGGAGAAGTACCAGGGGTACTGGGAGATCTGGGACCAGGGCCGGGAGGTGGAACTCGGCGACTACCTCGAGCGTGTCGACGGCGTGGAACTGGTCTGGCCGGCGGGCCGGGAGCACCCCGAGTGCGCCTATATCGAACTGCACCGTCAGGACCATCTGGACCTGGGCCTGCGACTGGTGGCATCCGTCGACCTCAACTTCCTGTGGCACGAGTGGGGCGGTGTCAGGAGCGTCTACTCCACCCAGGTGGCCTTCACGCCCCGCTACAAGCGCGAACAGGCCGGGCCCGTGAGGGCGGGGCACACGCCATGACCGAAGCAGACGGCCAGGGCCCGGCGGACGCGCCGGGCCGCAAGGTCGAGATCGTTCCTTACGATCCCCTGTGGCCCGTGCAGTTCGCCGCACTCGGCACTCTGCTGCGCGCCGCGCTGACGGACGTCGCGAGGATCGACCACGTGGGCTCCACCTCGGTACCGGGCCTGTCCGCCAAGCCCATCATCGACGTCCAGATCTCCGTCACCGCCCTCACACCGGACGACCCCTTCCGTCGCCCGCTGGAGGAGCTGGGATTCCGCTACCGTCGCGACAATCCCGACCTGTCCAAACGGTACTTCCGCGAGGCACCGGGCTCCCGCCGCACCCACATCCACGTACGTCGCGCCGGCAGTCTCGACGAACAACTGAACCTGGTCTTCCGCGACTACCTGCGTAGTCACCCCGAAAGTTCCCGGCGCTACGCCCGCACGAAACAGGAACTGGCCGCCCGGTACCGCTACGACGCCCAGGCCTACACCGAGAGCAAGAGCCCCTTCATCTGGGAAACCCTGCGCGAAGCAGCCTCCTGGTCCCAGGAAACCGGCTGGCAACCGGGCCCCAGCGACGCCTGAACGCCATGGCCGGGGCCAAGCGAGTACGGGATGGTCTTCAAGATCACTGCGCCCGTCACGCACTACTTCACCTTCTGGAAGTAGCCAGATTCGTCGCACGGGCCGGCAAGGCCTTCGCAGTGAGCCGTTCTGTCGGTGGGTGATGAGGCGGCAGGCGCGTTTGCGGAATGCTTCGTGGATGTCGGCTCGTGGTTCCCAGCGGATGCGGAGGCGTTGGAAGCCGTGGAGCCAGGCGAAGCCGCGTTCGACGACCCAGCGGTATGTGCCCGGTTCGGCCGCGATCGACCGGACTCGGTCCCGTCCGGCTCCCCTGCATGCCCCGTCGAGCGCGCGTCCTCAGATCCAGATCTGTGTCTCGCGGCTGCGCCGGGTGTTTGACGAGGCGGGGCTGCCCGGCCGTATCGTCACCTCGTCCCGGCCAGCGACTGGTCGCCGACCGGGACGAGGTGGACCTGCTCGTCCTTGAGCGACAGCCCCTGGGCCCGGTGTGGAATCAGGCAGTGTCGAAGCCGCACCGCGCTCGCCGAGGGCGTCGCCATCGCCCGCCGCGCCCTCGGGCCGTTCACGAGCGAGCCGCCGCCGAACGCTACTCCCGTGTCCCGGCGGACAACTCCCCCGGCCTGGACGGGACGTCCCGCAGCTGCGTGCCTACGGTGTTCAGGTCCGCCCACGACACGCCCCGTCGGCTCAGGTACGGGATCAGCCCCCCGTGCCGTACCCGAACCTCCGACAACCAGGTGCGCATCGTTTCGTCGCGCACCCGCATCCGGTGGACGTAGTCGTCACGGGTGTGCCCCCGCCGCACCCACTTGTCCTGGAAGCGGTCCACCTGGAGGACCAGGTCGCGGGCGCTCTCCGCGTAGTCGCGTGCGATGTCCTCGGCAGGACTGCCCAGCA
Source organism: Streptomyces sp. NPDC101181 (assembly GCF_044767975.1). NCBI lineage: Bacteria > Bacillati > Actinomycetota > Actinomycetes > Kitasatosporales > Streptomycetaceae > Streptomyces > Streptomyces sp. NPDC101181. Next base: position 106,313 of record NZ_JBIWOX010000009.1, on the reverse strand, counting down.
GGTCGAGGATCGTGGCCACGGCGAGGCCGGTGCGGTCCTTGCCGAAGTGGCAGCAGATCAGGAACGGCTCCGCCGCGGCCGTGGCCAGGGCGTCGAAGAGGCCCGGCCAGCAGGGGTCGTGTGCGTCGGTGAGTATGCCGTGGTAGTAACGCACCATGTCCTCGGAGGCAGGGCGCGGGTCCTGGACAGGGGTGCCCGAGTAGCCGGTCAGCGGGGTGTTGATCCAACGCAGCCCGGCGTCGGTCAGGGCCCGCGGGGCACCGTATCTGGCGGTTTCGCGAGTACTGCGCAGGTCGATGACGGTACGGATCCCGTACCGGTCGCGCAGCACGGCCGCCTCTTGTGGCGTCCAGGCCGTGATGTCGCCGCAGCGGAAAAGCCGTTCGGGCCGAAGCCCCCGGGCCCGGACCTCGCGGAAGTTGACACCGAGGGCCAGGTGTTCCGTGTTTCCGGTCAGCACGGCCGCGCCTCCCCGAAGCCCAGAGCGTCGGTCACTTCGGACCAGAAACGCGCGAAGTCGGCGTTCACGTCCGGGCCGTAGCGCACCCGGACGCGGGGCAGTTGCCGCAGTCCGGCGAGGACCCCGGCGCGCTTCTCGGCGTCGAAGGGAGTCGGTGTGAGGATGCCGAGGTAGTCCACGAAGTACCGCAGGTTGCGCCCGCTGGTCGGCTCCAGTTCCGGCACCTCGCCGTCCGCCGGTTCGGTCTCCACGATCCATCCCGTCATATGGGGATCGGCGACGGGCAGGACGATTCCGGCCGGAGTGGCCCGCAGCGCGCATCGGGCGCCCGAGACGGCGGTGAACTCGTCGATGTCGCAGTAGAGGCGCACCCGGCCCTCGCGGGACCACGAGTCCGGCGCGGGCATGGGCAGCGTGCCCAGCGGCTTGTCGCCGTACCGGCGCAACGGGTACGTCTCGAAACGGGAGCGCGCGGGGTGCCCGGCGAGATTGCCTATCCCGATGCCGAGCCGGCGCGGGGCACCGCTCATCGACAGTGGCCCATCCTCCTCCTCGCCCCAGGCCAGCAGGGTGTCGTCCGAGACGAAGTCCCAGCCGGCCAGGGTGGAGGCCAGGAAGGCCAGGCTGGACTTGCCGGAACTGCTGGGACCGAGGATGGCGACGGCTCTGCCGTCCCGGGCGACCGCGGAACCGTGCAGCACCGGGACCCCGCCCGAGTGCAGCTGGGCGCTGAGCAGGAACGCCACCAGCCGGACGACCCCCCGTCGCGACCTGGGGGTGTCCGCCCGGATGTCCAGCCGGATGGTCTTCGCGGGCCGGTTCACGCTGATCAGCACGGGGTCGCTGTCCTGCTCCATGTCCCGCAGGATCACCATGGTGTCGCGCAGATGCTCCAGGACGACCATGCGAGGCCCGTCCTTGTCGAGCCATAACTGTGGACTCTGTGGTACGGCGTCCAGGTCGCCGCGGAGGACGGACAGCGTCGGCGAGCAGCGCACCGACACGGTCACCGCGTCGGGCGCGGCGCCCGCGGTCGGGACGAAGTACGGTCCGAGCAACGCGGTGAGGAACGCGTTGAGATCCGGCAACGCGCTGTCCACGGACAGCCGGGCGAACCACCGGGCCAGGGTGAAGGCGTCGCCCGGCGGGGATGCCGTCTGATCGAGCAGGGCCGTGCGCGGGTTTCCCGTCACAGGCTTCTTCCTTTCGCGGTTCACTTCGCGGGCAGGCACCGCACGACAGGGCCGGACAGTCCGGGTGCTCCACTCGGGGCCGGAAGCGGCCAGGTCTCATTCTGGAGCGCTGGGGCGGCCGCGAGCAGTGCGCGTTCTGTGGCCCGGAACGTGACCTCGCGCAACGCCGTAAGGAGGGTCACTCCTGGACGTCGGCGCCGAACAACCGCAGCTTGTCGGGCAGGTTGTCGTAGCCGCGTGCCAAGTGCCCTACGCCGTGCACCACATGGCGCCCTCCGGCCGTCAGCGCGCCGATCACCAGGGCCATCACCGCGCGCAGATCACCGGCGCGCAGATCACCGGCCGCCGGGCTGAGCACGCTGGGCCGTACGGTCATCCGGGAACCCGAGACGGTCAGGTCCGCGCCCAGTGCCCGCAGACCCTCGGCATAGCCGAAGCGGGAGCCCCACACCAGGTCGGTCACCACCGAGGGTCCCGACGCGCGCAGCAGCATCGGTACCAGCAGGGCCAGGGCGTCGCTGTAGACCAGATGGGAGGCGGCGACCACATCGACGGCGGCGAGCCGTTCGACGCGCCCGGTCCGCAGGGTGTCGCCCTCCCAGGCCAGGGGCACCCCCATGGCCTCCAGACACGCCAGTTCGGGGGCGAGACTCGCGCGCACCGTCTCGGGTCGGTCCAGCCGGAGCTGTGACTCGGTGTCCAGGCAGACGGACAGGGCGATCATCGTGACGACCTCCATCAGGTCGGACGGCAGGGACAGTTCGGTGCCGCCGATCGGACCGCCCTGTCCCTCCACGACGATCTCGTCCGGGCCCGTCCGCAGCGGTACGCCGGCCGTGCCCAGCGCCCGCGCGAGCTCCAGCACGTCGGCCTTGGGATACGGGTCGCGAAGTACGGTGGTGCCCCGTGCGACGGCGCCCAGCAGCAGCGCCGTCTTCGTCGCCCCGGAGTAGTGCGGTCCGGTGAGGGTGCCGGTGACCGGTTCCCGTTCGGCGAAGTCGGCCAGGTCGATGACGGCGCCACGCAGTCCGGACGCGGGCGCGGTGGCGCTGAAGGCGCCCTCCGTCACCTCGCAGCGGGCGCCGAACCGCTCCATCACCGCGGCGACATGAGCCAGTGGGCGTTCGCCCGACCCGCCGGAGCCGATCCGGCAGCCGCCGTGGCGTCCCGACACGACCTGTCCGGTCGCCGCCAGCAGAGCGGGCAGCAGATAGACGGAGCCATGCACCTGGCCGGACAGCTCGCCCGGGATGCGGTGTCGCCCCAGCCCCGCGGCGGAGACCCGCACGGTGCCCTGCCGCCGGTCGTGCGTGACCGCGGCACCCGCCGCGTCGAGCAGCGCGGTCAGCACCCGGGTGTCGGCGATATCCGGCACGTTGTCGATCAGCCAGGGCCGGTCGGCCAGACATGCCGCGGCGAGCGCCGGAACGAGGAGGTGCTTGAACCCGGAGACACGCACGTGCACTGACGCCGGCGTCGACTCCCGGGAAACCTCCCAGCTGTCGGATGCGAGCCGGGCCGGGGCCGTGATCACAGGTGCTCCACTGAGCATGAAGGGTCCTTTCCCGCAGCGGAATTACAGCGTCGTGGGCACCTTAGAGCGAATCGCCGAAACGGCCACCAAGGGTCTCGTGCTGCGGAACTCTCCTTACCCGCGGGTGGGCGAGAGGCGTTCCGCCGGGAGAAACGCGGGATTCCCTTCACGGTCGCCGTGTACCAGCCTGCTGGGACAGGCACAAGGCAGGAGTGAATTCATGAAGGTACTGGTCATCTGGCCACCTCATGTTCCCAGCTACTTCAACGCCGGTCACCACACGCCCGCGTTCATGACCGCCGGCCATCTCCGGCGGAACCCGCGGGTGACCCGAGTGGACGTACACGACGCCGGGGTGCTGAACATGAACTGGAAGGCTGTCGGCGATCTGCTCTTCCAGGGGGACTACGACGTCATCGCCGTGATGAACGACTTCGACGCGGTGGACGGCCTGGAACGGTTCGTCGCCTACGCCAGGGAACTGTCCCCGCGCAGCCGTCTGGTCACGTTCGGTCGCCTGAGCAGCATGAACCCCGGCTACTTCAAGCGGTACGACCTGGACGCCATCGTCCAGTCCGGTGACTACGAGTGCGGGGTGGCCGAGGTCGTCGACGCCGTCGGCGGAGGCTGGTCGGGCGGCCCGCTGCCAGGCGTCGCCGTGCGGGCGGCGGGAGAGTGGCACGATCCCCGCCAGCCCGGCGGGTCGCTGCCGGCCGAGGACTGGGTCCTGCCGGACGTGCACGAGATCCCGTACGCCGCGTACGACCGTCTCTACACCCGTGACGACCACAAGTTCTGCGGCATCCCCTTCCGCCGCGAACTCGTCGTGCCGGCCGCGCGCGGCTGCCCGATCGGCTGCGACTTCTGCGAAGTGCCCTCGATATTCGGCCTCAAGGAACGACGTCTTTCGGTGGACCGCGTCATCGACTACATCGAGAGCGCCTTCGCCGACCAACCCTTCGAATACGTCGCCTTCTACGCGCCCACCTTCACTCTGGACCGCCGCTGGGTGAGGGAGCTGTGCGAACGGTTCCAGCAGGGTTCGCTGCGACCGCGCTGGAAATGCGCCACGACGATTCACCACCTCAGCGAGGAACTTGTCACGCTAATGGGGGATTCTGGCTGTGTGCGTATCTCGGTGGGTCTGGAGACCCTCGAACCCGACAGTCAGGGCTCCCTCCCCCGGGCCAAGCAGATCGAGGACGAGCGGTTCCGCACCCTGGCCGGCTGGTGCGCACGCGCCGGCATCGAACTCAACGCCTTCGTGATCGTCGGCCTCCCGGGTACCACCCCCGCCGGAGTGGCCCGGACCATCGAGGTGGCCCGCAGCACCGGGGCCCGCGTCCGGCCCACCATGTACACCCCGTACCACGGGATGCCCGCCACTCTGAGCCCTCTGGAGATCAGCAGGTACAACCGTCAGCTCATGTCCGAGCCCGGGGATCCCGGGATGACCCGGGAGTGGTACGAGTTCCTGTTCGGCCTCGAGGACCGGCTGACGAAGGTGCACGAGGCCGTTCCTCGGCACGTCGGCCGAGAGGCCGTGTGACTCCGTGGCAGCCCCGCCCTCCACCACGAACTCCGCCACTCCGGAGTTCAGTTTTCCGGTCCGGGCCTCGGCCCTGACGGTCGGCCATCCGCCCCGGCGACGCTTCGCCGGAGTCAACCTGAAGAGCTGCGAACTCCAGCACCCGCTGGCTGACCGGCTGGTCCGGGAGGCGCTTGGCACGCTGGCCCCGCACGACACACGTTCCTACCCCGTCCTGACGGAGGTACGGGAGCGACTGGGCGCTCACCACGGCGTACCGGCCGAGGGCGTCCTGCTGACGGCGGGCTCCGACACCGCGATCGGTTTGCTGGTGGATGCCTTCGCCGCGCCCGCCGGCCGTCTGATCCTGCCGGAGCCTTCGTTCGACGCGTGGCGCTACTACACCCGGCTGCGCGGCGTTCCGGTGACCGGTGTACGCCAGATCCGCGGACAGCCCCCGCGGCTGGACGGCGCCGACCTCTTCGGCGCCGTACGCACCCGCCCGCCCTCGGTCGTCGCGCTGACCAACCCCGCCGGCCTCTCAGGGCTGCCGGTACCGCTCGAGGAGGTCGCGCTCCTCGCCGACGCGTGCGAACGCCACGGCCACCTGCTGGTGATCGACGAGTGCTACGGCGTTTACGCCGACATGACGCACGTTCCCCTGCTCGCCGACCACCCCCGGCTCGTCGTCGTGCGGTCCTACTCCAAGTCCCATGCCCTGGCCGGAGCCCGGATCGCCGTAGTCTTCGCGGGCAAGGACATCGCCGGGCACCTCGCCGGTTACCGGCCGGACAGTACGGTGTCCGGACCGGCGCTCGCGCTGCTGTCCGCGTTGCTGGACCGCACGGCGGAGTTCGCCGAGGTGTGGGACGACGTACGCGCCATCCGGGAGGAGTTCGCGGATGCCGTCGAACGGGTCCGCCCCGGTTGGCGGCGGCTCGAACCGGGCGGGAACTTCGTCACGTTCCACACCGGCTCCACGTCGGAGCCGGCGCTCGTCGAACGGGCGCTGCTGGACGAGGGGTTCAGGATCCGGGCGCTGACGGGTTTCCCGGGGCTGTCGGAATGCCTGCGGATCTCCCTGGCGGACAGGCCCGTCATGCGGCGGGTCGTCGATCTGCTCGCCGGGCCGGTTCCCGGGAAGGCAGCGCACCCACCTGTGCGAGGTGGGCGATGACGCCTTCCGGGGTCCCGGTTGTCGGCCGGGTGGCAGTGCTGGGAAGCCCGGGAAGCGGCAAGTCGACGTTCTGCCACGCTCTGGCCCGTGCCGGTGTCCCCGTCTTCCATCTCGACGACCTCTACTGGCACCCCGGCTGGCAGCGCACCCCACCGAAGGAGTGGCGGCGGCTGGTCCGGGACCTGGCGCACGGCGAGCGGTGGATCGTGGACGGCAACCATCTGGACACCATTCCCGAGCGACTGGCCAGGGCAGAGATCGTGGTCCTGCTCGACCTGCCGGTCCTGGTCTGCGCCTGGCAGGTCGTGCGGCGCAGCGTCCGGCTGCGCCGACACCGCGGTGCCGACGGCGAGTACCTGCCGCGGGGACTGCGCCCGGCCGACCGACCCGTGCACGATCTGCCCGCGCTGCTGCGCAAGGTCCTCGGCTTCCGGCGTCGCGAGCTCGTGGCGATGCGACGTCTGCTGGCCGGGTACGAAGGCCGGATCGTCGTATGCCGGTCACGCCGCGCGGTGCGCTCGGCAGGGCGTGAACTGACCGCCGCGCTCCGTGCGTGCCCGCCGGCCCCCGGCTCGCGGCCGGGCGCTGCCGGCCCGACCTCGTGTACGTGCGGTGGCCCGCGCCGGGCCGCTGCCTCCCTTCCTCTGGAGGACTGATGACGGACCATCTGGTACTGCTGGACCGGGCGCAGGCCGAGTACGCTCCGTTCCCCTACCATCACCTGCCCGAGACGTTCTCGGAAGCGGACGCCGAGCGACTGCGCGAGACGTTCCCGGTCTCCAGCTTCACCAAGGTCAGCGGTGACGACCCGGACAAGACGTACGCCATGTGGACTCGTCGGCTTCACCCCGCGCCCGACGTGCCCGACGATGAACTCGCCGCGCCCTGGCGTGCCTTCGTGCGCGAGGTGACGGGTCCGGATTACCGTGCCGGGCTGGCCGCGTTGACCGGGCTGCCCCTGGAATCCTGTCCGGTAGAGGTCAACCTCTGGAGGTATCCGCCGGACTGCTGGCTCGACCCGCACGTGGACAAGCCGGGCAAAATCGTCACTCACGTCTTCTACTTCAACGATCCATGGCCCGAGACGTGGGGCGGAAACCTGCTCCTCCTCGGATCGCAGGCGCCGCAGGACGTGGCCCGGCGCATCACGCCGCTGCACAATGCGAGTGTCGTCCTGGTGCGCGGTGAGACGTCCTGGCACGCCGTGGAGAGCGCGCTGCCCGGTAATCCGGGCGCCGTACGGCTGTCGGCTCAGGTGATTTTCCACCGTCCCGCGTGATCTCCGTTTCGTCACGCGGAATCGCCGGTACCGGTGATTCGGAAGCTGCAGTAGCGTGAATACCACCGGCGAGATCGGAAAGCCGTCTGGAATCGGCGTGAACACCCACTTATTCCCGGCCCTCAATATGAGCGCGGGAACGCTGCGCGCCCAGATTCTCCGGCTTTCCGGTCTTGCCGGTTCCTTGTGTCTTCGGTCGAACCTCTGGAATCGTCATGGGAAACCCCGTTATCAAAGCACTGCCCGAGGATTTCGTCGTACGGGAGGTCATGGCCCTTCCGGAACGGACCTCGGAAGAACCTCGCCACACCTATCTGAACCTTCGCAAGAAGGGCTACACCACCTTCGAGGCCATGGACCTGGTGGCCCGGCATCTCGAGATCCCCGCCGACGCCGTGTCCGCGGCCGGGCTGAAGGACGAGGACGGTGTCACCGAGCAGACCCTGTCCGTGGCGGCCGACGTGCCCACCGCGCTCCTCGACGCCTTCAACGGAAGGTGGACCCCAGGCACCGAGCGCTGGCTGTCTCTGGGCCGGGTCGGACGCGGTGCGAGGCGTCTGGGCATCGGCGAACTGCTCGGCAACGCCTTCTTGCTGACGCTGCGTGGCGTGGAGGCCGAAGAGGCCGCCCGGCTGCGGGCGGTGCCACGGGGCGAGGCGACCGTCCTGTTCGCCAACTACTACGACACCCAGCGCTTCGGTGTCGCGGGCGGCCCCAAGGTGACCCATCTGATCGGCCAAGCGCTACTCGACGACGAACCGGAACTGGCTTTCGAGCTGTTGCGCACCTCGCTCTCTCACGAGGGCGACCTGGCGTTGCGGCACACCGGTAGCGCCGAGGAGTTCTTCGCCGGTCTCGACCAGCGGGTGACCGCCTTCTACCGGACCGCCTGCTCGTCGTATCTGTGGAACCACCGACTGGCCCGGCTCCTCGAACGGCACGGCTCCGATGTGGAGCAGACCGACCGGGAAGGGCTCGGCTACACCTTCCCCACGAGCCGGCGGCCCCTGCTGGGGCTGCTGGCCGAAACGCCCGAGTTGGAGTACGACAAGTGGCGCTGGTCCGACGGCGCGACGCGCCGAAGGGTCTCGCGCAGGCCGACGGTCCTGCAGACCGTGGTCACCGTGCGTGATGTCGAACCCGACGACATGTTCGACGGGCTGTGGAAATGCGAGGTGTCTTTCATGCTGCCCTCGGGGTGTTACGCCACCAACGTCATCTCCCAGTTCCTGCTCCAGCTCGCCAGCGCCGACCCGGCCCGTCCCCCGCTCGGTGCGGTGGCTTCCCGCTCGGGCGTGGCTTGACCTGGCGGAGCGTTCCAGCCGCGCCGCGGCCCTGCCTTCCGGCACCGACGGGGGGAGGGCCGCGCTGTTTCCGGCTTCCGGCGGAATCCGGCCGGAGACAGCCAGGACGGTTCCGCCGTTCCGGCGGCCTTTGCCCACTCCCGGTGGTCCGAGCAGGGCAGCGTTGGACTTGGCCTCGATCAAGGAGCGGGCGGCGAGGTCTTTGACCTCGCGCGGGTCGAGTTCGGGCTGGAACGAGAAGTCGTCGTCCTCACGTGTCTTGTGGTGCGGCAGTTTAGAGGTTCGCAGGCAGGTCGCCACCCGCGGCGGCCGACACCGGTGGGAAGGCCGTTCCCGTGCGTCTCGTCCACGACGCGAACGCCGCGGCCCGTCGCTCTGGGGTGCGCCGCCAGCAGGGTCCCGCCCCCGGTGATCCGGGACGGTGGCGTGCAACATGATCTGGGACTGGGCCAGGAGTCCAGCGATGTTCACGCGGCCAGACCGAGAGTGTCGCGCCTGGTGGGGGCGGGTGTGGTGAGGCGACGGGTCATGTTCGCGATGGAGGCCCAGTGGACGCGCGAGGTGGAGGAGTCGGGCCGGTGTTCGTCGCGGGCCAGGCGGCGGTGGAGCATCAACGTTCCGTTCACCTGCTCCACGATCCACCGCCCGGGCTACGGGACGAAGCCCTTGCCCTGGTCAACCAGGACCTTCTCCAGGCGCATCCCGCACCGCTCGGCCGCCTGGTCGAGCAATGCGGTGCCGGCAGCGTTGTCCCGGGCGGAGGCCGCCTGCACCACGGCACCGATGATCAGTCCCAGGACGTCGACGGCCTGTCCCCGCTTGCGCCACGACACCCTCTTGTTGGCAGCCAAGTCCCGTCGTGGTCTTCGCGCCGCCCACGGCCGCACGGACGGACCGGGTGTCGGTGGTCACCAGGGACGGGTCCTCCGATCGGCGGGGCTATGAATCAGCTTTCCGCGACCTCAGAGCGCCGTCAGATGCAGCAGGAGGACCTTTCGGTCCCCCTTTACGGCATCGGATACCGGGGTGACGGCGTGCCAGGAGCGCTCCGACGGGCACAGCACGATGGACTCACCGGCGAGCGGCAGGATCCGCTCGGCCACGTCGTCGGCGGCGGGCGAGCGCAACACCAGGAATTGCCCCTCGTTGGCGGCCGGCCAATGGTCGTTGAAGTACCAGGTCTGCGTCACGAGTTTGTCGGTACGGTCGGTGTGCGGGTCGATCCACGCCCCCGCCGAGTAGCGGACTGCCCTGATCTCCAGCCGGGCCCGGGACACGTCCTTGGAGATCAGCTTGCCGATCACCTCCCGGTACTCGTCGGACATCAGGGCCGTGACCAGGTCCCGCCACACGGGGGTGAGGTGCCGGAACCCCTCATCGACCACCTCGTCACAGTCCACGAGGGTGAGGTTGTCCGTGCTGTATCCCTTCTCTCCCGGTCGTCCGCTCGGCCGTGCGGTGCGGGTGAAACCATGGTCGGGGAACTCCTGGACGAGCCGGTCGAGGGCGGGTTGGCGCAGCATGCCGCGGACAGTGCCCCAGACGAATGGAGAGGAGTTCAGGACGGCGCCGCTCAGGGCGTCCATGTCGACGAGGGGGGCTGGGCTGCTCATACAGGGATTCCTTTTCTCTTCTGACCAACTGTTCCGTCGGGATCCCGGACTGGCTAGGCGGCGCCGCTGACGTCCGCAGTCGACGCGATGGTGACCGCGCGGGAGTCCGGCAGTGTTGCGATGCGGGTCGCCAATTCCTGGGCGGTGTGTTGCAGTTCCCTGGCCAGGGCGCTGCGGTCCTGCTGCCCCGCCACACTCAGCACAGAGAGCGCCAGCGCCTCGGCCGCCCCGGGCAGTCGGATGGGGCAGGCCAGCACCGCGCTCGCGCGGACGGCGTCCTCCAGCCGCACCACCGGGCCGGTCGCCGGACCCGGTTTGGATATCTGTGCCAGCACCCTGCGAGAACCCAAGTCCACGATCTCCTCGCGCTCGTCGGCCACCCGGGACCTGCCCACCCGCAGGAGATGGATCACGTCGCGGCCACGGGCGACGGACAGACAGACCATGGACACCCCGGCGCTCCGGCGCAGTTTCTGCAGCTGGGGATGGGCCAGCACGCGGATCTTCTGATCGCGCTGGAGGCGACCGCCCAGCACGAACACCTGCCGCCCCAGGACGAGGCCGCGTTGGCCGCGTTCCAGGAACCCGGAGTCCAGGAGTTCAGCGACGAGCCGGTGGGCGGTGGGCTTGGGCAGACCAGCGCGGCGGGCCAGTTCGGCCAGCGTGACTTCCACGTCGTCCGTCCTGAACGCGCTGAGGATCGCCAGCCCCCGGGTCAGCATGGAGTCGCGTTTACGACCGGCATACAGTTCACCCGTCCGGTCGAGCCGTTCGGTCCGATCCTCCTTGGAACCGTTCACCGTGCTTCCCTCCTTCGATCCACCACGAGAGTTGACGCAGAATCAAATAGAGAGGGATATGCGTACTTGAAGAAGGCGTTTTTCGGCATGGAGGAACTCCTGGAGTTCGGATAGGGACTGCCTCAGGGCGATCAAAGGGACTGGTGCACGGCCGCATTGCGAGTGGAAGTGACGTGCGACGGATGACAGCATGGCGATCAGAGTCGGCAGCCGACCTCTCACAAGCCGCTCCACCGGTCGATCGGCATATCCGCGAGCTCATCCTGGTACGCGGCGGCTTGGACGGTGTAGAGCTCCGCGTAGCGGCCCTGGCGGGCCATTAACTCGACGTGAGTCCCCTGTTCGGTGACGCTCCCTCCGTCCAGGACCACGATGTGGTCGGCTCTGCGCACGGTGGAGAAGCGGTGGGAGACCAGCAGCGTGATCCGGTCCGGATCCGCGGCGGCCTGCCGCATGAAGACCTCGTACAGTTCGTGCTCGGCCAGCGGGTCGAGGGCCGCAGTGGGCTCGTCCAGTACGAGGAGAAGCGGATGCCGGCGCATCAGGGCCCGGGCTACGGCGAGGCGCTGCCATTGGCCTTGGGAGAGTTCGGATCCGCCGTACACCATGCCCAGTTGGGTGTCCAGGCCGTCGGGCAACCGATCAACGATCGATTCGGCCCCCGCCTCGCGCACCGCACGAGCTACCTCTTCCACGTCGTCCATGGCGTCGGGCTCGCCGATCCCCACGGTCTGCTGGACGGGTAGCTGGAAGCGGAAGAAATCCTGGAAGGCAGCGCTGAGCCGGCGGCGCCAGGCTGCGGTGTCAAGCTCGACCAGGGGCACACCGCCAACCTCGATGCTCCCGGCGGTGGGCGCGTACATCCCACTCAGCAACTTGACCAGAGTGGTCTTACCCGCGCCGTTCGCACCGACCACCGCCACCGTCGTTCCGGGCCGCAGGTCGAGGTTCACACCGGACAGCACATGTTCATGTGAACCGGGGTAGGCGAAGCCTACGTCGCGCACCTGGATACCGTTCCCCCGCAGGTCGGGGACGGCTTGCGTGCCGGTGTCCCGCTGCTGGCGGGCGTGAGCCAGCAACCAGAGGTAGTGGTCGGTGGCGTGACCCGCCTCGGCGATCAGGGAGTAGCCGGAAACCGTGCCGCGAATCTGGGAACGCAGTTGCGTACCCAAGGTGATGACCAGCATGAGATCCCCGAGCGAGGCCGCGCCCCGGACCACCAGTGACACCGTGAGAATCAGAGCGCCGATGTAGCCGGCCGCGTAGCATATCCAGCCGCTGAGCTGCCTGCCGAGGGCGCCGAGCCGAGCCTTGAGTACGGCGTTGACAACGCGGGAACGGGCGGCGTGGGCGGTCTCGTCCAGGGCAGGGCCCGCCCCCGCCAGGTAGATCTCCTTACCTGACTCCGGCGCCAGGAACATGCGGTGGATCCGGTCCTCGAGACGCTGGTCCTCGGCTGTGGCCGTGCGAGCGGCGGCGAGACTGCGCTTGGCGCGGTCCGCTGCCCACAAAGGGGGCAGGGCGAGCAGCGACAGTGCACCGAGGGCCGGATGGACCCCGACCAGGAGCCACAGCGAGAGTCCGGCGCTGATCACGGCGATCGCAGTGTCGGACATCGCCCAGCAGGAGCCGGCGAGGGAGGCTGTGTGGCGGCGCAGAAGCTCCAAGCGGTTGAGAAAGTCGGGGCGTTCGAGGTGTTCCAGGGTGGGGATGGACGCGGTGCGGGTCAGGATCTCCCGGTTCACCTCCAGGTCGACGCGGTCGGTGAGGTCGTGCTGGTAGTTGTACCGGGTGCGGTTGCCGGCCGCGGCGGTGACGTGGGCGGCAACCCCGATCAGGACTGCCAGGGCGAGGGCGGCGAGTGGCGGCCCGCCGGAGTGCTGCGCCGCGTCCACGACCCAGCGCTGGCTCAGACCCGTGGCGGCGACCGCACCCGCTTGTGCGAGGGAGAGACAGACGACCACAGTCACCACAGAGGGGTCGATGCGCCAGGCCAACGCGAAGGTGTGATGGGCGATGCGCAAGATGGCGGCGCCTTGCTCGCCCTCACTCCTTGGATTCCTGCCCTTCATCGTGAGGCCTCCTTCCTCCCGGTGTGCGGGTGGGTGTCGACGAAGCGAGCAGCCTGGAGCCGGAAGAGGCGGGCGTACTCCCCCTCGAAGTCCAGCAGTTCACGGTGAGTGCCCTGCTCGGTGACCCGTCCGGATTCCAGAAGGACGATCCGGTCCGCCCGGCGCACCGTGGACAGGCGGTGGGAGATGAGCAGTACGGTCGCCCCCGTCACCTCGGCGACGACCTGACGGAAGAACCGGGTTTCCGCCTCCACGTCCAGATGGGCTGTCGGCTCGTCCAGGACCAGCAGGTCACGACCATGCTCGACGGCGAAGACCGCACGCGCGATCGCGACGCGCTGCCACTGACCGCCGGAAAGGTCGGAGCCATCGGCACGGTCGGCGCTGAGCACGGTGTCGTAGCCGTCGGGTCGGTTCGCGGCGATGACGTCGACACCGGCGCGGCGTGCGGCGGCGCGGATCCCCTCCCTGTCGTGCCGGTGTTCGGGCGCCGAGAGGGCGATGTTGTCGGCGAGAGTGAGCGGATAGCGGTTGAAGTCCTGGAAGACGACTGCGACGCGCCTGCGCCAGGCCTCCATCTCCGACGCGTCCAAGGGCCGCCCGTCGACGAACAGGGCTCCGGCGGTGGGGGGGTAGAGGCCTGCGAGCAGTTTGATCAATGTGGTCTTGCCGACGCCGTTGTGCCCGACGAGCCCGACTACTTCTCCCGCATGAACGGTCAGGTTCAGACCGTCCATGATCCGGCGTCGGCTGCCGGGGTAGGCGAAGACCAGTCCCTCGGTGCGCAGCGTCACCGGGTTCCGCTTCTGCGGGCCGGCAGCAGAGTCGCCCGACTGTCGCGGCACTGAGAGGGTGCCGGCGGGCCCGCCCAGGACAGCGGTGGGCGCGGCGGTCTCACGGAAGTCGGTGGCGAGTCGGTCCAGCGCTCTGACCGCGCCAAGACCGTATTCGATGTCGAACGCTTCCCGCCCCATGGCGGCGATCTGGAAGACGCCCCACGCGGCCACGATCACGGTCATCAACTCGCCGACAGCAAGGCTGCCGCGTGCGGCGGCCAGCCCCGGCAGGAGGAGCGCGGATCCGGCGGCGATCGCGGACAGAAGGACGATCCAGCCTTGCTGGCGCAGGATGCCCCGACGGGTGGACCAGATGGTCTCCGCCCAGGCCAGGACTGCACGGCTGCGCCGCTTGACCACCCACTCGTGCAGGCCGAAGATGCGGATCTCCTTGGCGGCCGGCCTCCCCGAGGCGACGTCGCTCCAGTACTGTGCGCGCCGCCGTAGCGACTCGCGTTCGTCGCGAACCTGTGCCAGATGGACCCACCAGCGCCGCAGCAGTGCCCGGTTGATCACGCAGACTGCGAGCAAAAGGGCGGCGAGCCACCAGGAGAAGGTCAGGGCGATGACAGCCGCAGAACCCAACGCCCCCAGAAAGCGGAAGAGGAGCCGGAGCTGGCCGACTGCTGCGGTTCCCGGAGAGCGGACCCGCCCCTCACCGACATCCGAGGCACGGGCGGCGTCGTCGGCGAAAACCGGATCTTCCAGGTGCGTCATGTTCAACGGCGCCGTCGCCAGGCGCCGAACCCGCCGCCGTATCTGAGCATCCAGACGTCCGGCCGTGAACTGTTCCAAGGTCACTCCCACCGAAGTGAGAATCTCCTCCGCCACCAGGAGCACGGAGACCGCGACCAGCGGCCACACCAGCGTCGAGGCGGTCTGACGCTCGGACGCGGCTTCGGTCAGTCCGGCCGCGAGCCATCCGGTGATCACGGCGCTGAGCGCGGGCACAATCGCGGTCCACAGGTGAACCAGGACCAGGGCACCGCCGGCTCGGCGGTCGGTGGCGCACATCCGTATGAGGTGGAGACGCTCGGCTATCAACGATCTGGCCTGGGATAACCCCAAAGGGGACATGCGTAATTTCACCACCCGACCTCCTGACGGTCGCCATATGAGTTGCCGCCTTCGGCACCAGTACGGCGACGCCATCCAAACATGGCAGCCCTTGGTCGATCCGAAGCGGATCCGATTTCCCTCAGCACAGAAAAGAGAACTCCCGCAGCAGTCAGGCCAGATTCTTCGCTGACAGCAGTTCGACAATAGATTTGACGCTCTCGAAATGCTCGAACATCATCTCGTCATCCTCGAAGACCACACCGAAACGGTCCTCCAGACGAAGGGTGAGTTCCACGCCGGCCAGCGAGTCCAGGCCGAAAGAGCTCAGCAAGGCACCGTCCTCCATGCCGGTCGCCTGAGGAACAATCTCACGAACGACCTCGCGAATCGCGTCAGCAATATCCGTCTGTTCCATGGTCCCCTCCTTCTCATTTTCCGGCGAAATTCTGAAGAATCGATCCGCCATATTTATCAGGCTGCAAAGGTGGACTGCCGCACTCAAACGGAATACTGAATAGCCTCTTGATGTCCGCGACAGATTGGCTCCAATGGTCAGGGACACTACACCGGAATGACCATCCCGCAACCTGTTCCCTCGCATTCTTTGCGTATATCAGCAAATTGAAGGACGGCCGGTCCGGCAGAGGACATCGTGGGTACAGACCGAGCGATGCTGCCTGGCGACGACCGAGAGAAGGGTGGGGTCCATGGCTGTAGATGTAGGGAAGGTGACGCGATGACCGTCTCGATACCTCCGGAGGCTGTGGCGATGCGTCCTGCTCCGCAAGAACACATCAGCTTGGTCGGTCTCCTGGATTTCGCGGCGCGGGCCCACGCCTCGCAGACCGCGGTCCGCACCGCCGGTGCGGAGTTGCTCACTTGGTCCGAACTTGAGCTGACTGGACAGCGGATCGCCGGAAGGCTAGCGGCCGCTGGGGTGGGGCGGGGCGACCGGGTGGTCGTCTCCCTCGCCCCCGGTCCGCGCTTCGCCGCTGTGCTCTCCGCGGTTCTGCGGCTCGGAGCGATCCTCGTCCCCGCCAGACACCGAGCAACCGCCTATGAGCTGGAGTGGCAGATCCGGGACGCCGATCCTGTTCTCGTTGTCGCGGAGGGAGGGACGGCCGACGAGGCGGAGCGGATCGGTGCCACCGTCATGAGGCTCACCGATCTGAGCGGTGGGGATGCTCCTGCGGCGCCCTCGGTGCAGATCAACGGCTCCGAAACTGCCTTCTTGATATACACCTCGGGTAGCACCGGTCGCCCGAAAGGGATCGTGTGCCCTCACTCCGCAGTCCTGTTCGCAGTACGGGCCATCGCCAAGCAAGTGGGCTACCGTTTGGGCGACGTCGTATGGAACAGGCTTCCGGTTTCCTTTGACTACGGCCTCTACCAACTGTTCCTCTGCGCCCTCACCGGTGCCGAACTCGTCGTACCTACCGGGGAGTTGTCTGCCCGAGAGCTGGCCGAGATGCGAGCTGTCGGGGCCACGGTCGTCCCCGTGGTTCCCGCGTTGGCTCTCACGCTGGCGCGGTTGGCCCGTCGAGACCGCACGCCGACCGGAGTCCGGCTGTTTACCAACACGGGCGCGGCACTGCCCCCGGCACACTCGGCACAGCTGCGTACGGCGTTTCCCGGAGCCGGCGTCGTGCTGATGTACGGCATGAGCGAGTGCAAACGCATCACGGTGGCCCCGCCTGACGAGGACCTTGTTCATCCCGGCAGCGTCGGGGGTTCGCTGCCCGGCACACGGCTGTTCGTCGTGGACGCGGCCGGGGTGCCGCTCCCTCCGGGCGAGATCGGCGAGATCGTCTCTGCGGGGCCTCACGTCATGGCGGGCTACTGGCACTCGCCGACCGAGACCGCCCGGAGGTTTCGCGTCGCACCGGACGGCCAGGGCATGGCGGTGTTCACCGGTGACAGAGGGAAGCTCGATGAAGCGGGGCGACTGTACTTCGTGGGTCGTGACGACGACATCTTCAAGTACCACGGATGGCGGATGAGCCGGACGGAACTAGAGGCCGTCCTGGCAGATATTCCCGGCGTCAATGCCGCCGCGGCCCTTCCCCCCGGCCCCGACGGCCGACTTTGTGTGTGGGCGGAGACATCGCTTTCACCGAGTCAGGTGCTCGACGGAATCAGGGCGCGCCTGGGCCCGGAACGAACGCCGGACCGCTGCGTCGTCCTCGACAGGCTCCCCCTGACGGCTCACGGGAAGATCGACGTGGCGGCTCTCCGTCAGTTCGCGGGGACGGGATCATGACCGGGTTTTCCATGGAATCGGGCATCGACGGGGCGACCAGCCGTCGTCTGGACGCGCTCGCACAGCGCGTCGGAACTCCCGCCTACGTCTACGATCTCGCCGTTCTACGCTCGTCCTTCGCCGCTCTCCGAGGCGACCTGCCGGACTCAGAGCTGTTCTACTCACTCAAGGCCAATCCGCATCCCAGAGTCGTGGCGGAGCTCATCGCCTCTGGCGCGCAGGCAGAGGTCAGTTCGACCGGCGAGCTGGACACGGCGCTGGCGGCCGGCTGCCCGGCGGAGCACGTGCTGTACAGCGGGCCGGGCAAGACCCGGGAGGAAGTGGAGCAGGCTCTCCGACGTGGGGTCCGTTTGTTCTCCGTCGAGTCGGTCACCGACCGGCAGCGCCTCGCTGATGCATGCGCCGAGACCGATAGCACGGCCGAGTACCTGGTACGCGTGAACAGCCCGCGGGGCAGCACCGGAGGGTCTCTGCGCATGGGCGGCCGTGCCAGCGCGTTCGGTGTCGATCACACCGACACGCAGTCCCTCGACCAGCTCCTGCGTCCCCTCGGTCGCGCCCGGCCAGTGGGTCTGCACACCTTCAGCGCGACCAATATCGCTGATCCCGCGGAACTGGCGGCAGAGTTCGAGCAGTCCGTCCGCACGGTCGCGGCTATAGCCGGACGGGCGGGATTCACACCCTCCGTGCTTGACCTCGGCGGAGGGTTCCCCGCCCCGTTCGCCCGCCCCGGGCCGGTGCCGCGCCTGCCCCGGCTACGAGCAGCCGTCGATGCTGTGCTGGACACGGCCTTCCCCGATCGACACCGGCTCGGCACCCGTGTCGTCTTTGAGTCCGGCCGGGCACTGGCAGCGTCCGCAGGGACCCTGCTCACCACTGTTCTGGACGTCAAGCGGAGCGGCGACCGCACCTTCGCTGTGCTGGACGCCGGCGTCAACGTTCTCGGCGGAATGTCAGGACTCGGCCGGCTCCGGCCGCCGAGCGTCGTCCCGATCCCCCTCGGCGCGGAAGCGCCCTCCTCCCGGAGAGACGTCGACAACCCGGTCACATTGGTCGGCCCCTTGTGCACACCGCTCGACGTACTCGCTCCCTCCATCGACGCCTCATACCTCTACCCGGGCCAGGTACTGGCGATTCCCAACACGGGCGCCTACGGCCCCACCGCGAGTCTCCTGGGATTCCTCAGCCGCACCCCTCCTGCCGAGGTCGTGCTCGACGGCGACCGCCTGGTGGCCGTGGGCCGTACCGAACTACGTACACAGGAGGAGATCCTCTGTGACTGACGTCAGCACTCCCTCAGCACCACCAGCCGTCGGCCTGGCCTCGCTCATCGACCTGATCGGCAGTCATGCTCGCGACGTCGACCGGCAGGCACGTTTCCCCGTCGAGAGCATGGCGGCGCTGCGCGCCGGCGGCTACATGGGCTACCTCGTCCCTTCGGAGTACGGAGGCCAGGGCGGCAGCCTCACCGGCATGGTCAGCCTCGCGAAGGAACTGGCCGGTGCCTGCATGTCCACCGCCCTGATCTGGGCGATGCACTGCCAGCAGGTCGACTGCCTGGTCCGGCACGCCGACGCCCGTCTCAAGGCAGAGGTGCTGCCGAGGATCGCCGCCGGTGAGATCTACCTCGCCTCCGTCACCACCGGTTCCAGTGGCGGCCATCTGATGTCGGTCGACGAGAACCTGACCGACGCACCTGACGAGAATCTCCTCTGTCTGGGCCGGACCGCCCCGGTAGTGACTGGCGGTGAGTACGCCGACGCCTTCCTGGTGACGATGCGCGAGAGCGACGACGCTTCCGACCACGGAGTCTCGTTGGTCTACGTTCCTCGGTCAGATGTGACGATACGTCCGATCAGTACGTGGAACCCCATGGGAATGCGGGCCACCGCAAGTGGAGGGCTGCGGCTGGACGGAACGGTTCGCCGGGACCGGCTGGTGGGACAGCCTGGACAGTTCCGCGACGTTTCTCAGGACAGCATGGTCCCGCTGGCCCACCTGGCGTGGAGCGCGTGCTGGTTGGGGGCGGCGCAGAGTGCGTTCTCCGGTCTGCTGCGGCAGATCGGATCCACCGTCGCGGCCGACCGCGGTTCGCCGCTGGTCCAAGAACGCATCGCCCGCATCCGGGTCGATCTAGAACTGGTCAACGCCTACCTGCGGCGGACCTGCGAGGAGATTGAGCTCCTGCGTGAGCAGGGCCACAACGTCAACAGGCCCGATCTCCACATCCATGTGAACACGCTCAAGCTCGCTGCCTCCGAGCTCACGTTTCAAGCGGTCGACCGCATGGTGCAGCTGGCTGGACTGTCGGTCGGCTACAACGCTGACGCCCATCTCCCTCTGGAACGCGTCTTTCGTGACCTGCGCTCCGCCGCGCTCAACTACTCCAACGACCGTCTGTGGACCGCGACGGGCGCTCTCAGTCTGATTGACCGTTCCGTGCACCTGTTGTGAACCACCACTTCGCCCCGCGCGGAATGCGGGACACCCAGCGAAAGGCATCACGATGACCACCAGCATTGACGTGGGACCAGCCCGGGTGGACAGGTCCGACCAGGCCTGGGAGGTACTGCTCGCCATCGCGTCCTTCCGCGCGCGCTCCGACGGACACGACCGCGTCCAGGCGCTCCTGGCAACTCCGTCGTTCGATTTCGAAGAACTGATCGGGAAAGCGATGCGCCACCGCATGCTCGCGGCCTTGGCCAACTTCCTCGAAGTCCACAACCTGCGCGAGGCAGTTCCCCATCGGCTGCTCCGCCAGCTCGATGTCCAGCGCAACGTGGGCCGTCATCGTGCGGCGCTCCTGACCGAGGAAGCACGGCGTATCGGCGCGGCCCTGCGCGACGCCGATGTCACCGGCGCATGGACAAAAGGGGTAGTGGCCCACCACGCCCTGTACGGACGGTCCGGCGCCCGGATATTCGATGACATCGACCTCATGATCCACCCCCGTCACCGGGAGGCCGTCGATGAGGTGCTCACCACTGCGTGCGGCTACAGCCGAAACTCCAGCTACGACGTCCCATCTGGCACCCTCGTGCCGCGATCGAAGGCAGCGTTGCGTGTCTACCGACTGTCCCCGGATCATCTTCCGCACTACCGCAGGCTCAATTCCGACCCGGTGCTCCCCTGCATCTCGGTCGATGTGGCGAACAGCCTGACGTGGCACACCAGTTCTTGGCAGCTGTCGATGGAGGACGTGTTCGCTGAGCTACGCAGCGTGGAGACCGGTCCGGGGGCGCACCTGGACGCACTGATGCCCCACTACGCCTTCTTGTTCACCTGCCTCCACCTGTTCCGTGAGGGGTGGCTCACTCGTGGCTCCTCGACCAAGCAGCTGGCGCTCTCGCAGTTCGGTGACGTGGTCACCGAGTGGCATCAGCTCCGTCCCGCCGAACGCACCGCCGTCCACCACCTCATCAAGCGTTTCGGGCTGGCTCAGCCGATGGCGTGGGTGGTCGCGCACACCGACGCGCTGTTCGGATCCGGGATCACCGCCGAGCTGGACCTCGAATCCGAAGCCACCTCCGACTGGCTTGCCACCTCCATGGCTCCGGACAACGCCGCGGACAGCCTGCCGGACACCATGGGCCAGCGCCTGCGTCGGCCTCTGCGCCTGTAGAGCACCACATCAAAGCCACCGACCATTCTCATCTCATCGCGGGAAGGGCAAACCATGCGGTTTCTCGTAGTCACCGGAACCAGGCCGTGGGCCGCCACAGGAGGAGCTCGACGTATCCGGGCCGCCTCCGAAGCTCTTTCCAGGCTCGGAACGGTCGACCTGGTCGTGTTCCGCTCCCAGGGGTTGCCCCCGGTGGAGTCGGACCCCCAGGCCGGCCCCTTCCGCAAGGTCCTCCTCCTGGAGGACGCCTACGACAATGACAAGAACAGGGCAGCCCTCGACGAAGCACTGCCGCAGTGGAACGCCGGTGAGCCATACGACGTGATCTGGCACGACAGGGAGCGCCTGTGGCACATCGCCAGGGGCTTGGTCGAAGGGAAGGCGGTGGTGGATGTCGACGACCTGGAGGACGTGATTCTGGAGCGGTGGCTGCGTCTGAAGAAGAATCCCGAAGGGCGCCCGCTGGACGCTCCGGCACTCGAAGCGCAGCGGTTCGAGATCGATCGTCTCCGAGCCGGCCACTCCGAAGTCGCCGCGGCAGCCGATATGCTGGTCTTCACCAGCGAATTGGACTCAGCCAAATTCGCCTTCCCCAACAGCACGGTGGTTCCCAACACCTACCGCCGCGAAGAGGAGACAGGGCAGGACACAAAGGATCACGCGCTCGATGAAGGTGACACCATCCTGTTCCAGGGGTGGCACGAATGGCCACCCAACGTGGACGCCGCGACCTGGTTCGTCGAGGAAGTTTTTCCGAGCATCCGTGACAGGTGCCCGCAGGCCCGGCTTCTGCTGGTAGGAAAGCCCTCGCAGGCCGTGCGAGAGCTGGGAACAGTGCCGGGTGTCCACGTCGTGGGCGAGGTTCCGCATATGCAGCCCTATCTTGACCGGGCGCGTGTAATGATCGCACCGTTGCGCGTCGGTGGCGGCACTCGCATCAAAATTCTGGAAGGCTTCGCCAGCGGTATTCCCGTCGTTTCTACCAGTATCGGCTGCGAAGGGCTGGAAGCGAAAGACGGAGTGCATCTCCGCGTGGCGGACCAGGCAGAAGAGTTTAGTCATTCAGTAATTCAGCTGCTCGAAGACGGAGAAATGCGTCACTCTCTCGCGACGCATGCGGGAATCCTGTACAAGAAGCAGTACGCCCCTCACGCGGCGAATGAGGCAATACGCCAGCTCATCGAGCGAATGACAGCATAACGCCGGACTCTCAGCCCTTCAGACGTGCGGCATTTCAACTTCGTGACGTCGTCGAACGGCTATCGCGGCGGGCCAGTGGGTGCCGGGCGAGCCGGACATCGTGATCGTGACGGACGCGGGCTACGACGTGACCCGTCTGGCCTGAGTGCTGCGGGACCTGCTGGTCGAGCTGATCGGCCGCATCCGCGGTGACCGCATGATGCGGCTGCCGAAGCCGCCCCGGGTCCACGACCCGAGGGGCGGCCGGCCGCCGAAGCACGGTCCGGAGTTCCGCTTCGCCGGGCCCGAGACCTGGCGCGAGCCCGCGATCACCACGCACACCGCGACGACGAACTACGGCAAGGCCACCGCGCGAGCTTGGGACCGGGTCCACCGCCGGCTGCCCCATCGGGCTGCATGGCTCGACCACGACGGCGAACTTCCACTGGTGCGGAGGCGGACGAGGATTTCCCTGGCCGCGTCGCGGTCGCTGAGGGAGGCTGGGGTGACCATCACCATCAGTGGCAGGCCCCGGGTGTCGACCACCAGGTGCAGCTTGTGGCCGTTGAACTCCTTGCCCGCGTCGTAGCCGCGGGTGGCCCGGGAGACGGTCTCGGCGGCCTTCACGGACTAGCAGCGGCGGCGCAACCGCCACTGCCTGGAACGACAGGCCCCCGAGCAGAACACCGCGTGGGGCCGGGCATCCGGCCTCAGCCGTTCACCACGGCCCGCAGAGAGCCTCTGCCCGGCCCCGCCGACGCCTTCAACCAAGGCACCAGCGTGTGACTCGGGCTGCTCGTCGACCGGGGATAAGAAGCGAGTTCTGAAGCTTGTTCGGTGCGTTCTGAGCTTGTTCGGTGCGGTGGCAACGTTCGGTGCTGTGTGCGTGCGGCTGTTGCGGTGTCAGTCTCAGGGCGCACGCCGTCTCCTCCCGTCGGTGGATTCTGGGTGCTCAGCGCGTTTTTATGATCATTCCGGAGAATTCGATCAACGCGTGCGGCTGGCGCGTGTGAAGAACGGACCGACGGACCGGTGGACCACGACATGACACTGCTGGATGTACTGCTGGGCGCGGTCCGCGAGGCTCCGGGGCAAGTCGTCGTCCACATCCGGGGTGACGGCGCTGAGATGACCGTCACGTTGCGCGAACTGCTGGACGACGCGTTGCGGGTGGCGGGCGGATTCCGGGAGGCGGGGGTCGCGGCGGGGACCTGCGTCCCGTTGCTGGCCGATCGCAGCGAGGACTTCCAGCCGATGTTCTGGGGCGCGCTCGCCGCCGGACTCGTCCCGGTACCGCTGGCCCCGGACGCCCGGCGGACCCTGCCGGTCTGGGAGCACCTGGGCCGCCCGCCGGTCGCCGTGGACGGCCCGAGCACTCCTGTAGCGGACGAATTTCCCGACGATGTGAGCGTCCTGACGCTCCATCACCTGCGGGGTGCGAAGGAGCCGTTGGACCTCGCGACCGCCACCGCGACCGCGGCCCACGGCCGTGACGGGGTCGCGTTCGTGCAGTTCTCCTCGGGGAGCACCGGCGCGCCCAAGGGCGTGGAGGTGACGCACCGGGCCGTGCTGGCCAACCTGGAGCAGATACGGGAGGCTTCGGCGCTCGGCGCCGAGGACGTGGTCGTCAGCTGGATGCCGTACTTCCACGACATGGGGCTGATCGGTACGCATCTCGCGCCCCTGGCCGCCCGCGCCAAGCAGGTGAAGATCGGGCCGCTGTCTTTCGCCAAGCGCCCCCGGGTGTGGTTCGAGGTCGCGGACCGGCACCGGGCGACCGTGCTCTCGGCGGCCAACTTCGCCCTGGCCCTGGCCGTCCGGCGGGTCCCCGACGACGTCGTCGCGCGACTGGACCTGTCGGCCGTACGGCTGATGCTGGTGGGTGCGGAGCCGATCGCGCCTGCCGTGTGGCGCGACTTCGTCCGCAAGACACGTCCGGCGGGCCTTCGTCCGGCGGCGGCCCAGCCGGTCTACGGGCTCGCGGAGGC
Source organism: Streptomyces sp. NPDC101181 (assembly GCF_044767975.1). NCBI lineage: Bacteria > Bacillati > Actinomycetota > Actinomycetes > Kitasatosporales > Streptomycetaceae > Streptomyces > Streptomyces sp. NPDC101181. The sequence goes on along the minus strand of NZ_JBIWOX010000009.1, from coordinate 82,406 downwards.
GACGCTGGCGGTGACGTTCCCGCCTCCCGGCGAGATCGCGCAGCCGCTGGTCCTGGACCGCGCGGCGCTGAGCGACGGGATGGCGGTCGACACACAACCGGGTCCGGGAGCCGTCGAGTTGATGGACGTCGGGGCACCGGTGACCGGGTGCGTCGTGCGCGTCGTCGATGACGCGGGCACCGTCCTGGGGGACCGCCGGGTCGGGCACATCCTGGTCAGCGGCCCCCAACTGGCCCGTGGTTACCACGAACTTCCCGGCGTCAGCGCCGACACCTTCGCCGACGGATGGCTGCGCACCGGCGACCTCGGGTTCCTGCGGGACGGGCGGCTGTGTGTGACGGGCCGCCACAAGGACGTCCTGTTCCTCAACGGCCGCACCTTCCACGCTCCGGACCTGGAGGAGGTGGTGGCGGCGACCCCCGGGCTGCCCACCGGCGCGCCCGCGGTGATCGGCTCAACCGATCCGGTGAGCGGTAGGGAGCGCGTCGTGGTGTTCGTCCCCTGGGCCCGGCCTCCGGGTGACGCGGGGGTCGTGCTGGCACGGGTCGCCGCACGCGTGCGCGAGGCGCTGTTCCACGACGACGTACGGGTGCTGCCGCTGGCTCCGGGAGCCTTCCCCCGGACGACGAGCGGGAAGCTCCAACGGCAGCGGCTGCGCGAGCGGTTCGAGGCGGGGGCCTTCGAGGCGGGGGCCTGGGGGACGGGGGCCATCGGAGAGGCGTCCGGGAGCGCGGACGCCCGGGGACCGGCCACGCCCTCCGCCGTACGGGAGGAGGAACCCCGCGCGCGGCCCGCGTCGCCCCGTACGCGGGCCGGGACCGAGACCGTCGTGCGGGAGGTGTGGGCACGGGTGCTGGGGCTGCCCGCCTCGGCGATCAGCAGCGACGAGCGGTTCGGGAGCCTCGGGGGGACGTCCCTCAAGGCGATGGAGGTGCTCGTCGCGTTGGAGGAGGCCTTCGGCGTGACGCTACCGCCCGCCGTGATCCGTGACCACGGGACCGTCGCGGAGCTGGCCTCCCACCTCGCGACGGTGGCCCCGGGACCCCGGGCCGCGACCCCCGTCACACCGCAAACCCCCGCCGCACCGTCACCCGCCGCGCCGGAACCCGCCGCATCGTCGTGCGTGGCGCAGGAGCCCACCGCATCACGCTCCCTCGGGCAGGGCCCGGAAGGCGACGCGCCGCAGCGTTCGTCCAGTCCCGCTTCCGTCGGCGTCATCGGGATGGCGTGCCGGTTCCCCGGCGCCGGTACGCCCGAAGCCTTCTGGGACCTGCTCATCGAGGGGTACGACGCCGTCACCCCCGTACCGCGCGGGCGGTGGGACACGGCCGTCGGCCGGAAGGGCACCGACCCCCAGGATCCGCGAGGTGCGGGCGGGCAGCAGGGGCGGTGGGGCGCGTTCCTGGACGACACCGCGGGTTTCGACGCCGCCTACTTCGGCATCGGGCACGAGGAGGCCCGCGCGCTCGACCCGCAGGCCCGGCTCTTCCTCGAACTCGCCCACGAGGCCCTCGAACGCGCCGGTTACGCGGGCCCCCGTCGGCGCGGCCGCCGGGTCGGGGTCTTCGCGGCCGTCGGGGACAGCGGCTACCGGGAGGTCCTGGACGGCGCCTCGGGCGGCGGAACCCTGCCGCCCTCCTCGCTGACGGGCAACCTGCCCAACCTCGTGGCGGCCCGGGTCTCCCAGTGCCTCGACCTCGACGGCCCCGCACTCGCCGTGGACACCGCCTGTTCCTCGGGGCTGGTCGCCCTGCACCTGGCCCGGCGCAGCCTGCTGGACGGGGAGTGCGACCTCGCCGTCGTCGGCGGGGTCAACCTGCACCTCACCTCAACCGGTCACCGTCTGCTGGAGGAGGCCGGGGCCCTCTCCCCCACCGGGCGCTGCCGCGCCTTCAGCGCCGACGCCGACGGCTTCGTGCCCGGTGAGGGCGGCGCGGCCCTCGTCCTGACCCGCCTGGACGCCGTGCGCCCGGCCGACGACCCGGTGCTCGCGGTCGTCCGGGCGACGGCCGTCAACAACGACGGCAGGTCGTTGAGTCTCATGGCCCCCAACCCGCTGCGCCAGCGCGAGGTCATCACCCGCGCCTACGAGGAGGCCGGGATCGATCCGGCCGCCGTGACCTACGTCGAGGCGCACGGAACGGGCACGGCCGTGGGCGACCCGATCGAGCTGCGCTCGCTCGCCCACGCGTTCCCGGCGCGGCCCGACGGCGAACCCCGGCTGCTCGGCTCGGTGAAGACGAACACCGGGCATCTGCTGAACGCCGCGGCCCTGCCCGCCCTGGTGAAGGTCGTCCTGGCCCTGGGCCGTCGCAGGCTGCCGGCGTCCCTGCACCACACACCGCCCTCCCCCGGCCTCAAATCCGCCGGTTTCGCCGTGGTGGCCGAGGCCCGCGACTGGACCTCGGCCGGACCGCTCGTGGCGGGCGTCAACTCCTTCGGCTTCGGCGGCACCAACGCCCACGCCGTCCTCGAACAGGCTCCGCCTCCGTCGGCTCGGCGTCAGCAGGCTCCCCTCCCTGCCGCCCCCGGGCACGACGAAGCGGAGCCCCACCTGCTGACCCTCTCGGCGCGCAGTGCCGCGGCGTTGCGGGAAGCGGCGGCTCGGCTCGCCGAACATCTTGTCCAGCACTCGGAGTTGAGCGAAGGGGACATCTGCCGGACGGCCAGCACTTCCCGGGACGACGGCCCGCACCGGCTCGCTGTCGTCGCCCAGGGGGACCTGCGAGAACGGCTCGCCGCCGCCGGGGAGATCAGCCTCGGTGGTGGGTGCGTCCCTCCGACCGGGCGGCGCGTGGTCTTCCTCTTCCCCGGACAGGGGACGCGGTTCCCCGGCCGGGGCCGCGCCCTGTACCGCACGGCTCCGGTGTTCCGGGACACCCTGGACGAGGCGTCGGCGCTCCTCGGCCCGGTGCGGGGGCGGTCCCTGCTGGACTGGGCGCTGGGCTCGGACGCGAAGGCCGCGGGGGACGCGTCGGAGGGCGCGGCCCGGACGGAGGTGGCGCAGCCGTTGCTGGTCGCCACCGGGGTGGCGCTCGCCCGTCAGGTGCGGAGCTGGGGCCTGGAGCCCGACGCGGTCGCCGGACACAGTGCCGGGGAGATCGCCGCCGCCTGCGCGAGCGGGGCGCTGAGCCTTGCCGACGCCGTCCGGTTCGCCGCCGAACGCGGCCGCCTCATGGGCGAGTTCACCGGGCCCGGGGCGATGCTCGCCGTCCGGGGCGGTGAGGAGCAGGTGGCCTCGCTGGTCGCCGGGTCCGACGGCGCGCTCGCCGTGGCCGCGTACAACGGTCCGGGTCTGCTGGTCGTCGCGGGGGGTGTTCCGGCGGTGGAGCGCGCCGCGCGCGACCTCGGTGCCCGCGGCGTGGCCGTACGCCGTCTCGATGTCTCGCGGGCCTTCCACTCGCCGCTCATGCGGCCGGTCGCCGACCGGCTCGCCGCGGCGGCGGGCGCGCTCACCCCGCAAGCCCCGTCCGTCCCGCTGATGAGCACGCTGACCGCCGCGTGGCAGCCGGACCTCGACCCGGACCACCTGCGTGACCACGCCCTGTCGCCGGTGCGGTTCGGGGCGGCCGTGGAGCGGCTGGCCGAGGAGGGCTACGACACGTTCGTCGAGCTGGGCCAGGGCGGAACTCTCCTGGGTGCGGTCCGCGCGGCGGCGGGACGCGGTGGTTCCGGGAGCGGCGGCCGGAAGGTGCTGGTGGTGATGCCGGTCCTCCCCGCCGATTCCGACGCCGACCGGCCGTCCGCTTCCGATCGCGGCAAGGAGCTGTCCGGGTCCGGCGAGGAGCCGTCCGGGTCCGGCAAGGAGCTCTCCGGGCGTCGCGGACGGGGCGCGCTCCTGGAGACCATCGGCCGACTGTGGGCACACGGCGTGCCCCTGGACCGTACCGCCCTCGACAGCGGCCACCACCGGGTGGACCTGCCCACCTATCCCTTCCAACGCTCCCGCCACTGGCCGGACCCGCCCGCCACCCAGCTGCTGCACCAGGTCCGGTGGGAGGACGCTCCCCTGCCCGAGGGCACGGCAGCCGTGCGTCCGGTGCTGCTGACCGGGCCCGACTCCGCGTCCGTCGACCTGCTCGCCGGCCGGCTCGCCGCCGAGGGCATCCCGGTGCACGGCGTCGCGGAGGGGCGGCCGGACACGGTGATCCTGGTGGCCGGACCCGCCCCGCGGCAGCGGGACGACGCGGCCCCCGGCCGTGCGCAGGCCGTCGCGCTGGCGGCCTTCGACACCGCGCTCGCGCACCTGGACGCGACGGGAGCCGAACGGCTGCTGGTCATCACCGAGGACGTCCACACCACCGGTGCCGTACCCGAGCGACCGCGACCGGTCCACGCTCTGCTCACCGGGCTCCTGCTGGCCGTACCGCAGGAGACCCCGGGCGCGTCGGCCCTCGGCGTCGACCTCTGCTCGCTCGACTCCCCCGCCCAGCGGCTGGCGGCGGTGCTCGCCGAGCTGCGCTCGCCCGCCGCTCCCGGGGAGGCCGGGAACACCGCGTGGCGGGCGGGACGCAGGCTCACCCGTACCGTCACACCGCTGCCCGCCACCGCACGCGAGCCGGAAGACGCCGCACCGGCGACCGGCGCACCGGCCGACCCGCCCCGTCCCGGCGGCTCACCGACCAGTGGCGCACCGCTGAGTGGCGCATCGTTCTCGCTGCCGCCGGACGGCACCTTCCTCATCACCGGAGGCGGTGGGGGGATCGGGGCCGCGCTCGCTCGCGACCTCGCGTCGAAGGGGCGTCCGACGCTCGTCCTCGCCGGTCGCTCCCCCGCGCCGCCGACCGGGCTGGCCGACGAACTGCGCGCGCTCGGGGCCACCGTCCGCTACCAGGTGGCCGATATGACGCTGGAGCGGGACGTGGAGGCGCTCGTCGCCGGACTGCCGCGCCTGGACGCCGTGTTCCACGCGGCGGGCATCGTGCGCCCCGGCACCCTGCGTGGCAGGACCTCCGAGGAGGCCGCGGCGGCCCTGGCCGCCAAGACGCGGGGCACGCGGCTGCTCGCGTCGGCGCTGCGGCGGCACGACCGGCGCCCGGCGGTCTGTGTGGCGTTCTCCTCCGTCTCCGCGCTGCTGCCCGGCCTGGCGGGCGCACTGGGTGACTACGCGGGGGCCAAAGCGTTCCTGGACGCGTTCGCCGCCTCGGAGCGGGCGGCGGGCAGGCCGTGGCTGTCCGTGAACCTGGCCGCGGTCGCCGGGACCGGCATGGCCGCGGCCCTGGACGCGGGGGCGGGCGCCGCTCTCGTGTCGCGCCCCGGTGGGCGGCCCGTGGCCGTCGCACCCGCGCTGGCGGCGCTCCGTACGGCGTGCGCCGTCGACGCGGCGCAGGTGGTCCTCGCCGACCTGACGCCCGACGCCGCGTGCCCTCCCGCGCACTCCGGTCACCGGGCGGACCCGGAAGTCCCGGCGCGCTGGACGGTTCCGGCATCCGGCGCCACGGCCGGGTCCGTACCGGACGTGCCGCCCCGGCCGCTGCCGGTTGCCGGGGGCGGAGCGACCGGTCCGGGGACCGCCGCGCTGCTCCGGGGGCTGCTGGCCTCCGCACTCGGACTGGCTCCTGGCGAGATCCCCGACGACCAGCCGTTCCTCACCCTCGGCCTCGACTCGCTCGCCGCCGTGGATCTCGTCAGACGTCTCGAACAGGAGCGGGGCACGCCGCTGCCCGCGACCCTCTTCTTCGAGTACCGGACCGTCCGCGAGCTGGCCGCCCACCTCGACACCCTGGCGGACCCGCCACCGGCGCCCGGAGCCGTAGCGGGTGGCGCGCCGTCCGCACCGCGCGGTGAGCCGGCCGACGCGCCGGTCCCCGAGGGCGTCCCCTTCGCCCTTACCCCCGTCCAACTGGCGCTCCACACCGGCCACCGGCTCCACCCGGACGTCCCGGCCCACGGCTACGTCCGCCAGACCGTCGGCGGACCGCTCGACCCGGACCTGCTGGGCCGGGCCCTCGCGCGGCTGGCCGAGCGGCACTCCATGCTGCGGATCCGGATCGAGAGCGCCACGGGCGGTGACGGCGGGACACTCCCGCGCCAGTACGTCGCACCCGCCGCCGAGGTCACGGAGTGGTACGAGGTGCGGAACGGCCTCGCAGCCGGGGACAGCCTCGCGGCGGTGGAAACCGCCCTGTGCAACCGCCCCTTCGACCTCACCCGCGAGCCGCCCGTACGCGCGGTCCTCGTCCGGGAGTCCCCCGCGCTGGCCCATCTCCTGCTGGTCATCCACCACGCGGCCGGAGACGGCTACAGCCTCAACGTCCTCGGGGAGGACCTCTGGTCCCTCTACACCTCCCTCGCCCTCGGGGAGGCGCCCTCGCTGCCCGCTCCCGGCGCGGACTTCGCGCGGTACGCCGCCGCCGACGCCGAGGAGCGCGCCTCCGCGGCCGGTGCGGCGGTCCTGGACGCCGATCGGCGCTACTGGGCGGACCGGCTGGCCGCGCGGGGTGCGGCGCCGCGGCTCTCCCTGCCGTACGACGGTGATCCGGGCGCCCTTCCCGCACCTCCGCTGACCACCCGGCAGAGCGCACTGGACGCGGTCACGACCGGCGCGCTGGAGGAGCGGGCCGCCGCGCACGGGGTGAGCCTGTTCCATCTGCTGCTCGCCGCCCAGGTGCGGTGTCTGACCCGGTGGACCGGGCAGCGGGAGATCGCGGTGAACGTCGCCCGCGCCCGGCGTGACATCCGCCTGCCCGGCGTGGACCGGCTGGTCGGACCGCTGGCCGACACCCTCCCCCTGCTCTGCGCCACGGACCCGGACGAGTCGGTCTGGGCGCTGGCCGGGCGGCTGGGGCGGATCTGGCTGGAGGGCGAGCGGCACGCCACGCCGACCGCGCTCGACCTGGCCCGGCTACTGCCGTCCGACCACCCGGGAGACGGCCCGCGGACCGTGAGCCCGGCGGGATTCAGCTTCGCGCGGTTCCCGGCCGTGGTGGACGGACGCTGCCCGGTGGACGTACGGCCGACCGCGGCCGGGACCGGCACCCCCGCGACCCGGCTGAGTCTGCTGTGCTGGCAGGACGGGGCGGTCCTGCGGTTCTCGTGGAACTTTCCCGTCCGCCTCTTCGACCCGGCGACGGTCGCCCGGTTCGACCGCGACTTCCACGACCAGCTCACCGCCCTCGCGGGCCCGCGGGCGGAGCCCGACGCCCCGGCCCGCCCCAACTCCGGCTCCGGCTCCGGCTCCGGCTCCGGCTCGACCATCGTTCGACGGCTGCTCGACCAGTTCCGGGCCACCCCGGACGCCATCGCCGTCCATGCGGGCGAGGGCAGGGGCGACGGCGGCAGCGGGACCCTGACCTACGCCGAACTCGACCGGGCCTCCCGCGCGGTCGCCGACCGGCTCCGGGCCCACGGCGTCACGCGGGGAGGTCTCGTCGGGCTCCTCACCGAACCCGGCGCAGACACCGTCGTCGCGGTCGTCGCGATTCTGCGGGCCGGGGCCGGCTGGGTGCCGCTGGACGCCGGGCATCCGACCGCACGCCTCGCGGACCAGGTCAGCCGCACGGGAGTACGGACGGTGCTCTGCCACGCCCCGACCCGGGCGGCGGCCGACGCACTCGGCGACGTCGCCCCGGTGCCTGTCGACGTACCGGCCGACGCGACAGCCCCGCGAGGCGCGCGCGAACGCGAGGACGTACCGGCGACGGAGCAGGCATCGCCCGAGGGGCGGTCGTCCGGCGAACAGTCGCCCGGAGAACCCGTCGACGCCGCGTCCACCGCGTACGTCATCTTCACCTCCGGTTCCACGGGCCGCCCGAAGGCCGTGCCCATCTCCTACCGGTCGATGGAGAACTATCTCGACTGGGCGATCGGCACCTTCCGCTACCACGCGGGCGACCGGCTCGCCCAGACGGCGTCGGTCTGCTTCGACGCCTCCGTCCGCCAGCTGCTCGCTCCCCTCCTCGTCGGGGCGACCGTGGTGACGGTGCCGTGGCAGCTGCTGCGCGACCCCGGTCTGTTGCTCACGCACGTCGAACGCACCCGTATCACCGTGTGGAGTTCGGTACCGACGCTCTGGGAACAGCTGCTCACCGCCGCCGAGGAGCGCATGCGCGGCGGTGCCCCGCGTCCGGACCTGTCCGCGCTCCGCTGGGTGCACGTCGGCGGCGAGGCGCTGTCGCCCGCCCATGTGCGCCGCTGGTTCGATCTGCTGGGCGACGGCCAGCGCATCGCCAACCTGTACGGGCCGACCGAGGCGACCGTGAACACGACCTGCCACATCATCAGTTCCCGGCCCGGCGACGACGTGCGCAGGCTGCCCATCGGCCGCCCGGTGGCCGGCGCGGAGGTGGAGATCGTCGGCCCGGACGGCCGGACGCTCCAGCCCGGCGAGGAGGGCGAGCTGTTCATCGCCGGGATGGGCCTGACCTCCGGATACCTCGGCGAACCGGCCCTCACGGACGCCGCGTTCACGATCCGGCGGGGGCGGCGCTGGTACCGCAGCGGGGACCGGGTGCGGAGCACGGCGGACGGCACCCTGGAATTCCTCGGACGGCTCGACGACCAGGTGAAGGTACGCGGTCACCGTGTCGAGCCCGGCGAGATCGAGGCGGTGCTCCAGACGCACGAGGATGTCGCGCACGCCGTCGTCCTCCTCCAGGAGGGGCGCCTCGCCGCGTTCGTGACGCCGCGGCCCGGGGCATCCGGCGTGGACGCGGTCGCGCTGCGACGGCGCCTCGGGAGGACGCTCCCGCCGTACATGGTCCCGTCCCGCATCACGTCGGTGGACAGCATGCCGCTCACGGGCACGGGAAAGGTCGACCGGCGTCGGCTGCTCGCGCTCGGTGGGCCAAGGACGTCGGCCGGGGCGTCGCGGACGGGTGCCGGGTCCGGAGACACGCCTCCGCGCACACCGCCGTTGACGGCGACGGAGATCCGGCTGGCCCGTATCTGGTCCCAGCTGCTCGGGACCGACGACGTGTGCCGGGAGGACGACTTCTTCGCCCTGGGCGGGGACTCCCTGCTCGTCCTGGAGGTGTTCGCACGGCTGGAGAAGGAGGGCGGCGGGCCCCTTCCCCGGCCGACCGCCGTCTACCACCACCGCACGCTCGCGGCCCTAGCCACGGCGGTGGACGCCGCGACGCGGACGCCGAGCGGTACGGACCCGGCGGCCGAGGCGCGCACACCGCACGCGGAGAACGGCCCGTTCCCGCTGACGCCCACCCAGCGCGGGTTCCTGCTGGCCGAGACCATCGCCCCGGGAGCGAGCTCGTCCTGGCTGACCCGGCTGCGGCTGCACGGCCCCCTGGACGCCGACCGTTTCCAGCGCGCGGTGGACACGCTCGTCGCACGCCATGCGATGCTGCGCACCGTGTTCCCCGCCGGGGCGCGCCCGGCCGTCCAGCAGGAGCTGCCGTCCTCGCTGCGGCTGCCGGTGGAGTTCGAGACGCCGGCCGAGGCGCACCGCCTGGACGAGAAGATCGCCGCCGAGCGGGCGCGCCGCTTCGAACTGTGGGCGTGGCCCCTGCTGCGGCTGCGGGTGTTCACGCTCGAACCCGACGAGCATGTCCTCGTGGTGCACGCGCATCACATCATCGGCGACGGCTACAGCGCCGCGCTGCTCGTACGGGAACTGCTGGCCGTGTACGACGCGCCCGGCGATGGCGACAGCCCGGCGCCGCCGCGCACCACGTTCCGTGACTACGCGGCCCGTCTGGCCGGGGCGGAGGAGGCGGGGCGCGAAGCGCGGCGGGACGAGGGTTCCCGTTGGGCGCGGCTGAGCGCCCCGTACGCCCGGCCCGTCCTCGGTTGCGGGACCGTCACCGGCCCGGTGGGCGATGTGCCGGGGCGTACGGGGGCGGACGGTGTCGGCCCCGCGTTCCACGCCGGCGGTTTCGTGCTCGACGCCGCTCGGGTGGAGGCGCTCCGCGCCCTCGCCGCCCGCGCCGGTGCGACTCTGTACGCCCCCGTCCTCACCGCCTACTACCGGGCGCTCGTCGCGTCGACCGGCACGGCGGACGTCGTCCTCGGGCTCGCCGTGAGCGGACGGGACCATGCCGCCCTGCCCGACGTCCACCGCGTGTTCGGCCCCTGTGCCACGGCGGTGCCCCTGCGGCCCGCCGGGGGTGCGGGGTGCGGGCGGCCCGCCGACGCGGGCTTCGAGGACGATCTGCGGCGGGTCGCGGCCGAGGCGGCGGCCGCGCGGACCCACGAGGGGCCCGTGCCCGCCCTGCCGGACGGGCTGCCGCTGACGTCGCAGTTCTTCTTCACCTATCTGGACTTCTCCGCCCTGGGACCGGAGAGTGGGCAGACGTTGCGGATCGTCCGGGAGGACGGTGACAGCACGTACACCCCGCCCCCGTTCGGTACGGACGTGTTCCTGTCCGCCCGCCTGGACGACGGGCGGCTGCGGATCACCCTGCGCGCCGCCGCGACAGCGCTCACCCCGCAGGGTCTGGCGGCGTTCGCGGCGACGGTGCGCGAGAGCCTGACGGAGGCGGCGGACACGGCCGCCCCGACCCGGGACCGGGCCCCTCACCGGAGCCGGGACCGACTGCGGTCGGCGCTGCCGGGTGCGGGCTCCCACGGCGCGGCGGAACGGGGCCTGGATGCCGCGCTCATGGGCTACCTGCCGTCCCCGGGGCACCTGGCCCGGCTGGCGGGTCTGCCCGAGGAGAGGCTCGCGCGCGAGGAGCTGCGGGTGCTGCTCTTCCCGGACGGCGGTCCGCGCCTCCTGGAAACCCTGAGCACGCCGCTGGGCCGGTCGGGCTTCGTCTGCCTGCCGGTGTTCGCGGACGAACTCGCTCCCGGCGATTCCCTGCTCGGGCACACCGTCGGCGGGGTGACCCTGGCCTCTTCGCTCGGTGCGCGCTCGGTGTCGCTGGCCGGGATGATCCCGTCGCTCACCGGGTACGGGTTCGACGTGCTGCGCGCCACCCGCGACACCGGTGTCAGCGGCGTCGCCGTCACCACCGGGCACGCGGCGACGGTCGTCTCGGTCGTGAAGAGCGTGCACGCCGCACTCGACGCGGGCCGACGTGACCTGTCCGAGCTGACCGTGGCGTTCGTGGGGCTCGGTTCGATCGGTTCGTCCTCGCTGGAACTGCTGCTCGGCCGCGCGGAGCGCCCGCCCGCCCGGCTGCTGCTCTGCGATGCGCCGGGCAGCGGGCCGCGCCTGACGGAACTGGCCGCGAGCCTTCGCGGACGCGGGCTCGCCGGTGCGGTGGAGGTGCTCACGACGGACGGAGGGCTGCCGCGGGAGGTGTACGGGGCGCGGCTGATCGTGGCGGCGGTCAGCGGCGGCGGTTCGCTCCTCGACGTCGACCGTCTCGCACCCGGTACGACGGTGGTCGACGACTCCTTCCCGCACTGCTTCGACACGCGTCGGGCGATCGGCCGGATGGAGCGGGACCGGGACGTCCTGGTGGCGGGCGGCGGGCTGTTGAGCGTCGGCGCCACCGAACGACGGGTGGCCGAGGGGCTGCCCGCCGCCGCGGTCGACGGATACTCCGCCCAGCCCTGGCTGCCCGGAGCGGTCGCCTCCTGCCGACTGGAGTCCCTGCTCCACGCATCCGGGGCGGGCGTCCCGCTCGTCCACGGCACGGTCGACAGCACCACCGCCCAGGCCTACTGGGACGCCGCGGAGGCGGCCGGGGCGCACGCCGCGCCGCCGCACCTCCTGACGCACACCATCGACGTGGCCGCCCTCGGACCGTGGGCGAACAACAAAGAAGTCGCGCCGCCCGGAGGGAGCCGTTAGCTTCCGTCCCGGCGTCACGGGGCGCGCGACACGACGGCGAGGGGAGCCGGGCATGGCGAACGAGGATGTACGGACCGACCGACTGGGCCTGCTGCTCGAACAGTTCGACCAGGCCAGGGAGATGGCCCAGGTGCGGCTCACCGGGCTCGGCGACGAGGAGTATCTGTGGGAGCCGGTGGCGGGCTGCTGGTCGATCCGCCGCCGGGAGGAGGCGGTGACGCCCCGGGCGTACGGACCCGGGGCGTGGGTGATCGACAAGGGCGCGCCTCGGATCCCGGCCGCCGAGTACGCGGAGGTCGCCCGGCAGGTCGCCTCGGGGATGCCGGTCGAGAAGATCGCCGTCGACTGGAGCGTGAGCGTGGAGCGGGTCGAGGAGGTTCTCGCGCACACCGGGGAGCCGGAGCCGGACGAGGTGCCGGTCACCACCATCGCGTGGCGGCTGGGGCATCTGCACTCGGGCTTCGCGGGGCAGTGGGAGTGGTCCTTCGGCGAACGGCGTCAGGAGCCGCACGACCTGGTCGACTTCACGCCCTCCGCGTCCTTGGCGCTGGAGCGGTTCTGGGCGCGGTTGGACCGCTGGCGCGCGAGCATGGCCGCCACGACCGAGGAGCAGCTCGACACGGTCGGCTTCTCGCAGTACCCCTACGGCTCGGACCCGGACGACCCGTTCGCGAGCACGCTGGCGGCGGCGAACCTGGAACTGATCCACCACATGGCCGAGATCGGGGTGCTGCGCGACCTGTGGCGCACCCGCTTCGGGGCGTAGCGGCCGTCGGACCGCCCGGCACGGCCAGGGGTCCTCTCCCCGCCTCCCCCGGTGGGCGTGGTGGGGATCCGTCGATGCGGGGACGCGCGGGACGCGTTGTCAGTGGTCGCGACTAAGTTCGGTCGTGTTCCGCCGCTGTGGCGTGGACGCCCCTTGTCGCATGTATGGGAGATGGCGCGTTGTCGGTCTGGGAGAAGTCGTCCACCGCGCGGGTGGTGCCGCCCGCGCGGCCGCGGAAGCTGGCCAAGGTGCCGTTCGTCGAACTGGCCGACGGACGGTTGCAGGGAGTCGTCTCCAGCGGGTCGGACATCGGGCGCGTCTACGTGTCCTCGGTCGCGGCGGGGTCGTACACGTTCGCGTGCAGCACGAACAACAACCGGCCCTGCGGCGGGGCGCGCGGCGGGTTCTGCAAGCACATCAGCGCCCTCGTCGGCGAGGCGGTGTTGCAGTACGGCGCCGAGCGCGTGGCACGCTACCTGAAGGTGGAGGTCCCGGACGGGGAGGAGCCGGACGCCCGGTCCCTCACCGCCGCCATGACGGCGGTGAGGCCCGCGCAGGGCGACTCCTCGGCCGCGGCGCCGGTGTTCAGCCGCTTCCTGCGTCATCTGGCCTACCTCGAACTGGTCCCGGTCACCGTGCCGTTGCCGGAGATGCAGTGGTTCCCGGCGACGGGGGCGGTGGCCTGATGCGCGGCGATCTGCTGGTCGAGCCGGTCGACGGGCTCGACGAGGTGTTCGCGGCCGTGGACGCCTTCGACACGGTGCTGGTGGCCGGTCTGCTGCGCCCGCAGCCCGCCCAGGGCGCGGCCCTGGCCGGGCTGGCCGAGGCGGTGGCCGGAACGCCGCTGGCCGATCGGGTCGCCGAGGCGGCGGCCAGGGCCGCGGCCGGTACGGCGGGTGAGGAGCACTTCGTCGCCCTGGCCGCCGCCAGGAGCGCGCTCCTGGGCTCCGTGCACGACGCGTTGACGTCCCGGATCGACCAGGCCATCGGGCGCACCGGTACCGAGGGCGCAGGCCCCGACCGGACCGGCGGACCGCACACCGCCGATCCGGACGGCTCCGTTCCGGGCGGCTCCGGTCCGGACGGCCCTCTTCCGGACGGTGACGCTCCCTCCGCTGCCTCGCCCTCCCCCTCGCCGGAGTACGGGGCGAATCTGCTCGGGGCCGCCCGTGCGTGGCTGTGCGACCTCGCGCGCCGCGGCTGGCAGGGCATCGACCACGAACTGGTCGCCGGGGCCGTCCCCGTGGTCTCCGCGATGCTGCCGGACCCCGTGCTGCGCCGCCCGGCGACCCTCCTCGACGGCTTCGCCGCCGAACTGGCCGCCTCCTGTCCCGGGGCGACGCTGGAGCGGGTGCCGGTGCGCCGGTGGGCCGACCTGTGGGCCCGAGCCGTGCTGCTGACCGTGCCCGGGGCGCTCAGCGCTGCCGGAGTCTCCTCGACGGCGACCGGTCGGCTGCTGCCGCTCGGCGTCGACGTCTCGGAGCACGCGACCGCCGTGCAGGCCCAGGTGCACGCCGTGTTCGAGCCCGCGGGCGGAGGTCCGCCCCGTCTGGTGCGGGCCGGGGTGTCCGCGCCGAAGCCCGACACCGTCGTCGGGGCGGGGCTGTGGCAGCTGCTGCGGCCGCGGCTGTCCCTGCTGGGCGCGGTGAGCGAGGGCCGCTCGATGGTCCTCGACGCCATGCCCGTCACTCCGGAAGGGGATCTGCTCTGGGACGAGGGCCGGGCCCGGCCGGGCGAGCCGGCCGACGCCTTCGCCACGGCGCGCGTGATGCTGTCCGCCGCGGTGTCCGACGCGGTGGCGCCGCTGGACCGGCATCCGGTGCGGATCGCCGCCCCCGTGCTGCTGGAGGGATACGCGGCACACGGCACGGACGACCGGCTGACGTTCGAGGTGGCCGGGGGACGGTTGGCCGTGGACACCGACCGGGTGCCGGCCGCGGGCCCGCTCACCCCCGAGGCCGTCGCCGCTTCCGGCGCCTGCCTGGCCCTGCTGCGCTGGGACGCCGGGGAGTTCCGCCTGCAACCACTCGCCGTCGAGGCGACCGTGCGGAAGAAGTCCGTCGCCGTGCACGCGGGCGCGTGGGCGGGCGGGACCACCGACAAGGCGGGCGTGCGGGCGGAGAAGGCCTCCACCGACGCCGCGGCCGTACTGCGGGAGCGCGCGGGAAGGCTGCTGCGGAAATGACCGAGGAAACACGTTCCCCCACCGCCTCCGTTCCCCCGCCCTCCGGTCCCGACCCGGACGACAACCGGCGTCAGGTGCTGTACTGGCGCCTGCTGGCCCGCCTCTTCGACCCCGAGGAGCAGCCCGCGCTGGAGTCGGCGAGCCTCGGTGTGGTCGAGGACATCGGGCTGCCGCCCGCCCTGCTGGACCCCGGAGCGTCCGTCGACTCGATCGTCCAGCGCCACCCAGGCCTGGCCGCCGAGTTCGAGGGGCTGATGGTCCCCGAGGCGGCGGACGGCGAGCGGGACCGCGCCGCGGAGGTGCGGCGCGCGGCGCTGGTGTCGAAGGTGCTGCTCAACGTCTTCGCGTCGGGTTCGGGTCCGGTCACGGCGCAACAGCTGGCCCGTTGGCAGTCCGACGCCGGCTGGCTGGAGCGGGCGATGGGCTGTCCGCCCGGCGGCCTGCGCGGCGGACGGACCCAGGGGAGTTCCGGCGGGGCGCAGCTGGGACCGGAGCTGGGCGCCGTCGAGGCGGATCTCGTGAGCCGGATGCGGCTGCGGGAGGTGCTGGCCGATCCGGCGCTGGCCGCTCAGCTGACGCCCAGCATGTCGCTGATCGAGCAGCTGCTGCGGGACAAGGGCAACCTCTCGGGGGTGGCCCTGGCCAATGCCAAGGCGCTCATCCGCCGCTACGTCGACGAGGTCGCCGAGGTGCTGCGTACGCAGGTGGAGAAGGCCACCGTGGGTGAGCTGGACCGTTCCGTGCCGCCCAAGCGGGTCTTCCGCAATCTCGATCTGGACCGCACGATCTGGAAGAACCTCACCAACTGGAGCCCCGAGGAGGAGCGGCTTTACGTCGACCGCCTCTACTACCGGCACACCGTGCGCAGGACGACGCCGCAGCGGCTGATCGTCGTGGTGGACCAGTCCGGCTCCATGGTCGATTCCATGGTGAACTGCACCATCCTGGCCTCCATCTTCGCCGGGCTGCCGAAGGTCGACGTCCACCTCATCGCCTACGACACCCGCTCGATCGATCTGACTCCTTGGGTGCACGACCCGTTCGACGTCCTCCTGCGGACGAACCTCGGCGGCGGCAACGACGGGCCCGTCGCGATGGCGATGGCCCGGCCGAAGATCGCCGAGCCCAGGAACACCGTGATGGTGTGGATCTCGGACTTCTACGAGTTCGACCGCTCGCAGCCGTTGTTCGAAGGCATCGAGGCCGTTCACCGCTCCGGGGTGAAGTTCATCCCGGTGGGCTCGGTGACCAGCTCCGGCCGCCAGGAGGTCAACCCCTGGTTCCGGGAGCGCTTCAAGACTCTGGGCACGCCGGTGGTCTCCGGGCACATCGACAAGCTGGTGCACGAGCTCAAGACGTTCCTCACCTGAGGCCCGGCCCGAGCCCGCCGCTTCCCCGCCCTCCCTCTCTTCGTTCTTTTCTCCTTCTTCTCCCTCTCCTTGACGTTCGTTCAGAAAGGCCGAGTCATGTCCGAGCTGTTGCGCGCCCCCGCCGAGACCAAGTACGCCGAGGAGCTCGACTGGCTGGAGTCGATCGACGACAGCCCCAAGCCCTTCTCCTGGCGGCTGTCCCCCAAGATGGTCCGGCTGTTCGTCCTGGGCTCCGAGCGCGCCGACGGTCTGGACCGGGAGATCCCGCAGAAGTGGTTCGGTGACCGGAGCTTCGTCGAGCGTTCGATCGTCACCCTCGCCTCCGACCGGGGTCTGCTGCTCATCGGGGACCCCGGCACCGGCAAGAGCTGGCTGGCGGAGCTGCTGTCCGCCGCGATCTCCCGCAACTCCACCCTGGTCGTGCAGGGCACGGCGGGCACCACCGAGGACCACATCAAGTACTCCTGGAACGTGTCCATGGTCATCGCCAAGGGACAGTCGCGCGCGTCGATGATCCCCTCACCGATCATGACGGCGATGGAGACGGGGGCGATCGGCCGCTTCGAGGAGCTGACACGGTCGACCAGCGACGTCCAGGACGCGCTGATCTCCATCCTCTCCGAGAAGTACATCTCCGTCCCCGAGTTGCAGAGCGACGGGGACGACGGCGACAACATCGTGTTCGCCAAGCCCGGTTTCTCGATCATCGCGACCGCCAACAGCCGCGACCGGGGCGTCAACGACCTGTCCTCCGCGCTGAAGCGCCGCTTCAACTTCGTCCGCATCCCGGTCGTGACGAACAGGAAGAGCGAGGCGGAGATCGTCCGCTTCCGCACGGAGGAGCTGCTGCGCCGCCACGCGATCGACCTGGACGTGCCGCCGACGCTGCTCGACATCCTGCTCCGCAGCTTCGCCGACCTGCGTGCCTCGGCCGACGCGGCGGGCAGCGACGAGGAGAAGCTGGAGTCCGCGCTGTCGACCGCCGAGCAGATCGGGGTGCTGGAGGACGCCGTCCTGCACAGCAACTTCTTCGGTGAGAGCGCCCTCACCGCCCGTACGCTCGCCTCCTCGCTCGTCGGCTCCCTCGCCCGGCGGGACCCGGAGGACCTGGCGATCTTCAACAAGTACCTGCACGGTGTGGTCGAGCCGCGGAGCAAGGAGGAGGGCGGCTCGTGGCCGGAGTTCCTCGACGGCGGCCGTGACGCGATCGCCACGCTGTCATGAGCGGGCCCCACGAGACGCCGTTCGGCGCGCTGCGGGAGCAGTTGCACGAGGCGGCCACGGAGTTCGCCGACGGGCCGGGCGCTCTGGAGGGCATCCTGCTGGGCATGGTCGACGACGTCGACCGGGCGGTGCGGGAGCCGCTGGAGATCTTCCCGGTCTGCCACCACTCCCCCGCGTCGGCCCTGGCGATGGCCCGGCGGCTGCGGGAGAAGCAGCCCAAGGTCGTCTACCTGGAGCTGTGCGAGGACATGGCGCCGCTCCTCGACGAGTTGCGCAACTGCCGTCTCCCGGTGGCGGTGCAGGCCTTCGCGAGCGCTGTCGACGGCTTCCCCGAGGAGTGGGCCCCGCTGTCGGTGGTCGCCCCGATCACCGAGGCGTCCGCCGAGTACCAGGCCATCGCGTACGCCCTCGACACGCCGGGCGTCGAACTGGTCCTCGTCGACCGGTCGTCGGACCACGTCTTCCAGTGGGACGGCCGCCACGGCGAGGGGGCCCCGGAGACCCCCGGGGACAAGGCGCCCGCCGTCGCGGGGGAAGAGCCGGAGTCCGGGGCCGCGCTGCACGGTGAGGCGGTCGGCGTGGAGATCGGCGACCTGCGGCCGCGCTTCGCCGAACTGGAGGAGCACCTGCTGCGCCACGGCAAGGTGCGGCACTGGTCGGAGTGGTGGCACCAGTACGTCGAAGTGCCGCTCGGCGGCAGCGACCACGCCACCTACCGCCAGGTGATGTTCCTCGTCGGCAGCCTGTTCCGGCGGCTGGCCCCCGGCGACGGGCAGCGGGTCCGGGTGGACGAGGACCGCGAGCGGTACATGTGGACCCGGATGCGCGAGCATCTGGCCTCCAGCGGGGCGGACCCGGCGGACTGCCTCTATGTGTGCGGCGCGTTCCACGCGGCGAGCCGGGTGGCGGAGTTCGGGGTGGCGGGCAGCGGGTCGTTCACGATCTCCCCCCGCTCGGCGACCACCTGGCAGCACGGGCTGATCCCGTCGAGCAACACGGCGATCGAGGCCCAGTTCGGCCTGGCGTCCGGTTCGGTGTCGATCGCGGCGACGCAGTGGGCGAAGAACCTCAAACGCACCCGGGTGCAGCCCTACCGGCTGGCGGGGCAGGACGGCACGAAGAAGCCGCGGGCGACGAAGAAGACCGCGGCCCCCGTCCCCGCGCCCGCCGAAGGGGCCGCGGCGGACCGGCTCTCCGGCTTCCTGCGGCAGCCTCCGGTCCTCGACGGCCTGGACGAGGCGGAGCTGCTGGGCTGGTCGGTGGAGATCGTGCGGGCGGCGCGCCGCAGCGGCTATCTGGCGTCCACGGCGGACGCCATCGCGGTGTTCGAGACGTCGATCCTCCTGGCAGGGATGCGGGACAGGGCCAAGCCCACCCCGTACGACTTCCAGGACGCGGCGATCACCTGCATCGAGAAGGACGCCGTGCCGGGGCGGCGGGACGTGCGGCGTCTCGTCGACATCATGATGGGCGGCGACCGGATCGGCCGGGTCGGCTACGACGCGCTTCCGCCGCTGGCCCGCGATGTGCACGACCGGCTCGCGCCGCTGGAGTTGAAGCTCCAGCAGCGCGGCGTGCAGCGCGCCCTGCTGGACCTGGGCTCCCGTCCGGAGTTCGAGGCCTGCTCCGACGTGCTGTGGATGCTGCGCCGACTGATGCCGCACGGCGCGGCCCGCCCGATCATGGGCGAACGAAGGCTCGGTGAGCGTTCCCTCCAGGAGTCGTGGGACGTGGCGCTCGGCACCCACCAGCGGGCACTGATCGAGCTCGGTTACGAGGGTGTGAGCATCGAGCAGGTCATGGAGCAGCGGCTGCGGCGCGCCGCGTACGGTCCGCGGGCCACGGCGGCGGGCGTGCTGGGGGCAGTCGAGGACGCGACGCTGTATCTCGGCGGGCGGCGGCTCGCCGACGAGCTCGGCAACCGGGCGCTGGAGGTACTGGCGGCGGAGCGCACGGTCGACGGGGCGCCGGAGGTGCTGCGCCGGATACGGCGGCTGCTGGCGTACTACCGCACCAGCGAGCCGGTCCTGCCGCCGTGGGTCGAGTCCTTCGTGAAGGCCGGTTACGCGCACTACTGCACGTTGCTGCCGACGGCGTTCACGGACGAGGACGCGACCGTGGGGCAGGTCGCGGCGATGCTGGGTTTCCTGTTCAGCATGGAGGGCCTGGCGTTGTCCCTGGGCTGCGACCGGACCCAGCTGGAGCTGGCCGTCGCCCAGTCGCGCCCGGAGAGCCCGGAGAAGACGGCCCTGCTGTGGGTGGCGCGGGTGCAGCTCGGCACCCTGTCCCGGGACGCGTTGCGGGCGCGGTGCGCCGAACTGCTGGCGAACCCCTTGGTGGTGCCCGCCTATCCCCGCTATCTGAGCGGTTTCGTGCACGCGTTGGAGCC
The DNA here is from genome assembly GCF_044767975.1 of Streptomyces sp. NPDC101181. Lineage (NCBI taxonomy): Bacteria > Bacillati > Actinomycetota > Actinomycetes > Kitasatosporales > Streptomycetaceae > Streptomyces > Streptomyces sp. NPDC101181. The sequence goes on along the minus strand of NZ_JBIWOX010000009.1, from coordinate 62,777 downwards.
GGTGCCGTGGCTGGCGGACGTGGTGGTGGAGGCCGTGTCGAACGCGTTCGGGCGGCTACCGGACCCGGTGCTGCTGCCGTGGCTGCCGAACCTGATCACGACGCTGCGGTCGAACGCGGCGGAGCTGGCCCCGCTGCTGATCCGGGAGGCGGGCCGGATCTTCCCGGCCCGGCTCGCCGCGCTCGACACGTGGGTGCCGCCGTGGAACGACGCTCCGGAGGAACCGCCCGCGTCGCCGCCCGGAGCACGGTCGGCGGGCGGCAGCCCTCGTGGCGCCGCGCTGCTCCTCGCCCACCCCGAGGCGCTGGACGCGACCGCCCGGCTGCTCGGCTGCGACGCGCCGTGGGCGGCACCCGCGTCCGCCCCGGCGGGCGCGCTGCTGACGGCACGCCACCCGGACAGCGCGGCCGCCTGGGAGACGCTGCTGACGGGCGCGTGAGGGCGACGATCGCGGCACCGGCCGGGGCCGCGTGTCCCCCGGCGCGGGGCCGGGGCGGCTGTCCCCGGCCCCGCGAGCGCCCCCGCCCGCTGCGGAGGAGCCGGTCGAGGGAGCCGGGGCCGTGCCCCTGACGGGCAGCCGGTCAGAGCGCGGTGCCTCCGGAGGCGTCGATGCTCTGGCCGGTGACCCAGCGGGCGTCGTCGGACGCGAGGAAGGCGACGACGTCGGCGATGTCGGCCGGCTGGCCTATGCGCCCGAACACGGACTGGGCGGCCAGAGCCGCCGCGGCCTCGGGGGTCTCGCGCCGCCTGGCGTTCATGTCGGTCTCCACGAACCCCGGCACCACCGAGTTCACCGTGATCCCCCGGCCCGCCACTTCCTTTGCCACCGCAAGCGTCAGGGTTTCCAGCGCCCCCTTGGTCATGGAGTAGATCACCGAATCCGGAAAGGATTTACGGGCGGCCGCCGAGGAGATGTTGACGATCCGTCCGTCGTCCCGCATCAGCGTCAGACCGTGCTGGACGAGGAACAGAGGGGCTTTCACGTTCACCGCGAACAGCAGGTCGAAATTCTCCGGTGAGGCCGCGCCTATCCGCCCCGAACCGCTCGTACCGGCGTTGTTGACCAGGATGTCCAGGACCGGTTCCTCGCCCCGGTCGGCCATTCCCGCGCCGAACGCCTCGTACAGCGTCGCCACGTCGCCCTCCACGCCGAGCAGGGAGCCGACGGCGAAAGCCTGGCCGCCCGCTTTCCCGATCTCCTCGACCACGTCCTGCGCAGCTTCTTTCCGCGCACCGTAATGGACGGCGACCAGAGCCCCGTCGCGCGCCAGCCTCCGGGCGATTCCCCGGCCGATGCCCCGGCTCGCCCCCGTGACCAACGCGACCTTTCCCGCCAACGCACCCATGAATCCAGCCCCTTAACTGCGACATTCCGCGGTCTTCACAAACGCAGCCACCCTACCCAGGCTCCCGGAACGCGATGTGCTCGCGCGACGCCTCGGCGCGGGGCAGGGAGGAGGTTTGGCGGTGGAGCGGACCCCTCCCGCACCACACCGCGTCGCCCGGCCGACGCGGGGGCGGGCACAGACGCGTCGCCCGCATCACCCCTCACCCATCTGCTTGATATTGATTGAAACGCTGCCCTAATATGCAGCTTCGAACATCGACGGGTATCGGTGGAGCGCGGGGACGCGGGGACAGAGGGAGCACCAGATGACGTATGTGGCGCAGGAGCTGGCCAGTCAGCCCGACTGCTGGCAGGTGGCCGCCGGCATGGCGGCGGGCCTCGCTCACCGGCTCCCGCAGAGCGGCGAGCGCATCGCCGTCGTCGGATGCGGGACGTCGTACTTCATGGCCCAGGCCTACGCGGCCCTCCGCGAGGGCAGCGGCCAGGGCGAGACCGACGCGTTCGCCGCCTCGGAGTTCCCGGCCGGGCGGCCCTACGACCGGGTGGTGGCGCTGAGCCGCTCCGGCACCACGACCGAAGTCCTCGGTCTGCTCGGGCAGCTCGCCGGGACGACCCGCCGGACCGTGGTCATCGGCGACCCCGACACCCCGATGGCGGCCATGGCCGACGACACGGTCGTGCTGGAGTTCGCCGACGAGAAGTCCGTCGTGCAGACCCGCTTCGCGACCTCCGCGCTGACCCTCCTCCGCGCCCACCTCGGCCTGCACACCGACGCCGTCGTCGAGGACGCCCAGGTCGCGCTCGCCGAGCCGCTGCCCGACGGACTCGTGGAGTGCGGCCAGTTCACCTTCCTCGGACAGGGCTGGAGCGTGGGGCTCGCCAACGAGGCGGCCCTGAAGATGCGCGAGGCGGCCCTCGCCTGGACGGAGGCGTACCCGGCGATGGAGTACCGGCACGGCCCCATCAGCATCTCCACCCGCTCCACCGCCACCTGGATGCTGGGCGAGGCCCCGGCCGGGCTCATGGACGAGGTGCACGCGACGGGCGCCCGCTGGGTGGCCGGCGGCCTCGACCCGCTGGCCGAGCTGGTCCGGGTCCAGCGCCTCGCTCTCGCCATCGCGCAGGCCCGCGGTCTCGACCCGGACCGGCCGCGTCATCTCACGCGTTCCGTCATCCTCAGCAGCACAACCTGACCCGCCCGGCCTCTCCTCTCCGTCCGACAGACCTTCACCACGGAGCCACCATGCCCATCGCCGCCACCGGCGAGCTGGTCGCCGAGGCCGCCGCGCAGCAGCGTGCGGTCGCCGCGTTCAACGTCATCACCCTGGAGCACGCCGAGGCCGTCACCGAGGGGGCGGAGGCCGCCGGGTCCCCGGTGATCCTCCAGATCAGCGAGAACGCGGTCGCCTACCACCGGGGGCGCCCGCGACCGCTGGCCCGTGCCGCCGCCGCGCTGGCCGAACAGGCCGCCGTCCCCGTCTCCCTCCACCTCGACCACGTGCAGTCGACCGGACTCCTGCATCAGGCGGTGGACTGCGGATTCAGCTCGGCGATGTTCGACGCGGCCCGGCTGCCGTACGCGCAGAACCTGGCGGCCACCCAGGACGCCGTGGCCTGGGCGCACGAGCGGGGGCTGTGGCTGGAGGCCGAGCTGGGCGAGGTCGGCGGCAAGAACGGGGAGGCCCCTCTCGACGCGCACGCCCCGGGAGCCCGTACGGACCCCGGGGAGGCGCGGGCGTTCGTCGAGGCGACCGGGGTCGACGCGCTGGCCGTGGCGGTCGGCACCTCGCACGCCATGACCTCGCGGGACGCCCGCATCGACCACGGCCTGCTGGCCGGACTGCGGACGGCGGTACCGGTGCCGTTGGTGCTGCACGGGTCGTCCGGGGCCTCCGACGAGGAACTGGCCCGCGCGGTGGCGGGCGGGATCGCCAAGGTCAACATCGGTACGGCCCTGAACATCGCGCTGACCGGCGCGGTACGCGACCGGCTGGCCCGGGACGAGCAGGGCGTGGACCCGCGCCGCTACCTGGCGGAGGGCCGGGACGCGATGGCCCGGACGGTGACCCGGCTGATCGGGGTGCTCCCCCAGCGGCGGCCGCCCGCCGCCTGACGTGCGCCGGGGTGGTGTCCCGGCGGGCGCGATGCGCGGTGCCCACTCGGTCGCCGCCCCGGCGCACGTCCTGTTCGGCTCACCCGGGGTCGCTCCCGAAGGCGCCGAGCACCGCCGTGAGGTCCGGTGCCACCCGTCGGCCCGGGGCGGACGCGATCGGCTCCGCCGTCGGGACCGCCAGCACCCGGCAGCCAGCCGCCTCGGCCGCGGCGACCGCGGTGGGGGTGTTCTCGATCGCCAAACAGGCCTCGGGCGGCAGGCCCAGCCGGGCCGCCGCCTTCCGGTAGGGGTCGGGATCGGGTCCGGAGCGGTCGCTCTCGCCGTCCGCCGGCGTCGTGCGGAACGCCTCGCCGCCCAGTGTCCGCAGGACGGTGTCCACCACTGCGCGCGGGGAGGCGGAGACCAGGGCGGCGGGCACGCCGTCGCGTACCAGCCGCTCCAGCAGCGTACGAGCACCGGGCCGCAGGTCTACGCCCGTCTCCACCGCGGCGAGGAACGCGTCCTCCAGCTCCGACTCCAGCAGGATCGCGATCGTTGGCCGGGGGCACAGCCGGACGAGCCGGGCCGCGGCGTCCGCGCAGCTGAGACCGCGCATCGCCGCGCTCTCCCGGTCCGTCAGGGCGTGCCCGTGAGCGGCGGCCACCTCGCGGACGGCCGCCAGCCAGCGGGGTTCGGTGTCGACGAGGGTGCCGTCCATACCGAGGAGGACACCGCGCGGCACGGTGAGCACCTCGGCTCCGTCCAGCGTCCAGTGCGAGTCGGGCCTACGGTCCAGGGCCGCGTACACCTGGGCGGCGACGTCCTCGTGCCGCACCGGGCGGGCGGGGCGGGCCCCAGCCGTGATGTCCGGGCCCGCGCAGGCCAGCCACGCGGTCCGTTCGGCGGCGCTGCGGCCGCCGTGGCCGCCCTCGTCGCGGTGCCCGTGGTCGGTGACGACGAGGACCGTCCAGGCCTCCCGCGCGTACGAGGAGCGGGCGCGCACCGCGGCGAGCAGGTCGCCGAGGCGGTGGTCCGCCGAGGCGATCGACGCCTCGTACGCCGTCCCGCACCCCAGGTGGTGGGCGGTCTCGTCGGGGGCTCCGAGGTAGACGAAGGAGACCTCCGGGTCCTCGTGGGTGAGCACGTGCGTCGCGTCGCGCACGGTGGAGTCGTCGGCCCGCTCCCAGGCCTCGGGGGTGTCGGCGGCCGGGGCGTGGTGGGTGAGCCGGGTGGGGCGGCGCAGCATCGGGCCGCCGTCGGCGACGGTGACCAGAGGTTCCCAGGCGGCGGCGACGTAGGTGCGGCGGCCGTCCTGGCGGGCCAGCCGGGTGGTGAAGTCCGGGAAGACGCCGAGGCGGTGGCCGCTGAGGTCGTTGCTCCACACGGCGTGCTTGGTGACGTCGACTCCGGTGACGACGGTCGCCCAGCAGGGCCCCGACATGGTGGGCGTGGTGTCCGCCACCATCACGGGGGCCAGGAAGCCCGCGTCGGCGACCGAGTCGAGGTGCGGGGTGGGCACGCGGTTCAGGGTGTCGAGGCGCACTCCGTCGATGCCGACGACGAGCACCCGGCGGGCTGAGGACATGACGGGTCTCCGGAGAGGTACGAGGCGGCGGTGGTGTACCCGGGTGAGGTAGGGGTGCGGGTCAGGCCTGTTGGTGCAGGGTGCTCGGGTCGACCGGGTGGGCGAACGGCAGGCCGTCGGCGTAGCGTTCGAGTTCGTCGGCGGCGGCGTCCGCGAGCCGGTGCAGTTCGTTGCCCTGGGAGCCGGCGATGTGCGGGGTGAGCAGCACGTTCGGCAGGTCGTAGAGCGGTGAGTCCGGTGGCAGGACCTCGGGGTCGGTGTGGTCGAGGACCGCGTCGAGGCGTCCGGTGGCGACTTCCTTGACCAGGGCGTCGGTGTCGATCAGGGAGCCGCGCGCCGTGTTGATGAGGGTGGCCCCGTCCCGCATGCGCGCGAGGCGGGGTGCGTCGAACAGGTGCCGGGTGGAGGGGAGTTCCGGTGCGTGGATGCTGACGACGTCGCTGCGGGAGACCAGGGCGTCCAGGCCGGCCGGTTCCGCCCCGAGGGCGTGGGCGGCGTCCTCGGTGAGGTAGGGGTCGTGGAGCAGGACGCGCAGGTCGTACGGGCGCAGGAGTTCGACGACGCGGCGGCCGATGCGGGAGGCGCCGACGATGCCGACGGTGCGGCGGTAGTTGCCGACGTCGGGGAACCGGGCGAGGAGGTTCACCCGGGAGCGTTCCTCGCGGTAGAGGCGGGCGCTCTCCAGGACGCGCTTGTTGGAGAGGAGGATCGCCGCGACGGTGTACTCCGCGACGGGGAGGGCGTTGGCCGTCGCCGCGGTGCTGACGGCGATGCCGCGGTCCCAGACGTCCTTGGTGATGTGGTGCTTGACCGAGCCCGCGGCGTGGATCACGGCCCGCAGCCGGGGCATGGCGGTGAGGGCGGCCGGGTCCAGGCGTGGGCAGCCCCACCCGGTGACCAGCACCTCGGCGTCGCGCAGTTCGGCGCGCTGGAGCGGGTCGTCGGCGGCGAAGTCGGTGACCAGGAGCCCGGGGACGAGGTCGGCGACCCTGGCGATGCGGTCCAGCGCCTCGGGGGGCAGCACCGCGGCCCGGGTCTCGCCGCTCATGGCCAGTACGGTGCGCGGGCGGGGCCGCCGGGGCGGGGCGGGGTGGCTCACTTGACGGCTCCTGCGGTGAGGCCCGAGCGCCAGAAGCGCTGGAGGCAGAGGAAGGCGACGATCAGGGGGAGCACGGCGACGAGGGAGCCGATGATGACCAGCGGATACAGCTCGGGCTGCTGGTAGACGTTCTGGTTCCACATGAACAGGCCCAGGTTGACGGGGTAGAGCCGGTCGTCGTTGAGCATCATGAGCGCGCCGTAGAAGTTGTTCCAGCTGGCGGTGAACGAGAACAGGAAGATGGTCACGAAGCCGGGGGCCAGCATCGGCAGGGACACCTTCACAAAGGTCCGCAGCTCCCCCGCACCGTCGACCCGGGCCGCTTCCAGGACCTCGCCGGGGACGTATCCCTCCGAGAAGACGCGGGCCAGGTAGACGCCGAACGGGTTGACGAGGCTGGGGATCAGGACGGCCCAGTAGGTGTTGACCAGGCCGAGTTCGGAAGCCATCAGGTAGAGCGGGAGCTGGACGACGGTGGAGGGGATGAGGACGCCGACGAGGACGACCCCGAAGAGTTTCTCGCGGCCCCGGAAGTCGTACTTGTCGAAGGCGTAGCCGCAGGCGACCGAGATCAGGGTGGACAGCCCGGAGGCGACGACCGTGTAGAGCAGGCTGTTGAGCAGCCAGCGGAGGAAGACCCCGTCGTCGTAGGCGAACAGCGCCGCCAGGTTGGAGAGCAGGGCGAAGTCGCCCAGGCTGAACGGGTTGGTGGCGAAGAGGTCCCGGTAGCCCTTCGTGGAGGCGATGACCAGCCAGGTCAGCGGCATCAGGGTGTAGACGGCGACGACGGCGAGGACGCCGTTGACCACGACCCGGGAGGTGAGGCTTCCGGTGCGGTTGCCGCGGCGGGGCGGCCGGGCGGGGGTGCGGCGTTCGGCGCGGGCGGGCGGCCCGGGGGCCGGGGGTGCGCCGGGGGTGGCAGTCTGGGTGCTCATGAGGCCTTCCACCGGTTGCCGAGCTTGGTGACGACGAAGGACAGCAGGCCCGCGACGAGGGCGAGGATCAGCGAACTCGCCGCGGCCAGGCCGTAGTCGTGGCCCTTGAAGGCCACGGTGTAGATGAACATGGTCGGTGACCAGTCCTCCCCCATGGTGTTGGCCCGCAGCTGGACGAGTTTGGGGGCGTCGAAGAGCTGGATGGCCCCGACGCAGGTGAAGAGCAGGGTCAGGACGACGGTCGGCCGGATCATGGGGATCTTGACCTGGAGGGCGGTGCGCAGCGCCCCGGCCCCGTCGACCGTGGCGGCTTCCAGGACCTCGCGGGGGACGGCCTGGAGACCCGCGTAGAAAATGATCATGTTGTAGCCGGTCCACTGCCAGGCGGAGATGTTGACGACGGAGAAGATCGCCTCGTCCTCGCCGAAGAAGTTCCAGTGCGCGCCGAGGGCGTCGAGGACGTCGGTGACCGGGCTGAGGCCCGGGGTGTACAGGTAGAGCCAGATCAGCGAGGCGATCAGGCCGGGGACGGCGTGCGGCAGGAAGTAGGCGATCTGGAAGAAGCGCCGGGCGCGGGCCATGGCCGAGTCGACGAGCAGGGCCAGCACGAGTGCGCCGCCGACCATGGCGGGGATGTACAGCGCGCAGTAGAGGGCGATGTTGCCGAACGAGCGGAGGAAGGCGTCGTCGCCGAGGGCTTCGGTGAAGTTGCCGAGCCCGGCGAAGACCCGTTCGGTGCCGCCGAATCCGAGGCCGGAGGACTCCTCACGGAAGAGGCTCATCCAGAGCGCGTACAGTAGGGGCAGGACGGTGACGGCGGTGAAGAGGGCGAAGAACGGCACGGTGAAGAGCGCCACGGCACGGCGCTGCCCGCGGCGGGTGCCGGGGCCGCCCGGACCGGAGGGACTGCCGGGGCCGCCCGGGACGGGGGGACTGCCGGGGTGGGGCGCGGCCGGGCGGGTGGTCTTCCTGGCCGGCCGGGCGAGTGGGGCTGCCACCTGTTGCTCCTTCGGCGGGTGGGGCTGAGCGGGGAGGTACAGGGCGGGGCGGGCCGCGCGGGCCGCGAGGGTGCCGGTGGGGAAGGACCGGCCACCGGCTACTTCGCGAGCTTGAGGCCGCGGTCGGTGACCGCCTTCTCGCCCTTCGCCTGTCCGGTGCTCAGCATCTTGGTGTGGTCTCCGCCCGCCGCCATCTGCGCCGAGGTGACCTGCTGCTGCACGGGACCCCAGGTCCAGCCGGGCACGATGGTGTCGGCCGCCTCGCCCGCCAGGGCGTACACGTCCTGGTCGCCGAAGTAGGAGTTGTCGAACTCCTCGGCGGCGGCGGCGCGCATGCCCTCGTTGGCGGGCAGGGCGCTGCTGGGGGCCTTCAGCGAGCTGAGGCGGGCGGTCATGGCGGCGGGCTCGGTCGTGACCCACTTGATGAACTCGGCGGCCGCCTCGGTGTGTTCGCTGCCCTTGGGCACGATGTAGGAGGTTCCGCCGTACATGCCGGTGCCGGGCTTGCCGTCCCAGGTGGGCAGGGGGGCTATGGCCCACTTGCCCGCGGCGTCGGGGTAGCTGACGGGGAAGTTCCCCGCGCTCCAGGCGGCGCCGATGATGGTGGCGACCTTCCCGGTGGCGCGTTCCTTGTTCTCGCCCTCACCCCAGAGCGGCGTCTTGGAGGCGAGACCGTCGGCGAGGAGGCCGTCCCAGTAGGCGGCGACCTTCCGGGAGGCCGGGTCGTCGATGTTCACCTTCCAGGCGTCGCCCTGGGTGCCGTACCACCGGGCGCCGGCCTGCCAGGCGAGGCCGGAGAGCAGGGCGGGGTCGCCACCGCCGAAGTTGGTGACGGTGACGTCCGGGTCGGCCCGGTGGATCTTCTCGGCGGCCGTACGGTATTCCGCCCAGGTCTTCGGCACCTCGACGCCGTACTCGGCGAACAGGTCCTTACGGTAGTAGAGCTGGATGGGCGTCACGTCGAAGGGCACCGCCCAGGTGGAGCCGCCGAGGTTGACCAAGGACTGGACCGCTTCGGGGAACTCGTTCCTCACCAGGTCGCCGGAGGTGGGGGTGAGGTCTTCCAGGTTGCCCTCGCTGGCGTACTCGGGCAGGGCGGAGTAGTCCATGGTGGCCAGGTCGGGGGCGTTGCCGCCCTTGACCGCGTTGGACAGCTTGGTGACGCCTTCGGGCCCCGCGGGCACCAGGGAGAACTTCACCTTGATGTCGCTGTGCGTCTTGTTGAACGCGTCGGCCGTCTCCTTGGCGCCCGCGGTGGCCGACCAGTAGGTCAGGGTGACGGGCTTGCCGTCGCCGGGGCCCGAGGCGTCCGAGCCCGAACCGCCGCAGGCGGTGGCGAGCAGGGCCAGGGAAGCGGCGGACGCCGCGAGGGCGAGGCGGGACGTGCGGGCGTTACGGGGCATGGGCCGGCTCCTACGAGACCTCGGACTGCGGGAGATGAGGCGAACGGCACACATCATTTTGCGCAGAACCGATCATCGTCAAGAGCAAATGACCAATTCAATCGAATCGATCACGGGCGACGGAGAGTGAGCTCCCCTCGGCCCGGCACCCGGGAACGGCGAAAAGCCGTGCCCGCTGGGCGAGTTCGCCCCGGACACGACTTTCTCCGCTGTGCACGCCCGCGTTCAGCGGGAGGGGTGGTCCGCTCCGCAGGAGACCCTGATCCGCAGCGCGGGCAGGATGTCCAGGTGCCGACGGGAGGACCGGCCCCCGTCGCGGGGATCGGCCGCGCCCCGCCCCCGCACGCCCAGCCGGGACAGCAGCAGCCGTGCGGCGGCGGCGCCCACGGCGTACTTGTCCGGGGAGACAGCGGTGAGCGGCAGGTCCGCCAGTCCGGCGACCTCGTCGTCGTAGGTGATCACCGCGAGGTCCTCGGGGACGCGGACGCCCCGGGCCTGGAGCCGGGGGATGAGGACGATCGCGTCGGCGTCGCTGTGCACGATCGCCGCGGTCACGGTGCCGCTCGCCACGCCTTGGCACAGATACTCCAGCGTCCGCCCGAACCGGTCCGCCTCGGACCGCGCGGGGTCCCCTCCTCCCGGTGAGTCCGGGACCGGATCGAGCCCCAAGGCCTCCACGGCGGCCCGGTATCCCGCCCGGAGCCGGGGCGCGGTGGGGCTGTCCTGCACGGCGAGCGCGATGCCCCGGTGCCCGAGCCGGGCCAGGTGGGCCACCGCTTCGGCGGCCCCGTGCGCGTGGTCCGAGCGGACCCGGTCCAGGCTCGCCGCGGGGTGCCCGAGCGGCGCCCAGCGCTCCACCAGCACCACCGGCGTCCCCTGCTCCGCCGTCCACAGCCCCTCGCCCGGCTCCGGGCGGCCGTGCTCCCAGCTCGGTGTGAGCAGCAGTCCGTCGGCCCCCGTGGACAGCAGGCGGCGGGCCTGGGCGGCGTCCTCGTCCGGGAGGTAGCGGGAGAGGCCGATGGTCAGCCGGGCGCCCGCGGCCTCGACGGTCTCCCGGGCTCCGCGCACCACGTCCGCGTAGTAGTACTCGGTGGTCGGCACCACCATGCCCACGACCAGCCCCTCGGCCGGGGCAGCGGCGGCGGCCGGGGCGGGCCGGGACTGCCCCGTGGGCCAGACGACCGCGCCGTGCAGCCGCTCCACCAGGCCCTGGGCCGCCAGCGCCTCCACGTCCCGGCGCAGGGTGACCGCGGACATGCCGAGCTCTTCGGCGAGTTCGGCGACGCGCAGGCTGCCCCGCTCGCGGACGAGTTCGAGCACCCGCTCGTGGCGCTGGTCGACGTGCAGTCGCATGGATCCCCCTGGGCTCGGAGACGGCTGGGTCCTGACCTGTGACAACCATATCGATCACTTCTGCTCGAAACGATCCGAGCGCGGGTTTACCTCGATCCACCAAGCTCTGGTTGGCATCCGACCGGTGGAGTCTCGCAGGCGTCTACCCGCCCCGAGATTCGATCGATACGATCAATTCGGCCAAGGTTATTGAGCGAGTCAGCCGGTGGCTGCTAGAAAGTGCCCGCCCGATCAGAACAGTCGGATGTCGGGAGCGGTCAGCGCCACGGCAGGAACCAGGCGCTCCGGCTCCCGCAGGAGACACGTCACCGACCCGGAGCACTCCCATGACTTCTGCCTGGTCCCGCCGTACCTTTCTGGCCACCTCCGCGGCGCTCAGCGCCGCGGGCAGTGGCGCGCTGACGGTGGCCGCGCCCCGCGCCGCCGTCGCGGACGACCCGTACGCCGCCCTGCGCGCCACCTGGAACACGCTGATCCTCGGCGAGGGCTTCAGCCCGACCGCCGAGCCGTTCCGGAGCCGGCTGGCCGATCTCGGCTCGAAGGCCCGGGGGTTGCTGGAGACGATGGCCCCGGCGGACGGGTCGCTGTGGCCCGACGCCGTGTTCGCCGATCCGGACCCGGACACCGACCCCGAGTCGTACGTCCTCTCCGGGCGGATGGCCGACAGCTTCATCCGCCTCAGCACCATGGCGCAGGCCTACCGCCAGCAGGGCACGGGCCTGACCGGGAACGCCGGGCTGCGGGACGCCGTGATCCAGGGTCTGGACCACCTCAACACCCAGGTGTACAAAGCCGGGCAGGCCCGCTACGGCAACTGGTACAGCTGGCAGATCGGGGCGCCCCAGGCCCTGCTGGACGTGTGCGTGCTGATGTACGACGCCCTCACTCCGGCGCGGCTGACCCGCTACTGCGCCGCCGTCGACCATTTCGTACCGGACTCCGCCGTGGCCTCGTACACCGGGACCAGCACCGGCGCGAACCGGGTCGACCTGTGCCGGGTGCTGGCGCTGCGGGGAGCCGTGGGCGGGACGGCGGCGAAGATCGCGCTGGCCCGGGACGCCCTCTCCCCCGTCTTCCCCCTGGTCACCAAGGGCGACGGGCTCTACGCGGACGGCTCGTTCATCCAGCACACCACCGTGCCCTACACCGGCAGTTACGGATCGGTGATGCTCGGCGGCCTCGGGCTGCTGTTCGCGCTGCTCAAGGGCACCACGTGGGAGGTCACCGACCCGAAGCGGCAGGTGGTGTTCGACGCGGTGGAGAACGCCTGGGCCCCGTTCCTCTACAACGGCCTGGTCATGGACTCCGTCGCGGGCCGGGCGATCAGCCGGGGCGAGGTCGACGACCACCGGCGCGGCCATCCGATCCTCGCGTCGATCGTGCTGCTCGGCCAGGGGGCGTCGGCCGCGGAGAACACACGGTGGCGGGGGCTGGTCAAGGGCTGGGCCCGCCGCGACTACTACAGCCCGCCGCTCGGCAACCCCTCGCTCGGGCTGACCGCGCTGGCCCGGATCGCGAACGTGCTGGACGACGCCTCGCTCACCGCGCCCCCCGAGCCGGACGGCCACCGCCTCTTCCCCGACATGGCCCGCGCCACCCACCGCCGCCCCGGCTGGGCGGCGGCCCTGAGCATGGCCGACAAGCGGATCACGTACTACGAGACCGGCAACGGCGAGAATCTGCGCGGCTGGCACACCGGGAACGGGATGCTGTACTGGTGGGGCGACACCTTCGCCAACGGCCAGTACAGCGACGCCTTCTGGCCCACCGTCGACCCGTACCGGCTGCCCGGCATCACCGCGTCGCGCAGGGTCCTGGCCGACGGCGCGGGCGGCGACTGGGGGGTCGCCCTGCCCGATGTGAACTGGGTGGGCGGGGCCAGCGACACGAAGCGGGCGGCGGTCGGGCAGTACCTGAAGGGGCTGTCGAGCACGCTGCTGGCGAAGAAGTCGTGGTTCTTCCTCGACGACACCGTGGTGTGCCTGGGCGCGGGCATCCACTGCCGGGACGGCGCGGCCGTGGAGAGCACGGCCGACAACCGCAACCTGGGACCGACGGGCAGCGCCCCCTTCACCGTCGACGGCTCGGCCCAACCGGTCACCGCCCCCTGGTCGGCGACGCTCACGGACGCCTCCTGGGCCCATCTGGGCGGGCACGGCGGGTACGTCTTCCCCGGCGGGGCCACCGTGAAGGCGCTGCGCGAGAAGCGGACCGGGCGCTGGCGCGACATCAACACCGCGGGCTCCACCGACCCCCTCTCGCGCACCTACCTCACGCTCTGGTTCGACCACGGCATCAACCCGTCGGACGGCTCGTACGCCTACCAGCTGCTGCCGGGCGCGACCGAGCAGCGGACCGCGGCGCGGGCGGCGGACAGTACCTGGCTGCGGGTGCTCGCCAACACCGACGACCAGCAGGGGGTGGCCGTCCCCTCGCTCGGGGTGAGCGCCGTCAACTTCTGGTTCGGCGGGACGGTCGGGCCGCTGGTGGCGGACGCCCCCTGTTCGGTGCTGGTCACCGAGCACGGCGACGGCACGGCCACGGTGTGCGTCAGCGACCCCATGCGGATGCGGACGAGCCTGACGCTCACCTGGAACCGGGCGGTCGCCTCGGTCGTGTCGAAACCGCCGACGGTCACGTCGGCGGCCACCGGGGCCGCACTGCGCCTGGTCTTCGGCGACCTCTCGGGCACGCGCGGGGCGACGCAGACGGTGAAGGTGCGGCTCCCCTGACCGGCCGGGCCGCCCGCGAGCCCCGGCACCCCCGGAGTGCGCCGCCCGGAAACCCGGCTGCCCGGGGACCTCGGGACGGACATACTGTCGGCCGGCACCACGGAACCGAGGAACATCATCATGACGAACGACGACCGGGTCGGGCCCCCGCTCCTGGGCGGTGAGCGCGAGACGCTGCGGGCCTTTCTCGACTACCACCGCGCGACCCTGGCCATGAAGTGCGCCGGGCTGAGCGACGAGCAGTTGCGCGAGCGGTCCATGCCGCCCTCGACGCTCTCGCTGCTGGCTCTGGTGCGTCACCTGGCGGAGGTGGAGCGCGCCTGGTTCCGCCGGGTGTTCGAGGACGAGGACGCGCCCATGGTCTGGTCGGACCGGGCCTTCGACTTCCAGGCGGCGTACGACGCGAGCGCGTCCAACCGCGCCGAGGCGTTCGCGGCCTGGGAGGCGGAGGTGGAGACCTCGCGCCGCATCGAACGGGACGCGGTCTCGCTGGATCTGGTGGGCCACCAGATCCGCTGGGAGAGGGACGTGTCGCTGCGGATGGTCATGGTGCACGTCCTGCTGGAGTACGGCCGCCACAACGGGCACGCGGACCTGCTGCGTGAGGGCGTCGACGGAACGGTGGGCGCCTGAGCCCCCGGGGGGCTTGCGCGGAGGGGGAGGCGGCGGGCCGGCTCGTACACTCGGCCGCATGACTCAGCAGCCGGTCTCCCCCGCCCTCGTCTCCGCGCTCGCGCCCGAAGGCGTCCTGCGGGTCTCCATCAATCTGGGCAACCCGATCCTGGCGGGCCGGGACAGGGCGAGCGGGGAACCGGCCGGTGTCTCCGTCGACCTGGCGCGGGAGTTCGGGCGTCGCCTCGGGGTCCCGGTCGAGCTGACGACGTACGACAGGGCCGCGCTGTCCGTCGAGGCGGTGCGGGCGGACCGGGCCGACATCGGCTTCTTCGCCGTCGACCCCGCGCGCGGGGAGGGCCTGCGGTTCACCGCCCCGTACGTGCTCATCGAGGGCGGGTACCTGGTGTCCGACGCGTCGCCGGTCACCGGGAACGGGGAGGTGGACCGCGCGGAGACCCGCATCTCGGTCGGTTCGGGGTCCGCCTACGACCTGTTCCTGACGCGCGAGATCCGGGACGCGGAGATCGTCCGGTTCCCCGGAGCCGGTCCGGCGCTCGCCGCCCTGCGCTCGGGCGAGGTCGAAGTGGCGGCCGGAATCCGGCAGTTGCTGGAGGCTGAGGCCGCGCGGGCTCCGGGGGTCCGGGTGCTGCCGGGCCGGTTCATGGTGATCCAGCAGGCCATGGGTACCCCTGCGGGGCGGGGCCAGGCGGCGCAGGACCTGTTGGCCGGGTTCGTGGAGGAGATGAAGGCGGCGGGCTTCGTCGCCGAGGCACTGAAGCGCCACGGCATCGAGGGAGCCACGGTGGCACCCGCGGGCTGACCCCGGGTCGCCTGGCTGCGGGCCCGGTGCTCTCCGTGCCGCGTGCGCCCGAGGCCCGCGGCGGCGCGGCCCGGCCGACGGGACGCCCCTACGCCCGTGGCTCTGCCGCCGGGTTCTCGCGCAGCAGCCGCAGGGCCTTCTCCCGCAGTCGGCTGCGGTGCTCGGGGTCGGTGGCCCGGTCGGCGGCGCGGTCCAGTTCCTCGGCGCGCTCACGGATGCGGCGGGCTCGTTCCACGGGGGTGTCGGGCAGGTTCATGGGTTCCTCCGTCGTGAGTCCTCCGTCGGCGACCGGCGTCACGCGCACGACCGGCGTCGTAGGGAATGCCGGCGGCGGATGTGCGGCCGGAGCCCCAGCGTCACCGGCGGCGGCCCCGCCCGCATCTCGTGCGGCTACGCTCGGTGAGCATCCCGGGGGATTCCGGCCCGACCGGTCCTCGCCACGTCGGTGGGACCGCGCTGTCAGTCGGCGGTGCGGCCGGGGTGGGACGTGGTGCGGCGGGCCTCCTTCATCTCGGCCTCGTGGAGATGGTCACGGCCTTCGGCGAGGTCCTGCCTGATGCCCTGCTCGATCGCCCGGAAAACGTCGTAGTAGGTGGCGTTGTACTCCTCGACGATCTGGAACGTCCAGTGCCCCGGGATGACGTTGCGCCCGACGATCTCCCGCTGGACCTCGTCGGCCCGCTCCGTGTGCCCGGCCTCCCGGAGCAGACGGACCGCGTCGTCGAGGGCGAGGTCGGCGCTGCCGGTGAGCTGGTGGAAGTCGTAGAGGGCGCCGCGGGCCCGCTCGGTGGTCTCCAGTGCCTTCGACAGGGCCCCGAGGGCTTCGACGGTGGCGTCGCTGACGCCTTCCGGCCGCTGGTGCCAAGGGTCGGGCTGCCGCGAGTGGGCGTTCATGGCGGAGGTTCCTTCCGGACGTGCTCCCGGGGTCCGCCCGGCGCGGCGGCGCCCGGTGAGCGGCTCGCGCACCTCCTACCCGGGCGCTGCGATTCCCCGCCGACGTACGCCCGGATGGCGGAGCACACCCCTTCCTGCATTCCTCAAACAACCTCATAGGCCATCAGCCCTCCCACTCAAGGGCCATTTACGGTAGTTTTCGGCATCATGAAGAGTGTCGAGCAGGAGTGGTACTCGATCGGCGAGGTCGCCGATCAGCTGGGGCTGCATGTGCGGACCGTTCGGAACTACGTCCGCGACGGGAAGCTCAAGGCCGTCCGGATCGGCAAGCAGTACCGGATCAGCCGGGAGGACTTCGAAGCCCTGACCGGCCGGACGTCCGAGGTGGAACCGTCCCCCGCCGCCTCCCCGGGACGACTGGAGGTGTCCAGCATCGTGCAGATCGACCAGGTGGGTCCCGATGCGGCGTACCGGTTGAGCACCTTGGTCACGGCGAGCGCCGGGTCCGGACGGGACACTGCGGACCCCCTGCGCGTCCAGACCATCTACGAGCAGGAACGAGCCCGGATGAAGATCGTCGTCCTCGGTGGTGCCGCCGACACCGCTGAGCTGCTGCGGTTGATCGACAGCGTGGTGGGGCCGGACACCGGCCTGTTCCCCACCCCGGAGAACGGGCGGGGAGCGGACCGTGGCTGACGTCATCGTCGAGTACCACGGCGTACCGGTCCTGGTGTGTGACGCCGCCGGCGCGCCGATCACGACTGTTCAGGACGCCCTCGACCAGCTGATCGGTGCGGCCTTCCAGGGGGCGGAGGTGGTGGCCGTGCCGGCCGGGCGCCTGGACGACCGGTTCTACGACCTGAGCAGCGGCTTCGCCGGGGACGTGCTGCAGAAGTTCTCGACATACCGGCTGCGTCTGGTCATCGTCGGGGACATCGGCCGCCACCTCGCGGCCAGCGCGGCTCTGCCCGACCTCGTGCGCGAGGCCAACCGGGGCGGGGACGTCTGGTTCGTACCGGACCTGGACACCCTCACCGACCGGCTGGCCTAGAAGCGCCCCCGGGGGCGCGAGCGCGGCCCGCCGGAGCGCCGGGGGCCGGAGCGCGGCCCGCCGGGTCAGCCCTCCTCGCCCCCCTCCTCGTCCTCATCGCCCTCGAAGGCGTCACCGATCTCGTCCACGACCTCGGCGGCGACCATGCCTCCGACGACGCCCACGGCCACGCCCGCCGCGACTCCGGCCACCACCGCACCGGCACCCGGACCGGAGCGGCGGTGCTCACCGTGATGGCCGCCGTGGTGCTCACCGTGGTGTTCGCCGTACGGGGACGGGGCCGCGTACGCCGCGTGTCCGGCGACGACCTCCTTCAGCCAGCCGTCGACCCGCTCGTTCCACTCGGGCTGCGAGGCGGTGTGGTGGGAGGCGGTGAACCGGTGGACGGTGTCGTGGCCCTCGGTGAAGAGCCCGGCACGCTTGTCCGCCTCGATGACGACCTCCAGGCCGCCCGGGGAGGCGAGGAAGGTCACCTCGATCTCGTTCACGGCGTGCGCGTGCCCGGCGGGCGGCAGGATCTCGATCTCCTGGTAGCAGGGGAGCTGCTGGCCGGTCCCCCGGATGTGACCGAGCTCCAGATCGGCCGATTTGAATCCGTAGCCGAGCTGGCCGAAGGCCTCCAGGATCGCTTCCTGGGCCGGGAGCGGGCCCACGGCGAGCGCGTCGAGGTCGCCCTTGTCGCGCGCCCCGGCGATCTCCAGTTCGGTCCGGATGCCGAGGACGGGGCCGAGGTGCTGGCCGTGGAGTTCGGTGATCGGCGTCTCCCAGGGCAGGGTGACGGTGAACGGCACGGTGGGCTCGCTCTCCGCCGTCAGCCGGAAACCGCCGCCGACCGTGAAGCGGTCGAGGACGACCGTGCCCTCGCTCTCCTCCTCCTGGCCCTCCACCTCCACCCGGGCGACGAGGAGAAGGGTGATCCGGTCGATGGTCGCGTCGCTCCCGCCGCCGCGCAGGCGGACCTCTCCGGACAGTGGCCCGCCCGGCAGGGCCGCGCCGGGCGGCAGGACGGTGTCGACCGAGGGGCCGCCGACTCCGAGGGCTCCGAGCAACTTCTTGAACACCATGGGCGGCGTCCGCTCCTTCTGTGACGGTGTGGAACCGTGACGGGTATGACCGGGGAGGCCCACACCTCCCCGCCGGGCGAAACCGCCCGCGAGGGTAAAGGGTTTCCCAAGCGGGAGACCGGTACGCACAGTTCCAGCCACCAAGATCACCGGCGCGCTCCCGGTTCACCGCACCCCTTCACCACCAGGATTCTTTCCCCAGGTGACACCCTGTGTGATGCGCGCCACTCCCCTTTGATTTGCGCTCCCTTTACTATCAATGGGGGCGGGTGCACACCCGCCCTTCACCATCGCCAGGCCCCACCGAACCGAGAAGGAGCTGCGGTACCGCAATGGGTGAGCCTCCCAGTACGAACCGTGTCATCTTTGCCCCGGCGCACCAGGGGACGGAGGTGACACGGTGAGCGAAGTGATACTGCTCCTCCTCGCCCTCGGGCTGACCCTGGCCTGCGCGGTGTTCGTCGCGGCCGAGTTCTCGCTGACGACCATCGAGCGCGGCGAACTCGAACGTGCCGCACAGGCCGGTGAGCGCGGCGCCGAAAGCGCCCTCAAGGCCGCCAAGCGGCTCACCTTCCAGCTCTCCGGCGCCCAGCTCGGCATCACGGTGACCTCCCTGGTCATCGGCATGCTCGCCGAGCCCTCCATCGCCGTACTGCTCCGCGGCCCGCTGGAGGCCGTCGGACTTCCGTCGGGCGCCGTGTCCACGGTCGCCACCCTCCTCGGTGTGGCCCTGTCCACCGTCGTCCTCATGGTGGTCGGTGAGCTGGTCCCGAAGAACTGGGCGATCTCCAGCCCGCTGACGGTCGCCAAGGTCGTCTCCACCCCGCAGCGCGCGTTCACCGCGGCGTTCGGTCCGCTGATCCGGCACCTCAACAACTCCGCGAACCGGTTCGTACGACGGCTGGGCCTGGAGCCCGCCGAGGAGCTGGCCTCCGCCCGTACGCCGCAGGAGCTGATCGCGCTCGCCGAGCACTCGGCCCGCGAGGGCGCCATCGAGGAGGACTCGGCCGAGCTCTTCGTCCGCACGCTGAACCTGGCGGAGCTGTCCGCCGAGAACGTGATGACACCGCGCGTCGACGTGCGGGCGCTGGAGGCCCACGCGACGGCCGCCGACGCCGCCAACCTCACCCTGGCCACCGGTCTCTCCCGGTTCCCCGTCTACCGCGACAGCCTGGACGAGGTCATCGGCACGGTCCACATCCGCGACGTCCTCGCCCTGGAGGAGTCCGAGCGGCCCAGGACCCAGGTCACCGCGCTGGCCACGGAGCCCCTGCGGGTACCGGACTCGCTGCCGGTCGACCGGCTGCTCGCCCAGCTGCGCAAGCACCGCACCATGGCCGTGGTCATCGACGAGTACGGCGGCACCGCGGGTGTCGCCACCGTCGAGGACATCGTGGAGGAGGTCGTCGGGGAGGTCCGCGACGAGCACGACCCCCACGAGCGCCCCGACCTGGCCCCCGCGGAGCCGCTCGGCGACGGCCGGCAGGTCTGGGAGGCCGAGGGCAGCATCCGCCTCGACCAGCTCGACCGGATCGGCTTCGGCGCACCGGAGGGCCCCTACGAGACGCTCGCGGGTCTCCTCGCGACGCGGCTCGCCCGCATCCCCGTCCGCACGGACCGGCTGGAGCTGGACGGCTGGCAGTTCGACGTGCTCGACATCGAGCACCACCGGGCCGCCCGGGTCCGGATCACCGCCCCCGCTCCGGCCATGGCCCTCGTGGAGGAGGAAGCCCGATGACCACCATCCAGCTCGCCATCGGCGCGCTCACCCTCCTGACCAACGCGTTCTTCGTCGGCGCCGAGTTCGCCCTGATCTCGGTCCGCCGGAGCCAGATCGAACCCCAGGCCATCCGGGGCAGCCGACGCGCCAGGAGCACCCTGTGGGGGCTCGAACACCTGTCGGCAGCCATGGCGACCGCCCAGCTCGGCATCACCATCTCCTCGCTGGTGCTCGGCGCCGTCGCCGAACCGGCCATCGCGCATCTGCTGGAGCCGCCGTTCGACGCGATCGGCGTCCCGGGACCGCTGGTCCACCCGATCGCGTTCATCATCGCGCTGACGCTGGCGACCTACCTGCACATGCTCATCGGCGAGATGATCCCGAAGAACATCGCGCTGGCCGCCCCCGTCGCCACCTCCCTGGCGCTCGGCCCGTCCCTGGTGGCCCTCACCCGGGCGCTGCGCCCGGTGATCTTCGGCATCAACGCCTTCGCCAACATGCTGCTGCGGCTGCTCAAGGTCGAGCCCAAGGACGAGGTCGCCTCGGTGTTCACCGACGACGAACTCGTCCGGCTGGTGAAGGACTCCAGCGACGCCGGCCTGCTCGCCCCGGCCGACGGCGAACGGTTGCAGGATGCCCTGGAGCTGGGTACCCGGCCGATCGGCGAGGTGATGGTCCCGCTCGGCCGGACGATCACGGTCGACCTCGGCATCACCCCGCAGGGTCTGGAGCGTGCCGCTGTCGACTCCGGATACTCCCGGCTGCCGGTCACCGGACCGGACGACGAGATTCTGGGCTATCTCCACATCAAGGACGCCCTCGGGGTCGCGGAGCGCACCAAGCCGCTGCCGACGAGCGCGATCCACCCCGTCATCCGGGTCGAGATCGACACCCCGCTGGACGACGCCCTCACGGCGATGCGGGCCGCCGGCACGCACCTCGCGGCCGTCGCGGGTGACAAGGGCACGGTCATCGGCTTCGTGACGATGGAGGACGTGCTGGACGAACTGGTGGGGGCCGCCGCGGTCTGACCCGCGGGGAACCCGCCAGGAAGCGGAGCCGGAGCGGCCCGTCGCGCGTCACCGCGCGGCGGGCCGCCGCCGTACACGCCCCCGGGGGCCGCGGTCCGGTGGTCCGACCGGACCTCCTCACGGGCCCGCCCCGAACGCGTAAGCTCGGCGAATGGCCAAGTACTTCGACGTGCACCCCGAAAACCCCCAGTCGCGGACCATCGCCACGGTGGCCGACAGCATCCGCTCCGGTGCGCTCGTCGCGTACCCGACCGACTCCTGCTACGCCCTCGGCTGCCAGCTGGGCAACCGCGACGGCATCGGCCGGATCAGGTCGATCCGGAATCTCGACGACCGCCACCACTTCACCCTCGTGTGCCACGACTTCGCGCAGCTGGCGCAGTTCGTCCGCGTCGACAACGACGTGTTCCGCGCCATCAAGGCGGCGACGCCCGGCAGTTACACCTTCATCCTCCCGGCCACGAAGGAGGTGCCCCGCCAGTTGATGCACCCGAAGAAGAAGACGGTCGGCGTGCGGATCCCCGATCATGTGGTGACCCAGGCCCTGGTAGCCCAGCTCGGCGAACCGCTGCTCTCCAGCACCCTGCTGCTGCCGGACGAGGAGGAGCCGCTGACGCAGGGCTGGGAGATCAAGGAACGGCTCGACCACGAGGTGGACGCCGTGGTCGACTCCGGCGACTGCGGCACGGAGCCGACCACCGTCATCGACTTCTCCGGCGACGAGCCCGAGATCGTGCGCCGGGGCGCCGGCGACCCGTCCCGCTTCGAGTGAGCGGGACGGCCGGGGGCAAGGCGGGCGGGCGGCTGCGGTTCGACGGCTGGATCGCCGGGGTGGGGACCTCCTCGGGCACTCGGCTGGTGGTCGGACACTGGCCGCGCTCGCCCCTCGGGGCGTTCAGCGATGTCATGGTCGAGCGCCCCGACGGCGAACGGCTCCTGCTCGCGCCCTCCCGCCGCGTCGCGGACTTCGTCGCCGCGACGTACCGCTTCGACCGTATCGAGGTGGTCCCCGTGGCCGTCGGCGTCACGGGGGCGACCTGGCGGGTCGACGCGGGACCGCTGGAGCTGCGGCTGCGGGCCGGGCGGCGCTCCGCGCTCGGTCTGCTCCTGTCCGCCGTCCCGGCCCCGCTCGCCCGGAGCCCGCTGTGGGCGCGGGTGTGCGATGTCCCGGCCCGGCTGCTGATGCCCGGGGTGCGCACCCTGGGCAGCGCCGGTTCGGGACGGCGGGAGTGGTACGGGGCGCGGGACCTGCGGCCGGTGCTGGCGGCGGACGCCCGGTGGGACGGGGCGGAGCTGGGCGCCCTCGCGCCGCTCGATCCGCCGGTCGCCTTCGGCTTCGGCTCCGCCCCGCGCACCCCCTCCCTGGTGCGCGTCACCACAACGGTGGAACTGGCCCCGGGCCACGGCTGAGCCCCCGCGCGCGGCACGGGGGCGACCGGTCCGGGGCGGCCGCCCGGGGCCGGGCGCATTCCGTGGCGTTCCGGATCGTGCGGGCCGGGGATGCGCGGGGGCGGGGCGCGGCGCAGGGTGGACCCATGGCAAATCCCCCGATCGTCATCCACCGGCCGACCCCGTCGGGCGGCCGCCGGGTGTCCGTGCACTACGAGGGCCGCGACGAGATACTCGGGCTGGCCCACAGCGACCACGACGTCATCGTGTTCCTGACCGAGGCCGGCCTGGAGGAACCCGACAAGATCCTCGACAACGCGGTCTGGGTGGAGTGGCGAGGCGGGAGGGCCCACCACTACGAGGCGGCCTGAGAACCCTCCCCGGACTCCCGCGCCCGGACCTCCTGGTCCCCCTGAGCAGCCGTGCCCGCCTGGACGCCCGTGCCCGCCGCGTCCCCCCGTGGCCCCCGCGCACCGGACAGCTCGGCGTGGACCTCCTCCGGGCTGGTCTCCCGAAGCTCCTCACCGAGCAGGATCCAGCGGGTGATGCCGACGGAACCGAGGAACGGCAGGTCGTGACTGGCGATGACGAGGGCCCCCTCGTAGGAGTCCAGCGCACTCGTCAACTGCCGCACGGCAGCCAGGTCCAGGTTGTTCGTCGGCTCGTCCAGCACCAGCAGCTGCGGGGCGGGGGCGGCGAGCATCGTCGCCGCGAGCGCGGCACGGAAGCGCTCGCCGCCCGAGAGGGTGCCCGCGGGCTGCTCCGCGCGGGCTCCCTTGAACAGAAACCGGGCCAACTGGGAGCGGATCTGGTTGTCGGTGGTGCCGGGGGCCGCGCGGGCGACGTTCTCGGCCACGCTCAGCGTGTCGTCGAGGACGTCCAGCCGCTGCGGCAGGAACTTCAGCGGTACGGACACCGTGGCCTCGCCCGAACTGGGCGCCACCTCCCCCGTCAGCGTACGCAGCAGGGTCGTCTTGCCCGCTCCGTTCCGGCCGACCAGCGCGACGCGTTCGGACCCCCGCACCTGGAGGCTGCCGCCGCGCAGCCGTCCGTACGGGAGACTGAGGTCGCGCACCGTCAGGACCGTGCGGCCCGCGGGTACCGCGGTGTGCGGCAGGGCGACGCGGATCTCGGCGTCCTGCCGCACGGCCTCGGCGGCTTCGTCGCGGCGCTCGCGGGCCTCGTCGAGACGGTCCTCGTGCAGTCCGCGCAGCCGGTCGCCCGACTCCTGGGCGGAGCGCTTGCGTTCACCGGCGACGATGCGCGGGGCGCGGCGCTGGGCGTCCAGCTTCCTGTCGTGGCGCTGGCGGCGGGCGACCTTGACGCGGGTCTCCTCCAGTTCGCGGCGCTGGCGCCGTACGTCGGCCTCCGCGGCGCGCAGCGTCCGCCCGGCGGCTTCCTGCTGGGTGGCGAGGGCCTCCTGGTAGGCGGACCAGCCGCCTCCGTACCAGCTGACGGCGCCCGCGCGCAGTTCGGCGATGCGGTCGACGCGTTCCAGGAGGTCCCGGTCGTGGCTGACGACGATCAGGATGCCGGTGCGCCACGCGTCGACGGCGTCGTAGAGCCTGCGGCGGGCGAAGAGGTCCAGGTTGTTGGTGGGTTCGTCGAGGAGGAGGACGTCCGGGCGCTCCAGCAGCAGCGCGGCCAGGCGCAGCAGGACGGTCTCCCCGCCGGAGAGCTGTCCGACGGTACGGTCCAGTCCGACGGCGCCGAGCCCGAGGGAGCCGAGGGTGGCCAGGGCGCGTTCCTCCACGTCCCAGTCGTCGCCGACGGTATCGAAATGCTCCTCCCGTACGTCGCCGGACTCGATGGCGCGCAGGGCGGCTCGCCGCTCCGCGATGCCGAGGGCCTCGTCGACCCGCAGGCGGGTGTCCAGGGTGATGTTCTGGGGCAGGTGGGCGAGGCTCCCGCCGATGGTGACCGTTCCGCCCGCCGGGCGGAGCTGTCCGGCGAGCAGACGCAGCAGGGTCGATTTGCCGGTGCCGTTGGCACCGGCCAGGCCGGTGCGCCCCCGGGGGACGGTGAGGGACAGGCCGTCGAAGACGTTCGTGCCGTCGGGCCATCGGAAGGTGAGGTGGGAGGCGGTCACGGAGGCGCCGGGCGCGGTGGGATGGCTCATGGGTTCTCGCAGTCGCGGAAGCGGGAGGAACAGGGGCTTCGTAGGCGAACAGCACGCGGCGACCGGGCCGGAGAAAAAAGAAGGGTGATGAGAGCGGTCCTGCGAAGGCGGGGACGGATCAGCACCGAGGTCGCATCCACGCGGATGTCATGGGCGGCAGTGATGCCGACAGCGCCATGACCGTGTACGGGCCGAAGCCGTACCGCGTGATGATCGCGGACCTCAGATGCGCAACGTCCACCTCTATCGGAGACGACAGGACCGGATCAGCGTAGCGGAGGGCTCGCCCGCACGTCGAGGTGATGGTTCACCGGACGCTCCGCGGAGCCGGGGCGGGGTCCGGGTCCGCGGAGGCGGCTGGGGCAGGCACAGCGGCCGCGGACCCGGACACGGTGGTAGGGAGCCGGGCGGGCGGCTGGACGCCGGGCGGTACGACGGGGGCCCGGCGGACGGCGAGGGTGCCGAGCACAGCGGCGAGGCCCGCCAGGACGAACCCGTAGGGCGGGGTGGCGCCCATGGGGTGGGTCTCGTACACCAGGGCCGCCGACAGCACGATCAGGACCGTGGCGACCCGGCCGTACGGCGCGGTGGCGGCGACGACCGCCATGCCCCACAGCAGGTACCAGGGCTGGACCATGGGCGAGAGGGCGACCAGGGCGAGCAGCGCGAGTCCCAGGGCGTGAACGGGCGTGATCATGCCCCGCATCGCGCGTCGGGCCAGCAGGAGGATCAGCACCATCGCGGCGACCAGGCCGAGGGTCTGGACCGCGGACTTCACGGGCTCCGGATCGGTCCCCGCCAGGAGGTGCAGCAGTTCGCCGAGGCCGAGCCCGATGTCGCTGGGGACGGAGAGGGCGGTGTGGATGTTCGCGGCGACGCCCTGGGTGCGGAGCCAGCCGAAGCCGGTGCCGCTGAGCAGCGTCGCTCCCCCGGCGACCGCGCAGGCGACGAGGCCGGGCGCGAGGAGCCCCTTGGCCCAGCGCCGCGGCTGGGGGCCGGTGGCGGAGGCGTGTACGAGGATCCCGATGAAGAGCAGCGCCACGGCCGCCGGGGACTTCACCATCATGGCGAGTGAGACGAGCGCGCTGCCGAGGATCCAGCGGCCGCGCAGGGCGAGCGCCACTCCGGCGAGCATGAGGCCGATCATCAGCCCGTCGTTGTGCAGGCCGCCGATCACGTGCATCAGCAGGAGCGGGTTGAGGGCGCCCAGCCACAGGGCGCGGCTCTCGTCGTGGCCGTGTTCGCGGGCCAGGCGGCCCAGGGACCGGACGATCAGGACCAGGGAGGCGAGGGCGACGAGTCGCATGGCCAGGACGGCGGGGACGATCGTGCCGCCGGTGGTCCAGGAGACGGCGGCGGACAGCAGCAGGAAGAGGGGGCCGTACGGGGCGGGGGTGTCGCGCCAGTGGTTGCCGACGCTCGCGGCCGCGTCGCCACCGATGCCGCCGGGGTCCAGGGCGGAGGGCCCGGCGGTGTAGACGTCGTGCCCCTCGACGACCATCGCGCCCTGGGCTATGTAGCTGTAGACATCAGCGCTGTAGAGCGGCGGCGCGAGCAGGAAGGGGGCTGTCCACCAGGCAAGGGTGACGAGCGTTTCGCGGACGGTGGAGGCGCTCTTGCCGTACTGCCACCAGGCGACGACGAGGACGGTCAGCCCGAGGTAGGCGAGGACGGCTGCGGCCGCCTTGGCTGCCGAGCCGTGGTCGACCCAGAGGCCCCACGGGTCGTGGACCGGCAGCTTCCCGGAGAACCAGCCGCCCACGGCGACCGCCAGGGATCCTGCCGCACCCAGCCGACGGTGTCCGACCGCGCTCATAGCCCACATGACCGGCCAACCTATCGCCCGCCGAGGTACTCGCGTAAATCCGCCTGTGCGCGGCCGGAGGGCTGCCGGGCCCTCCCCCGCAGCGAAAGGACGCGGCTCAGTGCCCGGTGCACCGGGCTCCAGAACCGCGCGTCGCGGATTCGGTTCCGGCCGCCCCCGCCCTGGGGGAACCCGTGCCCCTCACCGCACGTCGCCACGCCAGTCCCACTGGTGGCTGTCCGGCGAGCGCGGGCCGTACTCGGCCCGGCCGCCCGGCCCGTACGCGCCGATCTCGGTGACCAGTCCGGCGCCCTCGCTCAGCTCGGACTCGGTCCAGTCGGTGACGTCGAGCAGCAGCCCGTCGAGCGGGCCGCCGACCAGCTCCCGGTATTCGTGGCCCGCCCTCGGGCCGGGCTGGGGGTCGTCGTGATCGGTGCCGTAAACCCGTCGCTGCCTCATCAGCTCGTCCATGCGGGCAGCATCCCACCAGGCACTGACAACGGCTCGGCACGAGGGTCCATCCGGCCTCCGCTCCCGCCCGGACACGGCGCGCGGCCCAGCTCCGCGCCGCGCGCCCGGCCACCCTCACCGCGCCCACCGCTCCGGGGCAAAGGCCGGTGGCCCGGTCCCGGCATCGCGCGCTCCGCAGTCGCAGCCCCGGGGCGCCCGCCCTATGATTCAGGGACGTAACGCACCGCGGAGCAGCCCATGAACCGGCGTCGGACTCCCCGATCGGTCAGCGCCGAGGACCTGCTCACCACCTTGCAGAACCTCACTGCGCGCGCTCGGCGGGAAGTGGAACTCCATCAGGCGAGGGTGGAACTCGCGCAGGCCCTCCAGCGCGAGATGCTTCCGGCGGCCCTTCCCGCGCTCCCGGGGCTCGCGTCGGCGGCCCGCTACGCACCTGCCCGGCATGGTCTGGACATCGGCGGCGACTGGTACGACGGTTTCCCGCTCGCCGACGGGACCCTCGGGTTCGCCGTGGGTGACGTCCAGGGCCACGACGTCGAGGCAGCGGCCTTCATGGGCCAGATCCGGATCGCGATGCGCGCCATCGCGGGCACGGCGTCCGACCCGGGCGAGGTCATGGGGCGGACGAACGATCTTCTGGTGTCCGTGGACTCCGCGCTCTTCGCCACGTGCACGTTCCTGCGGCTGGACCCGGTCACCTGGGAGCTGCACAGCGCCCGCGCCGGTCATGTGGCCTCGGTGTGGGCCACCGTGGACGGGCGGTCCGGTGTCACGGAGGATCCCGGCGGCATGCCGCTGGGCATCCAGCGCGGGGAGGAGTACCCGGTCACCCGGCACGCCCTGGCGTCCGACGGGTCGATCGTGCTGCTCACGGACGGGGTCGTCGAGGGGCCGTCGCTGCTGATCGAGGACGGTCTGGAGCGGGTGCGCCGACTGGTCGCCGCACACGCGGGGGCGAGCGCGGATCTGCTGGCCGACGAGGTTCTGGGCGCGGCGGAGCTGACCGGGCACGAGGACGACGCCGCCGTACTCGTTCTGCGGCACGCCACCGCCTGAACCGGCCCTCGGTGACGCCGGAGGACGGCGCGCGTGTCACCAGCCGCCTCCCCGCCGGGGTCGGTGTCTGATGAGTGCTGTGATCCGCAGCAGACAAGCCAGACGACGGGCCGTGTACGTGGCGCAGGTCCTGGGAGTGACCGGGGCCTACTACCTGTCGGGGCGGCTCGGGCTGATGCGCCAGGTGGTCGTGGACGGCGCCGTCGTGACACCGCTCTGGCCACCCACCGGCATCGCACTCGCCGCGCTGCTGTGCCTGGGGGTCCGCATCTGGCCGGGGATCGCGCTGGGCACGCTGGTCACCGTCGCCGACATCGGCGACGCCTTCGACCTGAGCCGCCTGGCGATCATGCTCGGCAACACCATCGCTCCCCTGACCGCGTACGCCCTGCTCCGGAGGACAGGATTCCGCAGTGAGCTGGCCCGGCTGCGGGACGGGATCTGTCTGGTCTTCCTGGGGGCGTTCACGGGGATGCTGGTCAGCGCCACCATCGGCGGTGTCACCCTGCTGGCCGACGACAAGATCCCACCGGGACGCTTCTGGCTGGTCTGGTCGTCGTGGTGGGCGGGGGACGCGATGGGGGTCCTGGTGGTGACGCCGGTTCTGCTGGTCCTGCCCCGGGCCCGGCTGCCCCGGCTGGGGGACCGATGGCCCGAGGCCGCCGTTCTGGCGGTGGCCGTGGTGCTGGCCTCGCTGATCGCCACCCGGAGCTCGCTGTCCATGATCTACCTGGTGTTCCCGGTGATCATCTGGGCGGCGTTGCGCTTCCAGCTGCCCGGCAGCGCCCCGTGCGCCCTGGTCGTGTCGGTGTTCGCGATCGTCGCCGGTACGGACTCCCTCGGGCCGTTCGCGGGTCACACCCTGATGGAGATCATGGCGAACCTGTCGGTGCTCAACGGGTGTGTGGCGCTCACCGCGCTCCTGCTGGGGGCGATCGTCGCGGAGCACCGGAACATCCGCCTGGAGACCGAGCGCGCGGTGGAGGAACTGGAAGCCCTGGTGGAGCAGTTGGTTCCGTTATCAGGACCGGCCGCGCGGCACGGCCACGGGGGCGGACCGGAGCGCCCCTCCGGGAAGGGGTCGCACCCGGAGCACGGCGCCGGACCGGGGCCGGAGCACTGACAGCCCCGGCCTGACAGGCGATCCCGCCTCCCGGGCCGGGGCTGTGGGCGCGTGCGCGTCAGTAGGGCAGGGGACGGCCGGACGGGGTGCGGAGATCTAGCGGGGGCGGCCCCGACGGGGGCGGGGGACGACGGACAACGACTCGGATGCGGCCCATTGCCACCACCTCCTCATGGTCACCCGGTATCTGCCCAGTCGGTGCGGCTTCACACTTCCGGCCGCCCGCCACGGTTCGGGGGGCTCCTCCCGCGAACGGGTTCGCGCGGATGCGGGGCGGGCCGGGTGCGGTGACCCTTGATGAGCGGGGGCGAGTCGACGAGGAGGACGCATGTCCGCACTGGACAAGATCAAGAAGATGCTCAAGGGCCACGAGGACCAGGCCGGCAAGGGCATCGACAAGGCCGGAGACATGGTGGACGACCGCACCCAGGGCAAGTACAAGGGCCAGGTCGACACGGCCCAGGACAGGCTGAAGCAGCAGTTCGGGTCGGACCGCGACCAGGACGGCCCGCCGCGCGCCTGAGCTGGCCCGCGGGCCACCGGATGGCCGAACCGTAGACCGGCCGGCTGTTCCGCGGCCCTGTCCCGCGCATCGGTCCGTGCCACGGAGAACATTCCGTGGCACGGACCGGTGCGTGCGGCCGGGGTTCTCGGGGTTGTCCGCCGGATTCTTGTTATCGTCCCGCCCGCACCGCATCTCCCGAGTGTGGGAAGTGACAGCACCGGACCCCGGAAGAGTGAGCACAGCATGGGCAAGGATCACCCGACGGCTTTGGTCGCCGCGGCGCGCGGCGGCGACCAGCAGGCCAAGGACCGGCTCGTCGCGGCATATCTGCCGTTGCTGTACAACGTCGTCGGACGTGCGCTGGACGGTCATACGGATGTCGACGACGTAGTGCAGGAGACGGTGCTGCGGATGCTGCGTGGCCTGCCCGAACTGCGTGATGCGCAACGGTTCCGTTCCTGGCTGGTGGCGATAGCCATGAACGAGATACGCCAGCACTGGCGCGACCGGCAGTCCGGAGCGATCCCCGCCGACCGGCTGGACGGTACCTACGACCCTCCGGACCCCCGCGCGGACTTCGTGGAGCTGACCATCCTGGAGCTGGGGCTGACCGGCCAGCGGCGGCAGGTGGCGGAGGCGACGCGGTGGCTGCACGAGGACGACCGCGCTCTGCTGTCCCTGTGGTGGCTGGAGACCGCCGGGCATCTGTCGCGGGCCGAGGTCTCCGCCGCGCTGGAGCTCACCCCGCAGCACACCGCCGTGCGGGTGCAGCGGATGAAGGCCCAGCTGGAGGCGGCCAGGGTCGTGGTGGGTGCGTTGGCGGCGGACCCGCCGTGCGTGCTGCTGGAGGATCTGATCGCCGGATGGGACGGGGTGCCCTCCGCTCTGTGGCGCAAGCGGGTGGCGCGGCATGCCCGTGAGTGCACGGTGTGCTCGGGCCACGGTTCGGGGCTGGTGCCCGCCGAGGGACTGCTGGTGGGGCTGGCGCTCGTGCCGGTGGCGGCCGCGGCCGGGGCGGGTGCGCACCCGGAGCTGCTGGCAGCGGCCGGTGTCCTGCCGCCCGACCGCTTGTCCCCGGCCGGTGCGGCCACGCCGGAGCTGTTGACGACCACCGCGTACGGACGGATGCCGGGATCGGACGCCCACGGAGCGGGCCGGGCGGAACGCAGACGGGAACAGGCCCGGCGGCGGCGCCGGAACTCGGCCGTCGCCGCGGTGATCGCGGTCGCGGCCCTGGGCACCGGGGGCACGGCGGTGCACCTGTATACGGATGACGGAGACCGGGACGCGACGACGGTCACCGCCGACGCTCCGGCTCCCCGTACCCAGGTCCCCACATCCGCCGCCGCGTCCGCCTCGCCCTCCGTGTCCGCGTCGGCCTCTTCCTCGGCCTCCGCGTCGGCCAGTGCCTCGCCGTCGGCCAGCGCTTCACGTACGCCCACGGCGAAGCCGACGAAGAGCGCCACCCCGCCGCCCGCCCCCAGCACCGCTCCCCCGCCGCCCGCTCCCGCGCCTCCCGCTCCCGCACCTCCCGCTCCGGCGGGCACCGCCGCGCAGGTCACCGAGTTGGTCAACGCGGAACGCGCGAAGGAGGGCTGCGGGCCGGTGAGCGTCAACGAGAAGCTGAACACCGCGGCTCAACGGCACTCCGCAGACATGGCGGCCCGCGACTACTTCTCGCACACCTCGCCGGACGGCACGGACCCGGGCGACCGGATCACGGCCGCCGGATACCGCTGGTCCACCTACGGCGAGAACATCGCCAAGGGACAGCGGACCCCGGCCGATGTGATGCGGTCGTGGATGGACAGTCCGGGCCACCGCGCGAACATCCTCAACTGCTCCTTCAAGGAGATCGGTGTGGGAAAGCAGGACTCGGGCGGTGGTCCGGTATGGACGCAGAAGTTCGGCGCCCGCTGACCTACGGGCTTGCGGGATCACGGCTTAGGATGCGGCGATGATCACTGAACTCCAGTGTGTGGTCCTCGACTGTCCCGATCCCGGGACGCTGGCCGACTTCTACGCGTCGTTGCTCGGCGGGGAGGTCGACCGACCCGACCGGCGGTGGGACTGCGACGCGGACTGGTCCACGCTGCACACACCCGGTGGGCTCGTCCTGGCCTTCCAACGGGTGGCGGGTCACCGGCCACCGCGCTGGCCCGGCCAGGATCCACCCCAGCAGCTGCACCTGGACCTCGGTGTCGCCGACCTAGAGCAGGCCCACGGGCAGGTCATGGCCCGAGGGGCGACGCTGCTGGACGCGGCGGACGACGAACGCGGATGGCGCGTGTACGCCGACCCGGCAGGCCACCCGTTCTGCCTGGTACGCCACTGAGCGACGGGACCGGAGTCGGTTAAGGGTGGCGGGGCCGTGGCGGATGGCGGTGGTGAGCGTGGTCACGCGTGACGGTGGGGCGGGCTCGAGCTCAGCTGAACGGTGGCGGGCCGGCTGACGGCTGACGGCTGACGGCTGACGGCTGACGGCTGACGGCTGACGGCTGACGGCTGCAACACGGTACGGCAGGTGCGGGCCCCGCCGGGCCCGTCGGTCGCGCCGGGCCCGCTTGGGCCGCACCGGGCGGCGGTACTGCACGGCGTCAGCGCAGCAGGAACGTCAACGCCGCGCAGAGCCCAATGGCCGCGCCCGCCGTCACGGCCGTGACGGCGACACAGCGAGTACGCAGCCGTGCATAGCGCTCGGTGTACTCCTCGCGCAACTCTTCGGCTCGGTCGCGGATGCGGGTGAACGACTCGCGGGACGCGGTGACACGTTCGGCGGTGTACACCCGCTCGACGTCCTCACGCTGTGCCGTGGTCAGCCAGGGCAACTGGCCGGTGAAACTTCGCGCCTGCCGGCGTGCCCCCTCGACCTCGGCGTTCCACAGCAGATAGCCCTCCAACTGGGCCAGACCTCGGGCGCTTTCCTGGTCACGTTTCACCCGTCCTCCTTGTCCGTCGGGCTGTCGGGCTGTCGGCTGTTGATCGGATTCTTAGTGGCGGGGCCACCCTCACTCCTGCTTGTCACCCGGTGCGACGACCGTGGATTCCTGCGGACGGTTGTCGGTGTCGTCGAGGGCGCGGAAAGCGGGATGGTGCAGGTCGAACGCCGGGGATTCGGAGCGGATCCGCGGCAGCGTGACGAAGTTGTGCCGCGGCGGCGGGCAGGAAGTCGCCCACTCCAGCGAGCGGCCGTACCCCCACGGATCGTCCACCGCGACCTTCTCGCCGTGCTTGGCGGTCTTCCAAACGTTGCAGAAGAACGGCAGCAGCGACAGACCGAGCACGAACGACGCGATGCTGGAGATCGTGTTCAGGGCGGTGAAGCCGTCGGCCGCCAGGTAGTCCGCATAGCGACGCGGCATACCCTCGGCGCCCAGCCAGTGCTGGACCAGAAACGTCCCGTGGAAGCCGACGAACAGCGTCCAGAACGTCACTTTCCCCAGCCGCTCGTCGAGCATTTTCCCGGTGAACTTCGGCCACCAGAAATGGAATCCGGCGAACATCGCGAAGACCACGGTGCCGAAGACCACGTAGTGGAAGTGCGCGACCACGAAGTACGAGTCGGAGACGTGGAAGTCCATCGGGGGCGAGGCCAGGATGATGCCCGTCAGACCGCCGAAGAGAAAGGTAATGAGGAATCCGACAGCCCAGAGCATCGGGGTCTCCATGGAAATGGACCCCTTCCACATGGTGCCGATCCAGTTGAAGAACTTCACCCCGGTCGGCACGGCGATGAGGAACGTCATGAAGGAGAAGAACGGCAGCAGCACGGATCCCGTGACGAACATGTGGTGCGCCCACACGGTCACCGACAGGCCCGCGATGGCGATGGTGGCCGCGACGAGGCCGATGTAACCGAAGACCGGTTTGCGGCTGAAGACCGGGAAGATCTCAGTGACGATGCCGAAGAACGGCAGAGCGATGATGTACACCTCGGGGTGGCCGAAGAACCAGAAGAGGTGCTGCCACAGCAATGCGCCGCCATTGGAGGCGTCGAAGACGTGGGCGCCGAATTTACGGTCCGCCTCCAGCGCCAGCAGCGCGGCGGCCAGCACCGGGAAGGCCAGCAGGACCAGGACACCGGTCAGCAGGACGTTCCAGGTGAAGATCGGCATGCGGAACATCGTCATGCCGGGGGCGCGCATGCAGATGATCGTGGTGATGAAGTTGACCGAGCCGAGGATGGTGCCGAAGCCGGAGAAGGCCAGACCCATGATCCACATGTCGGCGCCGATCCCCGGGGAGCGGACCGCGTCGTTCAGCGGCGCGTAGGCGAACCAGCCGAAGTCGGCCGCGCCCTGCGGGGTCAGGAAGCCCGCCACGACGATGAGCGAGCCGAAGAGATACAGCCAGTACGCGAACATGTTCAGCCGCGGGAACGCCACATCGGGTGCGCCGATCTGGAGCGGCATGATCCAGTTCGCGAATCCGGCGAACAGCGGCGTCGCGAACATCAGCAGCATGATCGTGCCGTGCATCGTGAACGCCTGGTTGAACTGCTCGTTCGAAATCAACTGTGTTCCGGGCCGTGCGAGTTCGGCGCGCATCACCAGGGCCAACAGTCCTCCGACGCAGAAGAACGCGAAGGAGGTGACGAGGTAGAGCGTGCCGATCGTCTTGTGATCCGTGGTGGTCATCCACTTGATGACGACGTTTCCCGGCTCCTTGCGCCGTACCAGGACGTCATCCTGGTCTGCGGCATCGATCTCACCCGGTTGCGAGATGCCCCTCGTCGTCACTAAGACACTCCTTCGATCGACGGCCCGTGCAGACTCGGCGACCAGAATGGACCCGCGGTGATCGGTGCGGTGGGACATCCTTCCCCACCCGGCAGGGGCGGTCGACAAGGACACTCAAATGGCCTACATGGGCACGCTCCTCGCGTCGGCGGCGGACAGCAGAAGAATGCGTCAACGCCAGCGAGCCCTTCAGATGTTCCTTCGCCCGACGACGGAATATCACCCCTGGGGACAGAAGTTGGTGAACCTGCAGAGCCGCTCCTCTCCACTCGACGGGCATCGAAAGGTCAGATCATGAAGATCGGCATCATCGGCGCGGGAAACATCGGCGGCAACCTGACCCGCCGTCTGACGGCTCTCGGCCACGAGGTCTCGGTGGCCAATTCCCGCGGCCCCCAGACACTGACCGCCCTCGCCGAGGAGACCGGGGCGACACCGGCAGCCGCGACCGATGCGGCGAGAGACGCTCACATCGTCGTCGTGACCGTACCGCTCGGGGCCGTACCCGATCTACCGGACGGCTTTCTGAGGGACGCGGCGGAGAACGTCGCGGTCATCAACACCGGAAACTCCTATCCGCAACGCGACGGCCGGATCGCCGCCATCGAGGACGCCCGAGAGCCGGTGGTCCGAGCAGCAGATCGGGCACTCCGTGATCAAGGCTTTCAACGGGACGTACGCCCAGGACATCCTGGACCGGGGACTGCCGCAGGGCACCTCGGGACGGCAGGCCCTACCGGTGGCCGGGGACGACGCGGTGGCCAAGCAGGCCGTACGCGACCTCATCGACGAACTGGGCTTCGACACCGTGGACGCCGGAGGACTGGACGACTCCTGGCGCCAGCAGCCCGGCACACCGGTGTACGGGAACCGGGGTGACGTGACCGCCGTCGCGAAGGCCCTCTCGGCGGCATCCCAGGAGCGTACGGGGGAGTGGCACCCTGAGGGAGGGTCAAGGAGGGCGCCGGGGGGGGCCGGACGGCGCCCGCCCCTTCCTCTCTCGGCCGCTCGCATCGCCAGCCTCTCTGCCGGGTCCATCGCCGCCCACCGACCAGTGGACCACCGTCCTCATCACCCCCTCCCCCGGCCTCGTTAGCTCCCCCTCCCGGGGCACCGTCTCCCTCCGGGCCCCTCCAGGCTTCTTTCCCCGGGTTCTTCCTCCCACCGCGTCCTACCTCCTCACTCCTCCCCCGGGGCCCTCCTTCCCTGAGCTCTGCTTCCTCCAGCCTTTGACTCCTTCGGCCCCTGAACCCTCCGGCTCCTCTGCCCCCAGGTCCAGTGGCCCGCCGCACCAGATCCTCGTCAGACCACCCCCATCACCGTGACCCGTACCGAGGCCTCCAGGTCGCCCGGTACCCCGGCCAGCACCGTGGACCGGACGGCCCGGGTCACGTCCAGCGCCCGGTGGCCGCGCCGCAGGACCAGCCGTATGTCGATGCGCCAGCGGCCGGTGGCCTCATCCCTGCTCACCCGCACACCCGGCGTTCCCGGTGCGACCCCGCTCACCGGGGCGCGGAGCGGCGCACGCTCGGCGATCCGGGTACGCAACAGGTCGGCCACCGCAGGACGCAGAAAGGCCACCCCCGGCACCCCTCGTGCCGCCTCGGCGGCGACAGCAGCGATCCTCTCCTGGAACGTGTTCGCCGTCATCGCACTACTCCCGTCTCCTGGCCGTCGCCGCCTGCATCACCGGAATTGCCCACGGCGGTCCTGTGGTCGATGTCCCCGTCCAAGACGTCGACGACGAGCACGTCGGTGTAGGCGAGGCGGACGCCGATGTCCCGGTCGGAGACCTCGGCGATCCGAACACGTACAGCGTCAGCGACGTCCTGCATGGGCAACTGCGTGCTCACCGCCACCTCGACCCGTGTGCGCACGGGTCCGGCCGGATCCGCAGGATCGAGGGGCAGGACCCGGCAGCTTCCGGCCCGCACTCCGGGCAGCGCGTCAACGGCCGCCCTCAGCAGGCGTGCGGCCGCCGCTTCGACCATCCAGCCGTCCTCCCCCGGATCGCCGAGCGGGAGCGGTCGCCCCGGCCGTAGTTCGAGCCTGACGAGGTCCATCACACGGGCGGTCACGGCCGTGGCGTCCGGTATCCCGGGCTCAGCGGCGCCCGTTCGGCGCACGGCCTCGCCGAGGTCGGCGAGGTCGGCCAGAGCCGTCGAACAGAATGGGCAGTCGTCGAGGTGGAGGTCGCCCGTAAACCGGCCGGTGTCCCAGGCGTCCCAGACGTCCATGAGCAGCCGCCCACAGGGCAGACGCTCGTCCTCTTCCTCGTACCGGTGGTCTTCCGGCCGGTCCGGATTGGCGCTCATCGCCATGCGCTCATCGCCTCCGTCAGGTGGCGGCGGGCCCGGAACACCCGGCCGCGGACCGCCTGCAGACTGATTCCAACCGTCGCCGCGATGTCCTCGTACGACAGTCCCTGCATCTCCCGCAGCACCCAGCAGACCCGTTGTTCGGGCGACAGGTCTGCCATCGCTTTGGTTAGCGCATGGGCAGCTGCGCGCGACTCCACGGCTCGGGCGGGCGATGCCTGATGGTCGGGAGCGGCCTGCTCGGGCACCGAGTCCAGGTCCGCCGACGGCCTGCGGGATCTGAGCCGGTTGAGACAGCGGTTGGTGACGATCCGGTAGAGCCAGGTGTGAAACGAGGCGTCTCTGCGGAACTCGGGGATTTTACGCCAGGCGCTCACGAAGGCGTCCTGCACCGCGTCCTCCGCGTCCGTCCGGTCGCCGAGGAGTCGGGCGGCCAGTTGGAGCATGACCGGGCTGTGTCGCCGCACCAGCACCTCGAAGGCCTCCTCGTCGCCCTCTCCGGCCCGCACGACGAGCAGTGCGTCGTCGGGTGGCGCGCCCTGCGGCACACAGCCCGTCATCTGATTCCCGTCGCCGAGCATGTACCAGTCCCTCCCTCACTCGTTCCTGCGCCGTCGAGCAGCCCTCACCTGCTCCTTGAGGCGGATCCCCACCCGCGTTCTCGTGACCGCTTCTCGTAGCCGGACACACAGTTGGACCCGGCGAAGGACGGAACGTCACGCAGCCGTCGAAAAATCTTCGGAAGAAAAAATCTCATCAACTCGCGTGACGAATCGGCGGTCGGTGTGTCCAACGAATGTCAGGCAGAACGAGCCGAGCGAGAAGCGAGGAGTTTCCATGACCACCAGCCAGACCCCGGCCACCATTGCCCCCGCGGGCACGGGTCCGCGCACCGGCGCGCAGAAGCAGGTCGCTGAGACCGGCGGCACGACCACGGTCGGCAGCGGGGCCACCGGAGCGGCCGAGCCTGCGGCGACCAGGGGCAGGACCTCGATCGCCGACACCGTCGTGGTGAAGATCGCGGGGATGGCAGCTCGGGAGATCCCGGGCGTCCACGACATGGGCGGCGGACTCTCCCGCACGCTTGGGGCAGTGCGGGACCGGGTGCCCGGAGGCCGCCCCAATGTAGGACGCGGCGTCAAGGTCGAGGTCGGCGAGCGCCAGACGGCCATCGACCTGGACCTCGTCGTCGAATACGGAGTCGCGATCACCGACGTCGCACGCGATGTACGCGAGAACGTCATCGCCGCAGTGGAGCGCACCACCGGACTCGAAGTGGTTGAGGTCAATGTGACGGTCAACGACGTCCATCTGCCCGAGGACGACGAGGAGACCGCTCCGTCCGAGACCCGCGTGGCATAACGGGGTGACACGGAACGTGGACACATCCGGCCCGGGCGGAGGTGTCCCTGGGCGGGCCGGGTACGGGGCGGCGTCGGGAATGGCACTCGGCTTCGCCGGGTGGTTCGGCGGGTTCGGGGCGTTCCTCTTGGTTGCGGCGCTGGGTTCGTTGGGTTGGCTCATAGGGCATCTGGTGGACCGGGGCATCGGTCTGCGGGAGTTCTTGGACGCGTTGATGGGGAGGCGGCCGTGACGGCTTCGGCCGGCGAAAGTGACTCCGGCACGGAGCGGGCCGCTGGGCGTCGCACGGGCACTGTGGTTCCGGCCGGACGCGGTGCGACGACTGTGGGACCGCGCGCCGTCCAGCGGATCGCCGAGCGGGCCGCGTCCGAAGCGCTCCCCGTCGGGGGTGCGGCAGTGCGCGGTTCAGCAACGGTGCGTGGGACCTCGGTTCGGATCTCGATGGGCGTGCGCTTGCCGTATCCGGTGCGAGTGGAACAGGTCGTACAGCGAGCCCAGGAGCATGCTCGGGCCCGAACGGTTCATCTGACGGGCCTGTCCGTGCCGCGCGCCGAGGTTTGGGTGGACTCCTTCTCGGTACGGGCTGCGCCTGCTGCCAGCGGGTTGGAGGACGGTGACCAGCCATCGCCGGATGAGACACCTGAGCTCCCGAGATCGTCGGAGCCCTCAGCGGATGGCGCGAAAGGCGCCGCTCGGAACGGCGGCGGGGGTGACCGGATCCGAGCCCAGCGCCGGGTTCCTGCTGCGGTGACGGCAGCCTTAGCGGCGGCTGCCTGCGCGCTGTTCCTCGTGGACATCATCGCGGTCCGGCTGGGCGGTGCGCCCGCCGCCTGGCGCACGACGCTGGTGGGCTGGGCGGCGGCCCACGGCCCGGCAGACAC
The DNA here is from genome assembly GCF_044767975.1 of Streptomyces sp. NPDC101181. NCBI lineage: Bacteria > Bacillati > Actinomycetota > Actinomycetes > Kitasatosporales > Streptomycetaceae > Streptomyces > Streptomyces sp. NPDC101181. Next base: position 24,270 of record NZ_JBIWOX010000009.1, on the reverse strand, counting down.
GGCGGTGCGGGCGGGCGGGGTGCTCGCGGCCTCGGCCGGTGTCTGGCTCCTGGGGTGCGCGCTGCTGCCGGGGCTGCGGGGGCGCCTCCCTATGGCGTCTCCGACATCCCAGGTCCGCTTCGCACTCGACCGGGCGGCCGCCGCCCGGGTCGTGCGGGACCGGCTGAGTGCCGTGCCCGGAATCGTGCGAGCTCGGGTGCGGGTGCGGCGGGGACGCTTTCGGGTGCTGGTCACCGTGGGTTTCGGTGTGCCGGAGCAGGCACGCGCGGAGGCGGAACGGGTCGTGCGTGCGGGCCTGCCGGATTTGGGCATGGTGCGGACCCCAGCGGTGCGGGTGCGGATCCGTCAGGCAGCGCGGGGATCCCGTCGGGTGAGGTGACGTGGTCGTCCAGGAGGGAACGGGCGAGGGAGGAGTGTGATGCGAGTGCTGACACGCGGCATGGTCAACCGGACGCTGCTCGGTTCGGCGGGGCTGGTGCTCCTCCTCGGTGGTGCGTGGCTGGCCGTTGGCGGCGGTTCTGTTGGGAACTCAGCTCGTGACGTTCTGCCGGGCTGGTGGCCGATGCCCGCCGTCGACCGCGTCCTGCTGGACCGCCACCTGCTGGCTCGGCTCCGGGACAACGGCTGGTGGAGTCCCGCCTCGGTCGGGACTCTCGCCCTTGCGCTGGCCCTGCTGGTGTGGTGGTTCACTCGCCAGCTGGCCGTCGGCACACCCCGGTGGGTGGAGATCGGGTCCACCGGGGTGAGGTTGCGCAGACGGGCGTGGGAGCGGGCGCTGACGACGCAGGTGGTCGCGATCGACACGGTGGCCCGCGCCCGGGTCCGCCTGGTGGGTCGGCCGATACGCGCGGCAGTGATCGTCACCGTCGAACCGGAGGCCCGGCCGACGGAGGTGCTGCGGGGCGTGGCCCGAGTCATCGCGGATGCCCGGGTCTCCGGTGGAATACCCGGCCTTCCGGCAGACGTACGCTTGCGCGTCGCGAACCGGCCAGGTCGGCGGGCGCGTTGACGGGAGCTCGCCCCGCCGCCCCGCCGGAGCTACTTGACAGTAAGGTGTGGCCCGGGAGGTCGGCTCCACGGCCCGTCCAGCTCCCGAAGTGGTCCGACGACGGCCGTGGGCAAGGAGCCTCGCCATGTCTCGCACGATGTCCGTAGCGGACAGCATCATCATCGATGTCGCCCCCGCCGAGGCCTACGAACAGCTCAGCGATCCCACAGCGATGGGCCGCTGGAGCCCGGAAAACCGTGGGGCGACGGTGCGGGGTGAGCGGCGGGGTGCGTACGTGGGCATGGTCTTCGAGGGCCGTAACAAGCGCGGCGCGGCACGCTGGACGACCCGGTGCACGGTCACGGCGGCGGACCCCGGCGAGCGCTTCGCGTTCCGGGTCGACGCGATCGGCCTGCGACGGCCACGGCTGCCGGGGTCGATCGCCACGTGGGAGTACCGCTTCGAGGCGGTGGACGGAGGCACCAGGGTCACCGAAACCTGGACCGACGACCGGCGCTCGTGGCCGGATTTCCTCGCCCACGGCTTCGATCGCGTCGCTACAGGCGGGAAAACCTTTGCCCAGTTCCAGCGCGGCAACATCCGCACGACGCTCAAGCGCCTCAAGGCGGCTTTGGAGGAGGGCGGCACATCCTAGGTGTGCTGCCCGGCCGCGGCCCGGTCCACCTGGTCGGTCTGGTCGGGCTGATCCGCCCAGTGTGCCGGGCGGGTCAGGGAGGCGGGGAGGGCTGTCTTCGCACTGCCGCGGGCCGCGGTGATCTGAGACTGGGTGAGGAACAGGCTCCCGGTGAGGTCGGCGCCGGACAGATCGGCGTCACGGAAGTCTGCCCCAAGCAGGTCCGCCAGACGCAGGTCCGCGCCGGAGAGGTCAGCGGCGATCAGGTAGGCCCCGCGAAGATCCGCTCCGCACAGGTCCGCGCCGGGCAACCGGGCCCCGATGAGATCTGCGCCTCGATGGTTGCGCTTCTTGCGGCGCGATGTGGTGGCCCGGACCAGCTCGCTGGTGCGCAGGAGTAGACCGGCGACGCGGTCCCGGTGGGTGGCGAGGTCGAGCTCCGCGAGGTCGACGGCGGGCCGCTCGGTGTGCCGTTTTGTCACCTCCAGGGCCCGGCGGATCTCACCGTGCAACGGTCGCGCGGAGGGGAGGGTGAGCGCCTCGGTGAGATACCAGAGGAGTTCGTGGAGCTGGCGCATCACCGGGAACACCTGGAACATCTGCGCGGCGATGTCGGGGGACGAACGCCAGTCGCGGCCCCCGTAGGTCTCCTGGGAAACTTTCTGGCCCGCGCCGAAGCAGTCGTACACGGTGCAGCCGGAGAAGCCCTCGGACCGCAGCCGGGTGTGGATGCCGCAACGGAAGTCGTCTTGGAGGTTGGGGCAGGGTCGTCCGGCGTCCTTGTCGATGGCGAAGTCCGACGAGGACGTCAGTGTCAGGGCTACACAGCACAGGGCGAAACAGTTCGCGCAGTCCGCTCGCAGAGCTGTCCGCGTCTCCCGTTGTGGTTCGTGCACCTGATGTGGCTCTTGTGCCTCACGCTCTGCCCCGGGGCCTGACGCTTCGGGACGTCCCGAAGCATGATCGCGCGAGAGGTGCTGGGGGTCGGGCACGGGAACGAGTCCTTGAAGGGGGGCTGCTGCGGTGACGCAGCGCTTCGGGCTGCTCGCACTGCTCTGGTCGTAGACCGGGGAACTCTAACAGCGCGCGGAATGCGGGAGGCTCCCGGTGCAGACTGGGCGCGTACTGGTCACGGGGCGGGAGAGACGCATGGATGCCGAGGGCAGCAGCAGATTCGAGCCCGCGACCGGTGACGGCACACTGTCGGCCGAACCCGTGGAGAAGCGGGCCGCATCGGTGCGTACCGCGTTCGAGGGGCTGTTGCAGATCCGTCGCCTCACCGGTGTCGGGGCAGCCGATCCCGAGGCTGCGCCGGCGGTATGGGAACGGAACCAGCCGGTTCGTGCGGTTGCCTTGGCTCTGGAGTGTTCCGGGGCCGCTCCGTCGGCGGTGGACGTGTCGGGGCGCCGTGTGTCGACCGGGTACCGGGTGCTGGCGGGTGAGTCGGCCGGGTCGGTTCGGGTCGAGTGGGTCGGGCCTCCGGGAAGCGGCGCCGCTCACGAGGAGGACGAGGCGCTCGCAGGGTGCGCGGCCTCACTGCGACGGCTCGGCTGGACAGTGCTGCTGTACCGGGGGCCGCGTAGACGGCGTTATCTGGAAGTGGAGCCGCCGGGTGCCGGGGCGGGCGACGGGCGCGGCGGTGCTTGAGGGGGCGTTGTCAGACCCATGAGAGATGCTTGACGGTCCGACAGTTCCGACGAGGGGATGCTGAGATGGACAAGGACGAGCTCGCCGCGGCGCAGGCGTACGTCCGGCTGCTGGAGGCCACCCGGGCCGTGCTCGCGGATCCGGACGCGGCACCGGTCTTTCTGCCGTTGCTCACTTCACCGATGAGGGAGGCCGATCAGGCGCTGCGCAGTGCGGGGCTCACGGGCAATGAGGACAAGCTGTTCGCTCTGGTGAGCTCTTTGCAGCCGAGCCTGTCCGGCAGCGACCGATAGGCGCGCCCGGACCGAGCGGCGCGACGTGGGGTGAGCCCGTCGGCGAGCGGCGGTGGCGGACCCGCGGTATGACGGGCAGGGCTGGGGTCGGGTGCGCTACGGCGTGTGTTCGGTGTTCCCGGGAGCCAGGCCCAGTTCCTTTTCGCCAGGGCTGAGTGGTGCGAAGAAGCGGGCAACCTGCTCGTCGTCGACCTCGGCCAGGGTCGCGGGCTTCCACTGCGGGTTGCCGTCCTTGTCGATGATGCGTGCCCGGACGCCCTCGACGAAGTCGGGCTGCTCGAACGCCCGGCTGGAGACGCGGAACTCCTGGTCGAGGACGGCCTCCAAGCTGTCGAGGCGGGCCGCCCGGCGGACAGCGGCGAGAGTGACCTTGAGGGCGAGGGGCGACTTGGTCAGGAGTTCGGCCGCCGTGTCCGCCGCCTCCGGGACGGCGGACTCCTCAAGGCGCCGGACGATCTCCTCGACGGTGTCCTCGGCGTAGCAGGAATCGATCCAGGAGCGTTGCGCGCCGAGTTCTCCGGCGGGCGGTTCCGTTGCGAACTGACCGACAGCGTGGGCGATCTCGGCAGCGGTGCCCGTCGCGGAGAGAGCATCGGTCAGAGTCGTCAGGTGCCGTGCCGGGAGGTAGTGGTCGGCCAGGCCGCACAGGAGGGCGTCGGCCGCTCCGACAGACCGGCCGGTGAGGGCGAGATGGGTGCCGAGTTGACCGGGTGCGGCGGCGAGCAGACGGGTGCCTCCGACATCGGGGACGAAGCCGATGCCGGTCTCGGGCATGGCGATACGTGAGCGTTCGGTGACGACACGGGTTCCGGCGTGGGCCGACAGGCCGACTCCGCCGCCCATCACGATGCCGTCCATCAGTGCGACGTAGGGCTTGGGGAACCGGGCGATGCGGGCGTTGAGACGGTATTCGTCGCGCCAGAATTCCAGGGATGCGCGGCCCGCGGCCCGGGCGTCGTCGTGGAGGGCGCGGATGTCGCCGCCCGCGCAGAGGCCCCGGTCGCCCGCGCCGCCCAGCACCACCGAGACGACCGTGTCGTCCTGCTCGGCGCGGGCGAGGGCCTCGTGGAGCAGGTTCACCATGGTGTGGCTGAGAGCGTTGAGGGCTCGGGGACGGTTGAGTGTGATGTGCAGGGAGTGACCGCGCATCTCCAGCAGGACGGGCCGTTCGTCGTTCATGCGCGCTCCGCTCGCTCGTGGTCACCGCCATTCTGCGGCCCCTGGGCCGGAGCCGGGGACCTGGGGTACGTCGTGCGGAGACGCGGGGCGAGACTTCTGTGGCACTCCGGTGGAAGCGGCTCGACAATTGGGGTCAACGGGGCGTGCCGACGTACGGCCCCGCCGGACGACCTCCGGAGCAGGAATGACCGACGACGAACGGCGGCAGGACGCCGAAGCCTCTCCGCTCCGCGGGATCGACCGGAAGACCAACGGTGAGATCCGGCCGACGGAGCGCCTCGCCATGAACCGGACCGGCAGCTTCGTCTGGGATATGGACACGCGGACCCTGGACATCGACGAGGCGGGGTTGATGGTGTTCGGCGTGGATCCGGCGACGTACGACGGGCGTCCGGGCGCGCTGCTGGGGCACTTGGAACCGGCGGAACGGGCCCGGCTCGACGTGACCATCGGCGAGGCCATCACCGGTGGCAGCAGTTCCTACAGCGTCCATTTCCGCGTCCCGCTGGACGACGGGACCACGCAGTGGACCCATGTACAGGCCCGGATCCTGCGTTCGGAGGACGGAAAGGCCCATCGGATCGTGGGTGTCGTCCGGGATGCGACCGCGGAAGTCACCCATTCGGCCTTCGTCCTCGATCTGGAAAAGCGGCGGCAGCGGCAGACCAATATCGTTGAACGCACAACGAGTGCGATGTCACGTGCGGTGACCGTGGACGATGTGACGGCGGCGCTCACCGGGCCCGGCGGTCTCGCCCGGCTCGGCGCGGACGGGCTCGCGCTCGGACTGGTCGAGAACTACGCGCTGAACGTCGTCGCCCTGAGCGGCGAGTCGTTGGAGGTACTGGACGGGCTCGGCTCCGGCGATCTGCGTCGCGATCTGCCCTTGGCGGACACGATCCGCAGCGGCCGTCCGCGGTTCATCACGTCGCTCGCCGCGCTGGCCCGCCGCTATCCGGAGCTGGAACCGCATCTGGGAAGGCTCCGGTTCCGGGCGGCCGCTTATCTTCCGCTGGTCGCACAGGCCCGGTCGCTGGGCGGGATGGCCCTCTTCTACCGGGAGCGCACGGTCTTCAACGCGGACGAGCGCATCCTGTGCCTGGGGCTCGCCGCCATCGTGGCCCAGTCGTTGCAGCGGGCGATGCTCTTCGACGAGGAGCGGGAGTTCGCCACCCAACTCCAGTCGGCGATGCTTCCCCCGCGGATCCAGGACATCGAGGGCGGCGAGATCGCGGTCCGCTATCACGCCGCGTGGAGCGGCCGCCAGGTCGGCGGCGACTGGTACGACGTGATCACTCTCCCAAAGAACCGCTACGGGCTGGTGGTCGGCGATGTCCAGGGGCACGACACCCATGCTGCGGCGATCATGGGCCAGTTGCGCATCGCGCTGCGGGCCTATGCCGCCGAGGGACACCCCCCGGCGACGGTCCTGGCACGGGCCTCACGCTTTCTCGCCGAACTCGACACCGAACGCTTCGCCACCTGCACCTACGCCCAGGTCGACCTGGCCTCCGGCGCGGTGCGGGTGGTCCGGGCGGGGCACCTCGGCCCGCTGATCCGGCACACGGACGGGCGGGTCGGCAGCCCGCAGGTGCGCGGCGGCCTTCCGCTGGGCATCTCGACGGACCTCCGGGACGAGGAGTACCCGGAGACGCGTCTCGATCTGGTGCCCGGAGAGACCTTCGTGCTGTACACGGACGGGCTGGTCGAGGAGCCGGGCGCCGACCTCGACGTCGGGGTGGACGCGCTGCGCAACGAGGTGAGTGCCGGTCCCGCGGGGGCGGAGGCGCTGGCCGACCATCTGTCGGAGCGGCTGTGGGAGCGGTGGGGCTCTGGGGACGATGTGGCCCTGCTGGTGCTGCGCCGGAGCCCCGATGTGGGGTCGACCCGCGCGCCGCGGCTCCACCAGTACATCCATCAGGCGGACCCGGAGGGGCTGTCGGACGCCCGTTCCATCGTGCGGCAGGCCCTCGTCGACTGGGACCTGGCGGAGTTCGCCGACGACGCGGAGCTGGTCACGGGCGAGTTGCTGGTGAACGTGCTGCTGCACACCGAGGGCGGGGCGGTCCTGACGTTGGAGGTGCTGCCCGAGCCGGTACGGCGTATCCGGTTGTCGGTGCAGGACCGTTCCAGCGCCTGGCCCCGCCGGCGTGCACCGGGCGAGACGTCCACCTCGGGCCGGGGGTTGCTCCTGCTCGACGCGGTCGCCACTCGCTGGGGCATCGAGCCGCGTGGGGAGGGCAAGGCCGTCTGGTGCGAGATCGGTCCCCCTCCCCCGGCCGCCACCAGGCCGCCGGTCCGACCCTGAGGGGTGTGCCGCAGCACGGAAGCGCTGCGGCACACCTCTCGGGCGAGGGAGCGTCAGCTCTGGGCGGTGCGCCGCTTGCGGACGGCCCAGAGGATGCCGCCGCCGGCCACCAGGACCGCGAGGGCGGCTCCGCCGATGACCGGGGTCGCCGACGACGAGCCGGTCTCGGCCAGGTCCGGCGAGCTGGGGCTCGGAGCGGGGACGGCGGGCGCGGACTCCGAGGGCTCGGAGCTCGGCGTGTCACTGGGCGCGGGCGGCTCGGTCGCCGGGGGCTCCGACGGCGCCGGCTCGCTGGGGGCGGGCTCGCTAGGGGCGGGCTCGCTAGGGGCGGGCTCGCTAGGGGCGGGCTCGCTGGGGGCGGGCTCGCTCGGCGTGGGGGTCCCCTCGCACACCTCGGCCGTCTTCGTCTCGTCGATCGAGAACTTGTCGACGCCGTTGCCGTCCTTGACGACCAGCCGGACGGAGAGCGGCTTGCTGTGCTCGGGGAGCGTCAGCTTCCGCTGGAACTCACGGCCGAACGTCTCGGTGGGGAGCAGGTCCTTGCCGTCCACCGAGACGGTCACCGTGTTGGCGGCGCCGCTCGTGTAGTTGGTGAGGTGGACGCTCACCTCGGAGCAGGTAACGGCCCAGGTGGGGGTGTGAGCCGCGGCCGGACCGGCGGAGATGACGCCTCCGGTCAGACCGATGACCGCAGCGGCCACGAGAGCTCCCGCGCCACGCCGCGATCTCCTGGGTATGGTCATGGATTCTTCCTCCAGATGAATCTCCGCCCGAGTGGCGGTGGAGCGCACAGTACTGCCCCCGACCCCGAAGGTCGCACTCAGCCCCCGTACTTCTTCGGCCGGACCAACTCGGTTCATAAGCGTGCCACTTCCGACAAGGCGGACAGGTGCTGTCCGTCAGCCGTGGCCGAATGAGAGAGTGGCTTTCGCAATCCCGCTGCCCCGCACACACGCCCTGACCTGGAGCCTGACCCGTTCTATGCGTTTGCTGCTGATCCGCCACGGCCAGACACCCTCCAACCTCGGCCACTTCCTCGACACGGCTCGACCGGGTCCCGGTCTCACCGATCTGGGGCTGCGTCAGGCCGCCGCGCTGCCGCAGGCGCTGGCCGGTGAGGACATCGGCGCGCTGTACGCCTCCACCTTGACGCGTACACAACTCACCGCCGCACCCCTGGCCGAGGAGCGCGGACTCGACGTGCTGGTACGGGACGGTATCCGGGAGATTTCAGCCGGTGATCTGGAGATGCGGGCCGACGAGCCTGCGGCCCGGGAGTATCTGACGACCGTTTTCGCCTGGGCCGCGGGGGACACCGCGCGCAGGATGCCCGGGGGTGAGGACGGGCTGGAGGCGCTGTCCCGGTTCGACGCCGTGGTGGCCGAGGCAGTGGCCGGGGCGGACGGATCCCGGTCCGTGGCGCTCGTCAGCCACGGTGCCGCGATCCGGGTGTGGACCGCCGCCCGCGCCAGGAACGTGACGGTGGAGTTCGCCGCCGAACACCGCCTGGACAACACGGGCGTGGTCGTCGTCGAGGGGTCGCCGGACGCCGGATGGACTGCCATGTCCTGGGCCGGAACGGTCGTGCCGCCGGTCACCGCCAGCGGCCCGGATGACGCCGGTCCGGCGGGGCGGACTCTGCCGGACGTCGGCAGTGTCGCCCCGGAGGGGCCTCGGGGGTGACCTGCCGACCGGTGACCCCGGCCCGCGGTCACAGGGCTTTGTGCATGATGTGCAGTCCCACATAGCCCTCGGTCGGATGGCGGAAGCCTTCCGGGAGCGTGCCGATCACGTCGAATCCGATCGACCGGTACAGCCTGACGGCGTGGATGTTCGTCTCGACCACGGCGTTGAACTGCATCGCCCGGAATCCCTCGGCGCGCGCCCAGGCCACCGAGTGTTCACACAGGGCCCGGCCCACGCCCCGGCCGGAGTGTGCGGGGTCGACGAGGTAGGTGGCACCGGCGATGTGCGACCCGTTGCCCATGTGGTTGCGGTTCATCTTCGCGGTGCCCATGACCGTCCCGGACTCGTCGACGGCGACGACGACGCGGCTCGGCGCCGGGACGAACCACCACCCCTGGGCATCCTCGTGTCCGAGGTCGAGCGGGTAGGTGAGGGTCTCGCCCGCGGCGACGACCGAATGGAAGAACGGCCAGATCGCGGGCCAGTCCGCTCGTGTTGCTTCCCTGATCAACATCCGCACAGCATGACCGATCGAGGGGAAGCCCGCGAAGGCTTATCCGGCACCCCTCGCGCGCCAGCCCAGCCTGGCCAGCAGTCCCCTGCCCGGCGGCCGCCGGGTCGCCGCCCGCCGAGTCCCGGTCCGCGCCACCGCGAGGGGCGCCGTCGGCGCGGCCGCCTGAGCCGGTGCCCGTACCGCCGGCCGCGCCGGTGCGGAGCCCCGGCTCCTTGCCCTCTCCGGCGCCCGCGCCGACTCGCGGGCCGACGCCTCCGGCGGTGCGGTCCGAGGCTGTTGTACGTCCCCGGGGCGCGGTGCGGGCCGGTCCTCGCGGGCCCGGTCGAGCTCCAGGGTCAGGTTGACCCGGCGCCACAGGATCTCGTCGGGGTCGTCCGCCCGCATTAGTTCACCCATGGTCTCCCTCGCGGACGTCGACGCCGGTCGGCCGAAGACCGGCTCCGGCCTGGTCCGTGCGAGATAGGCGCGTTCGTAGGGGTCGTCCACCACTTCCGCCAGGTGCACGGCGTCCAGGGTGATCGCCTGGACCGCCGCGCGCGCCCACGGATCCTCCGTGCGGCTCAGCAGCCGGTCGATGCGCTGGGAGCGCCAGTTGCGTGCTCGCCAGTCGGTGCCCGACTCCAGCGCCGTGCGCATCCCCAGCGGCGTCCGCCCCGCGAGAAGCTGTGGCTCCCGGACGGCGAACGAGGCCAGTTCGTCCGCGAGATAGAGCCAGACCACCGCCCGGTACCGGTTCAGGTAGAACGTGACCGGACACACGCAGCCGGCGCGCGCCAGCCGGGTGAACCGGGCCGGGGCGATCCCGAGCAGAGCGGCACCCTCCGCGGTGCCGACCGTCCTGACTCGTTCGGCCAGTTCGTCGGGGAAGCCCGGCCGTGAGCGCAGCCGGGCGATCTCCCTCTCCCGCACCCGGGGCCGCCCGCCCGCGGGTCCCGGGTGCACGGCGATCAGTCCCAGGTGAACGGCCAGTTCGAACTCGGCGCGCCGGAGTCCGAGCTCCTGGGCGGCGCGTCCGGCGGCGACGGTCGCCGAGGCGTCGCGTGGTGCGGTCTCCTCCGTGCCGAAGGTCGGCTCGGCGTCCGCCCCGGGCGAACGTCCGTCCCGCTCACCGGTGCGGGCGGCTTCCTGCATCGTCATAGCTCTCTCCCCGTACGGATCGACTACTCTCCGTGATTACGGTAGCCCGAGGGAGCCAGTTCGCGTCAGCCCTGTGGATAACGTGCTGACGGCGAAGAAAGCGCAGGTCAGCGGGGGCGGGTCAGAGAGGGCCGATGTCTTCCGGTCCGCTCTGGCGGGCGGAGACCCCGAGGTGCTCGCCGACGCGGTTGACGAGCAGGGTCATCTCGTAGGCGACCTGCCCGACGTCGGCCTCGGCCGCGGTCAGGACGCTCAGGCAGCTGCCGTCCCCGGCGGCCGTCACGAAGAGCAGGGCCTCGTCGAATTCGACCATCGTCTGGCGGGCCCGGCCCGCACGGAAATGCCGGCCCGACCCGCGCGCCAGGCTGTGCAGTCCGGAGGAGACGGCTGCCAGGTGCTCCGCGTCCTCGCGGGCGAGGCCGGTACTGGCACCGGTGACCAGTCCGTCGTTGGACAGCACCAGGGCGTGCCGTATGTGCCGCACCCGGCCGGTCAGATCGTCAAGGAGCCAGTCAAGTCCTCGGTCAAGCGCCACAGCTCGTCCTCCCCGTACCTTCGGTTCCCCGTTCCCCCGCTACGCGCGTAAGCCTCGCGCAACGCTCCCGTCGGGGCAAGCGCCCCCTGTCGCCCGGGGTGCCGCTTCGCGCCATGAGCGCGTCGGGCCCAGGATGGGCGCATGGCACACCACATGACCGAAGAGGAATGGCGGGCGTTCCTTTCGCAGGGCACCCGTACGGCGAAGGTTTCGACGGCGCGGGCGGATGGCAGTCCGCACATCGCGCCCGTCTGGTTCCTGCTCGACGGCGACACGGTCGTCTTCAACACCGGCAAGGAGAGCGTGAAGGGCCGCAATCTGGCACGCGACGGGCGAGTCGCCCTGTGCGTCGACGACGACCGGGCTCCGTACGCGTTCGCCGTGGTCCAGGGGCGTGCCGAGCTGAGCGAGGATCCCGCGGAACTGCTGCGGTGGGCAACGCTCATCGCGCGGCGCTACATGGGGGCCGAGGCCGCCGAGGAGTTCGGTCGGCGCAACGGCGTGCCCGGCGAACTGGTCGTGCGGGTGAGCGTCGACAAGGTGGTCGCGATGGCCGGTCTGGCCGACTGAGCGGAGTGGGCCGGAGCCCGGCTCTCACCCCACGGAGTCGAGCAGGCGGGCGGTGTGGACACGTCCGGCGTACTCGACCGTACGAATCAGGACATCTTTGCCGGAGTCCCGGTCGCGGGCGTCGCAGAGCACGACAGGCGTGCCTCCGGCCAGGTCCAGAGCGTGCGCGACGTCGTGTTCCGTGTGCGCGGGGGCGCCCGGGAAACAGTTGACGGCGACGATGAACGGTATGCGCCGGTGCTCGAAGTAGTCGACGGCCGCGAAGCAGTCCACCAGTCGGCGGGTGTCCGCGAGCACGATCGCGGCGAGAGCGCCATCGCACAGTTCGTCCCAGAGAAACCGGAAGCGGTCCTGCCCCGGCGTGCCGAAGAGGTGGAGGGACAGGCCCGCGTGGATGGTGATGCGGCCGAAATCCAGCGCCACGGTCGTGGCGCTCTTCCGCTCCACCCCGTGGGTGTCATCCTCGCCGCGCCCGCTCGCGCTCAGCGGTTCCTCCGTGCGCAGGGGCCGGATCTCACTGACTGTTCCGACCAGGGTGGTCTTGCCCGCCCCGAAGCCGCCTGCCACCACGATCTTCAGGGTCAGGGCGATGTCCTGGCCGCTCCCGGACCAGCTGCCGCTGCCCCCGTCCCGGAAACTGCGGCGAGTGAAACGGCCGCCGCGGTGGGCACCGCGGTCCGGTCGGGCGCTCTCCGCGCTGTCGACGTGCTCGGAGGGCATGCGCCACCTCATCTCACGAGTCCTGCGGAAATCGCTACGGCTGCGACAGCTTGGCAAGGGACCTCCCCGCCCGAGCGGGTTGATCGTTCTTGACCGATACAGCCGCAAAACGGGCCTCTCTCGTTCCGTCGGGCGCTTTTTCCGCTCTCTTCGGACGGGATCGATGCTCTTCATAGGTTCCGGAAGCGTTCGGCAGGGCCTCTACACTGGCTTTTTCGGCCGCCGGTGACGGGAGAGACAAGCGTGTCGACAGTTTCCGACGGCGGTTTGCAGGATCCGCCCGCGGAGGTGCTGGCGGAGGCCTCGGCGGCGTTCGGTCTCCTGGCGACACCGGCGAGGCTGCACATCGTGTGGGCGCTGGCCCAGGGGGAGAGCGATGTGACGGGGCTGGCCGAACGGGTGGGGGGCACGCTGCCCTCGATCAGTCAGCACCTGACGAAACTGAAGCTCGCCGGACTCGTGCGCTCACGCCGCGAGGGGCGGCGGCAGGTCTATCTGGTGGACGATCCGGATGTGGTGACGGTCGTCCGGCTGATGGTCGGCCAGCTAGCCGAACGCGCCGGGCACTCCGCACAGGAACCCGTCCGCCTGCGTGAGTCCGGTGCCTGAGGGCAGCGCAGCCGCGGGATCCGGACATCCCGCCCCTGGCAGACCGGCCTCCGTCACGCCGTTCCCGGGTGTCAGGACGGGGGCGGGGACGGAAGGCGGGCGTCACCTGGCTCCGGCCCCCGACGCCGGTCCGACCTCCTTGCAGATACTCCGGTCCCTGGACAGCGGTCCGCGCGGACTCCTGGAGAAGGAAGCCGAGGACCGGCTCGGCCGGTTCGGTGAAAACGTGCTGCCCGCCTGGCGGCCCGTCCCCTGGACCCGGCGTCTCGTCCGCAGCGCCCGGGATCCCTTCACCGCCGTGCTGCTCTGCCTGGGTCTGGTGTCCGCTCTCGTCTCGGCCTGGGGCACCGCCTGCGTCACGCTGGCGCTCGTCGGCGTCAGCTGTCTGCTGCGTTCGATCGAGGAGCACCGCGCGGACCGGTCCACCGCCGCGCTGCGGGAACTGGTCGCCACGACGGCGACCGTGGTGCGCCGTGCCTGCCCCGACTCCCCTCCCCGGGAGCGGGAGGTGCCGGTGGCCGATCTGGTTCCGGGGGACGTCATCCGGCTGGGGCCGGGTGATCTCGTACCCGCCGATGTGCGGCTGCTGCGCGCCGACGGGCTCACCGTGCACCAATCGGCTCTCACCGGGGAGTCGGCACCGGTGGCCAAGCGGGCGGTCGACGCGCCGGACCCGGCGCTGTCCGACGAGGGACCATTCGCGCAGCCGCAGTCGTGCTTCCAGGGCAGCAGCGTCACGTCCGGCAGCGGGACGGCGGTGATCGTGGCCACCGGTGGGGAGACACGATTCGCCGCGGCCCACGACGGCCGCGCCCGGCAGCGGGGCGCCAGCGCCTTCGACCGCTCGGTGCAGGGGATCTCCTGGACCTTGATCCGGTTCATGCTCCTCACCCCGCCGCTGGTGCTGATGGCCAACGCGGCGCTGCGCGGGCGCGGACTGGAGACGCTGCCGTTCGCGGTGGCGGTCGCCGTGGGGCTCACCCCGGAGATGCTGCCCGTCATCGTCACCACCACACTGGCGCGGGGCGCGGCCCGGCTGGCGCGTACCAGCGGCGTGATCGTCAAGCGGCTTCCCGCACTGCACGATCTGGGGGCCGTCGACGTCCTGTGCCTGGACAAGACCGGCACGCTGACCGAGGACCGGCCCGTCGTCGAAGGCGCCACGGACGGGGCGGACCGGCCCGACCCCGACGTACTGCGCTGGGCCGCGGTCGGCGCCCTGTGGACCCTTCAGCTGGCCGAACTGCCCGCGCCGGACGCCCTCGACGAGGCGATCCTGGACGCCGCCGGAGAAGTCCATGAGCGGGACCGCCCCACCACCACCGGGGACCTGGCGCCGGAGGACTACGAGGGGGTGGCGGTGCTGCCCTTCGATCCGGTACGCCGCGTCGCGACCGCCGTGGTCCGGCGGCCGGGAAAGCTCGGGGTGCACACCCTGGTCACCAAGGGCGCCGTCGAGGCCGTCCTCCAGCGGTGCGCCATGGACGAGGACGAGCGGGACCGGCTGCTCGGCCTGGCGAACCGGAAGGCCGAGTCCGGGCTGCGTCTGCTGGCCGTTGCGCGCGGCGACCGGGCGTCCCGGCCGGGTGGGTACTCCCCCGCGGACGAACGCGGGCTGACGTTCGTCGGGCTGGTCGCGCTGCGGGACGTCCCGGCGCCGAGCGCCGCCGACGCACTCGCGGTCCTGGCGCGGCGCGGGGTGTCCGTCAAGGTGCTGACCGGTGACCATCCGGGCACGGCCGCCCGGGTCTGCGCGGACATCGGACTGCGCCGGGCCGACTCGGCGCAGGGTGCCGACGTGGTCACGGCCGAGGTCGTGGACACCCTGTCGGACGCCGAGCTGGCCCGGGTGGCGGACCGGGCCACGGTGTTCGCCCGCTGCACCCCCGAACACAAGGCGCGGATCGTCTCCGCCCTGCGCGCGGGCGGCCGGACGACCGGGTTCCTCGGGGACGGCGTCAACGACCTCCCGGCCCTGCACGCCGCCGACGTCGGCATCTGCCCCCGCAACGCCGTCGACGTGGCCCGGGAGGCCGCCGACGTCGTCCTGGCGGAGAAGGATCTCACCGCGATCGACCGCGCGGTGCTGGCGGGGCGGCACAGCAGCGGGAACATCGCCACGTATCTGCGGATCACCCTCTCCTCCAACCTCGGCAACGTCATCGCCATGCTGACGGCCGGGCTGATGCTTCCCTTCCTGCCGATGCTCCCGGCGCAGGTGCTGGTGCAGAACCTGTGCTTCGACGCGGCCCAGCTCGCCTTCGCCTTCGACCGGCCCGCCGCGGCGGTCCTGCGTCGCCCGACGGCACTGCGACCGCGCGACTTCCTCCGCTTCATCACGGGGTTCGGCCTGCTCAACGCGGCCGCCGACCTCGCCACCTTCGGAGTGCTCGCGCTCGCTCTGCACCAGGCGTCCGGGGACAGCGGGGAGGCGGCGTTCCACGCGGGATGGTTCACCGAGAACCTGCTCACCCAGGCCATGGTGATGATTCTGCTGCGGACCGGCCGCAGTGCCGCGGAGCGGCGGGCGGGAGGGCCGCTGCGGGCCGCCGCGGCCGGACTCGCGGCGGTCGGGGTGCTGCTCCCGCTCACCGCGCTGGGCCCCCTGCTGGGCATGAGCGCGCTGCCGCCGCTCTACTACCTGCTGCTCGGCTCGGTCCTGGCGCTGTACGCGGTGGCACTGACGGCCGCCCGCAGGCGCTATGAGCGACGCCACCTCGCCGAGGAAACCGACCCCGCGCCCGCCGCCTCCGCCGCGGTCTGAGGGGCACTCGTACCGGCCCCGCATCACAGTTGTACAGTTGCGCAAAGCGGCAAGTGTTGTCGCCTCGACGAAGCGGAGGGCGGACCGGAATGTTGCGCAATGGCCTGGAGCCCTGGCACCTGTTGATCCTCGCGGTCGTGGTGGTCGTCCTCTTCGGCTCGAAGAAGCTGCCGGACACCGCACGCGCCCTGGGGAAGTCGATGCGCATCCTCAAGAGCGAGGCCAGGGCCATGAAGGACGAGAGTCCTCGCTGACGGTCATTTCATGGCTTGCGCAATCCGGGAACCTCGACGGCCTGTCCGGGCGTTCTCACACATAGCGGCTAGATGCGATACAGCGGAAGAGCACCGAGCACAGGAGGAAGTTCATGGGTGTGACCCTGGCCAAGGGCGGCAACGTCTCACTGTCGAAGGAGGCCCCCGGTCTGACCGCCGTTACGGTCGGGCTCGGCTGGGACGTGCGGACCACGACCGGAGCCGATCACGACCTGGACGCCAGTGCCCTGCTGTGCTCCGAGGCGGGCAAGGTCCTCTCCGACGCCCACTTCGTCTTCTACAACAACCTGAACAGCCCGGACGGCTCCGTCCGTCACACCGGGGACAACCTCACGGGTGAGGGCGAGGGGGACGACGAGTCGGTCGAGGTCGACCTGGCATCGGTCCCCGCCGAGGTCGCGAAGATCGTCTTTCCCGTCTCGATCCATGACGCCCAGAGCCGGGGCCAGAGCTTCGGGCAGGTGCGCAACGCGTTCATCCGTGTGGTGAACCGTGCCAACGGCGTCGAGCTGGCCCGCTACGACCTCAGCGAGGACGCCTCGACGGAGACCGCCATGGTCTTCGGCGAGCTGTACCGGCACGGCGCGGAGTGGAAGTTCCGGGCGGTCGGCCAGGGCTACGCGTCAGGGCTGGCGGGCATCGCCTCCGACTACGGCGTCAACGTCTGACCCGTCCCGGGCTCCGGCACGCGTCGCAGGCACCGGGCGGACGCGTGTCCTCCCGGCTATCCGCGAGGACCGGTTGGGCGAGGACCGGTTGGGCGAGGAGTCATCGGGGAGAGCAAGGAGGGTGGCAGCTGTCGGCCACTCCCTCCCGCCGCGCGATCATGTCCCCATGACCGATGAGCGCACCGCCCATGTTCTGGACTTCTTCACCTCACGTGCGGCCGGGTGGGACAGCAAGTTCCCCGACGACGGACCGGCCTTCGCGACGGCGGTCGGTCTGCTCGGGCTACGGCCCGGTGACGCCGTGCTCGACGCGGGCTGCGGAACGGGGCGCGCACTCGCCGCCCTGCGGGAGGCGGTCGGTCCCGGGGGCGCGGTGCTGGGCGCGGACCTCACCCCGGCCATGCTGGAGGCGGCGGTGCGGGCCGGCCGGGCGGAGAGCGGGACACTGCTCCGCGCCGATGTCGCCCGGTTGCCGCTGCGTGACGGGGTGCTGGACGCGGTGTTCGGGGCCGGGCTGATCTCGCACCTGTCCCGGCCTGAAGCCGATCTCGCGGAGCTGGCGCGGGTGGTGCGCCCCGGCGGTGTGCTGGCTCTGTTCCACCCGATCGGCCGGGCCGCACTCGCGGCGCGGCAGGGGCGCTCCCTCACCGACGACGACCTGCGGGCCGAACCCCGGCTGCGACGCCTGCTGGCAGGTTCCGGCTGGCGGCTGGACTCGTACACCGACGAGGACGACCGCTTTCTCGCCCTGGCCGTACGCCGGAGCTGAACGACGTACGGCGGACCTCAGCGAAGCACGGCGGACCTGAATGCCGTGCGGCGGCTCAGCGACACGGCAGGGCCGACGATCTGCACCGCTCCTCTCCCTCTCTCCCCCCTTCTCCGGCGCGGGTCGTCGGGGCGACCCCGGGGTCAGTCCGCGGATGCCGGTGAGGGCCGGTGGCCGGGCACCGGGCAGCCGCGGACGCCAGGTGTGGGGAACGTTCCGAGTGCGCCGATCGCGTATCCGTCCGGATAGCCCTTGATCTCCGGGTTCTGGCGCGCATAACGCGGCGTACGTCGAGGTGGCAGAAGCCGGACGGTCCGGGCGCGCAGGCGCAGCGCACCCCGGGTCACACCACGGGCCACCGGCCCGGGGCGCGGGTAGCGGAACGCCCTGAGCAGGGCATCGTCCAGCAGTGCCAGGCTGGCGCCCCGGGCCAGCGGAGCGAGTGATGCCGGATACCAGGAGCCCATGAGTGCGAGGGTGGCGTCCGACACCCGCCGGGCGCCCTCGTCCCAGCCGAAGTGCGCGTCCTCGTAGGCGTCGAGGGTTCGCTCGAAGTCCTCGTAGGTCTCCGGCAGGTCCTTGATCCCCATCCGAGTCCCCAGGGTGCGGTAGTAGGCGGCGAAGGCCCGCAGTTCGTGGGCGCTGAGGCGACGCCAGCCGTAACGGTCGAGCCAGCGCTTCGGGGTGACCACGAAGGTGCACAGGACGTAACGCATGTCGTCGTTGCTGATGGCGTACGCGCGGTGCATTTGGTTGATCCGGCGGACCGCGGTGCGGCCCTCCTCGGTGTCGAATCCGTGCTCCACGACGGTGTCGAGCAGCAGGGCGGTGTCGTCGTACCTCTTCTGCGAACGCTCCGTCAGCTCCGCCGTCTCATCGAGCAGTCGGCCGATGCTGGGCACCGCGTAGGTTCGGTAGAGGGCGAGTTCGAGGGCCCGTGCGACGTCCCAAGGGAACTCGTAGGTGACCGTGAGGCGGTAGATCTCCAGGAAGTCCCGCTCCGGGTCAAGTCGCTGAATCTCTTTCAGTCGGTCGTACCGCTTCGACATGGATCCCCCTCGCTCGGCCGATGGGTTTCAGACCCTACGCGGCGCGGCCCACTCGCTCCGCCCCTCGGCTCCTCGGGCACCCGGACGGGTGGGGGGCCACTGCCCGTACGGGCCTCGACGAGAAGGTTACTGAGTAGTTAAGGTGCGCCGACAGACCGCCGGGGGCCGGAGAGAGGCCGGACCGTACGGAGGGTGGCCGATCGGTGAGGGACGGGGAGGACACCGTGGGGGTTGCGGAGGGCGGGGGCGACGATGACGCACTGCTGGTGCTGACCGCGATGCTGCTGACGCCCGCACGCTTCCCGAGCGTGCTCGGTGACGACTATGTGGCCGCGTGCGAGGCGCTTGCCCTCGCCCCCTACGAAGAGGGCTACGGCCTGGTCCTCGGCCAGGACAGCACCGGTGCCCGGTGGACCGTGGTCGTGGAGGACGTCTCCCGGGTGGCGGCCGCCGTCGCCGCGTGGGACTGCGGGATGCGGTACGACCTCTCCCCGGACGGCGACTCCGTGGTGAGCGCGCTGCCGGGCTGGCCGCTGGACCTGACGGTCGCAGCGCCCGGTGTCCCCGAGCCCCACGATCCCGAGACCGGCGACGAGGGCCCCGCGCCGCTGGCCCCTCCCCGCGCGGGCGCCTGGGGTGCGGCGCACCGACGGCTCGGGGCGGACGAGGTGGCCGCGCAGTGGAGTCTCTGGCGAGAGCAAGTGGAGGAGAGCGAGGGAGCCGCTGACGACGCCCCCGGAGGAACAGCCGACTCCGTGGAGACGGCCGATGAGGTTCCCGGCGGACCCCTGGCGGCCCCGGACCCGGACGCGGCTGCGGGCGGCGGTTCACCGGACGTACGCCACCCCGGCATACGGAGGGTCCTGTCGGAGGCCCTCGCCTACACGAGGACCCCGCCGCCTCTTGGGCGGATCCGCTCCTCCTTCACCTCGGCGGACGTACGGACGCTGCGCGTCGACGGCCCCGGGTGGTCGATGGTCGCCAGGAGTGACGACATCGCGCTGGTCCTCCTGGACGAGGAGCCGGGCCACGTGCTGACCGTACGGCGTGGACCCGCACTGCCCGCTCTGCTCAGGGCCCTGGAGGAACTAGCCCTGCCCCCGGCATGACATTGCGGTTCAGCGACGAGCGGCCTGAGGCCTGTCGTCAGACGCCGCGTGGCAAGCGCCAGTTCGACGACAAGCCCCTGGGCAGCGTCTTGTCGATCATGTGTCGAGCCGGATGAGGGTGCTGGCGAGGGTGATGGCGGCGAGGTAGCGGTAGGGATGTTTGTCCTGGCGGGTGGCGATGCCGCGCCATTGTTCGAGGCGGTGGAAGCAGCGTTCGACGACGTTGCGTCGTTGGTAGGCGGCCAGTGAGTCCACCTCCGCCCGGGGCCTGGCCATGGTCAGGAGGTGGTCGAAGGTGCCGTCGGCGGCCCAGCTGGCAAACCGTCCGTGCACGGTCTGCCAGGGGCCGAACCGCTCGGGCAGGTCCCGCCAGGGCAGCCCGGTACGCAACGTGGACACGATGCCCTCATAGACCTGACGGTGATCCCGCCACTGAAATGGCTGCGCCAAGGGGGCACTCAGCCGAGCATGACCGGCAGCTCGGCAACGCCGTTCATCAGGAGGCTGGGGAGCCGTTGCGGCTCGGTGTCCGGGTCGGCCAGCCTCCGGCCGGGGAATCTCCGCAGCAGGCTGCCCACGGCGATGGCACCCTCAAGTCTGGCCAGTGGCGCGCCCAAGCAGTGGTGGATGCCGTGGCCGAACGCCAGGTGCGGCGCAGTAGGTCTGGTGATGTCGAACCGGTCCGGCTCGGCGAACCGCTCCGGATCCCGGTTGGCGGCCAGCAACGACACCAGGACTATGGCCCCGGTGGGGATGGTCACCCCGCCGACGGTGATCGGCGCGGTGGTGACCGAGGGAACGGGCGTCTGCTTCGGGCCGTCGTGCCGTAGTTGCTCCTCGATGACCGCGTGGAAGCGGTCAGGCTCGGCCCGCACCAGCCGCAGCTGCTCCGGGTGGCACAGCAGGGAGTACGCCGCACCACTGATGAGGTTGACCGTTGTCTCGTGTCCCGCGAGGAGCAGCAGGAAGACCATTGAGCTGAGTTCGTTCTCTGACAGATGGTCCTCGCCGTCGCGCGCCGCGATGAGCGACGACAACAGGTCGTCGGCGGGGGTCCTGCGTTTTTCGGCGATGAGGCCGCGCACGTAGGCCACCATGTCCGCACCAGCGCGCAGGTAGGTGTCAACGGGGTGCACCGAGCCGTTGATGACGATCGACGACCAGCCGCGGAATGCATCACGGTCGGCGATGGGGACGCCCAGCAGTTCGGCGATCACCGTGATGGGCAGGGGATAACCCAAATCGGCGACAAGGTCGACCGGGGTGGAGTCCCGGCTCGTTTCGCTCAGGGCGTCGAGCAGATCGTCAGTGATCTCCTGCACCCGGGGCCGGAGCCTTTCGACGCGGCGTAGTGTGAACGCCGCCGTCACCAGCTTCCGCAGCCGCGTGTGATGGGGCGGGTTCATGGTCAGCAGGCTGGTGTACATGGCGGCGTGCAGATCGGGCGGTGTGGCTTTCGCATGAGGTACGACCCCACGGTGCTTGACCACCGCCGGATGCGTAAGCAGCGACCTGGCCTCCGCGTAACCGGTGACCAGCCACACCGGAACTCCGTTGAACAGCGTGTGTCGCTGCACCGGACCGGTTGTGGTGAGCACGTCGAGGGCAGTGGTCCGGGCCGTCCCCGTGGTCTCGGTGAAAGGCGACGGTGCGGGAAAAGCGATGGTCACGGAGCCTCCATATGCTCTGGGAGGAATGGGATGCGAACGGCCTTCAGAAGGCGTTCGGAGCGGCCGCCCGGTTCTCCGGGCGGTGTTCTGACTGCTGAGGGGAGGCGCTTCTTGCTGAGATCGTCCTTTCCGTTCTCAGCCGCGCATTGACCAGTTCTGCCCCGCCGCCCAATCGGTGAAAGAGGTCCATGGCACCTCGGGGAAGTCGGCACGCGTCGCGGCGGCATCGACCGCGTACCCCACCTCGGTGAGGTAGGCGAACATCGCCGCCATGTCCGGGCTGGCGAGTTCCACGGACGCCAGCGGGATCTCGCGGTAGGCGATGTGCCTGCCGGAGGCCCGGCCGATGGACCGCGCCATTTCTGCTGGGGTGGGCGCGTCGCCCGCCACCTCGAGCCGGGCTCCGAGCCAGCGAGCGGGCTCGGCGAGGACGGCTGCGACGACCTGGCCCACGTTTGCCCGGGAGACCTGTTGGAGGGGTACATCGGAGGGAAGCGCCATCGACATCTCACCCCGCGCGATCTCCCGTGAACCGAGGGCGTTTTCGTAGAAGTAGGTCGGGGCGACGACTGTGGCCGGCAGGCCCGACTCCGCAAGGGCTTTCTCGATATGGGCCTTCGTCTCGAAGTGGGGGATGCCGGTATTTCGGTCCGCGCTGGCCACAGATGCCATCACGAGGAAGGGCAGCGAGGCACGTCCTGCCGCATCCACGATGGCGATGCCTTGCTGTTTCTCCGCGTCCATCCCTTCCCCGAATGGAGTGGTCACCGCAAAGGCCGCGCTTGCTCCGTCGAAGGCTCGGGCAAGAGCGTCGGGATCGGTGAGGTCAGCTTGGGCGAGTTCGATGCCGGAGGCCGCCAGGGCCTGGGCTCTAGCGGTTCGTGGATCACGTACGACTGCGCGGACGGGCTGACCCGCCGACCGCAGGGCGGCCAGGACAGCGCCTCCTTGTCCCCCGGTGGCTCCGAGTACGGCGATCGTCATGTGCGTAGTCCTTTCTCCTGTTTAACCGGCGCGTGTTCTCAAGTTGAGCGCTTCCGCTCCTTATCGGCTTCTCACGAAGGCAGTGTCTCCTCACGAATCGTTTGAGCGAACCGGGCGTCCTCGGCGTCGATGGAGGCGGCTTTCTCGATGACCCGGTTCAGGCTGGCGGCAGGGATGACCACTGCGCCCGTGGCGTCGGCATGGACGAAGTTTCCCGGGTGATGCGGACCCCTCCGACCTCTACCGCGATGTCCGCGGCGTAGGGCATCAACGTGTTGCTTCCCCACCGGGGCGGCCAACTGCCCGCTCAGCCCGGCGACGACCACCAGGTTCTCCGCCGAGGACAGCAGCATGGCCATCGACCGCAGGGCCGGCTCTTCGTTGTCGGCGTTCTGTACCCGTGGGGTCGGTAGGCTCGCATTCTGTGCGCCCTGTCCGATGTCGTCTTCACCATTCACTTGGTAACCCCTTTCAGCGGTAGAAGTCGCGTCGTCGCCCAGAGCTCGGCAGGCGCGACTTCTGAAACACGCCTTATTCGCCGAGCTCGGCGCGTACCGCCGCAGTGCGCGCCGGGTCCGGCATCCCCTGCTGGTGGGTCGGCGCTGTCACTACGCTGTGTTGTGGGCAACTGTTCCGTGTCGCTGGTGCCGGATGCGTCGTCCCGCGCACGTGGCGCGGTTCAGCGGGCGAGCACACGGCGGGTCAGCGTCCGGGCCGACGCCGAGATCTCCGGAGTGACCTATCTCGTGAGGTCGTCGGATGGCTTCGCGTCGGGACCGAGGACCACACCGGGCAGGCCGTCGGAGAGCGGGTCGGTGGCCGCGGCGACGCTCGTAGCGAGCGGCGTCCTGCGGCAGCATCAGGCTGGGCTGGATCCCACCCCAGAGACCGCGCAGGTCGGGCGGAAGAATATCGGGGGTCATCTCCGCGTCGTTGGGTGTCAATGCCGCCCCCGGCCCCACGGGGTCCACGACCAGCACGGACACACCACTGCCGCGCAGTTCCTCCGCGAGGTCCAGGATGTGCGGGCGAGCCGGGCCGCTGCCGCCCGGACCTCGTCCGGAGAAGACAGATGCGCCTGGACGAAACGGGCGGTCCCTCCGATCCGGCGGACCGCCTCCGCACCACGGCCGGGGGCCCGGCCCAGAACGACGACGTCGACGCCCTCCTGCCTCAGCCCCGTGGCCACGTGGATACCGACGCCCCGGTTCCCCCTGTGACGACTGCCTTACGTGCCATTTTCCAGCTCCGTTTCTTCCGCTTGAACCTCAAGGAAGGACTGCGGTGGTCACCTGTGTCCAAGGCCCTGACGGCATCGGGGCATGCCTGCCGGGCATGAAGGCGATTCTGGAATAGGGGGAGGTAGCTGCGGAGATTGAATTGAGAAATTCCCGATACCTGTTGGCGGTGGCCCGAGAGGGGACCTTCCGTGGAGCCGCCTCGCGAATGGGGATGACACAGCTGGCGTTGTCGCGAGCCATTTATTGTGTGGTGGACGGAGAAACCCAGCTCGACGAGGTCCGTGCCTGAGACGCGGACGTAGCGGTCGTGCGGTCACCGTTCGGCCGGCGCGGTATCGACAACGAGGTGGTCCGGTCCCACCGTCGCGTTCCTCACCTGGACGCACCGACTCGCCTCCCGCTATGTGATGCAGCGGGCCGAGCCGGCCGACGAGGTATTCCCGCTCTGGTCGGACACCGAAAATCAGGCCGCGTACTCGGCCGAAGTGGATCGCACCGCGTACCCGTGGAGGCCCAGGCCGGTGGTGCCGGACGCGGACCACTACACCGCGCATATCCGGCTAGGGCGCGCTGTCGGGTTCGTCCCGGGGCTACTGCCGGAGCTGACGCTCATCGGCATCAGCGTCGTGCACGTCCCGGACCTGTCGCCGAGCGAGGTGCTACTGGCGTGGTCCGACGCAATGACGTCGCGTCACATCGCTTGCTTCGTACGGCATATCACGCCGTCGCCGACGGCGTGACGGACGGTCTATCGTGAGGGGAACGTCTGCCTGCTTCGGGCTGTCGGTCGTCGCATGGCCTGATGTCATCGAATTCACGCGCAGAGCCCCCCCGTTACCTTCTACGTGGCTCCGCAATGGGGCCTCCGGCCTTCGGGTCCGGCATGAATTCCCCCCCTTGTTGTTCATGATCCGGGGGGGT